>NZ_JBICXQ010000007.1:0-280089 GCF_043200375.1 Streptomyces sp. NPDC048434 | reverse complement strand
CCGCATGCAGATGATCGTCGTGATGAAGTTGACCGAACCGAGGATCGTGCCGAAGCCCGAGAAGGCCAGACCCATGATCCACATGTCCGCGCCGATACCGGGGGAATGCACGGAATCGGAGAGCGGCGCATACGCGAACCAGCCGAAGTCCGCCGCCCCTTGAGGCGTCAGAAATCCGCCCACGGCGATCAGCGAGCCGAAGAGATAGAGCCAGTACGCGAACATGTTCAGCCGGGGAAAGGCCACATCGGGCGCGCCGATCTGCAGCGGCATGATCCAGTTCGCGAAACCGGCGAACAACGGCGTCGCGAACATCAGCAGCATGATCGTGCCGTGCATCGTGAACGCCTGGTTGAACTGCTCGTTCGACAGGATCTGGTGGCCCGGACGGGCCAGTTCGGCGCGCATCAGCAGCGCCATCAGTCCACCGAGGCAGAAGAAGGCGAACGCGGTGACCAGGTAGAGCGTGCCGATCGTCTTGTGGTCGGTGGTCGTCAGCCACTTCACGGGAGATTTCATGCCCGGTAGGTGTCCGGAGCCGCCTCGAACATCACCGCCGGCGAGCGGTGAGGGGCCCGCACGGCCGGTGGGAAGTCTCACCCCGGAACGGTGTGAAGATGGGGGCCGTGCCGGACACCAAGGGTTCATGAGCACGGACGACGCCTTCGCCGAGGCCTATCGCGCGCACTACTGGGCGGTCAGCCGCTTTGTGGCGCGGCGGCTGGACGGGCAGGCACACGAGGTCGAGGAAGTGGTGGCGGAGGTCTTCTCCATAGCCTGGAGACGCCGCGCCGAGCTCCCCGATGCGCCGCTGCCCTGGCTGTACGGGGTGGCCCGGAACTGTCTGGCCAATACGGTGCGGGGGATGGGCCGTTACCGGCGGCTGCTGCACCGGCTCGGCAACCACGAGGCGGCGCACCGGCGGCAGACCGTGGAGAGTCCGGACGCGGAGCGGCCCGGCTCCTGGGTGCACGAGGCACTGGCCCGGCTCTCACCCGCCGATCAGGAGGTGCTGCGCCTGACGGCCTGGGAGGAACTGACCATCGAGGAGCTGGCGGTGACCCTCGGGTGCGGGCAGAGCGCGGCGGCCATGCGACTGCACCGGGCGCGCGGCCGGCTCCGTACGCAGATCGAGCGGATGCGGCCGAGAGGCACCACCCGGCCCGATGCGCCCCCGCCGCGATCCGGCGCGCCCCCGTCGTCGCCCCCCTCACAACCGGCGCCCACACCACGCCCGGCGGCCCCCCGCCCCGTACCGACCCCCGTCTCCCCCCACCCCGTACCGACCCGAGCGGGAGGCCGCCGCCATGACTGAGGAACTGGAGCTGCTGCGGCAGGCCGACCCCGTCTCCGCCGACGAGGGGCCCTGGCGCGACCGCCCGCTGACCCTGCGGGCCGAGGCCCGGCTGCAGGCGTTGACGGCCGGGGACGTGCCCCGCGGCCGTCCGCGTCCCGTACGCCGACGCCGTCTGGTGATGGGCCTGACCGCCGTGTCGTCGGCCGCCGTCGCCGCCCTGGCACTCACCTTTTCCGGCGCCGGCAGCAGCCCCGCCGTCGCCGCGCCCGTCGCCCTCGCCCTGCATGCCGATGCGCCGTCCGTCTCGCTGGACGTCCTCGCCCGCAGGGCGGAGGCCAGGGCGCGGACGGCCGGTGCCGCGGACGGGCCGCGCCGGGGCAGCCATCTGCAGAGCTGGTACATGAGCATGGAGTCGGGCCCGGACGCCGCGCCGCCGGTCACCGTGCCCGAGGAGCGCATCACCCGCTGGCACGACGACGGCAGCGGCTCGGAGCTGGTCGTGGCCACCGACCCCCGGCACCCGGGCCGCCCGGTGATCCACGACAACGACGGCCACTGGCAGACCGTCAGTGACGGCAAGGTACTGCACCGCAAGACCTACCCGGCGGGCTCGGAGGGCCAACACAGCGGCCTCGCCTCCCGTACGAAGCCGTCGACGGACCCCGCGGCACTGCGCGAACAGCTGTCGTGGCTGTACGGCGGGCCGGACGGCACCCGAACGACCCCGCAGCTCCTGTCGGCGCTCTCCTCCTTCCGCCAGGAGTGGACCCCGGGGCCGCGGGAGACGGCCGCCGTCGTCCGGATGCTGGCCGATGCGGGCGGGCTCCGGCAGGCGGGCGTGGTCACCGACCGGCTGGGCCGGCGCGGGCAGGCGTATGTGTACGACGGCCCCGACGGCGCCACGAACTCGACCCGCCAGATGGTGATCCTCGATCCGCGTACCGGCGAACTCCTGGGACTGGAGATCACCTTCACCAAGGACGAGCCGGACTTCAAGATCACGTCGGGGGAGGTCATGTCGTACGAGGCGTGGATGCCTTGAGGGGGCGGTCCACCGGCCGGGCCGGGCGGCGCACCGCGGGCCCGGGTGAAGGACCGGGTGAAGGCCCGGCCGGCGGTCCCGCCCGAGTGGCGGGGCGGGCGGTCATGGCTGATCCTTGAGGGAACGCGACGATCCACATCGGCGCGGCGGTGCAGTGCGCTGCCGCGCCGTCTTCGTGTCCGGCCGCGGCGCTCCCGCCTCCCGGCCGCACCGCGCCACCACGCGTGGCGCAGCTCACAATCCTCCGATGGTTGCAGCAGATCATCGCGATATGGATCACAGACATAAGTGCCACGGATTGTTGAACGGCAGGGCGTTTCCCCTGCAAGGAGCGGGTATACGGCCACCTGCGCGGTCGTCCGCACACCGTCCGTGATGATCCGTTCTGCCCCTATGGTCGACCTTTGCCCGTCGCCCCCCATGGCGGGCTTCGGCCCGCCACCCCGTGGCGGGCGGAATCATGTTGTCGTCCAAAGAGAGCGCAGGCGAGCGAGCACGTGCCGACGCAGTCCCCCGTCGCACCCGGGCCCAGTAACCCCGCCGGCAGCCGTGCCGGCAAGGCATCCGATCCGCAGCGGGAGCGGGCGGCGGATCCGGCGTACCAGACATCGGACGAGGTGACCGTCGTCGATCCCGCGATGGTCAAGCGTGCCGTGTCGGCGGCCGCGCTCGGCAATGCGATGGAGTGGTTCGACTTCGGCGTGTACAGCTACATCGCGGTCACCCTCGGACATGTCTTCTTCCCGTCCGGGAGTCCGACCGCGCAGTTGCTGTCGACGTTCGGAGCGTTCGCGGCGGCATTCCTGGTCCGTCCCATCGGCGGCATGGTCTTCGGACCGCTCGGCGACCGGATCGGACGGCAGAAGATCCTCGCGATCACCATGATCATGATGGCGGCGGGCACCTTCGCCATCGGCCTGATCCCGTCCTATGCCTCCATCGGCGTCGGGGCGCCCGTCCTGCTGCTCGTCGCCCGCCTGGTGCAGGGCTTCTCGACCGGTGGCGAATACGGCGGTGCCTCCACCTTCATCGCCGAGTACGCGCCGGACAAGAAGCGCGGATTCCTCGGCAGCTGGCTGGAGTTCGGCACCCTGGCCGGCTACGTCGGCGGCGCCGGCCTGGTCACGCTGATGACCGCGCTGCTGTCCACCGACGACCTGAACTCCTGGGGCTGGCGCATCCCGTTCCTGATCGCCGGACCGATGGGCATCATCGGCCTCTACCTGCGGATGCGGCTGGAAGAGACCCCGGCCTTCGCCCAGTTGGAGAAGGAAGCACGGACGAAGGAGAAGGAGCGCCGCGAGACCGAGAAGCGGATCGGCATCCGCGAGATGATCTTCGGTCAGTGGCGGTCGATGCTGCTGTGCATCGGACTGGTCCTGGTCTTCAACGTCACGGACTACATGCTGCTGTCGTACATGCCGAGCTATCTGACCTCGGAGCTGAAGTACGACGCGACGCACGGACTGCTGGTCGTGCTCGCCGTGATGGTCCTGATGATGGGCGTCCAGCCGTTCGCCGGCCGGCTCACCGACCGCTTCGGCCGCCGCCCGGTCATCGCCGCGGGCTGCCTCGGCTTCCTGGTGCTGTCCGTGCCCGCCCTGCTGCTGATCCGGCAGGGGTCGCTGGTCGCCATCGCGCTGGGCATGGCCGCGCTCGGACTGCTGCTGGTCGCCTTCACCTCGACGATGCCGGCCACGCTGCCCGCGCTGTTCCCGACCAAGGTGCGCTACGGCTCGCTGTCGATCGGCTTCAACATCTCCGTGTCGCTCTTCGGCGGTACGACGCCGCTGGTGGTCACCGCCCTGATCGGCGCGACCGGCAACAAGATGATGCCCGCCTACTACATGATGGCGGCAGCCGTGATCGGCGGCATCGCCGTCCTGCTGATGTCGGAGAGCGCCCGCAAGCCGCTGCCCGGCTCCCCGCCGGCCGTCGAGACCGAGGCGGAGGCGCGCGAGATCCGCAGCGCGGCCAGGGCCGAGTCGGTGGCCTGACCGCTCAGTTCGCTGCACCAGGCATACGAGGGCCCGGCCGGATACTTCCGGCCGGGCCCTCGGCCGTTCTTCCGGGCGTACGGAGAGGAGCCGCCCGGGGCTGCTCCCGGCACGGCGCGGAGTGTGGGCGCGGGGCCTGTCACGGCCGGGCGTGCCGGGGCGGGAACCAGCCATGGGGCCGGCGCCGTCTGTGTCGCTGGCGATCACATGGACCGGCGAGCGGTAAACGGGGGACGGGGGACGGACTATGGGCATGGTGGCGGAGGCGGCTGCCACGGTGCGTACCACTGCTGGGCGGCGGCGGGCGCTGCTGGTGGTGCTGATGTTGCTGGCCGTGCAGCTGGTGTCGCTGGCCCGGCCGGCGTACGCCTGTGGCTGCGGGGCAATGGTGCACGACCCGAAGACGACGATAGCGGTGAACCGCGAGACCTCGGTGGTGCGCTGGGACGGGAAGTCCGAGCAGATCGTCATGAGCCTGACGGTGGACGGCACGGCGCCGGACGCCGCGTGGATCATGCCGGTACCGCACCGGGCCACCGTGCGGCTCGGCGACCGCGAGCTGTTCGACCGGCTCACCGCGCTGACCGCACCCGCCGTTGAGCCGCGCCACTACTTCTGGCCCCGCAGCGGCGACTGGCCCTTCGGCGGTATGTCCGACAGCGCCGGGGCCCCCGCTCCCGGCGCCAGCGGCCCGGGGGTCGGGGTGGTCGGCCGCGAGCGCCTGGGGCCCTTCGACGTCGCCCGGCTGACCGCCACCGACCCGGCGGCATTGCGCAACTGGCTGAAATCCAACGGCTTCCAGCTCCCCGCCTCGCTCACGAGCGCGCTCCGCCCGTATGTGACGCAGCGATGGGAGTACGTGGCGATACGGCTGGCCCCGGCCGAGGCCCACCGCCCTCTGACAGGGACCCTCGAACCCTTGCGGCTGTCCTTCGCCAGTGACCGGCTCGTCTACCCCATGCGGCTCTCCCGTCTCGCCAAGACACCGCAGTCGCTGGGGCTTTACGTCCTCGCGCCGCACCGGATGGAGCCGCGCAGCGCCATCGGCGGCGCAAAGCCCGAGGTCTTCTTCGCGGGACGGATCACCCCCCGAGGGGCGCTACGCGACCTCGGCGGCTCCCACCGGACCTTTCTGACCGCCATCGACCAGCGCTTCCCACAGCCGCAGCACATCACCGGCGACCACGAACTCCTCCGCACCGCCGAGGACACCCCGTATCAGCGGGTCACGTACGAGGATGCACTGCTGAGGGTGGGCGGCGTCCCGGCCTGGATGGTGACGGTCGGCGGACTGCAGGTGCTCCTGACGGCGGTCACCGTACTGGTGATCGGGCTGCGCAGACGCCGTCCCGGGACACCGCCCGTGGGGGTGCGGGTACCCCCACCGCCGGGGTGACCGGGCCAAAAGCGCCCCGCCTCACACCCGCGCGCCGGCCCGGCGGAACGCACCCGGAGTGACGCCGAAGCACCGTACGAACCAGCGGTGGAAGTGGGCCTGGTCGGCGAAGCCCGCCTCGGTGGCCGCCTCGGCCGTGGGGCGGCCGTCGACGAGCAGTGTGCGGGCGCGGCGCAGGCGCATCAGCCGCTGGAAGTCGCTGGGCGCCATCCCGTACTCGGCCCGGAACGCCCGGTAGAGCGCAAAGCGGCTGCACCCTGCGGCGTCGGCGAGCTCCTGCGCGGTCAGCGGCTGGTCGTAGGCCGTGACGAGCAGATCGCGCACCCGCCGGGCGGCCCTGGCCTGCGCCCCCACGGGCAGTTCGCGCGGTCCGGCACGCACGGCGCCGCGGGACGCATTGCGCCGCACCATGGCTTCGACGGCCGCGGTGAGCCGCTCCTCCCGCACCAGGGGCTCCGCACCTCCGACGAGCGCCGGGTGCAGCCGGCGCAGGGCGCGGGCCAGCACGGGGTCGTCGACCACCGGGCGGTCGAACAGCGGCATGGCGCCCCGGCCGTCGGTCACATCGTCGAGCACGGCGCGTACGACGTCCGGCCCGATGTGCATGATCCGGTAGGTGAAGCCGAGTTCGACGGCGGACTCTCCGTCATGCGGGTCGTCCGGGTTGAACGCCATCACCATGCCGACGGCGCTGGTGTGGCCCGCGCCGCGGCAGGTGAAGCGCTGGGCGCCGGCCTCCGTCACGGCGAACGAATAGGCGTCATGGCTGTGCGGGTGGAAGACATGGCGGACGAAGTGCGCGTGCATCGCCTCCAGGGGCCGCTCAGGATCACGCCAGTAGCGTGCCCAGTCCCCGTCGTGCTGCCTGCTCATCATTCCAGTCTGCCGCGCCGCACCAGCGTTCAAGACGGTGGTCCGGATGCCGGACGAGACTCCCCGTATGACGACCGCACCGACCACGACCGCTTCCCCCGCCACGGCCCCTGCCGAGCCCGCAGCGGTGCCGGCCCCCTTGCGCTTCGACACCAAGATCGCCGTGATCGTCCGGGACGACCTCGCCGTCTGGCAGAAGCTGAACGTCACCGCGTTTCTCGCGAGCGGCCTCGCACACGCCTCCGGCGACATCATGGGCAAGCGCTACGAGGACGCCTCCGGACACGACTATCTGGCGCTGTTCCGCGAGCCGGTGCTGTGCTACACCGCCGATTCCCGGGGGCTGTCCCGTACCCATGCCCGAGCGCTCAGCCGTGCCGTACCGACCGCGCTGTACACCGCCGGGATGTTCACGACGGGGAACGACGACGACAACCGGGCGGCGGTGCGGGCCGTGGCCGCCGACGCCCTCGATCTGGTGGGACTCGCCGTCCACGGACCGCGCGGCATCGTCGACAAAATCACCAAGGGGCTGAAGCTGCACGGCTGAGCGGCCGCGCCATCCGGCCCTGACCTGAGCCCCCTTCACGCCATGCGGCACGATGGGCGGTATGAGCATCGTGAAGATCAATGCACTGACCGTGCCCGCCGAGCAGCGCGAGGTCCTGGAGAAGCGCTTCGCGTCCCGCGCCGGCACGGTGGACTCCTCGGACGGCTTCGAGTGGTTCGAGCTGCTGCGCCCGCAACGGATGCTCTGATGTACCACTGTGCCGCTCGCGGCCACTGACACTCCGCTGACACCCTATGAGGCAAGATGGACGCATGAGCGTAGTCAAGATCAACGTGCTGACCGTCCCCGCCGAACAGCGGGAAACCCTGGAGAAGCGCTTCGCCTCCCGCGCCCACGCGGTTGAGAACTCCGACGGCTTCGAGTGGTTCGAGCTCCTCCGCCCGGTCGAAGGCACCGACAACTACCTGGTGTACACACGGTGGCGTGACGAGGAGTCGTTCCAGGCGTGGATGGAGGGGCCCATGAAGGCGGCCCACCAGGGCGGTAGTGACCGACCGAAGCCTGCCGCTAGCGGCTCTACCGTGTGGTCGTTCGAGGTAGTACAACAGGCCAAGCCGAAGACCGCCTAGCCTCATCATCCGTCAAACCTTTGCTGTCATCCGCTAAGACGTCGTCTCTTATGGCGAGTTTGTTCGTTGAGCCGTGCATGACGGATCTGGTTGAGCGGTTGGTGCCGGATGAGTTGTGGGTGTTGTTCCGGCGAGTGGTGCCGCCTACGGAGTAAGGCGTCCGCAAGGTGGGGGCAGGCGTTGGGCTGGTGACCGTGAAGTTCTGGCCGCGAGCTGGACTGGTCGCGATGCGCGATCGACTCCGTCAGCGTCCGGGCGCTTGTGCTCGATTACGGGTAGCCGGTGGGCTGTTGAGGAGTGTTTCCAGACCGCCGAGCAGGAGTGCAGCCTGGACGACTATCAGGTTCGTCGCTATCCCGGCTGGCATCGCCACATGACCCTGGCCATGGCCGCCCACGTCTGCCTGACCGTCCTGCGGGCCAGAATGCAGTATTAGGGCGGGTCCTACATGGTGAGGCGGTCGAGCCGCTTGTAGTAGCAGCTGGCGGCGGCGAGTGCGAGAGATCCGACCTTTCACCAGAGACTGACACCCACGCTCGCATCAACGGCTGCGCCAAGGTGCAGCCGTACGCGCCGCCATCTAAGGCCCGGAAAGGAAGGTCAGGTTCGTCCTGGCCAACTCACGCAACATGGGCGCGAGCATGCGCCCCATATCCACCAGACCGACCAGGCTGACCCTGGTCAGGGCTTCACACACTTGGGGGAATTGTCCTGACACCAGCCGCCGGACGGGTGGCTCATCTCGTAATAGCCTTGGACGAGGCCGACTATCACGGCGAGCGAAAACGCAAGACAGGCGAAGATTCCCACCCAAAAGGCTATTTTTGCGCCCTTGTTTCGACTGAGGGCGGCGAGACGCCCTTTCCGCGACTGAGGCGCAGACTGTTTCGATTCATTCGGATCCCGCGGTTCCCGTGGCTTACCAGTGTGACGGCCAACATATAGAGGTTTCATACCGTTGTCCTCATCTGCCCTGAACTCCCTTTAACGTCGAAGTCGTGGCCCAGTCCAGTGGTGTTGAGGTGAGCGAGATCCGCCTGTTCCAATGACATCTCGAACGGTCCACCAAATGCCTCTTGAGTTCTGCGATGTTCGCTGGGAATTCCCCAGTCGTACCGCTTCTGAACTTCCACGTGGTAGGTGACTTCATTTCCATGCTTCTCGCCGACTGTCCGGTACTGAAAGTGATTCAGCCCGTAATACCAGTCCATACTCTTGTCCCCATCCTTGGGGTTCGGTGCGGTCGACTGCCATTCAGTGGTGAAGGGGCCGTCTGGTCGCTTGCTGACGTCATGATCCATGGTCTTGTCGAGGTCTCTTTGAAACTGCGGGATATCCTTCATCATCTGCTGCGGTTGGACCTCGACCGGCTCACCATTGCCGTCCAGGAAGTGCTGGACTAGCCCAGCAGTCGTCTTCCAGCCCCTCATATTCGCCATCGCGCCAACATTATTCAGCTGATTGCGCACCATCCGATCCTTCAAGGTGGGCTCGGAGACGTTGTACCGTCGGTCCTCCGTCTCGAAGTTGCCGACCGTACCGAAGATCACCTTCAGGCTAGCGGCTATCCATTCGTCGTTTTCAGTAGCCGTACCGATCACCTTCTTGGCTCTCTCTTCGAGCGAATCAGCGATGATGCGCTTCTCCTCGTCGAGACTTTCCGAGCCTTCAGGCGCAGTAGGGTCATATCCCGCCATACGCTGGATGCTGCCGTCATCATTGATCAGCAAGCCGTGGCCGAACGCTTCTTCTTGCAGCGCACAAGCTTCTTTTTGCAGGCCCTCGAACCCTTTGACGCCACCGCTACCCTTTGAGCCGTCGGCCTCTTCGTCGAGAAACCTACGCAGACTCATCACTTCGGTATCCAGGGCGTCGATTGCCGTCTGTATTCGATCACAGTAACCCTGTGCCTTGCTGCCGCCCGCCCCCCGCCATTGATCGTCATGGAGCTTGCGGACCACATCGTCATGGAAACCTTCGCGGGCTTCCTTGATTTTCCTATGTACGCGGCCCCATCGGTCTGCGAACGTCTCCAGGCCGGAAACGTCCAATTCGATAATCTGAGTAAAGGTAACCATTGCGTGTCCTGCTCGTTAGCGGTAGATGTTGAAAAACGAGGACTGGACCCGATCCTCATTTTCTTCGTAAGCATCCGCGCTGATCCGGAAGTTATCGGACGCAGTGTCCAGTCGGCCGGTGACCTCCTTCACGAGTGCTTCCCAGCGACTTTGCATGTCGTCGATACTTTGCGTGAAGGCCCAGCCGGAAGCCGCCTTACTCAGGCCGTCGTTGGCATCCATGGCTGCGCCCCTGGTCATGCGAATCGTCTCGACTGCGACATCACAGGCATCGGCTCTGCTGCGCAGGAATGATGGATCGACCCCCACGTCAGGATCCTTGCCCCATGGGGCCGGCGGTTGAGGTCTCGGCCCCGGTGAAGGAGAGGGCTCAGGACTTGGGGAAGATCCTGGCGGGGAGGGTGACGGGCTGGGGGCAGGAGTTGGGCCGGGGGAAGGACCGGGGCTCATGGTGTAGGCCAGCCTTGGGTCAACACGGTCATTCATCGCCATCTCCTCGAGTCGTCGTTCCAGCCCTGTCCCCAACAGGCACGGGATTGATACCCCATAGGGCCGCCCTGCTGCGGAACAACTCACTGTAGTATTGGCGAGTTGGCATGTCAGAGGCGGCTGGGCAGCTGCCCGCCGTCGGCCACCGCCTTGTGGCCGAATAGCGGCTTGCGTGCAGCAGCCTGGAAGACGCCACAGAGAGGGTGTGGACGTACACGTCATCTGCTTCCGGCAACTGCACCTTGTGGCAGCCAGCCGACTCACCCAGCTGTACGGCAGCCTCCATAAGATCGTGTGCCACTTGGCCGGTTGACTGTTGTACTGGGCATTGGGGGTGGGCGTTGGGGATGGATCGTTCCGGACGGATTGTGGGAGATCGCACGACCGCTGTAGTCGGCGGCTCGGGTGTGGCTGCAGGGCGGTGGAGTCGCGAACATCGATGATGAGGCGGTGTTCGCCGCGATCATCTATGTACTCGTCAGCGGCTGCGCCTGGCGAGCGCTGCCACCGTGTTTCGGGGCGTCGAAGTCGACCGTGAAGCGCGGTTTGTCATCTGGTCCCGCACGGGGTCTGGGCCCAGCTGCACCAGAGGGTTCTCCAACTCCTGGACGAACGCGACCTGGTCGACCTCTCCCGCACAGTCCTCGACTCCGCCCAGGTCCGCGCAAAGGGGGCGAACTTGCAGGTCCGAGCCCCGTGGACCGGGGTAAGCCCGGTCCCAAGACGCGCGTCCTGTCCCCAACGCGAACGGACCGCCCCCAATCGTCGGACTATCCGCGGCCAACACCCACGACGGTCGGCAACTACCTGGCCTTTCTCCGATTGGTAGATGCCCTTTGCCGCTACAAACGACTCCGCAATCTGACCTGAAGGACAGGGTCTAAGCGTCATCTTCAGAACGGAAAAGCGGGGTCAGTCGTGTGTGCACCGACTTTCGGCGACCGACCGCCGGCGCGACAAGGACAGCAGTGAGTGTCTGCTCGACATAGGAACGCTGCTCCGGAAGCGTCAGATCGTCCCAATCAGCCCGCAAGTCAACCGGCTTACCCAACGAGGCATACTGATGCTTGATCCAGCGATTCCGGTCTCGCACCAGACGGCGCTCCTGGGCAGTGAATTCCTGGAGCATCGCAAAATACGCTCCTTGCTGAGCATCCGTTTCCTGCGGGCTTCCTTGGCATCTTCGATGTCCTCACGGACGCGCGTCAGCTCCTCCTCCCCCTCCCAGTCCCCGCCTTCTCGGCGTCCGGGCCTGGGATCTTGGTGCCACCACCGCACCCGCCCTGGCCCTTGTCCGGGCATGCGTAGTAGAAGAATCCATCTGGCTTGTTCGCGCTCTTCGGCGCCTTGATTGCCCTATGCGCTGTACCGCAGTCATCTTTGTCGCATCGAAGAGTTCCTGTGAGCAAGTACTTCCGCGAGTTGTGCCCACTCCCCGGTGCCGTGTTGTCGCCGATCACCTCCATGAGCGCTTTCCACTGCTCCTCGGTGATGATGCGCTCCCACTGCCCTTGTACGGGCTCGCCGTCGTCGCCGTAGACTATTTCCCAGCGCTCGTTCTCGCTGCCGGTGTCCGGGTTGAGTACGCGAACCTTGCGGGAGCGGATCCCGCAGATACGTGGATTCCGCAATACCGCCTTGAGCTTGGTTGTGCTCCAAGTGCTTCCCCGCGGCATGGTCACACCCTGCTCGTTCCAGCGCACGCAGGAGGCCCGTACCGGAGCGCCCCCAAGGATGCCGAGTGCTGCTGCCCGTAGAAGCTTCGCCTCGGTCGGGTGCAGGGTGCGCTTGTCGTCGTTCCAGCCGAACGGTCGGGCTCCGCCTGTCGGGATCCCTTCGCGCTCCAGAGCCCTGTGCTTGCGGCGCACCCGCCTGGAGGTGTCGGCGGACTGCTTGTTGCTCATCGCCACGACGACTCGCGCCGTGGCACGGCCGTTTTCCGTCAACAGGTCAAGGCTGCCGTTGATGTCGATGATCGGCCGCCTGTGGCGCTCAACCACGTCGATGGCGTCCTCCAGATGACGGTTGTCGCGCGTCAGGCGGTCGATGTCGTAGACGATCATTCCGTCTAGGCGCGGCCCATCATGCGTCCGACCTGACTTCAGGTCCTCCAAGGTCCTTCGAAGACAGGACGCACGACCCTGTAGACCGTCCGCCCGTCGGGCAGCCGCACTCGCTTCTTGCGCCAGGCGGACGTGTCCGGCTCGTAGTAGACGTGCACGCACGAGCCACCACGCCGGCTGATGAAGTCGCGGCCGTCGCGCTCCTGTTCCTTGGTGCTCTTGATGTCCCGCCCCGTGAGGGCACCGACCAGTACCTCGTCTACACCCGGTGGCGGGACGAGGAGTCGTTCCAGGCGTGGATGGAGGGCCCGATGAAGGCCGCGCACCAGCAGGGCGGCGGCGGCGAGGGCGGCGAGCGGCCCAAGCCCGCCGCGTCCGGTTCCACCCTGTGGTCCTTCGAGGTGGTGCAGCAGACCGGCCCGAAGCAGGGCTGACCGCCCTCCGGCGGCGTCACTCAAAACCCGTTGCGCGGCGCGCCGCCCCGGCCGCCACAATGACGCCATGAGTGACGCCGCCACCCTCCGCCTCCCCTGGGCCGTCTCCCCCGAGCCGGTCGGTTCGCCGGACGCCGAGGCGCTGTTGCGCGAGTACTACACCGAGGTGGCCGACCGGTACTTCACGCTGCACGAGGGCCGCAGCTCGACTCCGGAGGAGATCGACGAGGGGATCGCGGAGTACCCCAGCGCCGATCTGACGCCGCCGAACGGCGTGCTGCTGGTGGCCCGCCACGGCGAGGTGGCGGCGGGCTGCGTCGGCGTGCGGCTGCTGGACGCACGTACCGCGGAGCTCAAGCAGATGTTCGTACGGGCCGCCCGGCGCGGCCGGGGCGGTGCGGGCGTGCTGCTCACGGCCGCCGAGCGGGTCGCGGTGCAACTGGGCGCCGAGCGGATCCGGCTGGACACCCGGCGGGATCTGGTGGAGGCCGTCGCGCTCTACCGGCGGCACGGCTTCGTGGAGATCGATCCGTACCACGAGGACCCCTACGCGGAGGTCTACTTCGAGAAGCGGCTGGACGGGGGCCGCTGACCGGCAGTGCGCCGCACGAGCACCCGCACCCCGCCGCGGGGCTCCGCCGGCCGCTGCCAGCCGTCAGCTCTCCCCCTCGACCGTGCTCACTTCGCCAGGTCGGGTGGCCGTGGCGTGTGCGGAGGGGTACGCGGCAGGGGACGGCGGGCATCGTCGTGGTGCGGCTCCTCCGCGTCCGAGCCGCACAGCCCCTCCGTCAGCTCCCGGACGAGTGCGGTGAGGTCGGTGGGCCGGTCCTTGGTCCACCAGTCGCCCAGCATCTCCGCGAGCGACTGCTGACGGGCCGCCGAGAGCCGGTCGGCGGTCTCCCGTCCGCTGTCGGTGAGCCGCAGCAACAGCCCGTCGCGGGTGACGAGTTTGCGTTCCTCGATCTGCCGGATGCTCGCGGAGATCACCCCGAGCGGCACGGTGCTGCGTTCGGCGAGCAGCGCCGGTTGCACCGAGCCGTGGCGGTGGATGCGCAGGATCAGCCAGCCCGCGGCGGGTTCGAGGTCCAGTCCGGCCCGTGCGGTGATCTTCTCGTAGATGTGCTTACGGCCTTCCCTGCTGCCGAGTTTGGACAGTGCGCGGGCGCATTCGTCGTGTGAGGACCGCTCGACGGGGTTGGAGGAGAGCACCTCGCTGGTGTCGGGGGCGGTCACGCTGCTGCGCAGCGGCTCCTCCCTGAGGAACCAGGCCAGGACGAACGCGACCAGGACGACAGGGGCGGCGTAGAGGAAGACATCGGTGATCGAGACGGCGTAGGCGTGGAGGACGCCGGACGCCTGCCCGGCCGGCAGCCGGGTGACGGTCCGCGGATCCTCGGCGATCTTGGACGGGTCGACGCCCGGCGGCAGTTGCGTTCCGGCGACGGCGTCGGCGATCCGCGGCCGGAGGTGGTTGGTGAAGAGCGTGCCGAAGAGGGACACGCCGAACGAGCCGCCGATGGAGCGGAAGAACGTGGCACCGGAGGTGGCGACGCCCAGGTCCTGGTAGGCGACGGCGTTCTGCACGATGAGCACCAGCACCTGCATGACCAGGCCGAGTCCGAAGCCGAAGACGAAGAAGTAGGCACTCATCTCGGTGACGCTGCTCGACGGGTCGAGCCGGTGCAGCAAGAGCAGACCGAGCGCCACGACGCCGGTCCCGGCGATCGGGAAGACCTTGTAGTGGCCGGTGCGGCTGACGATCTGCCCGGAGCCGGTGGAGGCCAGCAGCATGCCGACCACCATCGGCAGCATGTGCAGCCCGGACACGGTCGGCGAAACCCCCTGCACGACCTGCAGGAACGTCGGCAGATACGTCATCGATCCGAACATCGCGAAGCCGACGACGAAGCCGATGACGGCGGTCAGTGTGAAGGTGCGGCCCCGGAACAGGCGCAGCGGCAGGACGGGTTCGGCGGCCCGGCGCTCGACGACGAGGAACGCCCCCAGCAGCACCACGCCGAGCGCGCCGCATCCCACGATCTGCCAGGAGCCCCAGGGGTAGGTGACGCCACCGAGCGAGGTCATCAGGACGAAGCAGGCGGCGACCGCGGCGATCAGGACGGTGCCCAGGTAGTCGATCCGGTGCGGGGTGCGGCGGCGCGGGATGTGCAGCACGGCGGCGATGACGGCGAGCGCGACGATGCCGACGGGGACGTTGATGTAGAACACCCAGCGCCAGCTGAGGTGGTCCACGAACAGCCCGCCGAGCAGCGGTCCCAGGACGCTCGTCCCGCCGAAGACGGCACCGAACAGGCCCTGGTACTTGCCGCGTTCACGGGGCGGCACGATATCGCCGACGATCGCCGTCGACAGCACGATCAGGCCGCCGCCGCCCAGCCCCTGGAGGGCCCGGAAGGCGATCAGCTGCCCCATGTCCTGCGCGATTCCGCACAGCACCGAGCCGATCAGGAAGATCACGATGGCGGTCTGGAACAGTTTCTTGCGACCGTACTGGTCACCGAGCTTGCCCCACAGGGGAGTCGCGGCCGTCGCGGCCAGGAGGTAGGCGGTGACCACCCAGGAGAGGTGGTCGAGGCCGCCGAGCTCACTGACGATCGTGGGCAGCGCGGTGGCGACGATGGTCTGGTCGAGCGCCGCGATGAGCAGGCCGAGCAACAGCGCGCCGATCGCCACCAGGACCGTCCGCCGGGACCGGTCCTCGCCAGGAACGGCAGGAGCGCTGGTGTCCTGCGCCATGAGCGTCTCCCTCTGTTCCACCAGGCCGCCCTTTCCGTTGCGGAGCGCCCTTCGGGCTTCTTCCATCCTGGGCGGTTCGGCCGGATATGGCCCGCCGAACGGCGTTGGGCATACGGGGCCGTTCAGGGGACACCCGCCGTATGCCGTACGGATGTCTTCGAGCGCCTGCGCGAACGGGTGCGTCCTCTGGATAATCGCTGCCGGTTCGATGCCTCCAGGGAGGGGACCCGCTCGTGACGGCACCGGCATGCCCGCACTGCTTGGCCCCCGTACGCGGCGACGGCCGGCCGGCCTGCCTGTGTGCGGCGGTCGATGCGGACGACTTTGATCCGCTGCGCATTCGGCCGTACGTGTCACTGCCCGACGAGGACGACGCCGGCGACCACGCGCACGATGCCGACGTCGGGCCGGGCGGCACCCTCGTGGGCCGGGGCGACCGGCTGGACGACTTACCCGGGGTGGACGCGGCGGTGCACAGGGCCGGCGGCCCCTCACCCGTCGACGACTCCGCCGGTCCGCCTCGCTTACCCGTCTTACCCGACCCGTCGGCCGCCGCGGCCCCGTACCGGGCTTCCGGCCCTGCCGACGCCGAGCCCCTGTTTCCCGCGGCGCGGCGCCGCCCCGGCCCGACCTCCCGGACGTTCAGCGCCTCGGAGCGGGAGCCGGCCGCCGGCGTCTCCGCTCCCGGCCGCCGGCGCACCCTGCCGGCCGTACTGGCGGCCGCCGGTGCCGCGGTGGCCGCCGCCGCGGTCCTGATCACCACCGATGCGCTGTCCGGCGGCACTCGCGACCGGGCGGCGCCGCCCGGCCCCGGCCCCGTCTCCCCCAGCGCGGACCTCCCCACCGGCGACGCGCCCGTCCCCACGCGGAGCGGCGTCACCCCCTCCCGCTCCGCTGCCCGCTCGCCGTCGCCGTCCGCCACCGGCCTCCCCGGCCCCTCGGCCGGCGTGAAGTTCTCCCGGGCCGGGCAAGCGCCTCCCCCCGCCCCCACCCGGGCATCCGGCAGCGTCACGGATTCCCCCGGCGGTCCCGGCCCCAGCGCCCCGCCCACCGGGCCGATCGTGCTGCGCGAAGGAGCCGGCGGTCCGGAAGTGGCCGAGCTGCAGGGGCGGCTGCGGCAACTGGCCGTCTACGCGGGCCCGGACGACGGTCACTACGACGCGGAGGTGCGGGCCGCCGTCTCCCGCTACCAGCACGCCTACGGGGTGACGGGCGACCCGGACGGCGTCTACGGCGCGCAGACCCGGGCGTCCCTGGAGTCCCGCACCCGCGAGCCGTAAGGCCCCGTCCGGATCCGCCGGACAGGCCCCGGCCAGGTGCGCTGACCAAGCCCGGGTTGTCGGCACCCGGATACGTTTTGTATCGTACGAAAACAAAGTGGTTCCGCCCGCTCTCCCTGACCGGCGGGCGGAGCCGCTTGTCTTCCGCACGTGCGATCCGCACCGTCCGCATGCGGCCGCACCGTCCGTATGCCCGTAGCGCCCAGGAGCCCGCCGATGACGGCCATCACCACGCTCACCGCCCGCGCCCTGCTGCTGGACATGGACAGCACGATCGTGAACTCCGAGGCCGTCGTCGAGCGCTGCTGGCGCCGCTGGGCCGCCGAGCAGGAGCTGGACGCGGACGAGGTCCTCAAGGTCGTCCACGGCCGGCAGGGCTGGGCCACCATGGCCGCGCTGCTCCCGGACCGCCCGATGGAGCGCAACCTGGCGGACAACCGCCGGATGCTCGCGCAGGAGACCTCCGACACGGACGGCGTGGTGCCGGTCCCCGGCGCGCCGGCCTTCATGGCCGCCCTCGCCGCCCTTCCGCACGCCTTGGTGACCTCCGCCGACATCCCGCTCTCCGACGCCCGGATGGGCGCGGCCGGGCTGCCCATGCCCGCCGTGCGGATCACGGCGGAGAGCGTGAGCGCCAGCAAGCCCGACCCGGAGGGCTTCCTCAAGGGCGCCGCCGAGCTGGGCCACGCCCCCGAGGACTGCCTGGTCTTCGAGGACTCCGAAGCGGGCATCGAGGCGGGCCGGGCGGCCGGGATGCGGGTGATCGGCGTCGGCGACCGGGCCGCCGCGTTCGCCCCCACCGCGCAGGTGCGCGACCTCACCGGGATCCGTGTCGAGGCGCTGGCGGACGGCCTGATCGCGGTGCACCTCACGGGCTGAGACCCGCGCCGGGAGCCGGCCGCGGGGCGAGGTACGAGCGCCCACGAGGAGCCCCCGCACCCCAGCAGTCCTCCCGCCCTGCGAACGCCTCAGCCGGCGATCGCCTCGTACAGGCTGAAGCCCGCCAGCAGCAGCATCACACCCGCCGCGATCTTGGTGATGAGCTTCAGCGGCACATACTTCATGAGCGTACGGCCGCCCAGGATGCCCAGGCCCGCCACCGCCCACAGGGCCAGCACGGCGCCGACGCCGACCGAGAGCCAGTCGTCGTAGCGGGCCGCGAGGTTGGCGGTCATGATCTGGGTCAGATCACCGAACTCGGCGACCAGAATCATCATGAAGCCCGCCCCGGAGACCTTCCAGAAGCTCTGGTCGGCGGGCTTCTTCACCTCTTCCTCGTCGCCGTCCTTCCGGAACAGCAGCACGGCGGCGCCCGCCAGGAAGAGGACGCCGACCACCCCCTGTACCCAGCGGTGCGGGAGCAGCGTCAGCACGCTGCCCGCGGCGATGGCGAGCGCCACATGCACGAGGAAGGCCGCGGCGACGCCGACGAAGACGTACGAGGCGCGGTAGCGGGTGCCGAGCATCAGGCCGGCGAGGGCGGTCTTGTCGGGCAGTTCGGCGAGGAAGACGACGCCGAAGACGACGGCGGCGACGGTGAAGCTGAACACGGGGTGGATACCTCGATCGGTCGGGCCGCACCAAAGGGGGCCCGGGAAAGGGGTCGCTTCGGCACGGCAGCGTCAAACACTGCGGCCGAAGGTCTCGCTGGCGCGGTACGGCTGCGTACCGCGCTCCGGGCGCCGGCTCGCCACGACGGGCGGGCAGTATGTCGACGGTCCGGCAGAGAGCTACTCCCCTTCTGCTGCCGTCCAGGGTACGCGGTGCAGCCTTCCGCGCGCGACCAGCTCCAGCACCGTCGCACAGGCCGCCACCTGCACCGTCAGCAGCGCCACCAGCACGAACAGCTGCACCGCGCCTGCCTGTACGGGGGAGGCGCCGCCCAGCAGCATCCCGACGAAAGCGCCGGGCAGTGTGACCAGTCCCACGGTCCGGGTCTGGTCGAGCCCCGGCAGCAGGGCGTCCGAAGCGGCCGGGCGGGCGACCTCCATCCGTGCGTCGCGGTCCGGCAGCCCCAGCGCGAGGCCCGCCTCGAACTCGCCGCGCCGGGTCTCCAGCTCGTCCAGCGCCCGCCGCCCGCCCAGGACGGTGGCGGTCAGCGCGCCGCCGATCAGGATGCCCGCGACGGGGATCAGGGTCAGACCGCGCGGCGGCACCAGGCCGGTGAGCAGCAGCAGACCGACGACCGGGACGACACCGATGGCGATCGGTGCGGCGGCCCACCACCAGGTGCGGTTCTGGGTGATCCGGCGGCCGGCGGTCCGTACCGCCACCAGGAACATCAGCGCGAGGAAGCTCAGCAGCCAGGGGAGGGCGTGCACCACCCAGCCGATGAGGTAGGAGACGGCGGCGAGTTGCGCGGCGGCGCGCAGTCCGGCGACGGCGATGGCCCGGGCATGGCCGAGGCGCGCCAGTGCGGCAATGGCCACGGCGGCGGCCAGCAGGACGGCGAGGACGACCCCGAGGGTGGCATTGACCGGCAGCAGCACGCGCTCACTGTAGGGCGGCGACCGGGGGCGCATGCGCGGGAGCGGTTCAACCGGAGTGCCGTGATGCACTTATGGCACTCCGTCAGCTCCCCTTGAACTGACGTGGGCATGTCGCCACTCTGTTACCTGGTGCCCATCCCATGGAAACCCCACATCGCCACCATGGGCCCGCACCGCACGGCAACTTCCCCCCACATTCCGGGAGTTTCGATGAAAAAGGTCTACGCGCGTCGAGTTTCCCTCGCCGCAGGATCGGCGGCGGCACTGTTCTGCACGCTGGTACTCAGCGGCCAGTCCGCCCAGGCAGCACCGCCCAGCCCGCCGGACGCGGCCACCGCACGGACGTACCTCACCCAGATCAAGGAACAGGCGGAGGGCCCGCAGGACGGCTACAGCCGCGACAAGTTCCCGCACTGGATCGACCAGGGCAAGAACTGCAACACCCGCGAGGTGGTGCTCAAGCGTGACGGCACGGACGTGCAGCAGGACGGCAGCTGTGCGGCGGTGAGCGGCAAGTGGGTCTCGGCCTACGACGACGCGACCTGGACGAAGGCGTCCGACCTCGACATCGACCATGTCGTACCGCTGTCGGAGGCCTGGAAGTCGGGTGCCGCGCAGTGGACCACCGCGCGCCGCCAGGAGCTGGCCAACGACCTGACCCACTCCCAGCTGATCGCGGTCACCGACAACCTCAACCAGGAAAAGGGCGACAAGGACCCGGCGAAGTGGCTGCCGCCGAAGGCCTCGTACCACTGCGAGTACGCCCGGATGTGGGTGTGGGTGAAGCATGAGTACGGCATGACCGCGGACTCCGCGGAGAAGGCCGCGCTGAAGAAGATCCTGGACGGCTGCTGAGCCGCACGCCTCAGCGGGGCCGGTCCCGCCCGCCCGCCGGCCGGAACCACCGGCCGGCGGGCGCGCCGCCGCCCCGGCCCCCCACCGTGCCCGTCGTGCTCCTATCCTCTGACCACGACATATGGGGAGGCACCGATGGCCGGACTGCGCGTGGGGCCACTGCTGCGCTACGTCGACGCAGAGAGCGCGACAGTGTGGGTGGAGACCGATGAGCCGTGTGTGGTGCACATCCGCTGCGACGACGGGACGGCCGGCGCGGAGAGCACCTGGCAGGTGGCCGGGCACCACTATGCGCTGGTACCGGTGACCGGCCTGACGCCCGGCACCGAGACGGCCTACCAGGTCCTCCTGGACGAGCCGGGGGCACCTACCGGCGGCAGCGGGGAGCAGGTCTGGCCGCCGCCGGCCAGCCGCTTCCCCGCGAGCACCATCCGTACTCTCCCCGCCTCCGCCGACGAGCCGCTGCGCTTCGCCTTCGGCTCCTGCCGCTGGTCGGCGACGCCCTCGAACGCGGCGCACGACCCGGTCGGCCCGGACGCCCTGGACACCCTCGCCGCCACGCTGGCCGCCGATTCCGGCCGGCAGCGCCCGGACGTGCTGCTCCTGCTGGGCGACCAGGTATACGCCGACCAGACCTCCGAGGCGACCGCCCGTGCGCTGGCCGACCGCCGCGACATCGGCGAGCCGCCCTGGAAACAGGTCGCCGACTACGAGGAGTACACCCACCTCTACGACGAGTCCTGGCTCGACCCGGAGGTCCGCTGGCTGCTGTCCACGGTCCCCAGCTGCATGATCTTCGACGATCACGATGTGATCGACGACTGGAACACCTCATCGGCCTGGCTGGCCCGGATGCGGGCGACCGACTGGTGGCAGGAGCGGATAGTCGGCGGTCTGATGTCGTACTGGGTGTACCAGCACCTGGGCAATCTCCCGCCCGCCGAACTGGCCGCCGACGAGCTGTACGCGCGGGTGCGGGCGGTGCCGGACGGGACGGACCTGGTGCGGGAGTTCGCGGCCGGCGCGGATGCCGATCCGGCGTGCGCGCGCTGGAGCTACCGCCGCGACTTCGGCCGGGTGCGGCTGGTCATGATCGACACCCGGGCCACCCGCGTACTGGACGAGAGCAACCGCGCGATGCTCGACAAGACCGAGGGCGAATGGCTTCGCCAGGCGGTGCTGGAGGGGCGCGGCAGCTACGACCATCTGCTGCTCGGCAGTTCGCTGCCCTGGCTGCTGCCGCATCTCATCCATGCGGCGGAGGGCTGGAACGCCGCGCTGTGCGCCGGCGAGCGCGGCCCCCGCTGGGCCCGCAGAAGCGAATTCCTGCGCCAGCGCGCCGACTTGGAGCACTGGGCGGCCTTCCCCGGCTCGTTCACCGCGCTCACCGAGCTGATCGCCGAGGCCGGTTCCGGTTCGGAGGCGCCGACGACGGTCTGTGTGCTGTCCGGGGATGTGCACCACGCCTACGTGGCGGAGCCGCACTGGCGCGGCGCCGGCCCGCACCCCACGAGCCGGGTGCTGCAACTGACCTGCTCCCCCGTCCACAACAGCATCCCCGGCTCGCTGCAGGCCGGATTCCGCTTCGGCTGGAGCCGGTCCGGCCGCTGGCTGGGGAAGCTGCTGGCCCGGCACGGGCGGCTGCCCCGGCCGGCGGTGAAGTGGCGCCGCACGGGCGGCCCGTGGTTCGGCAACCAGCTGATGACGCTGACGCTGGCGGGCCGGGCGGCCCGCCTCGCCCTGGACCAGGCCCGCCGGGAGAAGCACGGCGGCGTCCGGCTCGTCACGGTCTGGCGGGCGGCGTTGTCCGATGCGCGGGTTGCCGGGAAATACGGTGATGCGGGCGGTGGCGCACCGGGAACCGATCGACCGAAGACCGGATGATGCGGACGCTCCGGCTCCGGTAAGCGTCCGGCAGGGCGCCGGCGGCCGGTCAACTTCCCCGGGATCCGGCGTATTTTTGCCTACCCCCGGGTGCTGCACCGGCGGATCGGGCGGTGATGATGGGGCGCACCTTTGCCCGTCGCCCGCACTTTCGGGCGGCCGCGCCCGCGCGCCGGCCGTCCGCCGCCCCAGGGAGAGCCCCTCTTGGCCGCCGACCACTTCGCCGACCGCCAGCCCCGGCCCGCCCTCGCCCTCGTCGGCGCGGGGCCGCGCGGGACGAGCGTTCTGGAGCGGATCTGTGCCTCGGCCGCCGAACTGGCCCCGGGCGCCCCTCTGACGGTCCATGTCATCGACCCCGCCCCGCCCGGCGCCGGCCAGGTCTGGCGCACCGCCCAGCCGCCCGAGCTGCTGATGAACACCGTGGCGTCGCAGGTCACGCTGTTCACCGACGACAGCGTCGAGTGCGCCGGTCCGATACGCACCGGGCCGAGCCTGTACGCCTGGGAGGGCTGCGAGGTCGGCCCGGACGACTATCCGGGCCGGGCGCTGTACGGCCGCTATCTGGAGTGGGTCTTCCGCCGCACCGTGCGCACCGCTCCCGAGGAGGTGACGGTCGTGGTGCACCGGGCCCGCGCGGTGCGGCTGGCCGAGGCCCCCGGCGGCTCGCAGTCGCTCACCCTCGACGACGGCCGGACGCTGCACGGCCTGGGGGCGGTGGTGCTCGCCCAGGGCCATCTGCCGGCCGTTGCGGATCCGGAGCAAGGGCGCCTGGCCGACTACGCCGCCGGGCACGGCCTGTGCTACCTCCCGCCCGCCAACCCCGCCGATCTCTCCGCCGGCCTGGCGGCGCTGGCCCCGGGCCGCCCGGTGCTGCTGCGCGGTCTCGGCCTCAACTTCTTCGATCACATGGCGCTGCTGACCACGGCCCGCGGCGGCCGGTTCGTACACGGTGCCGACGGGGCGCTGACGTATCTGCCGTCCGGCCGCGAACCCCGCCTCTACGCGGGCTCCCGGCGTGGCATCCCGTACCACGCACGCGGCGACAACGCGAAGGGCGCGCACGGCCGTCATCTGCCGCTGCTGCTGACCCCGGAGGTGATAGCGGGCTTCCGCAAGCGCGCGGACTCCGGCGATCTGCCCGACTTCCTGACGGAGGTCTGGCCCCTGGTGGCCAAGGAGGTGGAGGTGGTCTATTACGAGGCGCTGCTGATGCGGCGCGGTGCGGGCGATGAGCCGCGCCACCGCTTCCGGGAGCGCTTCCTGGACAGCGCGCACCGCGGCCCCGAAGAGGCCGCCGCCCTGGACGCCTCCGGCATCGCGCCGGCCGAACGCTGGGACTGGGACCGGATCGCCCGGCCGCACACGGAGCGGTCGTTCGCCGGCCGCGCCGCCTTCCGGGAGTGGCTGCTGGGGCATCTGCGCCAGGACGTCACACACGCCCGGCAGGACAATGTGTCCGGCCCGCTCAAGGCGGCCCTCGACGTGCTGCGGGATCTGCGCAACGAGCTGCGGCAGATCGTCGACCACGGCGGGCTGGCCGGCGCCTCCCGCCGCAGCCACCTGGACCGCTGGTACACCCCGCTCAACGCCTTTTTGTCCATCGGGCCGCCGCGGCGCCGGATCGAGGAGATGACCGCGCTGATCGAGGCGGGGGTGCTGGAGGTGGTCGGGCCCCGGATGACGGTCCGGCTCGGCGCCGCCGACGGCCGCGGGCCCGGGTTCACGGCGCATTCACCGGACGTTCCGGGCTCGGAGGTGACGGCGACCGCGCTGATCGAGGCGCGGCTGCCCGAGCCGGATCTGCGGCGCACCGCGGACCCGCTGCTGGCCCGGCTGCTGGCCGACGGCGGCTGCCGGCCGCACACCGCGGACGGCTACGAAACGGGCGGGCTCGATGTGTCGCCGAGCCCGTACCACCTCGTCGAGGCCGATGGCGGGCTCCATCCGCGGCGCTTCGCGGTCGGGGTGCCGACGGAGGGCGTGCACTGGGTGACGGCGGCCGGAGCGCGCCCCGGGGTGGGGTCGGTCACCTTGGCGGACACGGACGCCGTGGCACGGGCGGCGCTGCGGGCCGCGATGGCGGGGAGGGCGACTGCGGGTACCGGCACGGAGGTGGGCGCCGCCCCGGTGGCCGACACCGACGCGGGCCCGGCGGCGGGTGGGGGTGCGGATCCGGCCACGGTCCCGGTGGCAGGCCCGGCCGCTTCGGGCCGAAGGTCCCATTTGGCCAGAGGTTGAACTTGCAAGCACTGCTTAGGTTTCCCTAACCTTTGCCTCCGACGGTTACCTCGTCCCCAGAAACCGTAGGAGCCCCCACATGTCCGCACCGCTGACCGCACTCATACAGAGATCGACCCCGCACGTGCACGCGCTCTTCCGCGTCGTCGTCGGGCTGCTCTTCGCCTGCCACGGAGCGTCCTCGCTCTTCGGTGTCCTCGGTGGCGCCATGGGTCAGGGCGGCACCGTCCCCGCCGGCGCCTGGCCGGGCTGGTACGCCGCCGTGATCCAGCTGGCCGGCGGGCTCCTCGTGCTGCTCGGCCTGGGCACCCGCCCCGCGGCGTTCATCAGCTCCGGTTCCATGGCGTACGCGTACTTCTCCGCGCATCAGGGCTCGGCGCTGTGGCCGATACAGAACGGCGGCGAGGCGTCCGCGATGTTCTGCTGGGCCTTCCTGCTGATCTTCTTCATCGGCCCCGGCTCGTGGGCACTCGACCGGATCTTCTTCGGCGAGGGTGAGCGGGAGCAGGCTCCGACCGCTCACCAGGAGCCTTCCGCCGCCTGACGCACCACCCCTGTCGGCGGCCGGCACGCTCCCGGCCCCGCCCCCGCACGGCCCGTACGGCACCTCCGCCGTGCGGGCCGTGCGGCCTCTGCGGCACCTCCGGCGCCCTGCGGCATCCCCGCTGTGCCGCACCTTCCACCCCCGGCGCCCGCCCGCGGAGCCCAGGCGTACGCTGTATGGCTGTAGGGCCGCCCCTGCCGCACCGAGCGACGTCGCGGCGGGGTTCGGACCGGGAGTGGGACGTTGCTGGAAAACCTGGGGGCCCTCAGTGGCACCCCTTGGGTGTATGTGATCGTCAGTCTCTCGATCGTTCTCGATGTGTTCGTGCCGATCCTGCCCAGCGGAGTCCTGGTGATCGCCGCGGCCACCACGGCCGCCGGCACCGGCACCGCGGCGGATGCGGCCGGCGTCGATGTCACCTCTTCCGTCCACACCGGTGCCCACCTGGCCGAGATGCTCTCCCTGATGCTGTGCGCGGCCACCGCCTCGGTGCTCGGCGACATGGTCGCCTACCGGCTCGCCTGGCGCGGCGGCGACCGCTTCGACCGCGCCATCGGCCGCTCCCGTCGTCTGACGGCGGCACAGAAGCGGCTGGGCGCGGCGCTCAAGCGGGGCGGCGGCGGCATCGTCGTCCTGGCCCGTTTCGCGCCCGCCGGACGCTCCGTGGTCAGCCTGGGCGCCGGCGTCGCGCACCGTACGGTCCGCGAGTTCCTCCCCTGGTCCGCGCTGGCCGGTCTCGCCTGGGCCACCTACAGCGTCAGCCTCGGCTACTTCGGCGGGCACTGGCTCGGCACGTCGTGGGTGGGTACCGCGCTCTCCGTGATCGCCCTCTTCGCCGCCGGATCGGCCGCCGCCTTCCTGATGCGCCGCCCGGACGGCCGGACCGCGCACTGACGGCGGGGACGAAAGCCCGCTGACCGCCGCCCTCCGGCGGGAGCGGAAAAACCTTGGCCGGTTGTCAGCCCCCGGTGCGACGATGAAGCGCATGAGGGGGACCCACGACAGCGACGGCTCACCCGCCACCGGCGCCGGCGCTCCCCGAGCACCGACCGCGGCCTCCGGCGGCCGGCGCCCCCGCCCCGAAACCGCCGAGGACATAGCGGCCGTCCGCCGGATCCACCTCGACGCCTTCGAGAGGGCCGGCGAGGCGGACCTCGTCGATGCGCTGCGCCGGGACCCGGCGGCCTGGCTGCCGGGGCTGTCCTATGTCACCGAGGCAGCCGACGGCACCCCCGTCGCCCATGCGCTGCTGACGCGCTGTCATGTCGGCGACGCCCCCGCCGTGGCGCTCGCCCCGTGCGCGGTGCTGCCCGGGTATCAGAGGTGCGGTGCGGGCGGCGCGGTCATCAGGGCGCTCCTGGAGGCGGCGCGGGAAGCCGGCGAGCGGACCGCGATCGTGCTCGGTCATCCGCCGTACTACCCGCGCTTCGGATTCACACCGGCCGCCACCCGGTTCGGCATCCTGCCGCCACAGCCCTGGCCGGACAAGGCCTTCATGGCGCTGTCCCTGGACGGCTCCCGGCCCCCGCGCGGCAGGGTGCGCTACCCCGCGGCGTTCGGCATCGCCTGACCCCGGCTCCGCCCCGTGGCTTCGGCCCCGCGCTGCCGACGGCCGGGACCGGATGCGTCCCAATACGGAGTAAAGTCGAGCGTCACCACCCCGCCCACCGTCTCCTGCGAGCGCATCGCCGCTCCTTCGGCGCCGGACCGATGCCGCACCACAGCGGCGCCCATGGGACGGGCCCGAACCACACACGCGAGGCACATTTCGGTGAACCAACCGCCGGTCGTCGAATGGACCGAGGCCGACGAGCCCCGTTCCGCCCGTTGGCACTCCGAGAACGGTGCCCCGCCACCGCGCCGCATCGTCATCGCGGACGACCGGACGAAGGCCGACGACGCCTACAAATTCGCCTGCGAGGGCACCGCGCTGCTGTGGCGCGGCGACTTCCACAACGCCCGCCAGCTGCTGACGGCGCTGGCCCGCCGCATCGACCGCCGCCCCCGCAAGGCACCGCCCGCCGATGTCACCCAGGCGTTCCATGTGCACCGCGCCGCGCAGAATCACCGCGCCCGCATCCTGGGCATGCTGCTGGTCCCGCTCGATGCGACCCTGGCCGTCCCGCTGCACCGCGCCCCCGATGTCCGTGAGGCCTGCGCCCGGGCGTACGGCCCCGGCCGGCCCGCCGACGGGGAAGCCGCAGGCGCCGAGGGATCCGGCCCGACCGCCTCGCTCGTCTCGCTGCGCGAACTCCTCGCGCTCATCGGCGCCAACGAATGGCGCAAGAAGGGCGTCGAGATCCCGGCGCTCGGCGGCGACCGCATCCATCCGCACTACGGCGTCTTCTCGCCGGCCCGCGGCGAGTACGTCGACCTGGTGGCCGAGGCTCCGCTGCCGGACGAGGACCTGGCGTTCGACATCGGCACCGGCACCGGCGTACTGGCCTCGGTGCTCGCCCGGCGCGGCGTCCGCAGGGTCGTGGCCACCGACCAGGACCCTCGTGCGCTGGCCTGTGCCCGTGAGAACACCGAACGACTGGGCGTCGGCGAACAGGTGGAAGTGATCGAGGCCGATCTGTTCCCGGCCGGCCGCGCGCCACTGATCGTCTGCAACCCGCCGTGGGTGCCCGCAAAGCCGACCTCGCCCGTGGAGTACGCGGTCTACGACCCGGGCAACCGGATGCTGTACGGCTTCCTGAGCGGCCTCGCGGACCATCTGACACCGGACGGCGAGGGCTGGCTGATCCTCTCCGACCTGGCGGAACACCTCGGCCTGCGCGCGCATGCCGAGCTCCTCGACGCCTTCGCCAAGGCCGGCCTCACGATCCTGGGCCGACTCGACATCACCCCGCGCCACCCACGTGCCCGCGACACCTCCGACCCGCTCCATGTGGCCCGCGCGGCCGAGGTCACCTCCCTGTGGCGCCTGGGCACCGCGGACCGGGGTACGTCCGGCCCCCGCTAGGACCTTCCCGCCGCTCCGCCCCGACCGGCCCCGAGGCGCGGTGGCCCTCGGGGCCGTACCACCAGCACCACGGCCGAGCCGACCGGCCCGCCCCGCCCCGGCCCGCCTCCTGCGCCCCGTACCCGGCCGCCGACCGCGGGCATCCCGCAGGCGCCCCGCCCGTCAGGCACGATGGACGCACCATGGATCCCCGGCATCTCCTCTCCCGCGCCCGTCGGCTCGCCGCCTCCGCGGCACCCGGCCGACGGCGGCTGCTCGGCATCACCGGCCCGCCCGGCGCCGGCAAGTCCACCCTCGCCGCCCACCTCGTGGCGGAGCTGGCCGGACAGGCGGCGCTCGTCCCGATGGACGGCTTCCATCTCGCCGAGGCGGAGTTGCACCGTCTGGGCCGTACGGACCGCAAGGGCGCGCCGGACACCTTCGACCCGGCCGGATACGCGGCACTGCTGGCGCGCCTGCGCTCCCCGGAGCCGGACACCGCCGTCTACGCCCCGGCCTTCGACCGCCGTATCGAGGAGCCGGTGGCCGGCAGCATCCCCGTGGCGCCCCACATTCCCCTCATCGTCACCGAGGGCAACTACCTCCTCCTCGACTCCGCCCCGTGGCCGCGGGTCCGGGCGCTGCTCGACGAGGTCTGGTACGTGGAGCTGGACACCCCGGAACGGATCCGCCGGCTGGTCGACCGGCATGAGCGGTTCGGGCGTCCGCGCGCCGACGCCGAGCGGTTCGTGCACACCTCGGACGAGGCCAACGCCCGTGTCGTGGCGGCCACTCGTGACCGCGCCGACCTCGTCATCAGCTTCGCACCCGAAGAGGCCCCGCCTCCACCGAGCGCATAACCCCGCTCCCCCGCCCCCGCCGGCCGGCGAACAGTCCGGCCACCGACAGCGCGCCCCACCCGACGGACACCGCCACCGCCTTCAGCTTCCGGTCGCGGCCCGGCAGCGTCGCACCGAGCAGCACGGCGTCCCCTAAGTCCGCCGCAATCCGCACATACGCGGCGGCACGCAGCGCCGGGCCTTCCGGAGCCAGCGTCATCGCCAGTCCGCTCACCGCATCCCGCCAGGCCAGCGGACGCAGTGCGGTCCGGGTCGCCGACGCGGTCCGCCCTTCGCCGTCCACCAGCCCCGAGGGCCGCGCCAGCAGATCGGGCAGCGCCGCCACCGCCACCCCGTACACGGCCGTGGCCGCCCCGACCGCACGCAACAGACCAACCTTCATCCGCCGTCCACCTTTCTCGTCCCACTTTTCTCGTCCCACTTTTCTCATCCCACTCCACCGGCCGCACGAGCCCCGTCGCGCCGGCCGCCTCCTCAACTCCTTTCCGCGGCAGCCCTCTCCCCAAACGACATCATCGATGTCATCATGACATCATGAGTGTCATTGAGGGCTGTGCCGGAGAGACCGAAGTCGCCGGTGACGGCGAACCGACGACCACCGACGACCTGCTGTACGGCGTCATCCGACGCCTGTGGCCGCTGCATCGCACGGTCGTCCGCGCGGTGGAGCGCGAGCTGGCGGGCACGGGCATGACCGCCGGCGAACACGCACTGCTGGACGCACTGCGCACCGAAGGCCCGCGCACCGTCCCGCAGTTGGCGCGCGGGATGGGGCTCGACCGGCAGCCGGTGCAGCGCTGGGTGAACCACGCCGTGGAGCTGGGCCTGGTCGTGACCGCCCCGAATCCCGCACACCGCCGCTCGTCCCTGATCCGGCTCACCGCCGAAGGCGCGGAAGCGATACGCGGCGTCCAGGAGTGCGAGGCGGCGGAGCTGAGGCAGCGGCTGGCCGATCTGTCCGCCGAGGACGTCCGTACCGCGCTGCGTGTACTGGACCGGCTCGGCGAGGAGTTCCGCCACCTGGCGAACGACTCACACATGACACCGGAGGAAACCGGCAGTCACGGCAGTTGCGGCAGCGGCGGCAATAGCGACGACAATGGCATCACGCCCAGTTCATCGCATCCGGTACACAAAGGACGGCCCGCAAGATGACCCGACGAATCACCGCCTGGTCCGAGATCGACAACGGGCTCGTGCCGATCGACGACGGTGAGCTGTTCTACGAGACGGCCGGCTCGGGCCCCGCGGTGGTGCTGCTCCACGGCGGCATGCTCGACCAGCACATGTGGGACGAGCAGTTCGCCTGGCTGGTGAACTCCGGCCTGCGCGCGATCCGTTACGACTTCCGCGGCCACGGCCTGTCCTCCACCGTGGCCGGGGACTACGCCAACCACGACGACCTCTGTGCCCTGCTGGACGCGCTCGATGTTCCCGGCGCCGTCCTCGTCGGCCTCTCCCATGGTGCGCGGGTCGCGCTCGACGCCGCCATAGCCCGCCCGGAGCGGGTGACGGCCCTCGCGCTGGCCTCCCCCGGCATCAGCGGCCGCGCCTTCACCGACCCCTTCCTCCTGGAGCACATCAAGGCGCAGGTGGCGGCGATCGGCACACCGGACGGCGCGGAACGGTATGTCGAGCACTTCCTGCGGATGTGGGTGGACGGACCGCATCGCGAACCGTCCGCGGTGCACCCGGGATTCCGCGAGCGGATGCGCGCCTCGGCCGAGGCCAATGTGGAGGTGCATGCCGAGGGTGCGGGTGCCGGTATGCCCCTTGAGGTCGGCGCCGCGGGCCGCCTGGGCGAGATCCGGGTGCCGACGGTCGTGTTCGACGGCGACCTCGACAGCAGTGACATCTCCGCCAATGCCCATGCGATAGCGCTGACCGTTCCCGGCGCCCGAAGAGTCCGGATACCGGGGGCGGCCCATATGGTCAATCTGGAGAACACCGCGCTCTTCGACCGCGAACTCCACACCTTCCTCTCCTCCCTGGACCACTGACCCACCGCGGACCACGGCCCCTGGGACCACCGGCTCCGAGGGCGGCCGCGGTGGCAACGACCGCCCCGTGGAACGGCCGGCCGCGCCCGGGGAGTGCTCCCTCCCGGGCCACGGGCAAGCCCCGTGCACCTCACCCCTCCCTGGTGGCAGTTAGAGTGACCGGGCCGTGGTGTTCGGGAAGCCGGTGACGGACCTTGTGGTCCCAGACCGGAGCGGCCCTCGCCACTGTGATCGGGGAGTTTCCGCCCCTTCCGCAGGCGCACGGCGCGCCTGCGGCGCCACTGGCCGCGGCCGGGAAGGCGGGGGCGGGCGCGTGCACCCGTAAGCCAGGAGACCGGCCACGGCATCTCACGAACTGATCCACGAGGTGCTGGAGCGTAACCGCCGGATGGTCCTGTCCACCGATACCCGACCCACCCCTGCCTCCACCGCCTTCCGCTGGCGCCGGCAGGACACCGTCCGCACCGCGGGCCTGATGGCCGTCATAGCCGGTCTGCATCTCATCGCCTTCGGCGTGCTCTTCCTGCTCGTGGTGCCCCATCACTACGCGGTGGGCAGCCAGGTCTTCGGGGTGGGTCTCGGCATCACCGCATACACCCTCGGTATGCGGCACGCCTTCGACGCCGACCACATCGCCGCGATCGACAACACCACCCGCAAGCTGATGGCCGACGGCAAGCGGCCCGTCTCGGTCGGCTTCTGGTTCGCCCTCGGCCACTCCAGCATGGTCGTCGCAATGGCGGCCCTGGTGGCGGGCGGCGCCCAGCTCGCGGGCACCCTGCTCAACGACGAGTCCCGTACGCACCAGATCCTGGGCACGGTCGGCACCACGATCTCGGGCACCTTTCTCTACCTCATCGCCGCCCTCAACCTGATCGCCCTGACGGGGATCTGGCGGGTCTTCCGCGGTATGCGCAACGGCCACTACGACGAGGCCGAGCTGGAACAGCGCCTCAATGCGCGCGGCTTCATGAACCGCTTCCTGGGACGGTTCACCCGCTCGATCTCCCGTCCCGGCCAGATGTTCCCGCTCGGCTTCCTCTTCGGGCTCGGCTTCGACACCGCGACCGAAGTGACCCTGATGGTGATGGCCGGCAGTGGCGCCGCGGCCGGCCTGCCCTGGTACGCCGTGCTGTGCCTGCCGCTGCTCTTCGCCGCCGGGATGAGCCTGTTCGACACCCTCGACGGCACCTTCATGAACTTCGCCTACCAGTGGGCGTTCTCCAACCCGGTGCGCAAGGTCTACTACAACCTCACCATCACCGGCCTGTCGATCGCCGTCGCCTTCTTCATCGGCACGATCGAGCTGGTGACCGTGCTGCACGAGAAGCTCGCCCTCAACGACCCGCTGACCGGCTGGATTTCCGGCCTGGACCTCGGCAATGCGGGCTTCCTCATCGTCGGCCTGTTCATGGTGGTGTGGGCCGCGGCGCTGGCGTACTGGCGACTGGCCGGCGTCGAAAAGCGCTGGGCGGAGCGGGCGGAGCGAACGAAGTCGGCGCAGCGGACGGAGGCGGCGGAACAGACGGGGTCGGCGGAGCAGGCCGCGCCGGGCTCCTGAGGCGCGTCAGCCGCACGCGCCCCGTACGTCCCCGGCGCCCGTATCGGCGTCGGGCCACAGCCGCCCTTTCAGGTGGCCGAACCGGCCGCCGAACCCGTCACCAGATCCGGCCCCCAGCGCTCCAGCGCCGCCGCCAGATCGAGTGGCAGCAGCCGCTCCGGCTGGTCCGAACCGGGCCAGTCCTCCCGCGGGACCCGCCACATCACCTCGAACTCATTGCCGTCCGGGTCCTTGGCGTACAGCGACTTGGCGACGAGGTGATCACTCGACCCCACCAGCGCGCCCCGCTCGACGAGCTGCGCATGGGCCGCGACCAGCTCACCGAGCGTGCCGATTTCCCAGGCCAGGTGGTAGAGCCCGACCCGCCCGGCCTCGGGCCCCGGCGCATCCGGCCCCACCGCGAACAGCGCCAGATCATGATCGTTGAGTGAGCCGGGAGCGCCGAGGAACGCGGCCCGTCCCGGGACCTCGATCCCCACCGCGAGCCCGAGGGCCTCGGTGTAGAAAGCGACCGACCGCGCCACATCACGGACGTAGAGCACCGCGTGGTTCAGACGTCGTACGGACATGCAGCCTGCTCTCCGATCTCCTGCCACGACACCGCCGGGGGCCGCCGTGCCCTCCCCCACTCCTGATCTACCCCGCCCGCCCCGCCGCTGCCCGAATTCCTCCGGCCGGGATCCGGCCGTTTTCGGCCCGGGTGCCCGAAGTGCGGGGAGCGGCTCACTTCCGGGTCACTTCCGGACCAGCAGAACCGCGCCCGCCAGCACCACACCCAGCACCAGCGCGGCCACGCCGTGGACCGGCCGGTGTGCGCGCAGGCCCGGCAGGAGGCGGTCGATGGCGTAGCGGCCGGGCCCGGTCAGCGCCAGGGCCGCGGCACCCGCGGTCAGCAGCAGCTCGTACTCCACGCCCTTGGGCGCGAAGAAGCCGCCGCCCCACTTCACGGCAAGGGCATTGATCATCGTGCCGACGACCGCCGCACCGGCGAGCGGCGTGAGCAGCCCGACCACCAGCCCGAGCCCGCCGAGCGTCTCGCTCAGACCGGCGACGACGGCCATCGTCCTGCCCGACGGATAGCCGCTCATCGTGAAGAACTGCCCGGTCCCGTCCAGCCCCGGGCCGCCGAACCAGCCGAGCAGCTTCTGGGCACCGTGGACCGCCATGGTCAGTCCGAGCGCGATCCGCAGCAGGAGCAGCCCGGTGTCGTAGCCGTGCGAGGAGGGGGCGGGGCGCATCGAGGCGCCGATGCGGGCGGACTCGAGAGTGCTGAGGGGGGACGTCATGAGAGCGCTCTTTCGCATGTCGGGGACGGCCCGCGAGGGCACCGCCCAGAACTACTTGAAACTTCAAGTCACTGTCCCGACGATACACAGCACCCCCACGCCGGACAACATGCCCCGGCACACGGACCGACGCCCGGACCGGCAGCGGTCAGGAGGCGGCGGGCGGGACCGGTGCGGCGTCCGATCGCCGCCCGAGGAACGCGCCGATCGCCCGGTCGAAGTCGGACCGCGCCACCGCCGGCCGCGGATTGACGGCGGCGGCCTTCCGCTGTGGTGCCAGCGCGGCGGTCACCGCCTGCTTGGCGGCCCGGATCGCCGCGGGTGGCTGCTCGGCGATACGGGCGGCGAGGTCGCGGGTGCGGGCGGCGAGTTGGTCCGCGGGCACGCCCTCGTCCGCGAGCCCGAGGGACACCGCGGTGCGGGCGTCGACCAGTCGGCCGGTGTAGAGCAACTCCCGCGTCGCGGCGGGCCCGGCCAGCGCGACCATGCGGGCGGCGAACGCAGGGCTGGCGAGGATGCCGAGCCGGGCGATCGGCATCCCGATCCGGGCGCTGTCCGCCATGAGCCGCAGATCGCAGGCGAGGGCGAGTTGGCATCCCGCACCGGCGGCGACACCGCGGATCTCGGCGATCACCGGAACGGGACAGTCCTCGATCGTGGTGAACGCCGCTTCCATCTGGGCGAAGGACTCCTCGACGTATCCGTCGTCCGCATCCACCCAGTCGGTCATGTTCGAACCCGCGCAGAACGTGTCGCCATGCCCGCGGATCACCAGCACCCGCAGCGACCGGCCCGCCCCGAGCTCCCTGACCTGGCGGGCCAACTGCGCCCAGGCCCGGCCGGGAAGGGCGTTGCGCCGGCTGCCGTCTCCGATACGGATCTCGGCGACCGCGCCGGACCGGGACGTCCCGATGGTGGGTTCGTATGCGGGCACGGGGTTCACTTCGCGGCCTTTCGCGCGCGGAGAACGGCCAACTCCCGCGGACCGACGCCGAGGGCGGCCAGGATCTGCGCGGTGTGCTCCCCGTGCCGGGGCGGCGGGGTGCGTACGGTCGCCGGGTTGCCGGACAGCTTGACGGGAGAGGCGAGGGTGCGCAGGGTGCCGGCGTCGGCGTGTTCGAGTTCGGCGACCATGCCGCGCGCGATGACCTGGGGATGCCGCAGGGCCTGGTCGACGGTGTTGATCGGGCCGACCGGTACCTCCGCCTCGGTGAGGAGCACGGCCCATTCCTGCGCGCCGCGTGCCCGCAGCGCGCGTTCGATGAGCGGGAGCAGTTCCCCGCGATGACGGACCCGGTCGGGGTTGGTCACGAACCGTGGATCGTCGGCCAGCTCGGCGAGTCCGATCGCGGTGGCGAAGCGGCGCCACAGGCCGTCGTTCCCGGCCGCGACCATGAGGTGACCATCGGCGGTCGGGAACGCCTGGTACGGCACGATCGTCGGGTGGGCCGAGCCATAGCGCTGCGGAACGTCGCCGGAGGCGAAGTACCCACTGGCGACATAGCTCAGCCAGGCCACCTGGCCGTCCAGCAGCGAGACATCGACCCACTCACCGCAGCCGGTGTGCTCGCGGTTGCGCAGGGCGGCAAGGACGCCGATGGCGGCCCACATTCCGGCAGCGAGATCGGCCGGGGACACCCCGAACCGCACGGGTGGACCTGCGGGCTCTCCGGTCACGCTCATGACGCCGCTGATCGCCTGCGCTATCGCGTCGTACCCCGGCTCGCTCCGGTACGGCCCGGTCTGCCCGTAACCGCTGATCGAGGCGTACACCACACCGGGATTACGGTCGCGGACGTCCTGATAGCCCAGGCCGAGGCGGGCAGCGGTGCCGGGCCGGAAGTTCTCCACGATCACATCGGCGGAGGCCGCCAGGTCCTGTATCAGACGCAGACAGTCCGGGTCCTTGAGGTCGACCGCGATGCCGCGCTTGTTGCGGTTGACGCTGTGGAAGTACGCCGCGTCCTCGCCCTGGAAGGGGGGACCCCAGGCGCGGGTGTCATCGCCGGAGGCGGTGTCCTCGACCTTGATCACGTCGGCGCCCAGGTCGGCCAGCACCATGCTGCAGAACGGCCCGGACAGGATGCGGGACAGATCGAGGATCTTCAGACCGGTCAGAACGCCGTCGTGGACCAGCCAGGGCGGGGATTGTGGTGTGGTGCGCATTGCGGTGTCACGCCTTTGTTCGTGTGGTTCGCCGAGGGACCGGAGGGTCAGGAGCCCAGTTCGAGCAGCAGCTCCATGCAGATCGCGGTGGCGTCGAGGAAGTAGTCGACGCGCAGGTTCTCGTTGGGCGCATGATTAGCCTGGTCGGCGTTGGCCAGCGGCAGGCCGATGCTGGGCACACCGAGGACCCCGGTGAAGATCCAGTCCGGAAGGGTGCCGCCGTACGCGGGGATCAGCAGCGGGTCACGCCCGGTGACCCGGGAGATGGCACGCGCCACCCTGGGCGTGTACGGATTGTCGATCGAGGTCCGGGAGGCCGGCACGCCACCGCTCTTGGTGACCGTCACCTCGGGGGCATGAGTACGCAGGTGGGCGGCCACGCGCTCGAAGACGGCCTGGGGGTCCTGGCCCGCCGTCAGCCGGATGTCGACACCCGCCTCCGCGGTGTCGGGGATGATGGTCCGGGCCACGTCGCCCGTGGTGATCCCGTTGATCGTCAGGGTGGGGCGGTCGGCCAGCCGCTCATAGAAGGACAGCCCGTTGAAGGCCGGATCCATCTCGGTCAGCCCGATGTCACCGAGGACCTGCGGCAGATCGAGCGGGAGCGCGTCGAACGCGGCGCGGTCGGCGTCGGACAGCGGTTCACGGCCGTCCTCGAAGCCCTCGACGAGGACCCGGCCGCTCGGGTCCTTGAGGCAGGCCAGCGCCTGGACCAGCTGCCATGCCGGATTGGGCGCCACATTGCCGAAGTTGCCGGAATGCAGGGGACGGCTGGGGCCGGTCGCACGGAGCCGGAGACGGACCATGCCGCGCACTCCGTGCGAGACACACCACTCACCCGACTCGTGCACCGAGCGGTCGCTCCAGACGACCAGATCGCCGTCGAACCGCTCCGGGTGCGCGCGCAGGATGCCCGCCAGCGACGGGCTGCCGATCTCCTCCTCACCGTCGAGCAGCACCGTGACCGAGCACGGAAGCGCGCCGACCTGCTCCTCGAACAGCCGCAGCGCCTGAAGGTGCGCGTAGTGCTGCCCCTTGTTGTCGCCGGTGCCGCGCCCCCAGATCCGCCCGTCCCGCAGGACCGGGGCGAAGGGTTCGGAATCCCACAGCTCGCGTGGCCCGGTCGGCTGGACGTCATAATGGCCGTAGATCAGGACGTGCGGCGCTCCGGCGGGCCCGGCGCGGTGGCCGGTCACCAGCGGCCGGCCGTCGCCGACCAGCACCGACGGTGTCAGGCCGGCCCGCTTGACCTCTTCCAGCGCACGGTCGGTCGCGGCGGGGAACCCTTCGCCGGTCGCGCTCACGCTGGGCTGGCTGACGTAGTCCATCAGTCCGGCGATGAGTTCGTCCTGGCGCTCGTGCACCAGTTCACGGGGCGTGCCGGCGAGTTGGGCACGGATCGTGGACGCGTCCGTCATGGTTGACCTCGTTCTTTCGTGGGGCGCCGTGGGGCGTGGGGTCCGTCAGTGGGGGATGCGTCAGACACCGGGTGCGGGCTCCGCCTGCTGCTGGGGCTCAGGCACCGGCTCGGGCTCCGACGGGTTCGGCGGGCACGGGTTACGGGATGCGGCGGGGGCGTCAGCGCAGGCCGAGGAAGCGTCGGCTCGCCAGCAGGGCGGCGATGCTCAGGACGCCAGCCACCATGATGTAGAAGGCCGGCGAGAGGTGGCTGCCGGTCGCGGCGATCATCCAGGTGATGATCACGGGGGCGAAGCCGCCGAAGGTCATCACGCCGATGTTGTAGCTCAGCGACAGACCGGTGCTGCGCGTCGCGGTCGGGAAGGCCTCGGACATCAGCGCGGGCAGCGCACCGAAGTAGCAGGCCTTCAACAGGCCGAGCGTGAACAGCACCAGGCCCATGACCGGCAACGACGGGCTGCCCGACAGCAGCAGGAACAGCGGGTAGATGCTGAGCACCATGGCGATCCCGGCAATGAGCATCACCTTGATGCGGCCGACCCGGTCGGAGAGGTGACCGGCCAGGGGTGTCACGGCCGTCAGCGCCACCCCGGCCGCCGCGGCCCCGATGAAGCCTGCGGAGGGCGGCAGACCGAGCACCTTCTGTGCGTAGGTCGGCATATAGACGATCACGTAGGTCACCGCGGTGGACATCACCAGTGCGCCGACCATGAGGAGCACCCGCAGCTTCTGGTTCCGGATTACTTGCCGGACCGGGGTCGTCGCGACGTCACCCGCTTCGGTGGCCTCGACGAATGCGGGAGTCTCCGGAACCTGACGGCGGATCATATATCCCACCGGGCCGATCAACAGGCCGACGAGGAAGGGAATGCGCCAGCCCCATGAATCCAGCTGCGCCACGGACAGCGTCAGACTCAGTACGGTGCCGAAGGTCGCGGCCAGCAGCGTCGCCAGCCCCTGAGAGGCGAACTGCCAACTCGCCATGAAACCCCGCCGGTCAGGTGCCTGCTCGGCCAGGAATGCGGTCGCGCTGCCGAACTCACCACCCGCCGAGAATCCCTGCAGCAAACGGGCCATCAGAATCAGAACCGGTGCGGCGATGCCGATGGATGCGTATGTGGGCATCACAGCGATCAGCAGAGTGCCGATCATCATGAGCCGAATCGTGAGGAGCAGCGCGGCCTTTCGTCCGCTGCGATCCGCGAAAGTACCCAGGACGAGTGCACCCAAGGGCCGGACCAAATACGACACCCCGAACGTGCCGAAGGCGAGCGTCAGGGAAACCGTCGGGTCGCTGACCGGGAAGAACGCCTTGGAGATCGAACCCGCGAAGAACCCGTAGGTGGTCAGGTCGAACCATTCGAGCGTGTTTCCCGCGGTGGCCGCGACCACGGCACGCCTCGCGCGGCTTTTACTGACGGGCTTCTCGGCGATCATCTGACCTGTCTCTCTAGCGGTCGTCATGAGTGATACTCCCTCGGATCGATCAGACGAACTGTCGCGCAGGGTGGAACCGCCGATGGGTGAGTCCGAAGCGGAGGACGGGGACTCGTGGACGCGTTGAGCGATGACGTTAGAGCTCCCGCATCGTTCACACAATCGCAACTTCCAGAACGCCTGATTGCCTATACGGCAACGCCGGGAAACGCCCCTCATGCCGCCCCGAGATCCGCCCATCTCGTGATCCAGCCGCGGTGGACGCGGACGCCGCGCCGGACGGACAGAGCGGTGACGATGCCGCTCCCCCGGCCGTGCTCCTCGGACTGCCGGCCGTCGACCGGCCGCCGGGCGTCCGCCGCGGGCCCCGCATCGGTGACCTCGATGCGCAGGGCACAGGGCCTCTCGCCCCCCGTCCTGGACAGCTGCAGCACGACCGGAGGGAGGGCATGGGTGACCGCGTTGGTGACCAGCTCCGAGATCACCAAAACCGCGTCCTCAATGGTGTCGGGAGGCAGATTCCAGCCGGTCAGGACCGAGTGCGCCCGGCGGCGCACCAAGCCGGCAGCCTCCGGGACATGCGGCAGCGGACAGCGGAATTCCGCTTCCCGGTGCGGCGTCACGCGCGAGCCGGTGAATTCCCTGGGGGTTGTCGCATTCATCGCCTTCCCCTGCCTCTGCTGCCTGCGGGGAGGATGCACACCTGAGCGACCAAGAGACCCTGGGCGACCGCTGACGCGGGCGCCGCAGTGGGGGCGCCGCTCCGTTGTGCGGTCCGCCCGGCCGGGTGAGCCCGCAGGGCATATGCAGAAGGTAGACAGGGGCCGACCATTCGCACAATCGCAATTTATGGAGCAATCCATTGCTTGAAATGCAATAGCTGCCTAAGCTGGTGCCATGTTGAACAGTCCGGCTCTTGAGTACTTTCTCGAAGTGGTTCGCACCGGCTCGGTCAACGAGGCATCCAGGCGGCTACTGGTTGCCGGCTCGGCCATCAGCCGGCAGATCGGCAAACTGGAGCAGGAAATCGGCGTACCGCTCTTTGAGCGCCGACCCCGCGGAATGGTGCCGAGCGAGGCCGGCGCCCTGCTCGCCGCCTATGCGCGCCGCGCTTCATTGGAAACCGATCAGGTGCTCGCGGATATCCGCGGCCGCGGCCGACTGGGAAGTGTCGTCCGTGTGGCCAGTTCACAGGGCGCCTCGCAGGAATTCCTCCCGCACGCCATGGCCGCCTTCCGTAAAGAACACCCGGGCACCACCTTCCAACTGCCCGTGGTCTCCCCCTCGTTGGCCACCCGAAAGGTCCAGGACGGCTCGGTCGACCTGGCAGTCACCTTCAGCCTTGCCCCTATTCCCGAGGTCCGCGTCATACACGCCCAGCGCGCCCCGATCCAAGCCCTGGTCAGATCCGATCACCCACTGGCCCAGCGAGACGAAATCCACCTCCACGACCTCCTCCCCTACCCGGTCGCCCTCACCGAAGAAGGCACAACGAACAGACGGCTCTTCGACCTCTGCTGCTCCATCGAGGGAATCACCTTCGAACCACTCCTGGTCAGCTCCAGTTCCAGCGCCCTGTCGACCTTCGTCAAAGAGGCGAATGCCGTCTCGCTGACCGGCCACATCAGCGTGCACGAGCGCCTGCGCATCGAAGGCCTGAAATCCATCAGCATTCTCAACCCGGAAATGCATCTGCGCACCATCCAGATCCAGGCCATGGCAGGCCGTCAACTCCCCGCCGTGGTCAGCGCATTCGCCGACCACCTCATCCACCAGCTTTCGGAAACCGAGGTCTAGGGGCCCGGACGACAAGCAACAGGCAACAGGCAACAGGCAACAGGCAACAGGCTCGACCAGAGCCGCCAGGAGGCGCATTTCCGCACGGTGCGGGCCGCTCCCTTCACGCACGGTGCGGGCCGCTCCCTTCACGCATGGTGCGGCCGCACCCACGATCGCCTCGGTCCATTGCGGTACCACGACGTCGAGGCCATCTGGCAGTGTCAGCTGTGACGGCCGCAAGCGGCAGGAGGTGGGACATGGCCATTCCGAAGAAGGGCTCCCGGCCCATCACGGTGGACGGTGTCGACTACCGATGGTCCGTCCGCCGTAAGCCCACCTACAGCCAGGGCATCTGCCAGGCCCACTTGAGTGTGGCGGTGGTACTCGGCCACACTCCAGGCTCCGTCGCCGTGCTCCGCATGCCACACGCCCACCCGGGCAACTGGATGGGCGCCCCCGCCACCGCGGTCCGCCCCGCCGCAGTGGCGCACGGCATCCGCTCCGCACTCCGGCAGGGATGGAAGCCGGACACGCCGGGCCGCCCCTTCCTCATCGACCTCGCGTCCGCCCCCTGATCACACGCGCGGCCGGCGCACACCGGCTGGGCAGCCGGCGCAGCGAGCCTTGATCGGACGAAGAAAGCCCTCACCCCAAAAAACTCCGGGGCGAAAGCCCTCACCCCAAAAAACTCCGGGGCGAAGGCCGTCACCCAAAGGCTCCGGACGCGATGTGCCACAGCGGGGCCCGGTACTGCTCCGGGCGACTGCGGAGCAGAACTGCCCTGAGGTTCTCGCGCTGTCTGCCGCTGAGGCCGAGCGCCTCGGTGAGCCGGCGGAATGTGGTGTGCGTGATGCCGCGGCCCCTCGCATCGCGCTCGAACTCGTCGAGCCGGCGGAGTACGGCTTCCGGGTCGAGCGTCCGGGGGGGGCGGCTGCCCAGCCGGCCGACCTCGCTACGTTCGTGGTCGATCTCGGAGAACCCGCAGATCTCGCGGCTGTACCGCTCGACCTGATGCAGGTTCTCCGTGGCGAGGATGGCGCGGGCGAGCTGGTTACGGCTGAGGGCTTCGTCGAGGTCTGCCGCATGCACGGTGGGACCCTCGTCGGTGAGCGGGACCGGTGGGCCGCCCTCCCTCACTTCACAGACGCCTCGGGCGCCTCGCGCCGTGGCGGCCAGCATCGCCGTTGCCTCGGAAGGGTGCCACTCCAGTACGGAGCTGACCGGCTGGACGTGCTCGGCGGTGAGCGCCAGGACCACGGGTCCCATGCAGTCGCGCAGGGCGTCGGCGGGGAGTTCACCGTCGAGGCCGGGGCCGGCGACCAGGAGCCGTACGGGGAAGTTGAGTTCGCAGCACGCCGCGAGGGTGAGCGCGTCGGCGACGGGGCTGCGGAGCGTGGGCTCGTCGCCCCGCGCGAGGATGTCGCCGCCCACGTCCAGGAGGTCGACGGAGTCCGGCTCCAGGTGCTGGACGAGCTCTTCGAGCTGGCGGATGATCCCCTCGGCGCCGTGGTGCGGGTCGATGAGCGCGAAGGTCTGCGGGAGCTCCGCAGCCAGCCGGGGAAGCGTGGAGCCCGCCGGAGCGATCGGTTGTGCGTCGGCGGGGACGGCCTGGACGCTTCGGGTGAGGGGGCGGAGGCCGGTGAAGTTGGCCGGTCCCCTGGGGCCCGGAACGGGGTCGACCAGGAGGCGGTCCCACGCGTAGGTGAGCACCACCGCCGGAGCCTCGCCGCCATGGAGAGCGGCATCCAGCATCGCGGCGGCCACAGCGTCACCGCCACCGCCCGCTGCCACGATCAAGCGCGCCACGTGCGTCAGCGTACGGGCTGCCGTGCTGGCCACTCGCTCTATAGTGGCCAGTGGTAATAGCCACTTGGCCAGGGGGAACGGATGCCGAAGATCGAGGAGAGCCGGCCCAAGTACCTTCAGATCGCGCACCACCTCCGCGACCAGATCCTGCGGGGCGACCTGCGGCCCGGCGGCGAAGTGCCCTCGGAACGCCAACTGGCGGCGGACTGGGGTGTGTCGCGTCCGACGGCCGCACGGTCACTGGAGGCCTTGAGGCACCAGGGGCTGGTCGAGAAGCGCCAGGGGTCGGGGACGTACGTGCGGGGCCTGCCGGTCCGTCGCCGCGCCCGTGAGCTGCACGGCCGCGCCGACCGGACCGGAAGGACCTGTCCACCGGGCGAGCACGCGGTGATCATGTCGGCGGGCTGGGCGGAGGCGCCGGACCACGTGGCGACGTCGCTGAACCTGGCGCCCGGCACCCGTGCGGTGCACCGTCGACGGGTCACCAAGAACGACTCCGGGCCGATCACCCTCTCCACCTCCTGGTTCGGCCCCGACGTGGGCGACCGCGCGCCGAAGCTCCGGGATCCCGAACGGATCCAGGAGGGGACGCTGACGTACGTCGAGCACATGACGGGACGCCAGGGAAGCTACGCCGAGGACCGTATGTGCGCTCGCCCCGCCACCGAAGAGGAGACGGCCGGCCTGGAGCTGGCACCGGGATCGGCGGTGCTGATCGTGCATCACCTCGTCCATGACCTGCAGGATCACCCTCTGGAGCTCGTCGAGGCGACGTATCCGCCCCACCGCTGGACGTTCGCGCAGGGCTATCCGATCGGATAGGGAGCCGCGGACTGACCCACCGGAGGCACGGTTCCGGCACGAGAGCGAAGACGCTCCTCCGCCTGACGATCCACGCTGCGGCATGACGAGGCCACACACGGCTCCGGAGACGGCCCGTGCCGTCGGTGCTGATGCCCAGGTCATGGCGGGGTTCGGCCCGCCCCGGTGGCTTGCGTGTCCACAGACAGTCCGCAGGGCGGCACCGCCCGTCGAAGGCATGCACAGGGATCTGCAGCCGCTTCGTGCAGCCCGGGTGACGTGCACCGTCGTCCTCAAGGCGCGTGCTCGCCCGTGGTGTGCCTACGGTTGAGAGACAGGGACCGGGCGCGAATCGCCCGCCCGGCGACGTGCCCGTCACTGCTATGAGGCGAGGAGGGCCGTATGCGCGCCAAAGCGGTGTCCCGGCCGGCCCGCGTCCCGGCCGGCGCGAATGAGGAGGGCGACGGCGTCATGGTCGGCGAGGGGCCGGTCGACGTCGACGTCTACATCGACTTCCAGTGCCCCTTCTGCCGACACTTCGAGGAGGTTTCGGGGCCGGTCCTGGACCAGCTGGTCGCCGAGAACCTGATCACGATCATCTTCCATCCCCTGGCGTTCCTCGATGCCATGTCGACCACTCGCTACTCGACCAGGGCATCGGCCGCCGCGGGCTGCGCCGCCGACAGCGGGAGGTTCCGCGATTACGTCAGGGCGCTCTTTGCCGACCAGCCACCCGAGGGCGGTGTCGGCCTCGACGACCAGCAGCTCGTCGACATCGGCGCCGGGGTCGGGATGACCGAGGCGACCTTCGCTGCATGTGTGCACGGCGGTGTCCATCTCGACTGGCCGCCCTATGTGACCGCGTGGGCGGTCGAGCACGGCGTCGCAGGCACACCCACGGTCTTCGTCAACAGCATGGCCATCTCCCCGCACCCCGGCCTCATCAGGGCCGCGGTGCACGCGACCGCACGCACCGGAGCGTGACACCCGGCCGTTCCAACGGGCAGCCGCCGGCAGGCAGATGCGAGCCCTTCGCTGCCCGGCCCGGACCGTTGACCGCGGACGGCCGGCACGTGTGGCTCCCGATGCGTCCCGGCACGCCCCGCCCCGCCCCCGTACCGGGCGGATGGCGATCACGCGCGACCGGCTCTGGCCGAAGCCCCCAAGCCCTGAAGTCCCGAAGCCTTGAAGCCGAGCGTGTCCGCAGCCCGGCGCATTCGTTGGCCACCGCGCCGGTGGTGGCGTGTGTCGGGTACTTCAGGAGCGTGGAGCAGTGGCCCGTTGGATCTTGATCAACGTCCCGCCCTTGGCGCTGCTGGCAGGGCTCATCGTCGGTATCACCGGCGGGACAGCGATCATCCAGGCCTTTGTCCGGCACCGGTTCCCTCGCCTCAAGCAGGGCAGGCACAACGAAGTCGCCGTCTTCGTATTTCCCGTCGTCGGTCTTGTCTACGGGTTCCTCATCGGCTTCATGGTCCTCGTGCTCTGGGGCCAGGTGAACTCGGCAGACCAGACGACGCGGGCCGAGGGCGCCGCGGCGGTGCAGCTGGCGAGGGGCCTCAATGCGTTCGGCACGGCCGACAGCGCACGGATCCGGCAGAGCCTGTTGGACTACGGACACGCAGCGACGGCCGAGTGGTCCAACGCCTCGGGCGGCCGCACCACACCCGAGGCCGAGAACGCGCTGAACCGCCTGTACCGCACGTACGAGGACATCAAGCCGCGCAACGACACCCAACAAGCCTTCCTCACCAGCTCGCTCGCGTCCCTGAGGGAATTGAGTGACGCACGCACCGAACGGCTGCTTGCGGCACGCACCAACACCGGCCCGCCCCCGTCCTTGTGGATGGTGATCGTTCTGAACAGTGCACTGGTCCTTGCGTTCGCCGTCGCCTTCGGCTCCGAGCAGGCCCAGATGCACTACGGGATGGTCGGGGCGGTGAGCGTCCTCGTTGCCGCCAACCTGTTCCTCGTCACAGAACTGGCATTTCCCTTCCTCGGCGAGTTCTCCTCGTCGCCGGAGCCACTGAATGCGGTGCTCCAGATCCTGTCGTCGCCTCAGCCGCCTCAGTAGACCGGAGGGCGGGGCGAGACGGACGGACGTCTACCAGCCCCTGGCCAACGGTCGTGATCAAGCGACTACCGATCATGTCCACGAGCAGACCCGGTGGTCGAAGCGGGACCGCGGCGGCCCGGACGGACCATCCGGCACGTAAGTGGCACAGCCCCTGTCGCACGACGCCCGAGGCAGAGAACGACAAAGGCCCAGGAATCCGATTTCACATCGGATGACCTGGGCCTTTGTCGTTCTGCGCAGTGAGTGGCACAGACGGATTTGAACCGCCGACATCCGCTTTGCAGGTTCGAGCGCGGAGCTGATCTTGGCCTGCGGAGCGCCCGTCGGACCGGCTGTCCTCGGACGTCCACTTCCGCGACTGTCCGCCGTCGTTGAGGTCAGCGGTGGATGTCGGTCCGCGAACGGGGAAGCCCCCGCTCAGACAGGCCGAGGCGTCGCCGTCCCGCTAGGCGAAGCTCGATGTCCATCGGGTCGGGGCTCCTCCTCGCACACACCTTCCCGGAGCTGCTCGGTGATCAACTTGTCAGAGACTCTCGGTGAAGCGGACGGACCAGGCGTAGCCGCTCGAGCAGTCGTGCGGGACCCGCCGGACCTCTCTGACCTCGCAACCGTCGTGGGCATACTTGCGGGCGAACCGGTCGAGGCGCTGCGCGTCGGTGAGATCCTCCATGGACAACGGCGCTCCGACGACGAGGTCTTCGTGAAGGGCTGTGCCCGGCGCGGCACCGTCCGAGCAGGCCGAGCAATGATGCGTTTGGGGTAGGGCCATACGCTCAGTGTCCCCCTAACCCTGATGGCCCCAACGTTCACAGCGCAAATGGCCGCGCTACAGAGCGCCTTGGCTCAGGGCGGATGTGTGCGATGGAGGAAGAAGCGCAGGCTCCCGTCACTTGAATTGGCACGCCTGCCCGATGGGGGATCACCTAACGTATGCGGCATGACGCTGCAACTTGTTCAGGTGAACTTCAAGGCCCGGGACGACTCGGCGCTCGGCCAGTTCTGGGCAGAGGTGCTCGGCTGGGGTGTTTCCAGCGAAGGGCCCGGCGTCACCAATCTGGAACCTGTGGGCTTCGACTGGCCGGACCCGTCCGCCGTCTGCATCGATCTCGTCCGCGTCCCGGACCCGGAGATGGTGAAGTGCCGCGTGCACATCGAGCTCGCCACCACCTCCGACGCCCATCAGGCGGAGTTGGTCGCACGTCTGAAGGAGCTCGGGGCGACGCCCGCCGATGTGGGCCAGGGAGACGTGCCGTGGACGGTGATGGCCGACCCGGAAGGCAACGTGTTCAGCGTCCTGGAGCCCCGGGAGCTCTACCGGGACACCGGGCCGATAGCCGCCGTGGTCGTCGACTGCGCCGACCCACGGGCCATGGTCCGGTTCTGGGGCGAGGCGATCGACTGGACCGTCCACGAGCTGACCGACGACCGCGCCCTGCTGCGCTCCGTCAAGGGCGTCGGGCCGTACCTGGAGTTCCGCCGCACGCCCGACGACGAGGTCGTATGGAACCGCGTCCATCTCGACCTGATGTCCGACCCCGTCGAGGATCAGGCGAGGGAGGTCGCCCGGCTCGAAGGCCTCGGCGCGAAACGGGCCGACGTGGGTCAGGGTGACGTCTCCTGGGTCGTCCTGGCCGACCCGGCAGGCAACGAGTTCTGCGTCCTCGGCCGGGGCTGACGCGGAACTCCGTCCGCCCCCTCATGCCGGTGCGGCAGTGCGCGGCGCCCGGCCCCGCCCTCCCCGGCCGCCAACTCACGAGTGGTGGCACGGAGCCGGGGGCGGAGCGGGCCGAAGGCAGGAGCGTCGCCCCCGCCCCGGGGATGCCGTGTTGAAGCAGCTGGTGTCTTCGCGATCAACTCCAAACGCCACAAGGGGAAAGAGGGAGCCACGTACGGCTCTACCTGGTGCCAATGCGGAGTCTCACCGGGTACCGCGTACTGCGCTCATGGCGGCCTGCCGGGACGAGCTGATCGCCCGGAACGTCGCCACGCTCGTCGAGCCGCCGTCGCCGGAGTCCCGCGATCTCTCGCCGTGGTCGCTGGACGAGACGTGGCGTTCCTCTCGGCCTCCCGGCGCGACCCGCTGTATGCGGCTTTCGTGCTCGCCCTTGCGCTCGGCTTCCGCCGCGGTGTGATCACCGCTCTCCGCTGGGGAGATGTGGATCTTGATAAGCGGGAGATCCGGGTGCTGCGAAGAACGCGGGGATTCGGGTGATCCGCTTGCACGACGCCCGGCACGGCTGCGCCACGCTGCTCACCGCGGCCGGCGTCGCTCCCCGAGCGGTGAGGGAGATCTTGGGACACCGCCAGATCGCCCTCACGATGAACACGTACGCGCACGTGGTGGATGAAAACGTACGCGCGCGTCGTGCAGGACACGCAGCGTGAGGCGGTGAGTCACATGGACCGGCTTTTGAAGCGGCGGCCCACTGCCGGCCGACCAGTGCCGTTGACGTCAATTCCAGATGTCAAAGACCCCCTACCATGATCAGTAGGGGGTCTTTTGACTGGTGGGCACAGACGGATTTGAACCGCCGACATCTGCTTTGTAAGAGCAGCGCTCTACCGCTGAGCTATGCGCCCTGGCCGAGCCGACAGACTACCTTGCCTCCTGGGATGAACTGCAAACCAGTGCTCGAAGTGCGAACTTACCGGCCGGTGTGTTCGTTTCCGGTGAGTGGGAGAATGACATTCGGTTCTGGGGCGATCCGATCGGGAGAGGGAAGTGACGGCGACAAAGACGCAGCCGCATGAGCAGCGAGAACGCCGTCGCGTCCGTGGGGGTCCGCTCCGGGACGTGGTGGGTCTCATGTTGCTGCCGTTGCCGTTGTTGGTGGCGATGGTGCCGATGTCGTTCGCGGGTGGGGGGACCCGTCGCTGGTTCGGGCGCGGGGAGAGTCAGCGGGCCGATGCGCAGGCGGCAAAGGATGCCGCGGCGGCGGCGTTCTACGAGCTGGACACCGCACACCGTGACCTGCGGATCTCCATAGAGGCGATCACCGCGGTCGACAATTCGCCGGCCGCGCGGAAGGCCGCAGAGGATTATGAGAACTTCGGCCGGCGGATCGACGAGGTGAGTCAGCGGTACATCACCGCGGTCGACTCCCACGATCTGGACCGTGACGATCTGGACGGCGCCGCGGCGACACGGGCGCGAGCCGATCTGACGCGCGCCAAGGAGGAGCTGGATCGCGTCAAGGGCGAGCTCGAGCGCTTCGCGCAAGGGCTCGGGCCGCTGCTGCAGACCGCCGAGACACAGCTGGCACGGCTGGCCCCCGCCGTGGAGCGGGCGCGGCAGGCTCTGCTGGCGGCGAGCAATGCGCTGGACGCGGTCCGTGCGCAGGGTCTGCGGGCCGATGATCTCGCGACCCGGCTGGCGGCGCTCGGCCCCGAGCTGACCAAGCTCAACCAGGGCGCCGGGCAGCATGGCGTACAGGAGACGATCCGACGCGCCGACGACGTGCTGCGCAAGGCCGAGGGCGTACGGACCGAGGCCGAGCGGCTGCCGGGGACGGCCGCGGAGATCGACAAACGGCTGGTGTCGTTGCGGACCCGGGCACAGGCGATCACGACGCGTGCAGGGAAGGTCGACCCGGTCCTCAGTGAGCTGCGGCGGCGGTACAGCGCGGCATGCTGGCAGGACCTCCAGCAGGTACCGGAACAGGCCACGCAGTCCGTCCAGCAGGCCGAGGCCAAGCTGCGTGAGGCGCAGCAGGCACGTGACGAGCAGCGCTGGGCGGATGCCACGAGCCTGCTGGCGACCGTCCGGGCGCTGTTGGGCGGCACCGACGAGGCGGTCTCGGCGGCCGGTGACCGACTGCAGCGGCTCGATGCGGTGTCTTTCGACCGGCAGAAGGAGGTCGAACGGACGCGCTTCGCGATCCGGGATGCGCAGCGGCTGGCGATGACGGGGCGCAGCACTCCCGATCCGCGGCATGCCGGCCCCCTGGACGATGCGGTGGCGCGGCTGGACCGTGCGGTCGCGGGCCTGGAGGGGCGGCATCCGGACTGGTGGCATTTCCTGACGGAAACCGAGGCGGTACGGGAGACGGCGGCCCGGGTGGTGCAGGAGATCCGCGGGGCCAGGGGCGGCGCCGGCGGCGGCTGAGGCTACGGGCTACCGGCTACGGCTGAGGCTCAGGGCGGCAACCGAGGCTCAGGGCGGCGGCTGAGAATCCGCGGGCCGGTGGCCACCGCGCTCGGATTACGGCGTACGTGCTCGGCGCCCGGCGCAATGGCGTGATGTTCCGCGTGGGCGGATCCTGGAGGGAAGTACGGCCCAGGCGGCACACCTGCGCGAAGGAGGCCGGAGATGGCTACTGGGGCTACTGGCCAGACCCTGCACGGGCCCTCGAGCCCATTCCACCGGGTGAAGACGCACCACACGCGGCTCGATGAGCATCTGCCCGTGGACCACCGGCTCAGCAAGGTCTACCGCATCGGCGCGGGGCTGATGGGCTTGGTGTTGGTCGCCTTCGGCGTCCTCGGGCTGATCCACCACATCGGCTTCTTCGACACCGGCGGCGACACCGTTGCCGGGCTGAACACCAATGGCGCCCTGAGCGTCCTCTCGATCGTCGTCGGCGCGATCCTCGTCGCCGGCATGGTGATCGGCGGGAATCTCGCCTCGACCCTCAACATCGTATTCGGCGGCCTCTTCCTCCTGAGCGGCTTTGTGAATCTGGCACTGCTGCAGACCGACGCGAACTTCCTCGCCTTCCAGCTCCAGAACGTCCTCTTCAGCTTCGTGGTCGGACTGATGCTGCTGGTCTTCGGGATGTACGGACGGGTCAGCGGCGGCCTCACGCACGACAACCCGTACTGGCGCGCCCGGCACCCGGACGAAGCACAGCGCTTCGACCGCGGACAGCTGCGCCCCGTCTCCGGCATGACGGCCGCACGGCAGGCGGCGCGGGTCAAGATGCAAGGCGCCTCGCATGCCGGGCGCGGCTCGATCGGCGCCGGCACCAGCGGGAGCAGATCCCGCACCGGTACGGGTACTGCCGCCGGCACCGGCGCCGGCACCAGCACGGGCACCGGAACCAGCGGCAAGGGGCCCTGAGCGGGGGCGAGGAGACGTCAGGGCGTACCGAGGTGGGATGGGGATTGGGGTGCTCGGTACGCCCTGACGGCTGGGGCGGGGATGGCGGTAGGGGGACGGTGGGGTGGACGGCGTCGGCGACCGCCGCCGGACCCGGCGGGTTCGGTGCGGCGGAGGCGGCCGGTTGAGCGGTGGGCCGGACGGGACGGGACCGGACCGGGCTGGTCACCCGTAGTGGCTGCGTGGAACACCGCGGCTGAGCGGCTCGGCGCGGGCAGGGGTGGCAGCTCGGCGGACGCAGGGAGCAGGGAGCACACGATGAGCCGTTCGGGCCACGCCTCCTCCATGGGGCACGGGGTTCACCATGAGGCGGTCGAAGCGCTCGCCAAGCGGATCTTCAAGGGCGCTTACGGTGAGGGCGACAGCCTCGTCGTGCCGGAGGTGATGGCTGAGCTGGACGTGAGCCAGACCGTGCTGCGTGAGGCGATCAAGGTGCTGACCACCAAAGGCCTCCTCGATACCGACAAGAAGCGTGGCACGTTCGTCCGCCCCCGGGAGGACTGGAACCTCCTGGACGCGGACGTACTGCGCTGGAAGCTCGCGGCCGGCGTCTCGTCCGACTTCTTCGCCGATGTGCTCGAACTGCGCCGTTCCATCGAGCCCGCGGCGGCCGCGCTCGCCGCGGAGCGCCGTACGGACGACGATCTGGCGGCGCTGGACGCCGCGCTCAGAGCGATGGCCGCGACCGGCAACGATCCGGTACTGCTCGTACGCGCCGATGCGTCGTTCCACACGGCGATGCTGGTCGCGTCGAACAACCGCTTCTACGCGCAGATGCACCGGGTGATCGTGCCGGTACTCGTCCAGCGCGACCGGGCGGTGCTCGCCGCGGACGGCGCGTTCGAGCCCCCGCACGCGGTCCACGCCGCGGTCGTCGAGGCCGTACGGAACCGGGATGTCGACGGGGCTTATATGGCGATGCTCGAACTGCTTGATTTGTCGGCGCGGGAGCATCCGTAGGGGGCGGTGCGTCGGTAGGGACCGGTGCACCGGTACGGGCCGGTGCACCGATGGGGCGGGTGAGTGCGCGGGAGCGCGGGCGGCCGTGGGACACGGTCCCCCCCGGGAGGCGGAGCACACCCGTAGGCGGCGCAGCACCGGTTATCGCGATCATGGGTGGGCAGAACACCGCGCACGGGCCGGACGCCACGTCGCCGCACGGTCCCCGTACACCGCACACCACATCCCGCACACCGCACACCGCACACCGCACACCGCACACGACCTGCCACACGCCACACTCCGCACCCCACACCCCACACCCCACACCCCGCGCCGAAAGGACGGACCGGTCCATGAAGATCAGCCGCATCGAGACGTTCCTCGCCCCACCACGCTGGATGTTCGTACGGGTGGAGACCGATGAGGGCCTCGTCGGCTGGGGTGAGCCGGTGGTCGAGGGGCGGGCCGAGCCGGTCCGGGCCGCGGTGGAGGTGCTGTCCGAGTACCTTGTCGGCCAGGATCCGGCCCGTATCGAGGACCACTGGCAGGTCATGACCAAAGGCGGCTTCTACCGCGGTGGGCCCGTCCTGTCGTCGGCCGTCGCCGGCCTGGACCAGGCGTTGTGGGACATCAAGGGGAAGCGGCACGGTGTCCCGGTCCACCAGCTGCTGGGCGGGCCGGTCCGCGAGAAGATCCGCGCATACGCATGGGTCGGCGGCGACGAGCCGCATGCCATCCGCGACGCGGTCACCGCGCAGGTCGAGGCGGGCTTCACCGCCGTCAAGATGAACAGCTGCGGCCGGATGACGCCGGTGGCGACCCGCGCCGAGGTACGCCAATGCCTGTTGCGCGCCGAGACCGCACGCGAAGTACTGGGCGAGGAACGGGACTTCGGCCTCGACTTCCACGGCCGGGTCTCGCCCGCCAACGCCCGCAGGCTCCTCCCCCTGCTCGCCGACTACGCACCGATGTTCGTCGAGGAGCCGGTCCTCTCCGACTACATGCAAACCCTCCCTGATCTCGTCAACGCCTCCAACATCCCCCTCGCACTCGGTGAACGTCTCTTCACCCGGCGAGAGTTCCTGGATCCCCTCCAAGCCGGCGTCGCGATCCTCCAACCCGATATCTCGCATGCGGGCGGGATCTCCGAGCTGCGTCGGATCGCCGCCCTCGCGGAGGTGTACGGGGCACAGCTCGCCCCGCACTGCCCGCTCGGTCCGGTCGCACTCGCCGCCAGCCTGCAAGTCGCCTTCACCACCCCGAACTTCCTCATCCAGGAGCAGTCCATCGGGATCCACTACAACCAGGACGCCGAGCTGCTGGACTACGTGGTGGATCCGGAGCCGTTCCGCTTCCACGGCGGGGCACTGCTGCGGACCGACCGCCCCGGGCTCGGTGTGGAGGTGGACGAGGCCGCGGTGCGGGCGGCGGATGAGCGGGGCCACGCCTGGCGGAACCCCGTGTGGCGGCACGAGGACGGGGCGTTCGCCGAGTGGTGACGGGTACCGGCACCGGGCCCCTACGGGGAACCCGGGCATGGGGAACCCGTTGGCGGTGACCTCCGCTGCCCCGGTACCAGGACCCCGCTGCGCTGAGATCGGGTACCGGGGGCTCGTGGCCGGCGACGAACACACAGGTCACCCCACAGCTCCAGGACCGTCCCAGGCTGCACACCCCGCACATCCGTCAGTCCGGCCCGGAATAATCGAAGGTGTCACCCGCGCGCCCGACCGACCCAGCCGCGCAGACGCACGCGGCGGGGTGCAGGAGAAAGCAGGAAACGCCATGGACTTCAGCACAGCGCTCCGGACCGAGCGGCTGGTCGCCATCATCCGGGGCAGAGATGCGGAGGCGTCCTTCCGTACGGTCATGGCGCTTGCGGAAGCGGACCTTCCGCTGATCGAGATCTCGCTCAGCGGAAAGGACGCCCTCACCGTGATCCGAAGGGCGCGTGCCGAGCTCGGCGACGCGGCCTGGCTCGGCGCCGGCACCGTCCTGACCGCATCCGACGCCCGGCGCGCCGCCGAGGCCGGGGCGAATCTCATCGTCACGCCCGGTCTGGGGGCCGGTCTGGAGGAGTCCGTGCGCCAGGGGCTGGCGACGCTCGCCGGGGTGATGACGCCGTCCGAGGTGATCGCGGCCGACGCGCTGGGCGTCTCGGCCCTGAAGCTGTTCCCGGCGTCGGTCGGCGGGCCCTCGTATCTGCAGGCGCTGCGCGCTCCCTTCCCCGAGCTGCCGTTCGTGCCGGTCGGAGGCGTGGACGCGGCCGCTGCGCAGGCGTACTTCGCCGCCGGGGCGGTGGCGGTGGGCGTCGGCTCGCCGCTGGTCGGAGACGCGGCGGACGGCGGCGATCTGGACGGGCTGCGCAAGCGCGCGGCGGAGTTCAGGGCGGTGTGCGCACGATGACGCAGCCGACTTCGGGGGACGAGGAGGCGCAGCGGGGCGGCGCCGCTGCCCACCCCGGGGCCGACCCCGGCCGTCCACGGGTTCCCCGGCAACCGGGCCGCCCGGACGTCTTCACCTTCGGCGAGACCATGGTCGCGCTACGCGGCAGCGGCCCGCTGAAGCTCGGCGGCACGGTGCAGGTCTCCATCGCCGGAGCGGAAAGCAATGTCGCGATCGGGCTGGCGCGGCTCGGGCACGACGTCCGCTGGGCGGGCGCGGTCGGCGAGGACGAGGCCGGCCAACTGGTGCTGCGTACGCTGCGCGCCGAGGGCGTCGAGGTCTCCGGTGCCTCGACCGACCCCGGTGCCCCGACCGGGCTGCTCCTCTTCGAGCCGCGACTGCCCGAGGTCACCCGGGTGCACTACTACCGTGCGGGATCGGCCGGCTCGCGGGTCACGGCAGACATCGTCGAGCGCGCCTTCTGCGCGGCCCCGCCCCGCGTCCTGCACCTGACGGGCATCACCCCGTCCCTGGGCCCCACGGCTCGCTCAGCGGCTCTGCGGTGTCTCCAACTGGCCCGCGAGCACGGCTCCTTGGTCTGCCTCGATGTCAACTTCCGGGCTCGGCTGTGGACCGCCGAGGAGGCCGCCGCGGTCCTACGCGAGTGGATTCCCTCCGTGGATGTCCTGATCGCCTCCGATGACGAGCTTCCGCTGTGCCTGCCGGACGGGGCGGGTGCGGAGGGCGTGCCGGGCGGGGCCCAAGGGGGCGAGGGGGCTCCAGGTACCGGAGACGTCGAGGGAGCCCAAAGCGCCGAAGGGACCCGGGCGGCTGAGGCGGCCCAGGGAGCCGACGGGATGCAGGTGATGCAGGGGACGCAGAGGCCGCAGGTAGCCGACGAAGGGGCGGCCCGTCCCGGGTCGGAGCAGGTGGGAGCTCCCGCGGCCGCTACGTCGGCGCGGGGCGGCGCGGAAGGGGACACCGCTCCCCTCCCACTCGGGGAAACCGCCGGCGGCTCTGCCGCCACCATCGTGTCGCAGGCCAAGCTCCTGCTGGATCTGGGTGTCGGCGAGATCGTGGTCAAACTCGGCGCGGACGGGGCAACGGCCTTCACCCACGGCGGCTCCCTGCACCGGCCCGCCACGCCAGTACGAGCCGTCGATGCCGTGGGGGCCGGCGATGCCTTCGTGGCGGGCTATCTGTCGGCGCTGCTGGACGGTGAAGAGCTGGCCGGGTGCCTGGAGCGCGCCGTCACCACCGGCGCGTTCGCCGTCGCGTCCCCCGGCGACTGGGAGGGCGCGCCGACCCGTTCGGAGCTCGGCATGCTGGGCGCGCCGCCCGGCACCGTCGTCCGCTGAGCGGCGCCACGGCTAATCTGTGTCCATGCCTCGTTACGAATACCGGTGCCGCCCCTGCGGCTCCACCTTCGAGCTGAACCGGCCGATGGCCGAGTCCTCCGCCCCTGCCGTCTGCCCCGACGGTCACGAGGACACCGTGAAGCTCCTCTCCACGGTCGCCGTTGGCGGCTCCGCAACCGCTCCCGCCCCGAAAAGCGGGGGCGGCGGGGGCGGCGGGGGCGGCGGCTGCTGCGGAGGCGGTTGCTGCGGCTAGGGCCCGCCGGGACCCCGCCACGTCCCGGAGGGCCGCCACGGTCTCGGGCCAAACCACGACCTGAGGCCTCGGCGGCTACTTCTTGCGCGCCAGTGTCACGCCGTCCGCCACCGTGAGAATCACCGCCTCCATGCGAGGGTCCTCCACGACGTGGTCGTTGAATGCCCTGATCGCCAGGGCCGACCCGGTCGCCGCCGGGTCGGCAACCTCCCCGCGGTACAGGACGTTGTCCGCGACGATCAGGCCCCCCGGCCGCATCCGGGGCACCAGCTCTTCCCAGTAGGCGATATAGCCGCCCTTGTCCGCGTCGAGATAGGCGAGATCGATATGCGGTTCGGTCGGCATCGCCCGCAGGGTTTCCAACGCGGGTGCGATCCGCAGGTGGATACGGTCCGCGACACCGGCCTTCGCCCATGCCTCCTGGCCGTAGGCCGTCCACTCCTCGGAGACATCGCAGGCGATCAGGGTGCCGTCCTCGGGCAGCGCCTGGGCCATGGACAGCGCCGAAAACCCGGTGAACGTGCCCACCTCGACGACATGCCGAGCCCCGATCAGCCGCACCAGGAACGCAAGCAGCGGCCCCTGTTCCTCCGCCGACTGCATCCCCGCCGCCTCGGGAAACTGCTGGCGTGTGAGTTCCACGATGTCCCGCTGCGCGGCGTTCAACGGGGGGTTGTGGGCGAGGACGTATTTGTACATCTCCGCCGTGATCGGCGTGCTCTTGGACTCAACCACTGACTCTCCTCTTGATCAAGGATTGCGGTCTCGGCCGATCACCGGACGATGCGGCCGACCGCCTCGGCGAGACTAACCGAGCCTCCGCCCTCACTGGCTGCTTTGCGCCTCCTCCCTGCCCTCGTGCCTCGTCCCCCGGTCTCACGTGCCCAAGTAGCGCAACACCGCCAGAACCCGGCGTGAGTATCCGGAGGTGCCGGTCAGACCGAGCTTGTCGAAGATCGCGTTGATGTGTTTCTCCACGGCGCTCTGCGAGATGTGCAGCCGGACAGCGATCGCCGCGTTGATGTGCCCCTGCGCCATCTCTCCCAGCACCTCCCGCTCGCGTGCGGTGAGGGTGCCCAGCGGGTCCGAGCGACGGCTGCGCGTCAGCAACTGCCGTACGACTTCGGGGTCGAAGGCCGCCTGGCCGGCAGCCACCCGTTCCAGCGCGTCCAAGAACTCGTCCACCTGGACCACCCGGTCCTTGAGCAGATATCCCACCCCCTCGCTGTCGTCGGTCAGCAACTCCGTCGCATAGCGGCGCTCGACATACTGCGAGAGCACCAGCACACCGACGTCGGGCCAGCGTTCCCGGATCTGCACGGCCGTCCGCAGCCCTTCATCGGTGTGCGTGGGAGGCATACGGACATCCACCACCACGGCGTCCGGCGTCTCCTGCTTCTCCCCCGCCTGCTCCAGCACGGCAATCAGCTGGCCGGCATCGCCGACCGCGGCTGCCACCTCGTGCCCCTCCTCCGCGAGCAGGCGCACCAGGCCCTCCCGCAGCAGGGTCGAATCGTCGGCAAGGACTACGCGCACGGCAGCTCCACGGTGATGGTGGTCGGTCCGCCGGCCGGGCTGTCCACCCGGAACCGGCCGTCGAGGGCGGCGACTCGGCGGGCCAGTCCGAACAGGCCGCCGCCGGAAGAGTCCGCGCCGCCCGATCCGTCGTCCTCGATATGCACGAGCACTCCGTCCTCCCCAGGGGCGACGCGGACGGTTATCAGCCCGGCACCCGAATGCTTGACGGCGTTGGTGACGGCTTCGGAGACGACGAAGTAGGCGACCGTTGCCACGGCGGTGTCGGGTTCGGTGGCAAGTGTGTAGTCGAGGCGCACGGAGATGGCCGAGCGTTCGGCGACCGTTTCCAAGGCTGCTCGCAGCCCTGCTTCGTCCAGCACTGTCGGATAGACCCGCCAGGCCACTTCGCGCAGCTCGGTCAGGGCCTGGCTGCTCTCTTCGTGGGCCTGGCGCAGGAGTTGGTCCGCGCGCTGCACGTCCTGGCTGCGCAGCGCGCGGCCGAGCAGCACCCCCAGGGCCACCAGCCGCTGCTGCACCCCGTCGTGCAGATCGCGTTCGATACGGCGGCGCTCATCGTTGACCGCGGCGATGACGCCGGCGCGGCTGGTGGCCAGTTGCTCGATGCGGCGCTCCAGCGCCTCTTGGTGGCTGGGGCCCAGGAAATGCCGCGCCAGCTTGGTCTCCAGCCCTGCGACGCCGAACGAGCCCTGCAGGCTGAGGAAGAGGAGGAAGAGGCCGCCGACGGCCGACAGTGCGAGGGTGCCGGGACGGTGGACTTCGGCGAGCAGCAGGATGAAGATCCAGGCGCTGCCGTACGCCGCTCCGATCAGGGCCGCACTCAGGACGAGAGCACCCAGCAGACCCAATCCCCAGCGCAGGGACAGATATTGGAGCGCGCGATGGTGGGTGTAGGAGTGTGATGTGTCGGCGGCGAAATAGACGCGGAGGCGGCTTCGATTGGTCTCGGTCAGGGGCCGCGCCACGGCGAACACGTGCTTGAGGACCGCGCGGCGGCCACCCGGCCAGGCGAGGACGAGCAGCAAGGAGAGGCCGGAGAGCACGACGAAGGGGAACTCGGCCGCCGTCGTCGCGGTACCGAGCACCAGCCCTGTCGCCAAGCGCAATCCGCGCCGTGCCATTCCCAACATGATCAAAACGCTAGCCGCACCGCACACCCCCGCGCACTGCGGAAAACCGCAGTCTTTTGTGCGGTGTACCGCAATGTGCCGCGAGGCGCGAATTCATAGCGTTGAATCATGATCGAGAGCATCGGAAACACCGCACCTGGCTGGATCACCAGCCTCATGGACACACTCGGCGCGCCCGGCGCGGGCGTGGCGATCGCCGCGGAAAATCTCTTCCCGCCGCTGCCGAGCGAGGTGATCCTGCCGCTGGCGGGCTTCGCCGCCGCCCGCGGCAGTATGCATCTGGCGTCCGCGCTCGCGTGGACGACCCTCGGTTCGGTGATCGGCGCCTTGGCGCTGTACGGGGTGGGCGCGTCGCTCGGGCGTGAACGTACGGTCGCGATCGCGACGAGGCTGCCGCTGGTCAGGGTCGCGGACATCGAGAGGACGGAACGCTGGTTCCGGCGGCACGAGACGAAGGCGGTGTTCTTCGGCCGGATGATCCCCCTCTTTCGAAGCTTCATCTCGATACCCGCCGGCATCGAGCGCATGCCGATACCGGTCTTCCTCGCCCTGACCACCCTCGGCAGCCTCATCTGGAACGCGGTCTTCGTCCTCGCCGGCTTTCTGCTCGGCGAGAAGTGGGAGGAGGTGACGGGTTATGCGGAGGTGTATTCGAAGGTGGTCCTTGCGGCGGCTGCGCTGGCGGTGGCGGTCTTTGCCGTCGCCCGGGTCAGTCGGCGCGGCGCGGGGATGCGGCGCCGCGGATGAAGGCCCGCACGATTTCCTCGCCCGCGGCGACACCCCGTTCGTCGAGCGCCGTGACATGAGGGGCGTGCCAGCCGGAGTCCGCCAGTTCGCCGTGTCCGGGACGCCATCCGCGGTCCGCGGCCAGCAGCAGATCGGCGTCGAGCAGGGAATCACCGGCCGCGAGGACCTCGGTCGCCCCGGTACGACGGGCCACCTCGGCCACGGCTGCGCTCTTGGTCAGCGGCTGCGGCACGGCATAGATCTTGCGGCCCTGCAGGGACACGGTCCAGCCGCGTTCGTCCGCCCAGCCTGCGAGGTCCTTCACCCAGGTGTCCGGCAGCAGCGGCCGCTCCACGACGAGATAGGCGAAGAGGTCCTCGGCGACGCGCTCCTTGAGCAGCCAGGCCGGGTCGGCGGTGCGGACAAGGTGCGCGCGGATCTCGTCCAGGGGTGCGCACTGCGAGGCGAGCCGCCCGGCGACGGTGCGCTGCCAGTCCCGGTCCGACTCACCCCGTACGAGCAGATGGCCGCCATTGGCGCAGATGGCGAACTCCGGTGCCGGTCCGGGGAGATGGATACGGCCGTACTGCGCGCGGGTGCGGGTGGTGGCCGGGACAAAGGTGGTGGTGCCGGCCAGTTCGGCGAGCAGCCCGGCGGCCGTCTCCGTCATATAGGACAGCGGCTTGTGCTCATATGTCTCGACGCACAGGAGCCGGGGGGCCTCGGCGTCGGGCATGGCGAGGCCCAGGGCCGCGGCCGAATAGATCAGGGTGCGGTCGAGGTCGCTGGCGACGATCGCGCTCATCAGGAGGCCACCGCCTTGCCGTCAGCACCCGTGGCCCCGCGAGTGAAGCGGGGGTGGATCAACCCGACACAGGTATAGGGCAGTTCGTCGATCTCTTCGACGGGCACGCCCCGTTGTTCTGCCAGGAGGCGCACATGATCGAGATCGCCCCCGGCCCCCTTCCGGGCCAGGATCTTCCAGGGGACCCGGCGCAGCAGCACCCGCGTGGTCTCACCGACGCCGGGCTTCACGAGATTGACGTCGTGGATGCCGTATTCCTCACTGATCCGTTCGACGGCCGCCCAGCCCTCCCAGGTGGGCGCCCGGTCGGCGGCGGCCAGCTCCTTCACTTCCGCGGCGACCTCCAGGGCCACATCGTCGAAATGCGCGCCGACCGCGTCCAGGAACGCCCGCGACACATCGGTCGCAGCCAGGTCGCGGTAGAACTTCGCGCCGTGGAAGTCGTCCGGACCCACGAGGTCATCGCGCAGGACGGTGCGGGATATCAGGCCGGAGACGGTGGAGTTGAGGCAGGCGGACGGGATGAGGAAGTCGTCCCGGGTGCCATAGGTCTCGACGCAGCCGCCGGGGTCGGCGAGCACGGCGATCCTCGGATCGAAGCCCGGGAAGTCCTCCAGGGCCTGGGCGAGTTCGCGGGTGATGGCGCCCTTGCCGGTCCAGCCGTCCACGAAGACGACATCCGCCGGATCGTGATGGGCGGCCAGCCAGCGCAACGCGGTGGTATCGATCCCCCGGCCACGGACGATCGAGACCGCGTAGTGCGGCAGCTCCAGGCCGTGTGCGTGCCGCGCCCAGCGGCGCATCAGCACCCCGACGGGTGTACCGGCCCGCGCCAGCGAAACCAGCACGGGGCGCGGACTGCGTTCGGCGAGCACGGTCTCGGTGACCGTCCCGACCGCCCTCGCGATCCGGCTCGCGGAGGTCTCCAACGCGCTGTGAAACAGCGCCTGGTATTGCTCGCTCGGCTGGTACTCGACGGGCAGCGACTCGGCGTAGTGGGCGCCACCGCGCTGAATCGCCTCCTCGCGTTCCTCGGTCGGCGCTTCCAGGGTGACATCGGAGAGGTCCTGCAGCAGCCAGCCGACCTCGTAGGCGGTGTAGGAGGAGAAGGCGGGGCCGCGCAGCGGCTCGGGGAGGGGCATGGATCGGGCCTGTGCTCGGGGGGCGTACGAGGGGATGACGGCGAGCAGCAGCCGGTCGGTGTGCTCGGCGAGCCGGTCCAGCAGACCGTCGGTGGTGTGCAGTTCCGGGAGGTCGCCGTGCGAGTCCACGACGGCCACGATGGCGTCGAAGCCGCGTTCCGGGTCGGTGCCGGCCGCCACGTTGTAGGCGTACCGCTCCCCCGGCCCGTCGGCGGGGTGGTCGTGAGCGGGGAAGGACAGCCGGGTCCGTATCGCGTAACCGGGGTCGTCGAGGGCGAGCACCGGCGATCGGGTGGTGGTGGAGAAGAAGACGCCCGTGCCCCCGGCCGACGCGGACAGTTGACCGGCTCGGGGCGCCATGGCGGCGTCCCCCGCTCCGGTGCCGTCATGGGCCGGCGTCGGCTTGCGGCCGCCGTCCTCCTCGGCCATGAGAGCGTCCAGCGCCTCGGCTATCCGCAGCGGCGCGTACATCAGTTCCTCGTTGCCGAGGACGAGGATGCGGCGGGCACCGTCCAGCTGCTGCGCGATCCGGGTCGCCATGTCCGGCAGAGCGGCCTCCAGCCGGGCGCGGTGTGCCGGTGTGAAGCCGTGCCGACCGCCGTCCGGCAGCCCGGCGGGCCAATCGAGGTCGACCCGCACGACGTCCGCATCGCCACCGGGCGCCGCCGGGGCGCCTGCCGCCCCGGACTCGCAACCAGCGGGCTCGGAATCAGCGCGCCCGGACCCGGCCCCCTCAGGCGTGCTCGCCGTGACAGGCGCAGGAACCCGTGCCTCCGGGGCCTCATGGGCGGCGACGAGTTCCTGGCCGCGGGCCAGGACGTCCACGGGCAGCCGGACACCGCCCGCGGCCAGCGCCACGAGGTCGACGCGGGCGCCCAGTTCCGCCGCGAACTTCTCCAGGTGACTGCGGTCCGCGTCGGAGCGCATGTCGACAAGGGCGACGACCACGTACCGCTCACGCGGGAACTGCGCATGCAGGGCCTTGATCGTGTTCAGGACGGTCCTGCCGGTGGAGAACTCGTCGTCGACGAGCACCAGCGGCCCGTCCCCGGCGAGGAGTTCACGGTCCTCCGGGAGCAGCAGATGCGAGGTGGCATGGCTGTGCTCCTCTTCAAATCCGCCCACCTGCGCCACGCCCGCCACCGGTCGGCGGGTGGAGTGCAGATACGGCGCGAGTGCCAGGCCGTCGGCCACCGAATGTCCCAGCCCGGTGGCGGTCTCGGCGTAGCCCAGGACGACGGAGCGGGCGGCGGCCTCGTCACCCAGCAGCTTCCGCACCCGGCGCCCCAGCCCGAAGCCGGCGCCATGGACCACCTCCGGTCGCTGTGGCACGTGCTTGCCGAGCACGTTCGACACGAGCAGATGGGCCCGCTTGGGGTTACGCCGCAGCGCAAGCCCCAGCATCTCCGGCAGCTCGTCCCCGCCGCTCAGCGAGACTCCGAGCCGACCGGCGACCCATTCTCCCGTCCAGACCACGCGTTCCGTCTCCTCCGTCGTACCGTTCATCTGTTTCACCGCATTTCACGTCTGGGGCAGGCTCGCCGTCAGCAGCTCCACGAAGCCGATGCCCTCCCGGGCGACCCCGAACGCCTCGGCGCGCAACAGGGTCCGCTCGGCCCAGGCGCGATGCGGCTTCACCTCGTTCATCTTGTTCGTATAGGCGGAGCGCAGAACCCCGCCGTCGCCCCGTTCGGGCCGCAGGATGTCGGCCGCGTCGCTGAACTCCTCATGGCTGACGACCGAGAGGGCGTGCACCGGCGCGACATGCGAGGGGTGAATGCAGGTCTTGCCCTGCAGGCCGTTCGCACGGTCGAGTTCGATCTCGCGCAGCAGGCCGTCCATATCGTGCTCGATCAGGGCCGTACGCAATTCCTCGGCGCGTCCGAGGAACGGGCTGCGTCGCAGCTGCGGCTTGAACATCCGCTCCTGCAGCCGGAAGTACTCCCACACCGGGCCGGTGACCGTGAAGCCCGTGCCGTCCGCCCGCCCCAGCACATTCACCACGTCGGAGATCACGGAGGCGACGATCTGGACGTCGTATGCCGTCATGTCGGGGGCTCTGCGCAGGCCGTAGGCGGAGCAGAAGTCCGTGACGCCGAGCCGCAGGGCAAGTACCCGGTCCCGGTATTTGTCCACGGTCCTGGCGATGCCCTGCAGGGTCTCGGTGCGGCTCTCCAGATGCAGCAGCTGCGGCGATTCCAGCACCGGCATCACGAACAGCCGCCGGGCACAGTCGACCTCGGCCTCGGTCAGCGCCTCCAGGAACGGGACTCCGCGCTCCTCGGTGAATTTCGGAAGTACAAATCCGGACAGCCTGTGTACGGCGGCGCCCATCCGGCGCACCAGATCCGGTATTTGGCCGGGTGCGCGGACACGGATGAACAGCAGCGGAAGGTCCGCGCCCCCGGTGACCGCCTCGTCGAGAAGGCCGAGCTGCCGTACGAGGTTCTCCTCGCCGGCCTCGACGTCCCCGTCACCTATGGAGTCCTCGAGGCACAGCACCATGGACTTCACGCCAAGTCCGGCCTGCTTGAGGACATCGGCGGCGAGTCGCGGGCGGGTCGCGGGGCTGTAGAGCGTCGCCCCCAGGGCGACCGCGAGCATGCGGGCCGGCGAATCGGCGGTGAACTCCACCGGCTCCTGGTGGAACAGTGCCTTCCGGATGTCGGGCGGAAGATGCCCAAAGTGACGCATAAAACTCCCCGTATACATGCGGGACCCGGGCACCCCCGCTGCGTCTCGCTGTCTGGATCCAGCCGGTAATCGTACGTCTGTGGGGGCGTGGTTGGTTCCCACGCGGGTGAAAATCACGTAACCCCCACGAGGCGCCCAGGTATCCGCAGTGGCGCCCCGGCAACGGCTCGCGGCCCCCCGCGTTGTCGCTGCGACCTGAGGGAAGGCAGGATTGCGGCATGACGCACGCGATGCTGAAAGGGTCGAACGTACCCCTCGACGCCACGGCTGTTCGGGCCGTCCTGCGCTGGACTCCCGGCGCCGGTGTCCCTGATGTCGACGCCTCGGCCCTGCTGGTGGGGCCCGAGGGGCGCGTGCACTCCGACGAGGACTTCGTCTTCTACAACCAACCGCGCCACCCCAGCGGCCTGGTGCGGCATCTGCCCAAGACCCGGCTCGCGGAGTGTCTGACCGACACCATCGAGGCGGATCTGACGGCGCTGGACGCGTCGGTGGACCGGGTCGTGCTGGCCGCGTCGTCGGACGGTGGTGCGTTCGCGGGCGTCACGGATCTGCGGGTCCTGCTGTACGACGCGGCGGCGAGCGACGGCGAGCCGCTCGTGGTCTTCGATGTGGTGCCCGAGACGGGCGACGAGACGGCCCTGATCTGCGGGGAGTTGTACCGGCGCGCCGAGGGCTGGAAGTTCCGCGCCCTGGGGCAGGGGTACGAGAGCGGTCTGGTCGGCCTGGCGACCGAGTTCGGGATCTCGGTGGACGAGAACGAAGCGGCCGACGACGGTCCGCCGGCCTCGGAGGCACCGGTGTCGGCGTCCCCGGGCCCGGAGCCCGCGGCCGCCGCCCCAGCTCCCCGGAACGAGCCCGGCCCGTCCGGCGCCCCGTCCGCCCCCGGCCCGACGGCGAGCAGCCCTGCCGCCGCCACGACCCCGCCGCCCAGCACCTGGCCCGAAGAGGCCTCGGGCCCCCCGTCGGCGGCGGGCCCGCAGGCGTCTCCCGTGTCGGACCCGGAGGCGGTCACCCAGCATGTGCCGGACGCCATGCCGGAGCCGTTCTCGTCGGCACCGCTGCCGTCGGACGCCGGGGCGCCCCCGGGGGCCCCGCCCACGAGCGGCTACGGCTACCCGCAGAACGTTCCGCCGCCGCCGACGCAGCCCCCGTCCCAGCCCGCCTATGGCTATCCGGGGCCGCCGCCTCAGTACCACCCGCAGCAGCCGCCACCGTCCCCGTACGGCGCGCCGCAGCCGCCGCAGCAACAGCCTGCCTCGGCGTACGGCTACCCGACGCAGCTGCCCTTCGTGCCGGACCCGTCCTTCGTCCTGCCGCCCCAGGGCCCCCAGTTCCAGCGCCGTTAGGGATAGTCGGCGGGGGTCCCCGGCGGCGTGAGCGCCGCGCGGTCAGGGCCAGGCACGGGAAGACGCGGAACGAGCGGCCCGCCGCACCGGCGGGCCGCGGCATGGCCGGCTCACGCATTCGTCTTGTAGCCCCGCCCCCACTGCAGGCCCCAGCCGTACAGCCGGTCGAGCTCCGCCTGGAAGCCGTAGACGTACTTCACCTCGCGGCGCACGGTCAGCTCATCCTTGACGTTCTCCAGCATGAAGACCGCGCAGGAGCGGGCCTGCGGCGCCCGCTCGTCCAGATTGACCTCCACCCGTGGTCCGCTGCTCGGGTAGAGCGTCACGACCGCATGCGTACGGTCGAAAGCCGGCGTGCCGTCGTAGATGTAGACGAAGATCAGCAACCGCTTGATCTCGTCGCGGTGGTCCAGGTTGATGTAGAGCGTCTCGCCGGACCCCGAACCGAAGCGGTCATCACCGCTGAGCTTGACGAAGGGCGGCCCGTTGAGGTCACCCAGAAAGTTGCCCAGCGGCTGCACCACGCCCCTGGTGCCGTCCTTGAGCTCGTACAGACAGGCCAGGTCCAGGTCGACATTGACCACGGCCGGCCCCTGCGCCTGCACCACCTCGGGTTTGAACAGCTTGCCCGGATGCCGCAGCAGACTGCCCTTGCCCTGACCGCCCCGCTCATACAGGTCCGACGTCCGCATCTGCCAGTGCAGATTGACCCGCAGATGCCCGGTGGCCGCCCCCTGCTTGGTCAGCGAGACGACCGGATTCCGTTTCGTCAGCTCGACGACGTACGACGCTCCGCCGTTGTCGAAGTCGAATTTCGGCGCCCCACCGCGCCACAGGTTCCCCAGGAACGACACGTTGCCCACCCCATTGCTCGGCCCCAATTACCGCGGGGCGGCCCGAGGTCTGCACCTCAGGCCGCCCCGCAGAGAGCGTTCCTCAATCAGCGTCGCATCACACTCTGTGCGCGACTTCCGGCTGTGTATCGGCGGAATCTCCCGGCTTGCCCTCGCGCCGGTTCCGGATCACGGACGACGCGAAGGAGAGACCGATCAGCACAATGCCTACCAGGCCGGTGAAGACCTCGTTGATCTCGTACTTGATCGTGGCCAGCAGGATGACGGCCAGCGCGCCGATCGCGTAGTGGGCGCCGTGCTCCAGATAGACGTAGTCGTCCAGGGTCCCCTTGCGGACCAGGAAGACCGTCAGCGAGCGGATGTACATCGCGCCGATGCCCAGACCCAGCGCCATCTCGAAGATGTCGTTGGTGATCGCGAAGGCACCGATGACGCCGTCGAAGGAGAAGGACGCGTCGATGACCTCGAGGTAGAGGAACATGAAGAACGCGGCCTTGCCGGCCAGGCCCACGACCGCGCCGGTGCCCTTCTTGGCGGGAGCCGCCGCGGCCTCCTCGCCCTCTTCGTCCTCGTCCTCCAGCTTGTCCTCGAAGTAGCCGGAGACGCCACCGACGACGAGATAGGTGATGAGGCCCGCGACGCCGGACAGCAGCACCGTGGCGCTCTTGTCACCGGCGCCGTGTGCGGCGGCGGTGGCCACCGTCATCGAGCTCACCAGCAGGACGACCAGCCCGATGATGATGGACAGCGTGTCGAGTTTGCCCATCTTGCCCATGGGCTTCTCGATCCAGGCCAGCCACTTGTAGTCGCGCTCCTCGAATATGAAGTCGAGGAAGATCATCAGCAGGAAGATCCCGCCGAAGGCCGCGATGGCAGGGTGGGCGCTGGTGACCAGTTCCTGGTAGTGCGCCTTGTCATTGATGGCGAGGTTGACCGCCTCGATCGGTCCCAGCTTTGCGGTGATCGCGACAATGACGACCGGGAACACCAGCCGCATGCCGAACACCGCGATGAGAATGCCGACGGTGAGGAAGATCTTCTGCCAGAAGGCGTTCATCTTGCGCAGGATGCCTGCGTTGATGACGGCATTGTCGAACGAGAGCGAGATCTCCAGGACGGACAGGATCCCGACAATCGCGAGCCCCTGCCACCCCCAGAGCACGCCCGCCAAGGCGAGGCCGACCACCGTGATGGCGAACGACCAGCCAAAGGTTTTCAGGAGCACTGCCTACCCAATCCCTCGCTGTATAGGGTCCCCCGCGCGCAGCGCGCGGCGCTTTACGAAACGTTGACCCCGAAGTCTAGAGCGATGCCCCGCAGACCTGACGCGTACCCCTGCCCTACCGCCCGGAACTTCCATTCGCCGTTGTAGCGGTACACCTCACCGAAGATCATCGCGGTTTCGCCGGAGGCGTCCTCGCTGAGGTCGTAGCGGGCGAGTTCGCTGCCGTCGGCCTGATTGACGATGCGGATAAAGGCGTTGCTGACCTGGCCGAAGCTTTGGCCACGCACATCGGCCTCATGGATCGAGACCGGAAAGACGATCTTGTCGATCTGCTCGGGCACCAGCGAGAGATCCACCAGGACCGACTCGTCGTCGCCCTCTCCCTCACCGGTGAGGTTGTCCCCGGTGTGCTCGACGGAGCCCTCGGGGCTCTTGAGGTTGTTGTAGAAGACGAAGTACTCGTCCCCCAGCACCCGGCCCGACTCGCACAGCAGCGCGCTGGCGTCGAGGTCGAACGGTGCTCCGGTCGTGGACCGCGCGTCCCAGCCGAGGCCGACCATGATCTGCGTGAGATTCGGAGCGGCCTTGGACAGGGAGACATTTCCCCCCTTGGCAAGCGTGACGCTCATCGTTCGCTTCCTCCCCGGTGTCGATGCGGGCCGTGCCCGGCGCGGCCCGTGTCCCTTCAAGCGCGTCCGGCGCCGCACTCCCCGGGCGGGGGCGTACGGCGCCGGACGCGGTCACTCTCGGCCCGGCAGCCACTGCGGTAACGCTGCCCGGTCCGGACGTCGACGATCAGATGTCAGATCCTGTCAATCAGACGTTGACGCCGAAGTCCTGCGCAATGCCGCGCAGACCCGAGGCGTAGCCCTGGCCGATGGCCCGGAACTTCCACTCGGCACCATTGCGGTACAGCTCACCGAAGACCATGGCGGTCTCGGTCGAGGCGTCCTCGCTCAGGTCGTAGCGCGCCAGCTCGTTGTTGTCGGCCTGGTTGACCACGCGGATGAAGGCGTTACGGACCTGGCCGAAGCTCTGCTGCCGGGTCTCGGCGTCGTAGATCGACACCGGGAAAACGATCTTGGAAACCTCGGCCGGCACCCCGGCCAGATTCACCTTGATCTGCTCGTCGTCGCCTTCACCCTCACCGGTGATGTTGTCACCGGTGTGCTCGACCGAACCGTCCGGGCTCTTCAGGTTGTTGAAGAACACGAAGTTCTGGTCGTTGGCCACCTTGCCCTGGTCGTTCGTCAGCAGGGCGCTGGCGTCCAGGTCGAAGTCCGCACCGGTGGTCGTACGCGCATCCCAGCCCAGACCGACGACAACGGCGGTCAGATTGGGGGCTTCCTTCGTCAGCGAGACGTTGCCGCCCTTGCTGAGGCTGACTCCCACGAGTCCTCCCATAGATTCGAGGGGTACGTAAAGATTTGCGCCCCCATCGTGCATGGCATCGGATCAACGAATTGATCCTAGTGACCGGTTCCCGCCGATTGCAGATATCGCACCTGGATCAGTGCGGATTCGGCCCGGTGGGCGCAGGGGGCACCTGGGAGGGCTCGCCTCAGAGGGTGTCGAGCGCCTTGGCGTACTCGTTCAGGTCGCGGGCGTCGGGCAGGCCGTTGACGACCGTCCAGCGCACCACGCCTTCCTTGTCGATGATGAACGTGCCGCGCACCGCGCAGCCCTTCTCCTCGTCGAAGACGCCGTACGCCCGCGAGGCCTCGCCGTGCGGCCAGAAGTCCGACAGCAGCGGGTACTCCAGCCCCTCCTGCTCGGCGAAGACGCGCAGCGAGAACGGGGAGTCGTTGGAGACGGCCAGCAGCTGGACGTCGTCGTTGACGAACTTCGGCAGCTCGTCACGGAGCGCACAGAGCTCGCCGGTGCAGACACCGGTGAAGGCGAACGGGTAGAAGAGGAGGACAACGGCCTTCTCGCCGCGGAAGTCGGAGAGCTTGACCAGCTCACCGTGCTGGTTCTTCAGCTCGAAATCCGGAGCCTTCGTGCCGACCTCGATCGCCATGGGGTGGTTCCCTTCCGCTCGCTCGCAACAGGACGCGACCAACCCTACGCGCCGGGGTGCACGTCCGTGGAACCTGTCCTGAACAGGGCCGAGCCCCCTCCGGAACAGGCGGAGAGGGCTCGGTGGCGAACGGTGAGACGGTGCGGCTCAGCGCTTGCCGGCCTTGGGCGTGACCAGTCGGCTGCCGGCCCAGTCCTTGCCCGCGTTGATGCTCTTGGTCTGGGACAGACCCGCGGTCTGCGCGGCCTCATTGATGTCGCTCGGCTCGACGTAACCGTCGCGGCCGGTCTTCGGGGTGAGCAGCCAGATCTGCCCGCCCTCGTCGATCAGCCCGATGGCGTCCACCAGCGCGTCCGTGAGGTCGCCGTCCTCGTCCCGGAACCACAGCAGTACGACGTCGCTGACGTCGTCGTAGTCCTCGTCGACGAGATCCTGGCCGATCACGGTCTCAATGCCTTCGCGGAGTTCCTGATCGACGTCGTCGTCGTATCCGATCTCCTGGACCACCTGTCCGGGCTCGAACCCAAGCCTGGCGGCAGGGTTGGTCCGCTCCTCCGCGTGGTCCGCGGTCGCGCTCACGGATTGCCTCCTGTCATGTTTCGGAAATGCTCGGGGACCCCGCGCGTGCGCGGAGCATTGGGCGTAGTCCACACGGGCCGGGCGGATCGCGCAAGTACCCGGCGGTCCAGACCGCCTAAACGGTGACGTTTCGAGGCGTCTCGCCGCAAGCACGACCCCAGCAGGACAGGCTGAAGTGATTCACGCCACAGCTTTCTGTGAAGTTTATCGGGTACTGGCGCGGGACTGGTCCCTTCGGGGGGCAGCGGCCGGCTCCGGACCTGATTTCGGGGGCCGCACGTCCGTACGCGAAGCACTTTCGACATGGGCGTATGGTTGCGATTTGGCCGAGACGAGAAATCGGCCTTTTCAGCGCCATCTCTCTACGGATGGTTACCCATCGGTAGAGGTGACGTATCCCTGTGGCTCGGTACACGATGGAAGACGGCGCGACACCAAGGCAGCGACAGCATTCGTCCCGTGCACAGCATCAATAGCGTGCAGAGCACGACACGAACCGAACACGAAGGAACAGCGTGGCTTCCGGATCCGATCGAAACCCGATCATCATTGGCGGCCTTCCCAGCCAGGTCCCGGACTTCGACCCCGAAGAGACCCAGGAATGGCTCGACTCGCTCGACGCAGCCGTCGACGAGCGGGGCCGGGAACGTGCCCGCTACCTCATGCTCCGCCTGATTGAGCGTGCGCGCGAGAAGCGTGTGGCCGTGCCCGAGATGCGCAGCACGGACTACGTCAACACCATCGCGACCAAGGACGAGCCGTTCTTCCCGGGCAACGAGGAGATCGAGCGCAAGGTCCTGAACGCGACCCGGTGGAACGCCGCCGTCATGGTCTCGCGCGCCCAGCGTCCGGGCATCGGCGTCGGCGGCCACATCGCCACCTTCGCCTCCTCCGCCTCCCTCTACGACGTGGGCTTCAACCACTTCTTCCGGGGCAAGGACGAGGGTGACGGCGGCGACCAGATCTTCTTCCAGGGCCATGCCTCGCCCGGTGTCTACGCCCGTGCGTTCCTGCTGGACCGGCTGAGCGAGCCGCAGCTCGACGCCTTCCGGCAGGAGAAGTCCAAGGCTCCCAACGGTCTGTCCAGCTATCCGCACCCGCGGCTGATGCCGGACTTCTGGGAGTTCCCGACCGTCTCGATGGGCCTCGGCCCGCTCGGCGCGATCTACCAGGCGCGGATGAACCGCTACATGGAGGCGCGCGGTATCGCCGACACCTCCAAGTCGCACGTTTGGGCCTACCTCGGCGACGGCGAGATGGACGAGCCCGAGTCGCTCGGCCAGCTGTCCATCGCCGCCCGTGAGGGCCTGGACAACCTGACCTTCGTCGTCAACTGCAACCTGCAGCGCCTCGACGGTCCGGTCCGCGGCAACGGCAAGATCATGCAGGAGCTGGAGTCGCAGTTCCGCGGCGCCGGCTGGAACGTCATCAAGCTGGTGTGGGACCGCAGCTGGGACCCGCTGCTCGCACAGGACCGCGACGGCATCCTGGTCAACAGGCTCAACAGCACGCCCGACGGTCAGTTCCAGACGTACGCCACCGAGACCGGTGCGTACATCCGCGAGCACTTCTTCGGCGACGACCAGCGTCTGCGGGCGATGGTCGAGAACATGACCGACGACCAGATCCTGCACCTGGGCCGCGGCGGTCACGACCACAAGAAGATCTACGCGGCGTATGCGGCGGCCAAGGCCCACAAGGGCCAGCCGACGGTGATCCTCGCGCAGACCGTCAAGGGCTGGACGCTCGGCCCGAACTTCGAGGGCCGCAACGCGACCCACCAGATGAAGAAGCTGACGGTCGCGGACCTCAAGGGCTTCCGTGACCGGCTGCACCTGCCGATCCCGGACAAGGACCTGGAGGACGGCCTGCCGCCGTACTACCACCCGGGCCGCAATTCCGAAGAGATCCAGTACATGCACGACCGCCGCAAGGGGCTGGGGGGCTATGTGCCCACCCGTGTCGTGCGTGCCAAGCCGCTGCAGCTGCCGGACGACAAGGCCTACGCGGGTGCCAAGAAGGGCTCGGGGCAGCAGAAGATCGCCACGACCATGGCGTTCGTCCGTGTCCTGAAGGACCTCATGCGGGACAAGGAGATCGGCAAGCGCTTCGTGCCGATCGCGCCCGACGAGTACCGCACCTTCGGTATGGACGCGTTCTTCCCGTCGGCCAAGATCTACAACCCGCTGGGCCAGCAGTACGAGTCGGTCGACCGCGAACTGCTCCTCGCGTACAAGGAGTCGCCGACCGGCCAGATGCTGCACGACGGCATCACCGAGGCGGGCTGCACCGCCTCGCTGATCGCGGCGGGCTCCGCCTACGCGACGCACGGCGAGCCGCTGATCCCGGTCTACGTCTTCTACTCGATGTTCGGCTTCCAGCGCACCGGCGACCAGTTCTGGCAGATGGCCGACCAGCTCGCGCGCGGCTTCGTGCTCGGCGCGACCGCGGGCCGTACGACGCTGACCGGTGAGGGTCTGCAGCACGCCGACGGCCACTCCCAGCTGCTGGCCTCGACCAACCCGGCCTGTGTCGCCTATGACCCGGCCTACGGCTACGAGATTGCGCACATCGTCAGGGACGGTCTGCGGCGGATGTACGGCGAGAACGCCGAGAACATCTTCTACTACCTGACCGTCTACAACGAGCCGATCCAGCACCCGGCGGAGCCTGCGGACGTCGACGTCGAGGGCATCCTCAAGGGTCTGCACCGCATCAAGGCCGGTGAGAAGGGCGAGCACGCGGCCCAGATCCTCGCCTCGGGTGTGGCGGTGCCGTGGGCGGTCGAGGCCCAGCAGATCCTCGCGGACGAGTGGAACGTCAAGGCCGATGTCTGGTCGGCGACGTCCTGGAACGAGCTGCGCCGCGACGCGGTGGAGATCGAGGAGCACAACCTTCTGAACCCGGAGGAGGAGCAGCGCGTCCCGTACGTGACGCAGAAGCTCCAGGGCGCCGACGGCCCGAAGGTCGCGGTCTCCGACTGGATGCGGGCCGTTCCGGACCAGATCGCGCGCTGGGTTCCCGGCACGTACCAGTCGCTGGGCGCCGATGGCTTCGGCTTCGCGGACACCCGTGGCGCGGCCCGTCGCTTCTTCCACATCGACACCCAGTCCATCGTCCTGGGCGTGCTCACCGAGCTCGCCAAGGAGGGCAAGGTCGACCGGTCGCTGCTGAAGCAGGCGATCGACCGCTACCAGCTCCTGGACGTCACGGCCGCCGACGCGGGTGAGGCCGGCGGCGACGCCTGACCTCTCCGCGGCCGGCTGCCGCACCCCCTTTGCCGCGCCCCTCGACCAGCGTCCTTCGCCGGTCGGGGGGCGCGGTGGTGTTCGGCGGGGTGCGGGGGTGCGTACGGGCAGGTCCGTGGGCGGCCGGTTCAGCGCTCCCACACCTTGAACGCCCGTACCCGGTACGGGGACCGGGGCACCCAGCTGCCGCCGCCCGGGTAGGTGTCGAACTCGGCGGTCTCGGCGCATTCCACGCTCTGGTAGGTGGTGACCGGCCGGCCCGTCCGGTTGGCGAGCGCGGCGGCGCTGGTTCCCTTGGGCAGCGGGGTGCAGCTCTCGATGTCGGTGTCGGACAGCTCGTAGCTCCGCCGCGTGCCGCCGAAGTCGGCCTTCGGCCACAGGCACAGCGCGCCTGTCGCGCAGTCGCCCGAGGCGGCGGCCCGCCGGCCGCCGGGGGCCGCGTGCGCGGCCGGGGTGCCGAGGGCGGGCGGGACGGCGAGGGCCGCGGTGAGCGCGGCGAGACCGGTGAGGAGCGCGGTGGTGTGGGACGTACGCAGACGCAGACGCATAGGAATCTCTCCCCCGTGAAGTACGACGATGGCGTCCCGCCGTGGGCGGGTTGCCCGTGGCGGGTGCTGCGATGTCGAGCTTCGCGAGGGTGCGGCGCGGTTGCCAAGGCCGTGGCGGAGCGGCCACCCGGATCAGGTATGTGGAGGGGCGGAACGGGCCGGAGCGGGGCGCCGAGGCACGGCGTTGACGTGGGGCGAACCGGCGGGACGGACTGCGGAAACCGTTCGCCCCATGGCCCGCCGGGGTTCGGGAGGGGACCTGCCGCCCCCGGAGGCGGCCAGTCCCCGGTCCGGTTCCCGGGACGGCTCATCCGGATGAGGGATTCGGCCCTCCGGCGGCGCCCAACTGCCGCCGGTCGCAAGGCGGGAGGGGCCGGGCACGGCCCGCGGCGACCGGTTGACGCCCGCCGCTGACGGCAGCATGCGACGGCGCGCGGCCGGACGAGGAAAAGCCTCGTGCCTGCCGCGCGCCGGGCGCTGCGGAATGGTGCCTACCGGCCGTACGTCGCGGCCGGGAGCCGGACCTTACGACCCGGGGGCTGTACCCCGCGCTGCCGGGCATACGCCGCACCGCGGCCGTACCCCGCACCGCGCCCGTAACCCCGCACCGCGCCCGTAACCCCGCACCGCGGCCGTACCCCGCACCGCGGGTGAGCTGCCGTACGGCCGGGCCCCCGGTCAGATGTGGCCGACGCCGGCGCCCGCATCGGCGTTCGTGCCGCGCTTGGTGAAGACGGCGACGACGGCGGCGAGGACCGCCACACCGCAGGCGACCGTGAAGGCCAGGCCCATGCCGGACACAAAGGTGTCGTGCGCGACGGACGTGATCTTCTGGGCGAGCTCCGGCGGGGTGCCCTTCGGGACCGGTGCGATACCGCCCGAGACGGCGTCGGACAGCTGGGACGCCTTCGCGGGCGGGACCGGCGGGAGGCCGGCCGACTTCCAGTTACCCGGGAGCTCGTTGTCGACGCGGGAAGCCATCACCGCGCCGAGCACGGCCGTACCGAGGCTGCCGCCAACCTGCATCGCGGCCTGCTGGAGGCCGCCGGCGACGCCTGAGAGCTCCAGCGGGGCGTTGCCGACGATGACCTCGGTGGCGCCGACCATGACGGGCGCGAGGCCCAGGCCGAGCAGCGCGAACCAGAGGGACATCGGGCCGGTGCCGCTGTCCGTGTCGAGGCCGGACATGCCGTACATGGCGACGGCCGTGAGGACCATGCCGCCGACCAGCGGAATGCGCGGGCCGAGCTTGGTGATCAGGGCGCCGGCGAGCGGCGAGCCGACGATCATCATGCCCGTGAGCGGCAGGAGGTGCAGACCGCTGTCGACGGGGCTCATCCCGTGGACGTTCTGGAGGTAGAACGTCACGAAGAACAGGCCGCCCATGAAGGCGAAGGCCATCAGCACCATCAAGGCCGTGCCGGCGGTCAGCGGCAGGGAGCGGAACATCCGCAGCGGGATGAGCGGTTCGCGGACCTTGGTCTCCAAGAAGGCGAACAGCGCGAAGAGGACCACCGCGGCGATCAGGAAGCCCCAGGTCTTCTGGTCACCCCAGCCCCAGGCCGACGCCTTGATCAGCGGCCAGATGAGGCAGAACATCGCTCCGGAGAGCAGCACGATGCCCGGGATGTCGAACGAGCGCGGGGCGTTCACCGCGCGGTGGTCCTTGAGGATCACCAGGCCGAGGACCAGGGCCAGCACACCGACGGGGACGTTGATGAAGAACACGGACTGCCAGTTGACGTGCTCGACCAACAGCCCGCCGACTATCGGGCCGCCGGCGGTGGAAGCACCGATGACCATGCCCCAGATGCCGATCGCCATGTTGAGCTTCTCGGCCGGGAAGGTGGCCCGCAGCAGTCCCAGCGCGGCGGGCATCAGCAGTGCGCCGAACAGGCCCTGCAGGACGCGGAAGGTGATGACCAGCGCGACCTCGTGGGAGAACCCGATGGCGCCGGAGGCGGCGGCGAAGCCGAGGATGCCGATGAGGAAGGTCTGGCGGTGGCCGAAGCGGTCACCGAGCTTGCCGGCCGTGATCAGCGAGACGGCCAGCGCGAGCATGTAGCCGTTGGTGATCCACTGCACGTCCGCGAGCGAGGCGCCGAGATCTTCCTTGATGGCCGGGTTGGCGATGGCGACGATCGTGCCGTCCAGGGCGACCATCATGACGCCGATGGCCACGGAGAAGAGGGTCAGCCACGGATGGCCGCGCAGCCCCTTTCGGGGCTCCGGTACGGGAAGGTCCGGCGCAGCGACGGCAACCGGGGTCTGAGAACTCATACGACGAGGCTAATGTCAGCCACTGACAGTTGACAAAGCAATTCATGAGTCGGTAACTGTCATCTGGCTCACAGGTAACCTGAGCAGCGAGAACACCACGGAAAGGCGGCTCAGGATGGCGACCCCGACGCCGCATACGGCACCCACGGCCACGGGCCTGCGGGAACGCAAGAAGCAGCGCACCCGCGACGCCCTGATCCGCGCGGCGCTCGAACTGTTCACGGAGCAGGGGTACGAGGCGACGACGATCGACGAGATCGCGGAGGCGGTGGATGTCTCCCAGCGGACGTACTTCCGCTACTTCGCCAACAAGGAGGACGTCGCCTTCGCCGTCCAGGAGATGGTCGAGGCCCGCTTCCTCGACGAGTTGAGCGCGCGGCCCGCGGCGGAGGCGCCGCTCACCGCCCTGCGCAGTGCCGTGATGGTGGCCTGGGACGACATCGGCAGCGCCATCGAGTCGGTGATCCCGGTGGAGCTGCACATGCGCTCGTACCAGATGATCGAGTCGACGCCCGCGCTGGTCGCCGTGCATCTGCGGCGCTCCTCCGAACTGGAGGAGGAGATAGCGCGGCTGATCGCCCGGCGCGAGGGGCTGGACGTGGATGCCGATCCGCGGCCGCGGGTGCTGGTTGCCGCGTTCAGCGGGGTGATGCGGGTGGCGGGCAAGGTGTGGGGCGAGGGGCAGGAGTGCAGCGTGGCGTCCATCCGCGAGCTGACCCAGTCCTATCTGGACCACATCGGGCCGGCGATGGATGACGACTGGCGGGCGAAATGAGTGCACCGTCGCCGCACCCGGTCGGCAGGGCCGGGGCCGGGCGGGCCGTGAGCCGGCGCGCGGCGGAATTCAATACTCCCTGTAATGGGCATCCATCTTTGGGCGACCACGTCCGCCGCCCCATGAGTCCGCTTCTGCACGACTGAGCACCGAAAACGGACGACAGGTGTCCGGTTTGGTCGATATACCCACCGTGAAACGTGATCTCACTCACGGTCACAGCGAGCACGCTGTCGCGTCTCCTAGGGTGGCTCGCGGTGACTTCCTTCCCGGGCCTCGGCCCCTCCTCCAGCTTTCTGCAGTCCTCCGCCTGGCGCGCCGCGCTCGCCCTGGCGGTGGTGTTCGTGATGCTTGCCATGACCGGCTGGACGGCCGTCAGAGGTACGAAGGAAGACGCCAACCCGCTGGCCACCGCCAAGACCGCCTGGCAGCACGCCACCTTCCACGGACGCCCGCTGCCCGACCCCAACGGTTCGCCGGCCGCGCTCCGGACCTTCTTCGCCAAGCTCACCGGCGCCGAGAAGCAGCAGCTCGCCGACCGCTATCCGCTGGTCGTGGGCAATATGAACGGTGCCCCCGTACCGCTGCGGTACCGCGCCAACCGGATGGCGATCGACGATGCCCGCGCCATCGAGAAACAGCGGATGGGCGACCACCGGCTCACCCCCGTCGGCCGCCAGGAAGCGGGCCGGCTGATGCACCGCTTCGCCTCCATGATGAGTCCCGCCCGGCAGATCCTGGCCTTCGATCCGGCCGGCGGCGGCCGGGCCGCCGAGGTCTTCGGCAACCTCCCGGCGGCGCGGCGGGTCTCGGTCGTGGTGCCCGGTGTGGACACCAACCTGTCGACCTTCGAGCGCACCGCACGGGCGACCACCGCCCCCGTCGGCATGGGGCATGCGCTGTACGGCGCCGAGCGCGAAGCCCGGCCGGGCGCCCGTACCGCCGTGATCGCCTGGGCCGACTACACCTCGCCGTCCGGTATGGGCGTCGAGGCCGCCACCGGGCAGCTCGCCGCGGCCGGCGCGGTCCGGCTGCGCGCCCTGGTGGGCTCGCTGCCCTCCTCCGACACCGTCTCGCTGTTCTGCCACAGCTACGGGTCCGTGGTGTGCGGCGTCGCGGCCCGTGACCTGCCGTCCAACGTCGAGGACATCGCGGTGGCCGGCAGCCCCGGCATGCGGGCCGGCAGCCTCTCCGCGCTGGGCACCCACGCCCGCGTCTGGGCCATGCGGGATTCCGACGACTGGATCCAGGACGTGCCCTACCTGGAGGTCGGCGGGCTCGGCCACGGCGCCGACCCGGTCGATCCGTCCTTCGGCTCGCGGATCCTGTCGGCCGACGGCGCCGTCGGGCACGCCGGCTACTTCGCGCCCGGCACCCGCAGCCTGCGCAACTTCGCCCTGGTCGGGGTCGGCGCGACCAGCACGGTCGACTGCGCCTCCGACGACCCGCACTGCAGCTCGGACCTGGCCTGAGGGCGCAGGGCCGTACGAACCGCGGCCGCAGGCACGGCCCGGCGCCCGGGGACGGGCCGTGCCTGCGGGAACCGCGCCCCGCACCGGCGACGTCCACCAGGCAGAGAACGGAGCGGGTGGCCGGAGTGACGCGCGTAGCTGCGGCAGACGCCCCAGAGGTGTCCGGAAGGGGGACGGGCGGGCAACCGCCCGCATACGATGAGCCGCATGGGTGATGTGCTGGCCGGTTTTCATGCCGTCTGGGAGTTCGACACGGACTCCGTACTCATCCGCTTCGAACGGGGGATCCGCAAGCCGAAGCTGTTCCAGGCGCTCGGCGAGCGACGCATTCCGTACGAGGCGCTGAGCTCCGTCGAGGTGACCGAGGGCAGACGCGGCACGGTGGTGCTGCACGCCGTGCCCCGGCCCGGCGCCGATCCTTTGATGGAGGCGGCGGACGGACAGCTCAAGGAGGACGTCGATCCGTACCGGCTGGTGCTGCCGGCCGAGCGCGAGACGCTGGCCGAGTACTACGCCGACGAGCTGCGCACGGTGCTCGGCCCCGACGCGAAGGAGCCCGCCGACCGCCATCTGGTGGCCGCGCCGGAGCCCCCGCTGCACTTCAAGGCGTATGACGGCAAGGCCTCCTTCGACGGCAGCTCGGTCGCCTTCCGGTGGTTCTGGACGGGTGCGTCCACGGCGAAGTGGAAGTGCGGCGACCAGACCTTCACGGTCGGCGAGCTGGCCGGGGTCGAGTGGCGGTCGCCGGAGATCCTCAACGGCTATCTGCGTCTGCTGGAGCGCGGCGCCCGCGAGCCGGGGACGGGCGAGGCGGACCAGGATCCGGCCGCGGTGATGTTCGGGCTGGGGTACGGCCCCGTCCATGAGTCGCTGCCGTTCGCGGCCGCGGTGCTGCAGGCCGTACGCGCCGCCGAGCCGGCACAGGAGACGCCGGAGGGCGAACCGTGCCGCCGGACCGGGGACGCGCGCCGGGATCCCGCCGACATCGCGGACCGGATACGGCACCTCGGCGAGCTGCACGGGGCGGGCCTGCTGACCGACGACGAGTTCAGCACGAAGAAGGCCGAGCTGCTGGCGGAGCTCTAGGGGTTCCGGCGGAGCCCCACGGGTTTCAGGGACTCCGGGGACTCCAGGGACTCCAGGGACTCCAGGGACTCCGGAAGCCTTCGGGGAACGGGTGCCGGACGTACGGGCCCGGTGCGGGAACCGGGGACTCATACCGTGGTAGGGGTCGGAAGCCCGCACCCAGGTATGACGCCGTGCCCGCGGTGCTCCGCTTAGATGGAGGGCGCGATGACCGGACCCTCTTCCCTCCCCGTACGCGAGCCGACCCGCCAACGGGTGCTGCGCGCCGCACGACAGGCGCTGCACGTCCTCGCCGTCGAGCTCGGCACCCCGACGGAGCCCGGCACCCCGTTGTTCGGCGGTGTCCGGAATCCCTGGCTGCGCCGGCTGCCGTACGTCGTCGCGTTCGCGTTCGCGGTGTCCCTGCTGCCGACGACCATCACAGTCCTCAGCCACGACTACGGCCTGGGCGGCGGAGTGGCCGGCGCGCTGGCCACCGCGCAGACCGCGCCGCTGCTGCTGGCGGTGACCCGGCCGCTGCAGGCCTGGTGGGTGATCTTCACGGCGGACGTGGTCTGCGCCCTGGCGCTCACCCTCGTGGACGGCGTCGTGGGCCGCGCCTGGCCCTGGCCGCCCATGGAGATCGTCGGCTATCTCGCACTGATGCTGGCGCTGTCCCTGCGCGAGCGCGGCCGCACCCTGATAGCCGTCTGGCTGACGACCGGTGTGGCGGGCATCCTCTCCGAAGGGATGACCCCGGACGGAAGCGACGGCACCTGGGTGCTGCTGTTCGTGCTCGCCGGTGTGGTGCTGCTGATGGGCGCCACGCTGCGGGAACGCGGCGACGCCCAGCGGAAGTTGATCGAGCAGGAGACCATCAGCGAGGCCGAGCGGGCCCGTCGGACGCTGCTGGAGGAGCGCACCCGCATCGCCCGTGAGCTGCACGATGTCGTCGCCCACCACATGTCGCTGATCACGGTCCAGGCCGACAGCGCCCCGTACCGCATCAGCGGGATTCCCCGGGAGGCCGAGGAGGAGTTCGGGTCGATCGCGGCGACCGCCCGGGAGTCCCTGGCGGAGATGCGCCGGCTGCTCGGGGTGCTGCGCAGCGAGGAGACGGAGCGGCACGGCGGCCCGGAGAAGGCCCCGCAGCCCGGTATCGGCATGCTGGCGAAGCTGGTCGAGGGGACCGTACGGGCGGGGGTTCCGGTGGAGTTGTCGCTGCCCGGGGACCGGGTGCCGCTCGAACCGGCGGTGGACCTGTCGGCGTACCGCATCGTGCAGGAGGCGCTGGCCAATGTCGTACGGCACGCCCCGGGCGCGCGGACCCGGGTGTCGGTGACGACGGCGGCGGACGGCTCCCGGCTGACCGTTCTGGTCGTCAACTCCCCGCCGCCCGCGCCGTCCGCGCCGCTGGAGGCAGCCGGCACCGGTCATGGCCTCATCGGTATGCGGGAGCGGGTGCGGCTGGTGGACGGTTCGCTCGACACCGGGCCGCTCCCCGACGGCGGCTTCCGGGTCGCCGCGCAGCTCCCCCTCTCGCCGCCGCCCGCCCCGGCTGCTTCCCTTTCACCGAAGGATTCCGACTCCGTATGACCACGCGCGTGATCATCGTCGACGACCAGGCCATGGTGCGCGCGGGCTTCGCCGCGCTGCTCGCCGCGCAGGGCGATATCGAGGTGGTGGGCGATGCGCCGGACGGTGTGCAGGGCGTCGAGCTGAGCCGCCGGACGCACCCCGATGTGGTGCTGATGGATGTCCGGATGCCGGAGATGGACGGTCTGGAGGCGGCCCGTCAGCTGCTCGATCCGCCCCCCGGCGTGCTGCATCGCCCGAAGGTGCTGATGCTGACCACCTTCGATGTCGATGACTACGTCTATGAGGCGCTGCGCGCGGGTGCGTCCGGGTTCCTGCTCAAGGATGCGCCGCCGGGCGATCTGATCTCCGCGGTCCGGGTCGTGGCGGCCGGGGAGGCGCTGCTCGCCCCGTCCGTGACCCGGCGGCTGATAGCCGATTTCGCCCGCCGGTGGCCGGCGCCCCGCAAGGGCCGGGCCACGCTCCGGCTGAAGGGCCTCACCCCGCGGGAGACGGAGGTCCTGGAGCTGATCGCCCGTGGGCTGTCGAACCAGGAGATCGCCGAGGCGCTGATCGTCGCCGAGCAGACCGTGAAGACCCATGTCAGCCGGGTGCTCGCCAAGTTGGCGCTGCGGGACCGCGCCCAGGCCGTGATCTTCGCGTATGAGTCGGGGCTGGTCTCGCCCGGGGAGCAGTAGCGGGCCCGGGGCCGCCCCGGTGGCCGGCGCCCCTCCCCTACTCCCCTGCGTCTTCCCCGCCGCTCCTCCTTGAGGACGAGGGAGGCCTCTCCCCCCTACCGGGGTATCACCGACCAGTTGGCTCCGCGGCGTGACGCCGCGTCATACACCGTCTTCCTACATTTCCCTCCGCCACACCAACGGGAGAGGGAGACACCATCATGTCCAGGCTGCGAACCGCCGCTCGACGCGGCCGGCGCACACTCATCGGCGCCGCGCTCGCGCTGACCGTGGTCGCCGGTACCGGCGGCTGGGCGGCCGGCACCGCTCAGGCAGCTGTCACGGGCCCGGCACCCGGCGCGGCCGCATGGCGCGCCGACCACTCCCTCGGCGTCCGGCTGCCGGACCCGGCGACCGTCCAACCCGCCGAGGTCGCCCGCTTCTTCGCCGCGCTGACCGACGGGCAGCGCCGGACGCTGGTGGCCCGGCATCCGCTCACCGTCGGCAATCTCGACGGTGTGCCCCCCACGGTGCGATATGCGGCCAACTCCCGGGCGCTGAAGGCGGAACGGGACCGCCGGCTGGCCCGGGCCTCCGATCCGGCCGGCACCCTCCAGGATCACCGTCGGGCCAGGAAGGCGGCCGCCCGCTGTGCCTCGCTGCTCGCCCCCGGCCGTCACCTCCTCGCCTTCGATCCCCGCGGCCGCGGACAAGTGGCCGAGGTGTACGGCGACTTGGCCACCGCGAAACGCACCGCCGTGATCGTGCCGGGCTCGGACATCGACCTGGCCTCCTTCGACCGCGACCGGGACCCGTACGGCACACCGGCCGGCATGGCCAGGTCGCTGCGGACCCGCCTGGCCGCCGATGCGCCCGGGACCCGTACCGCGGTCATCGCCTGGGCCGGATACACCACGCCGGTCGGCGTCGGTCCGGACGCCATGACCGGCCGGCTCGCCGATGCCGGAGCGCCGCGGCTGGCCCGCTTCCTGTCCGGCCTGGCCGCCGTCGGCGCCCCGGCCCCGGCCGTGCTGTGCCACAGCTACGGCTCGGTGGTCTGCGGGCTGACCGTACCGCGGCTGCACCGCGGCGATCTCGCCGACCTGATCGTCTTCGGCTCTCCCGGGATCCGCCGGGACACCGCGGCGGAACTGCACACCACGGCCCGGGTCTGGGCGGCGCGGGACGCATCCGACTGGATCGGCGACATCCCGAACGTCGAGCTGTTCGGCCTGGGCCACGGCACCGATCCGACCGACCCCGCCTTCGGCGCCCGCCGGATCTCCGCCGAGCGGGCCGTGGGCCACACCGGCTATCTCGCCCCCGGTACGGACTCCCTCCGGAACTTCGCGGCCGTCGTGCTGGGCCGCTACGGCGCCGTGCGCTGACGCCGGGACGCGCCTTCGGCAGGCGCCTGGCGCGCACCGGCCGCACCGCCCCGTTGCCCGCGCCTCCACCGCTCCTCACCCCTCCGGTCCCAGGACTCAAGGACGCCTCATGGACATCCCCCTTCTTACGTCTCTCAGAGGCGCCGCCCACAAAACGGTCCGCACCATCGAGGACCGCACTCCCGCGGACCGCGACCGCGCCCTCGACGGTCTGCGCGCGCTGGCGCTGCTCGCGGTGCCCGTCGGCCACTGGCTGCTCGAGGGCTTCCACCGCGACACCGACGGCGCACTGCACAACACCAGCCTGCTGACCGCCTTCGGCTCTCTCTCGCCCGCCAGTTGGGTGCTACAGCTGCTCGGCATCTTCTTCCTGGTCGGCGGCCATGCGTCGGTGCTGTCCCTCCGGCGCGCCACCGGGCGGGGTGAGCCCACCGGGACCTGGCTGCGCGGCCGGATCGTCCGGCTGGGCCGCCCGGTGCTCGGTGTGACGGCCGTGTGGGCGGTGCTGCTCCCCGTCCTGTACGGCCTGGGGGTGCCGGAGGCGACGCTGCGGACCGGGGCGACGCTGGTGATCCAGCCGCTGTGGTTCGTCGGCGTGTATGCGGCGGTCACCGCGCTGACGCCGTACTGCGTCCGGGCCGCCCGGCGGTGGGGCGCCTGGGCCGCCGCGCCGCTGGCGGCCGTCGTGGCGGCGGTGGACTTCCTGCGCTACGGGCCGTTCGCCGACGCCATGCCGTCGTGGCTCAGCCTGCTCAATCTCCTGCCCGGCTGGCTGTTCGCCTATCAGCTCGGGGTGTCCTGGGGCGAGCGGGGGCTCGGCAGGCGCGCCGCCCGGTCGCTGCTGCTCGGGGGCGCCGCGCTGTTCGCCGCGCTGCTGCTGTTCTTCCACTACCCGGCGAGCATGGTCGGCGTCCCCGGTCAGGACCGTACGAACTCCCACCCGCCGTCGCTGCTGGTCCTGGCGCTGGCCGCGGCCCAGTCCGGCGCCGCCGTCCTGCTCCGTGACCGGCTCGCCCGGCTCCTGCGCCGGCCCGCCCTGTGGGCACCCGTCACGATCATCAACCTCTCCGCGATGACGGTCCTGTGCTGGCACCAGACGGCGCTGCTCTCGGCGGCCGTGCCCGCGTCCTTCCTGGGCGAGGTACCCGGGCTGACCGCGCGGCCCGACGCCGTCGGCTGGGTCCTCGTCCGGCTCGCCTGGCTGCCGGTGTTCGCCGCGGCGCTGGTCCTCATCGGTCGCACCACGCGCCGCTTCGAGGCCCCCTGGACCGGTGTCACCCGGGGCCGCCGAGCCGCCGCGGCGCTCCTGGCCGCCGGGTTCGCCGTCTTTGCGCTGAGGCTGGCGTGACGCTCCCGGGCTGTGCTCTCCCCGGCCGGCGGCCGCGAAGTCACGGCGGCGGGACGGGAATCCGCACCATGGCGGAGTCGGCGCAGCACGGCGGAAAGGGGCGGGGCACGGCGAAGGCCGGCCCCGCCCCGCCCCGCGGTCCTTACTCCCGCCCGGCCGAGGTGTGCGACATGTCGGCGTACCGCGCCCCCGCGACCTGCCCGGCGATCGGCTCCAGCAGCGCCAGGTCCTGCTCGGTGAGCCGGATCCGGGTGGCCCCGGTGTTCTCCTCGACGCGGCTGCGCTTACGGGTGCCGGGGATCGGTACGACGGCCAGACCGCGGGCCGTGGCCTGCTGCTGCACCCAGGCCAGTGCGATCTGACCGGGCGTCGCGCCATGGCCGTCGGCGACCTTGCGGACCGGCTCCAGCAGCGCGGCGTTGGCGGTGGCGTTGTCGCCGGTGAAGCGGGGCTGCGTACGCCGGAAGTCATCCGAGGTCAGCTCCTTGTCGGCGCTGACGAACGCACCGGTCAGGAAGCCCCGGCCGAGCGGTGAGTACGGGACGACGCCGACGCCGAGCTCGGCCGCGGCCTGCACCACGCCCTCCTCGATGTCCCGGCTGAACAGCGACCACTCGGACTGCAGCGCCGCGATCGGGTGCACGGCCTGCGCCGCCCGCAGCTCGGAGGCCGTCACCTCGCTCAGCCCCAGGTGCTTGACCTTGCCCTCGGCCACCAGCTCGGCCATGGCGCCGACCGATTCCTCAAGGGGGACGTCCGCCGTGCGCCGGTGCATGTAATACAGGTCGATCTCGTCGACGCCCAGGCGCTTCAGGCTGGCTTCGACGGACTGGCGGATGTACGGCCGGTCGTTGCGGATGGTGCGCTTGTACGGGTCGGCCGGGGCGTCCGGGTCAGGGGATATCGCGAACTTGGTGGCCACCACGATCTCGTCGCGGTGCGCCCGGACGAACGGGGCGATGAACTCCTCGTTGTCCCCCATCCCGTACACATCGGCGGTGTCGAAGAGCGTCACGCCCAGCTCCAGGGCGCGCTCCAGCGTGGCCCGCGCCTCGTCGGTGTCCGTCGGACCGTAGGCGAAGCTCATGCCCATGCAGCCGAGGCCCTGCACCCCGACCCGCGGTCCGCCGGTGCCCAGCTCGACCGTCTCGATTTTGTCGCTGCCCATGGAGACCTCAGAACCTCTCGGACGCCCGTCGGGCGTCGGCATAGATGTCGATCTTGTAGTCGAGTACGTCCAGCGTGCTCTGCAGCTCGGCTATCCGCTGCCGTACGTCCTCGCGATGCGCGGTCAGCAGCTGCTCGCGCTCGGCAAAGGTGCACTCCCCGGCCCGCACCAGTTCGGCGTAGCGGACCATGTCCGCGACCGGCATGCCGGTCAGCCGCAGCTTGGTCACCAGGCTCAGCCAGTCCAGATCGCGGTTGGTGAAGCGCCGCTGCCCGGTGTGGGTGCGGTCCACGTGCGGCATCAGGCCGATGCGCTCGTACCAGCGCAGGGTGTGTGCGCTGAGCCCGGTGTGTTCCGCCACCTCGCTGATCGTGTACCGGTCCCGGCCCGCGGGCCGGGGGTGCGGGAGTTCGGTGCCACAGCCGCGCGGCCTCGTCGGCAGCTCTCCGGCCGCGGCCACGCCGCTGGTGACCGGTTCGCTCTGCGTTACCGTCATGCCCCGTCTCCCCTGTCTCGCCGGATGTCTCCCGGCGCTGTCGCCGGATGCCTCTCGACGTCTTCAACGCTAGAGAGTTCGAGTGCACTCCAGGCAAGTGCGGATCACCGGCAGACTTGACCGGGATTTGGGGACGTACGGGCCTCCGCGGCGGGGCAGAACGGACAGGCCCTAGGCTCGTGGGCATGCAGAGCCTGCGGATGATCGAGAACTGGCCGGTGCCCACCGCTGCGGCCGCCGTCGTACGAGCCGACGGGTCGGTGGCCGGATCCTACGGCCCCCAGGAGCACCGCTTCCCGCTGGCGTCCGTCACCAAGCCGCTGACCGCGTACGCCGCTCTGCTGGCCGTCGAGGAGGGCGCCATCGAGCTGGACGAGCCGGCCGGGCCCGGAGGGTCCACGGTCCGTCATCTCCTCGCCCACACGTCGGGGCTGGCCTTCGACGAGCAGCGCACGATGGCCGAGCCGGGCACCCGCAGGCTCTACTCCAACACCGGTTTCGAAGCGCTCGGCGACCACATAGCCAAGGCGACGGACATCCCCTTCCCGCAGTATCTGCACGAGGCGGTGCTCGCCCCGCTCGGCATGACCGCGACGGAACTGCCCGGCTCGCCCGCCAAGGACGGCGTCTCCACCGTCGCCGACCTGGTCCGTTTCGCCGCGGAGCTGCAGGCGCCGCGGCTGCTCGCGGCGCAGACGCTCGCGGCGGCGACGCAGGTGGCCTTCCCCGGTCTGACGGGTGTGCTGCCGGGCTACGGCCACCAGAAGCCCAACGACTGGGGGCTGGGCTTCGAGATCCGCGACGGCAAGTCACCGCACTGGACGGGCAGCGCGTCCTCGCCCCGCACGTTCGGGCACTTCGGACAGTCCGGGACGTTCCTGTGGGTGGATCCGGACGCGCGCGCGGCGTGTGTGGCGCTGGCCGACCGGGCCTTCGGGCCGTGGGCCGTCGAGGCCTGGCCGCAGCTGACCGACGCGGTATTGGCCGAGCTGGCGCAGTCGGCCTGACGGGGCCGTACGGCCCTGAGGGTGCGGGGCGATACCGCCGGCTCCGGGCCGGCCGCCTCACACGTACGCCGGCTCCGCCCCCATCTCCCACACCAGGCACTCCGCCGCCGTCAGCCCCCGCAGCTCCAGCCCCGCCCCGTCGGTGATCCGCGCCGCGTCGCCGGCCTCCAGGCGCTCGGCACCGATCCGTACGGCGCCGCGCACCACATGCACATACGCCCGTTCGGCATCCGGGACCGCGGTGCGCTCGCCCTCGGCGAGGCGGCGCAGATGCAGCAGGGCACCGGCCGGCGCGACCGCGTACGGGGTGCCGTCGGCGATCCCGCGCACCACCTCGTACGACGGCTCACCGCCGAATTCGAGCGGCGCCAGCCACATCTGGACGAAGCAGAGCGGCTGCCCGCCGTCGTTGCGCTCCACATGCCGTACGCCACCGGCCGAGCTGAGCCGCTGGAGATCACCGGGGCGTACGGTGGTCTCGTGGCCGGCCGAGTCGCGGTGGGTCAGCTCGCCCTCGACCACCCAGGTCACGATCTCCGTGTCGCGGTGCGGATGCTCGTCGAAGCCGGCGCCCGCGGTCAGCCGCTCCTCGTTGCACGCGATCAGCGCGCCGAAACGCAGGTTGTCCGGTTCGAAGTGGGGCCCGAAGGAGAACGCGTGCAGCGACTCGATCCCGGCCTCCGCGTCCCCGCCCGGATACCGTTCATCGCCTCTACACACCTGAATCATGGGCCCACGGTAGCCCCGCCCCCTCACCTCCTCGCCCCGATAGTGCAGGCTTGTCCCGTGTCTGAACCCGCATCGCGCGACGCGCACCCGCACTCCGCCACCCTCCGGCGCCTGGAGAATTCCTCCGGCAAACTGGCGGCCGCGGCCATCGCCCGCATGGACGCCACGCTGCCGTGGTACCGCGCGATGCCTCCGGAGAACCGCTCCTGGATCGGCCTGGTGGCCCAGGCCGGTATCGCCGCGTTCACCGAATGGTTCCGGCATCCGGAGACCCCGCAGGCGATCAGCACCGATGTCTTCGGTACGGCGCCGCGCGAGCTGACCCGGGCGATCACGCTGCGGCAGACCGTGGAGATGGTCCGCACGACCATCGAGGTCATGGAGTCCGCGATCGACGAGGTCGCGGCCCCGGGCGACGAGTCCGTGCTGCGCGAGGCGCTGCTGGTCTACGCCCGGGAGATCGCCTTCGCCACCGCCCAGGTCTACGCCCAGGCCGCCGAGGCCCGCGGCGCCTGGGACGCCCGGCTGGAGTCGCTGGTGGTCAACGCGGTGCTGTCGGGAGAGGCCGACGAGGGCGCGGTCTCGCGTGCCGCGGCGCTGGGATGGAACTCCCCCGAGCATGTGTGTGTGGTGCTGGGCACCGCCCCGGACGGGGACAGCGAGCTGACCGTGGAGGCGATCCGGCGGGCCGCCCGGCACGCCAAGCTCCAGGTGCTGACCGGCGTGCTGGGCTCCCGCCTGGTGGTGATCGCGGGCGGCTCGGACAATCCGCTGAAGGCCGCGAAGGCGCTGATCGGCCCGTACGCAGCCGGTGCCGTGGTGGCCGGCCCGGTCGTCTCCGATCTGCTGGCCGCGACCCGCTCGGCGCAGGCCGCGGCCGCCGGGCTGCGGGCGGGCGCCGCCTGGCCGGACGCCCCCCGGCCGGTGCTCGCCGACGATCTGCTGCCCGAGCGGGCGATGGCCTCGGACCCGGTTGCCCGGGACCAGCTGGTGGAGGAGATCTACAGACCGCTGGAGGAGGCGGGGTCGGCTCTGCTGGAGACGCTGAGCGTCTATCTGGAGCAGGCGAGCAGTCTGGAGGGCGCCGCCCGGATGCTGTTCGTGCACCCCAACACCGTGCGCTATCGGCTGCGGCGTGTGACCGACGTCACCGGCTGGTCACCCTCCGATGTGCGCTCCGCGTTCACCCTCCGTATCGCGTTGATTCTGGGGCGTCTGGCTGACAGTGAGGCGCAACCCTAGACTTTTGTCGGACATCAACAATTCCCCCGATGGTTCTTCGTCCCTGTCCCCACGGGCGGGCGGAACCACCCACAAGAGAGAGTGTGAGGGTGCTCGTACTCGTCGCTCCCGGCCAAGGCGCTCAGACGCCCGGCTTCCTGACTCCCTGGCTCGACCTCCCCGGTGTCGAGGACCAGCTCCGTGCCTGGTCGGACGCCATCGACCTGGACCTGGTCCACTACGGCACCAAGGCGAACGAGGAGGAGATCCGCGACACCGCGGTGGCGCAGCCGCTGCTGGTGGCCTCCGCCCTGGTCTCCGCCCGGCAGCTGTTCGCGACGGCCGACGACGTCGCCGCGCAGGTCGGCGCGGCGGCCGGCCACAGCGTCGGTGAGCTGGCCGCCGCCGCACTGACCGGCACGGTCTCCGACGAGGCCGCGATCAAGCTGGTGCGCCGGCGCGGCCAGGCGATGGCCGAGGCCGCCGCCGTCACCGAGACCGGCATGGCCGCGCTGCTGGGCGGCGACGAGGCCGTCGTCATCCCGCATCTGGAGCAGTTGGGCCTGACCGCGGCGAATGTGAACGGCGCCGGCCAGATCGTCGCCGCGGGCACCGCCGAGCAGATTGCCGCGCTGGTCGAGAACAAGCCGGAAGGCACTCGCCGGGTCGTACCGCTGAAGGTGGCCGGCGCGTTCCATACTCACCACATGGCACCCGCTGTCTCGGCCCTGGAATCGGCGACCACCCAGCTCTCGGTCGCCGATCCGCACACGCGCTACGTCTCCAACAAGGACGGGCAGCTGGTCTCCTCCGGCCAGGAACTGGTGCAGCGGCTGGTGGGCCAGGTTGCCAACCCCGTGCGCTGGGACCTGTGCATGAAGACCTTCAAGGAGCTCGGTGTCACCGCGCTCATCGAGGCGGCTCCCGGTGGCACGCTCACCGGCCTGGCCAAGCGCGCGCTGCCCGGCGTGCAGACCCTCGCCCTCAAGACGCCCGACGACCTCGACGCGGCCCGCACGCTGATCGCCGGACACGCCGACACCGCTGCACCGGCCGAATAGGAGTCCGAAGCGCATGACATCGAAGATCAAGCCCTCGAAGGGCGCCCCGTACGCGCGGATCATGGGTGTCGGCGGCTACCGCCCGACCCGAGTCGTGCCCAACGAGGAGATCCTCAAGCACATCGACTCGTCCGACGAGTGGATCCGTTCGCGGTCCGGTATCGCGACCCGCCACTGGGCCGGTCCCGAGGAGACCGTCGCGACCATGTCGGTCGAGGCGTCGGGCAAGGCGATCGCCGACGCGGGCATCACGCCCGAGCAGATCGGCGCCGTGATCGTCTCCACCGTGTCGCACTTCAAGCAGACCCCGGCGATCGCGACCGAGATCGCGCACCGTATCGGTGCCGGCAAGCCGGCCGCGTTCGACATCTCGGCGGGCTGCGCGGGCTTCGGCTACGGCCTGACCCTGGCCAAGGGCCTGGTGACCGAGGGCTCGGCGGAGTACGTCCTGGTCCTCGGCGTCGAGCGGCTCTCGGACCTGACCGATCTGGAGGACCGCGCGACGGCCTTCCTCTTCGGTGACGGCGCCGGCGCGGTGATCGTCGGCCCGGCGAACGAGCCCATGATCGGCCCGACCGTCTGGGGCTCGGAGGGCGACAAGTCCGAGACCATCAAGCAGACCGTCGACTGGGACGTCTACCGGTCCACCCCGCTCCCCGGAGGGGACGCCCCCGAGGGCCGCCCGGCTCCGGAGGAGATCCGTTACCCCGCCATCACGCAGGAGGGCCAGGCGGTCTTCCGGTGGGCGGTGTTCGAGATGGCGAAGGTGGCCCAGCAGGCGCTGGACGTGGCCGGAGTCAGCCCGGACGACCTGGACGTCTTCATCCCGCACCAGGCCAACATGCGGATCATCGACTCGATGGTGAAGACTCTGAAGCTGCCGGAGAGTGTGACGGTCGCCCGCGATGTGGAGACCACCGGCAACACCTCGGCCGCCTCCATCCCGCTCGCCATGGAGCGACTGTTGGCGACCGGGCAGGCCAAGAGCGGCGACACCGCGCTGGTCATCGGCTTCGGGGCGGGTCTCGTCTACGCCGCGACGGTCGTTACCCTCCCCTAGGCAAGATCTGCGCAGCACCGTACGTCTTCGGATGTATCGGCCGCCGCACGGATCTTCACCGCAAGTAACGCAGTTTCCCCATAAAATGACCGAAGGAGCGCCATCATGGCCGCCACTCAGGAAGAGATCGTTGCCGGTCTCGCCGAGATCGTGAACGAGATCGCCGGGATCCCCACCGAGGACGTCCAGGTGGACAAGTCCTTCACCGACGACCTGGACGTTGACTCGCTGTCCATGGTCGAGGTCGTCGTCGCCGCCGAAGAGCGCTTCGACGTGAAGATCCCGGACGACGACGTCAAGAACCTCAAGACGGTCGGCGACGCGACCGACTACATCCTCAAGCACCAGAGCTGATCCAGCTCCTGCGCATGTCGCCACCCCGCGGTGGCGCCGTCGATTCAGACCCCTCTACCCGTGGAGTAAGAATTCCCGTGAACGCGACCAATCGCACCGTGGTCGTCACCGGTATCGGCGCAACCACACCGCTGGGTGGCGACAGCGCTTCGTCCTGGGAGGCCATGCTCGCCGGACGTTCCGGTGTCAGCACCCTCGAACAGGACTGGGCCGCCGAACTGCCCGTCCGTATCGCCGGGCAGATCGCCGTCGAACCGACCGAGATCATTCCGCGGCCGCAGGCCCGCAAGCTGGACCGCTCGGCGCAGTTCGCGCTCGTCGCGGCCCAGGAGGCCTGGAAGGACGCGGGCTTCACCGCCAAGGCGGGCGAGGACACGTCGGTCAACCCCGACCGTCTGGGCGCCGTCATCGCCTCCGGCATCGGCGGCGTGACGACCCTGCTCGACCAGTACGACGTGCTCAAGGAGAAGGGCGTACGCCGCGTCTCCCCGCACACCGTGCCGATGCTGATGCCGAACTCGCCGTCCGCCAACGTCGGCATCGAGTTCAACGCCCGCGCCGGTGTGCACACGCCGGTCTCGGCGTGTGCGTCGGGCGCCGAGGCCATCGGCTACGCGATCGAGATGATCCGCTCGGGCCGCGCCGACGTCGTCGTCGCGGGTGGCACGGAGGCCGCCATCCACCCGCTGCCGATCGTGGCGTTCGGCAACATGATGGCGATGTCCAAGAACAACGACGACCCGCAGGGCGCCTCCCGCCCCTGGGACGTCGACCGCAACGGCTTCGTGCTCGGCGAGGGCGCCGGCGTGATCATCCTGGAGTCCGAGGAGCACGCCAAGGCCCGCGGCGCCACGATCTACGCGGAGGCGATCGGCCAGGGCATCTCGGCCGACGCCCACCACATCACGCAGCCCGAGCCGTCCGGCAACGGCATCGCGGCGGCGCTGCAGAACCTGCTGGACAACACCGGTCTCCAGCCCTCCGAGATCGTGCATGTGAACGCGCACGCGACGTCGACGCCGGCCGGTGACGTCGGTGAGCTCAGGGCACTGCGCAAGGCGTTCGGCGACGACGTCGACCACATGGCCATCACCAGCACGAAGTCGATGACCGGCCACCTCCTGGGCGGCGCGGGCGGTATCGAGACGGTGGCCACGGTCCTCGCGCTCAAGAACCGGATCGCCCCGCCGACGATCAACATCGACCAGCTCGACCCGGAGGCCGACGCGGACATCGTTCGCGGCGAGCCGCGCAAGCTGCCCGCCGAGGGCCGGATCGCGGCCCTGAACGACTCGTTCGGCTTCGGCGGCCACAACGTGGTCCTGGCCTTCCGGACGGTCTGACACGCACCGAAAGGGCCCGCCCGGTGATATGTCACCGGGCGGGCCCTGTGCATGTCTCAGCCGCCGAAGCTGGCGAAGTACGCGGCTGCCGCGTCCTCTTCACCGTGGCCCTGCCCCTCGGCCCGGCGCAGGCGTTCGGCGGCCGCCGCCGCCAGATCCATCCGTACACCGGCGTCCTGGGCGGCTTCCAGGATGAGCCGGGCATCCTTGCGGGCCGCGGACACCGTGAAGCTCGGGGCGTAGTTCTCGGACAGGATCACCTCGGATTTCAGCCGTAGATACGGCATGTCGAGCGCCCCGCCGGCGACCGCGTCGAGGAAGTCGCGCGGGTCCACACCGAGCGCCTTGGCGAGCGCGACGGACTCACCCGTACCGTTGATGACCGTCAGCACCCAGTTGTTGACGACGAGCTTGAGACGGCTGGCGGCACCGCTCGCGCCGTCCTCACCGACCCACAGGGTCCGGCTCCCGACGCTGCCGAAAACGGGCTCCGCGCGCTCGCGGACGTCCTGGGGGCCGGCCGCCAGGATCGTCAAGTCCCCCTTCTCCGCGGGCGCCTTGGTACCCAGTACGGGGGCGTCCACGAACCGCAGGTGGTGCTCGTCGGCGAACCGGACGAGCGACGGGAGGCCTTCGGTGCCCACCGTGCTCATCTGGAGCCACAGGGCACCGGCCGGCAGCGCGTCGGCGGTCTGCCGGACCGCGTGCAGGACGGCCTCCCCGTCGAGCAGCATCGTGAGGACGACGTCGGCGCCGTCCACCGCCTCGGCGGGAGTCCCGGTGACACGGATTCCGTCGGCGGCCAGCGGCTCGGCCCTGGCGCGCGTGCGGTTCCAGGCGCGGACGTCCAGACCGGCCCTGGCGAGGTTGCGGGCCATCGCCGCACCCATGATTCCGGTGCCGAGCACCGCTACTGAAAGAGCGTCGGGAGAGTTGTTGTCGGCCATGACGGCACGCTAGGCCGTGGAGCGGACTCCAGGGCAACTGCTGCCGCGTGTCGGGGGCGGTCCCCCGGTGCCTAGACGACCTGGTGGAGCCAGCGGACCGGGGCGCCCTCGCCCGCGTACCGGAACGGCTCCAGTTCGTCGTCCCAGGGCTTGCCGAGGAGCTTGTCGACCTCGGCGGCCAGCTCGGTCTCGCCGCGCGCCGAGCGGGCGACCGCGGCGCGCAGCCGGTCCTCTGGGATGAGGATGTCGCCGTGGATGCCCGTGACGGCATGGAAGATGCCCAGGTCGGGGGTGGAGCTGTAGCGCTCACCCTCGGCCGTGGAGCAGGGTTCCGCGGTCACTTCGAAGCGCAGCAGATGCCAGCCGCGCAGCGCGGAGGCCAGCTTGGAGGCCGTGCCGGCCTCGCCCTGCCACGAGAACTCGGCTCTCCAGGTGCCGGGGGACGCCGGCTGGCGGATCCAGTCGAGATTGACGCGCACACCGAGGACGCCCGCCACGGCCCATTCGACATGCGGGCACAGCGCGCGAGGAGCGGAGTGGATGTACAGAACTCCACGTGTCGTCACCGGGACCTCCAGTGCGGTTCGAGGTTCGCCTTCCCCAGCGGCCTCGTGCCCGTTCCGGTTGCGGCCGGGACAGTTGTCATTCTGCCCCAGTGGTCACTTCGGCACCAGCATGCTGGTGACCTACAGTAAACACCATTAGGCGGAATTTGCCGCAAAAGGGACAGGAAATGACGTGATGTAATTTGTCTGTGCCGACTGCACTTGCCACGTTGGGTCACCGCCCGGCAGGCACGGGGCAAAGCTACCGCGCGGTGCCCGTCGAGGGGGTGACGTACCGTCGGTACCCGAAGAGATATCACTCGCACGCCGGACGGGGACAGGGGATGACGCAGATCGATCGGCCTGTTCGCCCCCGGCGCATCCGCTTCGGTCTCCGCTCCTCACGCACCGTCGCCACCGCGTTCGCGCTGGTGATCGCCCTCACCGCCTGTAGCGGCGACGGCGGCTCGGGTCGGCACCCGGACAAGCGGCACGTCAAGCCGGCGCCCGTATGGCACACCGACCCCCGCTCGATCGCGGCGCTCGGTGACTCGATCACCGTCGGCTTCGACGCCTGCACGCTGCTGTCCGACTGCCCCCAGGCCTCCTGGGCCACCGGCACCGACCCCAAGGTCGACAGCCTCGCCCGACGGCTGGTCAAACACCCGGCCACGCACAGCTGGAACTTCGCCAGGACCGGTGCGCTGATGAGCGAACTGCCGGACCAGATCACCGAGGCCGTCGACCGCAGACCCGAACTGGTGACGGTCCTGATCGGCGCCAATGACGCCTGCCGGCGCGACGTCGGGACGATGACCCCGAAGGCCGCCTTCCGCGCCGACTTCGTGCGCTCCATGACGCATCTGCGGCGCGCCCTGCCGCACACCCAGGTGTATGTCGCGGCGGTGCCGGATCTGCTGCGGCTGTGGTCCGAGGGGCGCAAGAACCCACTCGGCAAGCAGGTGTGGAAGCTGGGCATCTGCGGGGCCATGCTGCGCGATCCGGACGATCTGACGAAGGCGGCGCAGGACCGCCGGGCGACGGTGCGGAAGCAGGTGATGGCCTACAACTCGGCGCTGGCCGAGGTGTGCGGCAAGGATCCGCTGTGCCGCTTCGACAAGTCGGTCTTCGACTACCGCTTCACGGGCCGCCAGTTGAGCGCCTGGGACTGGTTCCACCCGGGCACCCGCGGCCAGAAGGAGCTGGCGGCAATGGCGTTCCGCGCGATCACCCGGCCACGGCCGTAGGGGCTCTCCGCACGGTCCGCCGGGCTCTCCGGGCTCTCCGGGCTCTCCGGGCGTACGACGGGACGGTCCGGACACCCCCCGCACCTGCGCGCGGTCCCCGGACAGTGGGCAACGGGCCGCGGGCATAGGCTCACGCGCATGAAGACGCAGGTCGGCAGGGAACCCTTCGGCACGCTGGACGACGGCACCCGCGTCGACCGCTGGACCCTGGATGCGGGCCCGGACGGGATACGCGTCCGCATCCTCACGTACGGCGGGATCGTCCAGACGGTGGAGGCACCGGACCGGAACGGGGCGAGGGGGCAGCTGGCGCTGGGCTTCGCCGACCTCGCGTCGTATGCCGCGCACGGCGGGTCGCACTTCGGTGCGCTGGTCGGGCGGTATGCGAACCGGATCGCCGGGGCGTCCTTCGCGCTCGACGGCAGGACCCACGCGCTGACGCCGAACGACGGGCGCCACAGTCTGCACGGCGGGCCGGGCGGCTTCTCCAAGGTGGTGTGGGACGCCCGGGAGGCCGACGGTGGTGTGCAGCTGCACCGGGTCAGCCCGGAGGGTGAGGAAGGCTTCCCCGGCGCCCTGGACGTCCGCGTGACGTACACCCTCTCCGAGGGCGGCGCGCTGCGTATCGTCTCGCGCGCGACGACCGACGCACCGACCGTCGTCAACCTCACCAACCACACGTACCTCAATCTGGGCGGTGACGGCAGCGGCAGCGCCGCCGGTCATGAGCTGCGGCTGGCGGCGTCCCGCTACACGCCCGTCGACGACACCGGCATTCCGGTGCCCGGTGCGCCCGCCGATGTCACCGGTACCCGCTTCGACTTCCGGGCGGCGCGCGCGGTGGCGGGGGCGTACGACCACAACTTCGCGCTGGACGGGGGTGTGTGCGAGGAGCCGCGGACGGTCGCGGAGCTGTACGACCCGCGCTCGGGCCGGGTCCTGGAGCTGGCCACCACCGAGCCCGGTCTGCAGCTCTACACCGCAGGCCACCTCGACGGCACCCTGACCGGCAGCTCGGGCGTCCCCTACGGCCCGGCGGCCGGCCTCGCCCTGGAGACCCAGCACTTTCCCGACTCCCCGAACCGCCCGGACTTCCCCAGCACGGTGCTGCGGCCCGGCGAGGGCTATCGGTCGGAGACCGTGTACGCGTTCTCGGTGCGGCCGCGGAGTGCGGGATCCCCCTAAGGGCGGCGGGCGGACAAGGTCATCCTGCGCGGGGACGCCGCGGAGCGACGGAGAGGGAACGATGAGCAGTGACCGGATCTCCGGTCCCTTCGTCCGTTGCCTGCCTCGGGAGAGCTCTCACCATGGCCCGCCTCCGCGTTCCCCATCTCCTGCTGTCCTGTGCGGCGTTGACCGTGCTCACGACCGGCTGCTCGCTGTCGGGTCACGGCCCGACGAAGGAGGCGGAGCGGACGTACTCCGTGCACGGGAAGGTCACCGCGCTCTCGGTGACGACGCACGGCGGGGACATCGAGGTCGTGCCGGTCGACGCCGGCGGGTCGGTCAAGGTGACGGAGAAGTATGTGTACAACGAGCGGAAGCCGGCCCCCGAGCACGGGGTCAAGGACGGCCGGCTGACGCTCAAGGCCGAGGACTGCGGCATGGGGCGCAAGTGCGACGTGGGCTATCGGGTCCTGCTGCCGCGCGACGCCTCGGTCGATCTGCGAAGCAGCGGCGGGGACATCACCGTGCACGGCGCCGCGGGCGGGATCGCCGCGGAGACCAGCGGCGGCAATATCACCGTCGCCGACTCCACGGCCCGCACGGCGAAGGCGAGGACCAGCGGCGGAAATGTGGACCTCGCACTGTCCACGGCACCCGATCAGGTGTCGGGCCGGACCAGCGGAGGCGATGTCACCATCCGCCTCCCGAAGGGCTCGTATGCGGTGGACGCCTCGACGACCGGCGGCAACCGCAAGGTCTCCGTCCCGGCGGACAAGGGCTCCGCGCACAAGGTGACGGCACGATCCAGCGGCGGTGACGTGTCGGTGGTTCCCTCATGAGGGGGCACCGGGGGCGTCCGCGCGCGGGAGCGCCCCCGTCCCCCGTCACGTCAGCCGACGGTGACCTCCGCCGCCAGCCTGCGGTCGTCGACGCTGTGCGCCGCCTCGACGAGGTAGACGCCCTTGACCCGGCGCCAGCCGCCGTCCTCCGCTTCCCCGCCGTCCCCCGCCTCCCAGACCGCGAAGGCCCGGTCCGGCAGCGGGATCTCGGCCTCGGCGCTCTCCCCGGGACCGGCCTCGACGACGGCGAAACCGGCCAGCCAGCGGGCCGGGCGCTCCGGAGCATCAGGGGCGGCGTCCGCGGTGGGCGCCAGATAGAGCTGGACCACCTCGCGGCCGGGCCGGTCGCCCGCGTTGCGCACCCGCACCCGCACCGAGTCCGGGGTGGTGTCCAGCGACTCGTACTCCCAGTCGGTGTAGCCGAGTCCGTGGCCGAAGGGGTAAGCGGGCGCGGGAGCGGACCGCTGCCAGGCGCGATAGCCGATGTACACCCCTTCGGAGTAGGCGAGTTGGCCGCCGGTCGGGGTGACGGTGGTGACCGGGGCGTCGCCGAACCGGGCCGGCCAGGTGGTGGGGAGCCGGCCGCCCGGCTCATGGGCACCGAGCAGGACATCGGCCAGCGCCGCACCGGCCTCCTGGCCGGGGAACCAGCTCAGCAGCACGGCGGGGACCTGCGCGCGCCACGGAAGCTCCACCGGGGAACCGGAGTTGACGACCACGACGGTGTGCGGATTGGCGGCGGCGACCCGGGTGACCAGCTCGTCCTGACGGCCGGGCAGCCGCAGATCGCTGCGGTCGAAGCCCTCGGACTCGACCTCTTCGGTGGTGGCGACGACCACGACCGCGACATCGGCAGCGGCCGCGGCGCGGACCGCCTCCGCGATCTCCGCATCGGCGTCGAGCTGCGGCTCGCTGTGGCCGAGGGCGAAGTTCAGCCCGTGCAGGCCCTCGCCCAGGTCCGGGCCGCCCGGCACGAACCGCAGGGTGACCTCGACGCTCTCGCCCGCGGTCAGCTCCGCCGTCATCCGCCGCTCCACGGGGTGCATGAACGCCTCGAAGGGGTCGTTGCCCTCGGGCGCGCAACGGCCGTCGAAGAGGACCGCACCGCCGACGGTCAGCCGCAGCTCGCCGGTGCCGGAGACCGCGAGGGTGTGGCTGCCGGTGATCCGCGGGGTGCAGCTGCCGGTCAGCTCGACGGCGCTCAGGGTCTGCCGGGTGACGCCCTCGGGGAAGCGGTCCATCACCCGCACCCTGCCGTCGAACTGCGGCGTCTCCGCGAGCACTTGGCCGTCGGCGGCCAGGTAGCGGGCGCGCAGCGTGAAGCCCTCACGGGCGTGCGGGACCCGGGTGCGCGGCTCGGCGCCGACCGCGTAGGTGACCTCGACCTCGTCGGGGAGCGCGGCGCGCAGCCCCTCCAGCGGGGAGACGACCGCGTCGGGGAAGACCGTCGCGGACCCGCCGCCGAGCACCCGGGCATCGCGGGCGGCCGCCCCGATGACGGCGACCCTGCGGACCGCGGCGGCATCGATCGGCAGCGCCCGCCGCGCCCCGGCCACCGGCTCGTTGCGCAGCAGGACACACGCCCGCCGGGCGATCTCGCGGGCCACCGCCCGGCCGTCGATCCCCTGCGGGACAGCGGCCGGATCGACCGCGGCAGGCACCCCTTCCAGGCATCCGGTACGGGCGGCGAGCAGCAGCACCCTGCGCACCGCGTCGTCCACCTCCGACTCGGCCACCTCACCCGCACGGACGACCTCGGCGAGCGGCGCGCCGTAGACCGTACGGGGCCCCGGCATCGCCACGTCCAGGCCGCCGCGCAGGGCGCGCACGGTGTGGCGGGCGGCCGTCCAGTCGGAGACGGTGACGCCGTCGAAGCCCCATTCGCCGCGCAGGACGTCCTGCACAAGAGCGCGGTGTTCGGTCATCGTCGAGCCGTTGACCTGGTTGTAGGCGGTCATGACGCCCCAGGGGCGGGCGTGTTCGACGATGTGCTCGAAGGGCGCGAGATAGAGCTCGCGCAGCGGGCGCGGGGCGATGCGGTTGTCGACCGTGAGCCGGTCGGTCTCGGCGTCATTGCCGACGAAGTGCTTGACCGTCGTACCGACCCCGCCTTCCTGCACACCGCGCACATACCCGGCGCCGATCACGCCGGTGAGCAGCGGGTCCTCGGCGTAGCACTCGAAGTGGCGGCCGCCGAGCGGTGAGCGGTGGAGATTGACGGTCGGTGCGAGGAGTACGTGCACGCCCTTGCGGCGGGCTTCCTGGGCGAGGAGGTGGCCGGCCCGGCGGGCGAGGGCGGGGTCCCAGGTGGCGGCCAGCGCGGTGGGGCTGGGCAGCGCGACCGAGGGGTCCTCGGCGTTCCACTCCTGGCCCCGCACACCGACCGGGCCGTCCGACATCACCAGCGAGCGCAGGCCGATCGCGGGCACGGCCGGCAGGGTCCACATGTCCTGGCCGGACAGCAGCCGGACCTTGGTGTCGAGGTCGAGCGCGGCGAGCGCCCGCTCCACCACTGCGGTGTAGTCAGGCCCGTGGCCGCGGACATGGTGGCGGGCGTCGGCATCGGTGGGATGGTGGGGCTGGGCGTCGGTCATGCGGCTCTCCGGTGCTCCCTGAATGGACGTGCGGGCCCCCTGCCGGGATTCTTGCCGCCCCACCTCCCGTCCGGTAGGCGTCGTTACTTTTCCGTTACATCAGTCGTACGGGATCTCCACGCGAGGGTTACGCTCGGCCGGTGACTGCACCAGACCAGGACGGACCCCGCCACGGCGGCGGGGCGGGCGCCCGGCGGGGCGGCGGCGGGCGGGAGGCCCAGCGCGCGGAGCGGCGCGAGGCCCTCCTGCAGGCCGCCATGGAGCTCATCGCCGAACGCGGCTACCGCCGTACCTCACTCGCCGCCGTCGCCGAGCGCGCCGGACTGACCCAGCAGGGGCTGCTGCACCACTTCCCGACGAAGGAACTGCTGCTGGTCGGCGTGCTGGAGGCGCGCGACCGCTGGGATCTGGCCTCGGCCGCCGCGGCGTCCGGCACCTGGCGCACCGACGCCCTCGCCCAGCTCGTCGACTACAACGCCACCCGCCCCGGCATCGTCCAGACCTACACGGTGCTGTCCGCCGACAGCGTCACCGAGGACCACCCCGCCCGCGCCTTCTTCGAGTCCCGTTTCCGCGCCGTACGGGCCTCGATGACCGAGGCGCTGCGGGCCGAGTGCGGCGACACGCTGCCCGGCGGTCTGACCCCGGAGCGGGCGGCGCCGCTGCTGTCCGCCGTGATGGACGGACTGCAACTGCAGTGGCTGCTGGACCCGGAGGAGGTGGACATGCCGGCGGCGTTCCGGGACTTCCTGGCGCTGCTCGGACGGGGAGCGGGACCGGGCGCCGGGCCCGGCGAGGAGACGGACGAGGACTGATCCGCCACCCCTGCGTCCCTACCGGGCGGGAGCGAGGCAGGAAACCGTCGCCTTGTCCGGGCTGTACTCCAGGTCGGCGAGCATCTCACCGTCGGCGCACTGGTGCTTCGAGCCGTCGAGCCTGCGGGTCACCTTGTACTTCGCGTCGGCCGAACCGCAGTCCACGACCTCCAGATCCTGGTCCTGCCAGTCACCTTCGTTGCGTACGCAGTCACCGACGGCGAGGGTGGGCACCTTCCCGATACCGGCCCCCTCGATGAACACGCCGCCTACGAACAGGACCGGAATCGCCACGACCACGAGGGCCATCGGCACCAGGAACAGCATCGCGGCCGGCCGGCGCAGCAGCGACTTGCCCGGGTCGAGCGAGGGCCTGAAGCCGCCTACCGGGGGCGCCAGTTTGCGGAATCGGCCCCGGGGGCCGAGGTTCATCAGCAGGGTGAGCGGGGTGATGGCCACGGACAGCGGGCTCCACCAGCCCTGCCACAGCGTCTTCGCGGACATCTCACGGTAGACGGCCAGCCCGCAGGAGCGGCAGAACATTCCCCTGCGGCTGAGGAACCGCATCAGAATGAGGATGCCCTGATGCCCGCGCACGGTGGCCTGCACGGCGGGCTGAGCACCGCAGAACTGACAGCCCGGGGCGCCGGCGTACGGCTGCGGGTGCTGATGTGGGTGTGGGTGCTGCTGCGGGTGCTGCTGGGCGTACGGGTACGGGGCCTGGGCCGGGTATCCCGGCTGCGGGGCATACGGGCCGGCAGGCTGGTGCGGGGCGGCACCCGGCGGCTGGTGCGGAGGGGCACCGGCGGACTGTTGCGGGTAGGGCCCCGCAGGCGGTGGGGCGTACGGGTACGGGCCGTGTGGTGGTGGCGGGGTGGCCACAGAGAGTCCCCCTGAGTCTCGTGGATAGCGCCGGACGCGGTGGTGGACCGGATCGACCAGAAACCCTATCCGCGGTCGGCCGTCGGACAAGGGGCAGGGCACCGGGGTAACGGCCCGCCCCTCTACCGTCCCGCCGCGCGCACCGCTTTACTCGCCCCCATGAGACGCATACGTACCAGGATGGGCGCGCTGGGTGTCGCGCTGCTGGCCGCCGCACCGCTGTCCCTGACGGCGCCGGCCACCGCGGCCGCCCCGGCGGATGTCACGGTGGAGGAGGGGCGGTTGACGCAGACCGCGCCGCAGGAGATCCTGCGGCGCAGTGGATTCGACGCGGTGGAGCTGGAGTTCGGGCGCGGGCTGGCGCGGGTGACCACCTACGGGGAAGCCCGGCGCTATGCCGCGGACCAGGGACGTGCGCTGTGGCGGCGAGCCGTGGACCGGGCACAGGGGCGCGGGCCCGACGGCGGCGATCTGAGCCGGGACGACGACCGGCCGCTCTACTGGGCGCGGCTGGGGATGACCAGGCAACTGCGCCAGTGGCAGCCGGACTTCGCGCTGACGGAGTCCGGGCGCCGTGCCCTCCTCGGCTCGTTGGAGCGGGGCTCGCGCGGTGAGGACTCCGTCGATCTGCCCGCGGGCAAGCATGTACTGCGGATCGTGGTGACCGGGTTCGACCCGTTCCAGCTGGATGCCGATGCACGACGCAGCAATCCGTCGGGGGCGGCGGCGCTCGCGCTGGACGGGACGACGGTGCGCACCTCCTCGGGGCGGCCGGCCCGGATCGAGACCGCGGTCTTCCCCGTACGGTGGGCCGACTTCGCGGACGGCACGGTCGAGCGCACACTGCTGCCGCACTTCCGGCGCGGGCCGCGGCAGGCCGACCTGTTCACGACGATCAGCCAGGGGAGGCCCGGCCGGTTCGACGTCGAGCGGACCAACGGGGCCTGGCGGGGCGGCTATCCGGACAATGCACGGGAATCCCGTACGGAGACCGTGCCGATTCCGGCGGGGGTGCCGACTGTGCGGCCCCAGCCGCAGTGGACGACCACCAGCCTGCCGTACGCCCGGATCGTGGCGGCCGGGACCGGGCCCTTCCCCGTGGTCGACCACACCGAGGTCACGGAGATCCCGGCGGGCGGCACCGAGCCGGTCGACCGGCCGGACGGCCCGACTCCCGGGTCCACGGCCCGTGCCGGGGGTGGCGGTGACTATCTGTCCAACGAGATCGCCTATCGGGCGACCCTGCTGAGGGACGCGGTGCGCCCGGCGCTCCCGGGCGGGCATCTGCACACCCCGGTGCTGGAGTTCGGCCCCGGCAACACGGACCCGGCGCACGGCCGGGTCACCGACCCGGACTTCGTACAGCACCGGGTCGCGATCACCGGGCAGGTACGGGCGATCGTGACGGTGGCGGCATCGGAGGCCGCGGCGGTGAGGGACGCCCGGGGGTAGGGACGCCCCGGTCGCGGGCGGGTGCCGGCGCGGCGTAAAGCCGCCCGGACCGCCGGGCATCATGGGTGAATGATCATTGCTGCCGCACAATTCACGCCGGTCCCGGGCGAGATCGAGGCCAATGCGGCGCGGATGGCCGCGCTCATTGCCGAGGCCGCCGAACGCGGGGCGGGTCTGGTGGTGTTCTCCGAACTCGCGCTGACGCACTACGACCTGCGGCTCATAGCCGCCGATCCGACCGGTATGACGGTCACGGAGGACGATGCCCGGCTGGCCCCCGTCCGCGAGGCGTGCCGGGCCACGGGGGTCGCGGCGGTGGTGAACGCGGCGGGCCGCGCCGCCGGTGACGGGGGCCGGCCGACGATCTCCTCGTTCGTCCTCGGACCGGACGGCGCGCTGCTCACCCGCTACGACAAGGTCCATCTGTTCGGGGGCGAAGGGGAGGACGAGAGCGCACTCTTCGCACCGGGCAGCGCCGACGGCCGCTTCACCCTGGGCGGGATCCGGTTCGCGCTCGCCATCTGCTTCGACAACAGCTTCCCCGAGGTGCCGGCGCGGGCCGCGGCGGACGGCTGCCGGGTGTATCTCGCCAGCTCCTTCCACGACTCGGCGCAGCGGGTGGCGCAATACGGGCAACTGGCACGGGAGCACGGGCTGCAGGTGCTGCTCGCCAACGGCGCGGGGACCGGGCACTCCGGTGCGGGGTGCGGCCTCAGCGGCGTCTGGCTGCCGTCCGGCGAGCGGGTGGCGGCGGCTGCCGAGTGGACCGTTCCGGGGGACGGTGCGGAGCTGGTGCTGAGCGATGTCCGCGACCGGATCACGCTGATGGCGGACCCGGCGGTGGCCGCGGTCCCCGTCCGGGAGTGCGGGGAGCCGCTGCGGGACGTGCGGACCGCGGCGCCCGAGCTGCTGGTGGCCGAGCACCGCTACGACGCCCGGGGCGCCTTCGCGCAGCTGCGCGAGGGGGTGCTGCAGCGGCTGCTGGCGGCGCAGAAGGCACTGCCGGACGGGCTGCGGCTGCGGATCGTCGAGGGCTACCGGCCGCCGGGGCTGCAGCGCCGCTACTTCGAGGAGTACACGGACGAGCTGCGCGCCTCGCACCCCGGCTGGGAGGCCGGGCGTATCCACCGGGCCGCCAGCCGCTATGTGTCGCCGCCCGAGATCGCACCGCACAGTGCGGGCGGCGCGGTGGATCTCACCCTCGTCACCGCGGAGGGGCAAGAAGTCGACATGGGGACACCGATCAATGCGTCCCCCGAGGAGAGCAACGGCGCCTGCTACACGGGCGCGCCGGATCTGACGCCCGCCGCCCGCACCAACCGGCGGGTGCTGAACACCGCGCTGACCGCCGCCGGGCTGGTCAACTACCCGACCGAGTGGTGGCACTGGTCCTACGGCGACCGCTACTGGGCACTGGCGACGGGCGCGGACCACGCGCTGTACGGACCGAAGGAGCTGGACGAGCGGTGATTCTCCCCGGCGACACCAACGGCCCCGTCCGCTGAGTCCTTGCGTGCCGGGAGGCCGCTGTGGGCGCGGTGGGCGCGGAGCCCGCGGTGGGCGCGGTGGGCGACGGGTGACCGGGGGGTGCCGGTGGCCGCCGGGGGCGGCGGCCCTGCGGAGCGTGGCGTCTACAACGGCAGCACGACCCGCATCCGCAGGCCGCCGCTCTCGCGGGGCTCGGCCGTGATGGTGCCGTCGTGCGCGCGCACGACCGAGCGCACGATGGACAAGCCCAGGCCCACGCCCTTGTCGCTGCCGGTGCGCTCGGTGCGCAGCCGCCGGAACGGCTCGAAGAGGTTCTCCACCTCGTAGGCAGGCACCACCGGACCGGTATTGGCGACCACCAGGACCGCACAGCCGAGCTGCGGCTCCGTGGTGACCTCCACCCAGCCGTCATCGGGGAGGTTGTAACGGACCGCGTTCTGCACCAGATTCAGCGCGATCCGCTCCAGCAGCACCCCGTTGCCCTGCACGACCGCCCGCTGACGGTCCCCGCGCAGCTCCACGCCCCTGGCCTGGGACTCCTCGCGGGTCTGGTCGACGGCCTGGGACGCGACCTCGGACAGATCGACCGGCTTCTTGTCGACGACCTTGTTCTCGCTGCGGGCGAGCAGCAGCAGGCCCTCCACCAGCTGCTCGCTGCGCTCGTTCGTCGCCAGCAGCGTCTTGCCGAGCTGCGCGAGCTCGGGGGACGCCTCCGGATCGGCGAGCTGGACCTCCAGCAGCGTGCGATTGATCGCCAGCGGCGTCCGCAGCTCGTGCGAGGCATTGGCGACGAACCGCCGCTGCGACTCGAAGGCCCGGTCAAGCCGGTCCAGCATCTCGTCAAAGGTGTCGGCCAGCTCCTTGAGCTCGTCGTCCGGCCCGCCCAGCTCGATCCGGCGGTGCAGATCGGAGCCGGCCACCCGCTGGGCGGTACGCGTGATGCGCCCCAGCGGCGACAGCACCCGGCCCGCCATCGCATAGCCGAAGGCGAAGGCGATGACCGTCAGGCCCACCAGAGCCGTCAGGGAGCGGTTCAGGAAGGTGTGCAGCGCCAGTGCGCGCTGATTGCGGATGCAGTGGCCGATCGCCTCATTGATCTGGTGGACCGTGCCGACCGACGGCAGGTCGGGACAGCTGATATTGCCCAGCCTGACGTTGCTGCCGAAGACCCTGAACTCCGGGGTCCCCTCCTTGAGGGTGTTGGCCGCCAGAATGTAGATGATCGTGAGCAGCACGACCCCCGCCATCAGGAACATGCCGCCGTACAGCAGCGCGAGCCTTATCCGGATGGTCGGCCGCAACCACGGCACTTGGCGGTGGTGCGGCCGGGGACTCCAGGCGGGCTGCGGAGCTGCCGTCACCGGCGCGGGCGACCGGGAGGAGAGTGCCACCGCGCTCAGCCCCGGGGCCCCGGTGACGCGGGCACGGCGACCGATACCGGGACGAGGGGTGAGCGCACTGCTGGTCCTTCCTCAGATACCGCAAGGCACACGACAGTTGCCTCACAGCACCCATCCTGCCCAAAGGACCCATAAACCGGCAGTAAGGAGTGGATCACCTCCCGGTCCGGCCCCTCGCCACGCCGGGTCGCCGGGTCGCCGGGTCGCCGGACGGGCCTCAGCCCTGCGGCAGCTCGGGCGCCAGTACCTCCAGCTCCGCCCGGGTCGGATAGGACGGCTGGGCACCCGGCTTGGTGACGGCCGCGGCGCCCACCCTTACGGCGAAGCGCGCCGCCTCGGGCAGCGCGTCGCCGCGGGCCAGACGGGTGGCGAGGGCACCCGTGAAGGCGTCGCCGGCGCCGGTGGTGTCCACGGCGTTGACCCGTACGCCCGGGACGGCTGTGGCTCCCGAGGCGTCCAGGACCAGCGCGCCGTCACCGCCGAGGGTGACCACGACGGAGCGGGCGCCCCGGTCGCACAGCGCCTGCGCCCACTCGGCGGGCGTGCCGTCGGCGAGCCCGGAGAGCTGCCGCGCCTCGTGCTCGTTGACCACCAACGGGTCGGCCACCGCGAGGAGTTCGGAGGCCAGCGCACCCGCCTCGGGAGCCGGGGAGGGGTTGAGGACGACACGGGTGCCGGCCTGCTCGGCGGCCGTCGCGGCGGCCCGTACGGACTCCATGGGGATCTCCAGCTGGAGGGAGACCACCGAGGCGGCGGCAAAGGTGTCCTTCGCCGCCGCCACGTCCTGCGGCGTGAGGGCGGCGTTGGCGCCGGGCGAGACCACGATGCTGTTGTCGCCGTCCGGGTCGACGATGATCATTGCGGTGCCGGTGCGGGCGGCGTCGTCCACGATCACCGGTGTGACATCGGTGCCCGCGTCGTGCTGGGCGCTCAGCAGCAGTGCGCCGTACGCATCGCCGCCGATCCGCGCCAGCAGCGCGGTGCGCCCGCCGATCCGGGCCGCGGCGGCCGCCTGGTTGGCGCCCTTGCCGCCGGCCGACTCGACCAGGTCGGTGCCGGTCACGGTCTCGCCCGCGCCGGGCCGCCGTCCGACCCGTACCGTCAGATCCGCGTTGGCCGAGCCGACCACCAGGACGTCATACATGCGCCGCTCTCCCATTTTTCTCTCATCTGTCGTTGCCCGGCGGCCCGCCGGGGGCCGCCCTCTCAGCCGTCGAACTTCGCGGCGTTCTTCGCCGTCACCAGCAGCACCGGCACCCTGACCGACTGCGGCAGCTTCTCACCGCGGGAGGCTTTCAGCGCCCAGTCCACGGCCTGCTTGCCGAGGAGTTCCGGCTGCTGGGCGACGGTGGCGGTCAGCGTGCCCCGGCGGACCGCCTTGACGCCGTCCGGTGTGCCGTCGAACGCCACCACCTTGACGTCCTTGCCGGAGCGGCCGCCCAGCGCCTTGGACGCGCCCAGCGCCATCTCGTCATTGGCGGCGAACACCCCGCCGATGTCGCGGTGCGCCTGCAGCATGTTGGACATCACGTCCATGCCCTTGGTGCGGTCGAAGTCCGCGGGCTGCCGGGCGACGACCTGGATGCCGGGGTATTTCCTGATGCCTTCCTCGAAGCCCTGGCCGCGCTCGCGGGCGGCGGAGGTGCCGGCCTGGCCCTCCAGGAAGGCCACCTTGCCCTTGCCGCCGAGCGATTCGGCCAGCGTCTTCGCGGCGAGCCGGCCGCCCGCGACATTGTCGGAGGCGATGGTCGAGCCGACCTTGCCGCCGTTGACCCCGCGGTCGATGGAGATGACCGGCACCTTCGCCCGGTTGGCGACGCCGACGGCCGGGACGGCGGCGTCGGAGTCGACCGGGTTGATGATGGCCGCCTTGACGTTCTGACTGGTGAACGTCTCCATCTGGTTGATCTGCTGGGTGGGGTCGTTCTGGGCGTCGGTGATGTTGAGGTGCAGATGGCGGGCGTCCGCCTCGGCCTGGGCGCCCTTCTTGATGCCGACGAAGAACGGGTTGTTCATCGTGGACAGCGCAAGCCCCAGGTCGGTGTTGCCGCCGCGGTCGCAGCCGGCCATCCCCAGGGCGACGGTCGCGACCAGCCCGGCCGCCAGCGACATCCGGATCCGGGCGTTCATCGCGCGCTCCGGCGGCGCAGCGTGTCCAGGAGCACGGCCAGCGCGATGACCAGCCCGGTGGCCACCTGCTGCCAGAACGCCGAGACGCTCAGCAAGTTGAGGCCGTTGCGCAGTACGGCCAGGATCAGCGCGCCGATGAGGGTGCCGGAGGCCTTGCCGGAGCCGCCGGAGAGGCTGGCCCCGCCGATGACGACGGCGGCGATCGCGTCCAGCTCGTAGCCGGTGGCGGCCTGCGGCTGGGCGGAGGTGAGCCGGGCGGCGAGCACGATGCCGGCGACCGCGGCGAACACTCCGGAGAGCGCGTAGATGGCGAGCTTGCGGCGCTTGACGTGGATGCCGGAGAGCCGGGCCGCCTCCTCGTTGCCGCCGATCGCGAACATCGCCCGGCCGGAGTACGTACGGGCCAGGATCAGCGCGGCGATCAGCCCCATCGCGATCATGACGAGGACGGGCACCGGCAGCCAGCCGCCGAGGGTGTCACCGAGCGCGCCGACCGAACCGGGGAAGGCGATCGGCGAACCGCCCGAGATGACCAGGGCCAGACCGCGGCCGATCGAGAGCATCGCCAGCGTGGCGATGAAGGCGGGCAGTTTGCCGTAGGCGACCAGCGCGCCGGAGACCAGACCGGCCACCACACCGGTCGCCAGGCCGAGCAGCAGCGCTGTCCAGACGGGCAGGCCCTCGCCGGTGGCCGCCCAGGCGACGACGGTGGCGGAGAGCCCGGCGACCGAGCCGACGGACAGATCGATACCGGCCGAGACGATCACGAAGGTGACGCCGAAGGCGAGGATCGCGGTGACCGACGCCTGGACACCGACATTGAGGAGGTTCTGCCCGTTGAGGAAGTCCCTGGACAGCACCGCCATCACCACGACCAGGGCGATCAGCCCGCCGAGCGGGCCGTTCCTGAGCACCGCCCGGGAAAACCACGCTCCCGCGCCGTCCCGGTCCGGTGTCCGTCCCACCGCCTCGGCGGCGGCTCCCGTCTTCACCTCAGTGGACATCGGAGCCCTCCATCGCGCTCTTGTCGTTGTGCTTCGTGCTCGTGCCGTGCGGGGCCTGGAGCGCCAGCTCCATCACGGCGTCCTGGGTGGCCTCTTCGGCCGACAGCTCACCGGCCAGCCGGCCCTGCGACATCACCAGCACCCGGTCGCTCATGCCGAGCACCTCGGGCAGATCGCTGGAGATCATCAGCACCGCACGGCCGGACGCCGTCAGATCGTTGATGAGCTGGTAGATCTCGACCTTGGCGCCGACGTCGATACCGCGCGTCGGCTCGTCGAGGATCAGCAGCCTGGTGTCCGCCAGCAGCCACTTGCCGATGACGAGCTTCTGCTGGTTGCCGCCGGAGAGGGTGCGGGCTCTCTGCCCCAGCCCGCTCATCCGGACCTTCAACTGCCCGGCGACGGTGGCCGCTTCGCGCCGCTGCGCGCCCCGGTCCACCAGCCCGCCGCGGGTGTCGCGGTCGAGCCGGGCGAGGGTGAGGTTGTCCTGGAGGGAGGCGTCCAGGACCAGGCCCTGGCCCTTGCGGTCCTCCGGTACGAGGCCGAGCCCGGCGCGCATGGCGGCGCGGACATCGCCGCGGGCCAGCTCCTTGCCGTCGATCTCGACCGTACCGGCGTCATAGCGGTCCGCGCCGAAGACCGCCCGGGCCACCTCGGTGCGGCCCGCGCCGACCAGCCCGGCGAGGCCGACGACCTCACCGGCCCGCACCTCGAAGTCGATGCACTCGAAGACGGGTCCGGCCGTTGTGCCGTTGCGGGTCAGACCGCGGACGCGCAGCAGGGGCGCGCCCGGCTCCTCGGGGCGCTGCCTCGGATACTGCTCGGCGATGTCCCGGCCCACCATGAGGCGGATCAGCTCGTCCTCGTCCGTCGAGGCCGGCACCTCCTCGACGGAGCGGCCGTCGCGCAGCACGGTGACGCGGTCGCCGAGTGCGCCGATCTCCTCCAGGTGGTGGGTGATGAAGATGATGCCGACGCCGCTGTCGCGCAGCTCGCGGACGATCCCGAAGAGGGTCTCGACCTCTTCGGAGGTCAGCACCGCGGTCGGCTCGTCCATGATCAGGACGCGGGCCTCCAGGCTGAGCGCCTTGGCGATCTCGACCATCTGGAGGCGGGCGATGCCCAGTTCGGCGACCGGGGTGTTCGGGGAGACGTCGAGGCGTACGCGCTTGAGCAGCTCGGCGGCCCGTGCCCGCATCGTCTTCCGGTCGACCAGACCGAGCGCGGTGCGCGGCTGGCGGCCCAGGAAGATGTTCTCGGCGACGGTCAGTCCCGGGACGAGGTTGAACTCCTGGTAGATGGTGGCGATGCCGTGCCGTTCCGCGTCCTGCGCCGAACGGATGGTGACCTCGTCGCCGTCCACGAGGATGCGGCCCGCGTCGGGGCGGTGGGCGCCGGAGAGCATCTTGATGAGGGTGCTCTTGCCCGCGCCGTTCTCGCCGAGCAGGACATGCACCTCACCGGTGCGCAGGGTCAGGTCCACGCCGTCCAGCGCGCGGACGCCCGGGAACGACTTCGTCACCCCCTCCACGCGCAGCAGTTCGCGGCCGCCCGGTACGTCGTCGTTGACGCCGGTCATGCGCTGCCCCTCTCTTCCTCGGATGACTCGTGTGGTGACTGACTCGGGTGGCCCGCCCGGCCGGGGGAGCCGGACCGGAGTGCCGGTCCGGGCGCCGGGCGGGCCTGCTCAGGGGGTGGGCAGCTCGCCGCAGGAGCGGCGGGTGACCAGCCGGGCCGGCAGCAGCACCGAGGCGGCGGGCCGGTCCTCGATCCGCTCCAGCAGGGTGTGCACGGCGGCCCGGCCCAGTTCGCGGGTGGGCTGGGCGATGGCGGTCAGCGGCGGATCGGTGTGGGTGAACCACGGCACGTCGTCATAGACCACCAGCGCCACATCGTCGGGGACCCGCAGCCCGCGGGCGCGGAGTTCGTCCATCGCGCCCAGCGCCATCAGGTTGTCGGTGGCCAGCACCGCGTCCGGCGGCTCGGCGAGGTCGAGGAATGCGCTCATCACCCGTCGGCCGCCGGTGTGCTGGAGGTCGGGGGTGGCGCCGACCCGCTCGTCGGGCAGGGCGATGCCGTGCCCGGCCAGCGCCGTACGGAACAGGTCGAGGCGCTCGTCGCCGGTGGGGGTGCCGGCCGGGGCGACGATGATCGCCGGCCGGCGGCGGCCGAGGGCGGCCAGATGGCCGGCGAGCTCGGTGAGCGCGGCGCGGCCGTCGGCGCGTACGCAGGGGGCGTCGATACCGGGCACCGTGCGGTCCAGCAGGACCAGCGGGGTGCCGGAGGCGACGACCTCGCGGAGCATCGCCGAACCGGTGCCGGCCGAGCTGACCAGCAGGCCGTCGATCCGGCGGTCGAGCAGGGTGCGGATGTAGTCGTCCTGCTGGGCGGGACGCTCGCCGGCGTTGCCGATGACCAGGCTGTAGCCGAGGCTGCGGGCCTCGTCCTCGACGGCGTCGGCCAGCTCGGTGAAGAAGGGGTTGGTGAGGTCGCTGATGATCAGGCCGAGCGCGCCGGTCCGTGCGGTGCGCAGCGCGCGGGCGACGTTGTTGGGGCGGTAGCCCAGCTCCTGTACGGCGGCGAGCACCCGCTCGCGGGTCTCCGCGACCGGGCTGTGGCCGTTGAGGACCCGGGAGACCGTGGCGACGGAGACTCCTGCCCGTTCTGCCACATCTTTGATGTTCGCCATGGCGCCGTTGCCATTCCGTCCCTGCGCTCGCTCACCGTGCGGGAGAGCGGGTGCGCATGATCGACATGTAATCGATTTCCTGAGCATTGCGTGGGGGCTACGAAATCGATTACACGGCGGGTGCGTCAAGGTGCGGTAAATGTTGTCTGCATCACATAGGGGTGCGGGGCGCGGGACATGCCGAGCCCGGGCACTCCCCCGTTGGCCGTCCCGCCGCGACGGCGGGCACCGGCCGTGTCCGGACCCTGGGGGCCCCACCCGGCACCTACCGGGCGAACTGCCCCACACAAGCGACGATCGCCACCAGCAGGCCCAGCACCCCGATGACGACCTGCCACCTGTCAGGCGGGGCCCATCGGTCGCTCTCCTGCTCCGTGTCCTGATCGTCCATCGCTCCTCCTCGCTCCTCCGGACCGGCCCCGGAGGCCAGGGCCTCCGCCGGCGGACGGCCGGCGAAGTTGTGGGGAGGAGCGTGGTGAAGCCCCCTGAGACTAGCGCGAGTTGACGCCTCCCGGGCGCTGAACCGGACATGGACCGTGCCCCCCCGCGCCCTGTCACGGGCCGGGGGCGCGGTCCGTGACGAACGCCAGGGGCCGCACCCCGTTACGGGATGCGGCCCCTGTGGATCCGCCGGTCGTGCCGTGCCTCAGGCGACGGTCAGCTTGACCTCGATGTTGCCGCGGGTCGCGTGGGAGTACGGGCACACCTGGTGCGCCTTCTCCACGAGGTCCTGGGCGGTGGCCGCGTCGACGTTGGGGATCGCGGCGGAGATCTCGACCGTGAGGCCGAAGCCACCGTCCGCGGTCTTGCCGATGCCGACCCGGGCGGTCACCCGGGAGCCGGACACATCGGCGTTCTCCCGGCGGGCGACGACGCTGAGCGCGCCCTGGAAGCAGGCGCTGTAGCCGGCCGCGAAGAGCTGCTCGGGGTTGGTCCCGGCGCCGCTGCCGCCCTGCTCCTTGGGCGGGTTGACGATCACGTCGAGCTTGCCGTCATCGCTGGCGACGCGGCCGTCACGGCCGTTCTCCGCGGTGGCGACGGCGGTGTAGACGACGTCGACGGTCTGGATGGACATACCGAATCCTCCTGTGGTTCGCCGCGACTCGCGCCCACGGATCGCGACGGCTTGCCGCTGAGCCTAACGGTCGCCCGCAAGGCCCCGCCGGGGAGGCAGACGGTTCCCCGGCCCGGGGAGGAATGCCGCCCCGGCGGGGGAGGCACACCGTCCCCGGCGGGAGCCACCGTCACCTGGCCCGCCAGGGCGAACCCGCACGGAGCACCGGCCCCGGCAGGACTCGCCCTCGGCGGGCGGGGCGGCCGTCAGTCGGTGAGGCTCACGATCATCTTGCCGGTGTTCTCACCGCGGAGCAGGCCCAGGAACGCCTCGGCGCCGTTCTCGATACCGGCCACCTTGGTCTCGCTGTACTTCAGCTCGCCGGAGCGGATCCAGGCGGAGACCTCCTCGACGAACTGCGGCTGCAGCGCGGCATGGTCGCTGACCAGCAGGCCCTGCAGACGCAGCCGCTTGCCGATCACCATCGCGAGGTTGCGCGGGGCGGGGCTGGGCTCCGTGGCGTTGTACATCGAGATCATGCCGCAGATGGCGGCGCGGCCATGGACGTTGAGGGAGCTGATGGCCGCTTCGAGGTGGTCGCCGCCGACGTTGTCGAAGTAGACGTCGATGCCCTCCGGCGCGGCCTCCTTGAGCTGCTTGCCGACATCGCCGTTCTTGTAGTTGAAGGCGGCGTCGAAGCCGTACTCCTCGACCAGGAGCTTGACCTTCTCGTCGGAGCCGGCGGAGCCGATCACACGGGAGGCGCCCTTGAGCTTGGCGATCTGGCCGACCTCGCTGCCCACCGCGCCGGCCGCGCCGGACACGAAGACGGCGTCGCCCTCCTTGAAGGACGCGACCTCCAGCAGACCCGCGTAGGCGGTCAGGCCCGGCATGCCCAGCACGCCGAGGTAGGCGGTGAGCGGAGCCAGCGACGGGTCCACCTTGGCGGCGCGCTTGGCGTCCAGCACCGCGTACTCACGCCAGCCGAGACCGTGCAGGACATGGTCACCGACGGCGATGGAATCGTCGCGCGAGGCGATGACCTCGCCGACCGCGCCACCGTCCATCGGCTGGTCGAGCTGGAAGGGCGGGACGTAGGACTTCACGTCGTTCATCCGGCCGCGCATGTACGGGTCGACGGAGAAGTGCTGCGTACGGACGAGGATCTGACCCTCGCCGACCTCGGGCACCGCGGCCTCGCGCAGCGCGAAGTCCTCCGGGGTGGGCCAGCCGTGGGGGCGGGCGACGAGGTGCCATTCGCGACCGGTCGTGGGCAGTGCGGACATAACGCGATCCTCCTAAAGCTTCAGGTACTGAAACAACCATGCTCCTCGATATTTCATGTTGTCAAGTAAATGGGTATCCTGGTGTGCATGACCCCCCGCGCAGACTCCTTGACCGTCGAGGTCGTCGACCTCATCGGCACCGTCGTCGCCCGCTACTACGAGGAGTACGAGCACGCCGCGGCCGAGCACTCCCTCACCGGCGCCCAGGCCCGGGTACTCAGCCTGCTTTCCGTCGAGCCGCTGCCCATGCGCAGGGTCGCCGAGCGCCTGAAGTGCGAGCCGTCGAATGTCACCGGCATCGTGGACCGGCTGGAGTCCCGCGGCCTGGTCGAGCGCCGCCCCGATCCGGCCGACCGCCGCGTCAAGCTCGCCGCCCCGACCGACGCGGGCGCGCGCACGGCCGAGGCGCTGCGTACCTCACTCCACTTCGCCCGCGAACCTCTCGGCCGTCTGACGGTTGCCGAGCGGACGCTGCTGAAGGAGCTGCTGCAGCGGATGCTGGGCGTCGCGCCCGAGTGAGCCGGGCGGCCGGCCCGGCCGGACGGCCGTCAGTAGCCGCGCTGCACGTTGTCCACGGCCGCCTGGTCCCGCCGGCGGGTACGCCGCTGCCGTTCGACCGCCAATTCGGCAAGCGCTTCGTCGACGGCGGTGAGCACGCTCGACACTTCAGGGCCGGTCACACCCTCGGAGGCGTCGGTCCGTCTGTCGCGGATCCCGGCGGCCTCCGCGAGGGCCGCGAGCACCGGCTCGTCCGAGGTCCAGCGGTGCGCCGCCTCGCGGCGTGCGGGCGAATCGGCCAGGACCCTCTCACGGGTCCGGAAGACCATCCAGCGGCGGCGGCGCTGCCGGGTGAGCTGCCCCTCCTCCTCCAGCGCGGCCAGATAGGCCGCGGACAGGTCACGGCCCCTGCGCCACAGCCAGTCGCCGACCGACTCGTACGGCTCCTGGGTGACCAGCGACGACGCGGCCTCGTCCAGCAGACGGTCGGCGATGGCAGGCCGGTAGCCCGGCACCAGGCGATCGCCCCGCAGCCGGACGACCTCGCCCTCCAGCAGGTCGATCGCCTCGGCCCCCGCGAGCGCCAGCGACAGATCGCCCCGTTCCACGGCCCGCACGGGCGCCACGTCCAGGGCGACGAACAACAGGTCCCGCGCCGTGGTCATGTGCGCTCAGCCCTCGGCGCCGGAGGCCGCCCCGATCGCGGCCCGGATCTGCTGCGCGAAGCCGGCCACCGTGAAGTCCGGACCGACGCCGTCCACGAAGATCAGGTCACTGATGGCATTGTTGGCGCGAAGGGGCAGGATCTTCCGGTATTCGGGCGAGTCGTACCAGTTCTGCGCCTCGGTCATGCCCGGAAATTCCAGCAGGACCGCCAAGCCCGGCCAGGCCCCCTCGACGACCTGCGCCTCGCCCTGCGCCAGCCACTTGCCGCCGTACGCCTTGACGGTTTCCTCCACCTGCTCCAGATACGACAGGCCCTGCTCGTTCGGAACGCCGCCCGGTATGCGCAGGTGGTTGATCAAATAGGCGCTCATCTCAAATCCTCCAGCGTATCGCGGCAAGTACCGAGGGGCATGTCGAAGTTGCCGCTCGCCGCACCCGCCATGAGAGACGCAGAGGCACCTGCGGGAGTGGGCCGACCAGCAAGGGAACAACCCCTCATATGAGGCGAATTCAACGGATTTGCATGCTTTCCCCAGTGTAGGCGCTCCCCCCGTTTCTTCACGGGGACCGCCCCCGCGCGAGGAGCGGCGAGGACACCGACGGGGCACGGGCGCGGCGGCCGCCCGGCGCAGGCCGCGTCGTACATCGCCGCTCCCGCCTCCCGGCGCCGCTGTGCGTGCCTTGCGGATCGGCGCGGGCTCACACTGATCCGAAGGGCATGGCCTAGGCCGCCGGTGTACCGGCCGCGTCCGCCCCGGCCCGTACGGCTGCACCCTGCGCACCGGGCGTCCCGGCAGTGTCCGGCTCCCCCTCAAGTCCCGCTGTCCGCAGCCCCCGCAGCAGCGTCAGCGCCAGCGCCGCGGCGCAGACCATGACGCCCGCGGCGACCAGCACCGCCGTCTGCAGGCCATGGGTGAACGCGGCCCTGGCCGCGTGCAGCAGCGCCTCGCCCGTCCGGCCCGGGAGGGCGCCGGCCGTCGCGGCGGCGCCCGCCAGCGTCTCCCGCGCCGCGTCGGCCGCGCCCGCCGGCAGTCCGACGGGCAGGGCACCGCCGATGTCGCCGCGGTAGATCGCGCCCCCGATGCTGCCCAGGACCGCCATGCCCAGCGCGCCGCCCAGTTCGGTGCCGGACTCCAGCACGGCCGAGGCGGAGCCCGCCCGCTCGGGCGGCGCGAGTCCGATGGCCAGTTCGTTGCCGAGCGACATCACCATCACCAGGCCCGAGGCGTAGACCGCGGCACCCACCAGGACGAACCACAGGGCCGAGTCCGGCTCCAACCATGACAGCCAGACGAAGCCGCCGGCCCCGATGACGCACCCCAGGGCGATGACATGGGCCCGGTCTGTCCGCTGGGCGAGCGCCGCGGCCGCCGGCGCCATCCCGCCCACCGCGAGGGTCGGCAGCAGATTCCACAGTGCCGCCTCCATGGGGCTCATGGCCCGTACGGACTGCAGGTACTGGGTGAAGAACACCGCGCAGCCGACGATCGCGAACATCGCCAGCAGGTTCATCAGCACCGAGACGCTGAACCCGCGGTGCCGGAACAGCTCCAGGTCGAGCATCGGATGACGGGCGGTGCGCTGGCGGTGCACGAAGGCCCCGGCGGCCAGCAGGCCGGCCACGAGGGCGAGGACGGGCAGCGCCGCCAGCCCGTCGCGGGCGATCTCCTTGACGCCGTAGACCACCGGCAGCATGGCGAGCAGGGACAGCAGTGCGCCGACCAGGTCGAAGCGCCCGGCCGCCGGGTTCTTGAACTCCGGGAGCAGCAGCGGCCCGCAGACCAGCAGCAGCACCATCGCCGGAGCGTTGACCAGGAACACCGAACCCCACCAGAAGTGCTCCAGCAGCACCCCGCTGAGCACCGGACCGATCGCGATGCCGCCGGTCACCGCGGTCGACCAGATCGCGACCGCCTTGCCGCGCTGCTTGGCGTCGTGGAAGAGGTTGCGGATCAGGGCGAGGGTGGAGGGCATCAGGGTCGCCCCGCCGATGCCGAGCAACGCCCGTGCGGCGATGAGCATTTCGGCGCTCTGTGCGTAGGCGGCGGCCCCGGAGGCGAGTCCGAAGAGGAGGGCGCCGGACAGCAGCAGCTTGCGGCGGCCGATGCGGTCGCCCAGCGCACCCATGGTGATCAGCAGGCCGGCCAGCACGAAGCCGTAGACGTCGAGGATCCACAGTTGCTGGACGCTGCTGGGCTCCAGCTCCGCGGTCAGGAACGGCACCGCGAAGTAGAGCACCGAGACGTCCATCGAGACGAGAAGGCAGGGCAGCAGGAGGACGCCCAGGGCGGTCCACTCCCGGCGGCCGGCCGTCGGCTGGGATGTGTACGGGGTAAACGACATGGATGACACGGTAAGCAGGTTGCGCTTACGGCGCAAACAACAGGACTGATAAGGGAATTGGTAGTGCGTCACACTAGTGCACCCACCTAGTGCAATGCCCTGGTGAAGTGCGCACTGCTACCCTCACAGCCCCGCAGAACCCCCCTAGTGCACTAGTACGGAGGCCGTCCGTGGAACCGTCAGTCCCGCCGCCCTACCGCCGGATCGTCGACGCGATCCGGGGCCGTATCGACGCCGGCGAGCTGACGCCGGGCGACCGGGTGCCCTCGACCCGGCGGATCACCCAGGAGTGGGGGGTGGCGATGGCCACCGCCACCAAGGTGCTGACGACGCTGCGCCAGGAAGGGCTCGTACGGGCCGTACCGGGTGTGGGCACGGTCGTGGCCGAGCCGCGGCGGACCACCCCGCGGCCCGCACGCGAGCGGCGGCCGCGCGAGACGGACAGCGGGCTGAGCCGCGAGAGCGTCGTACGGGCCGGGATACGGGTCGCCGATTCCGAGGGGCTGCGGGCGCTGTCGATGCGCCGGGTCGCCGCCGAGTTCGGGGTGTCCTCGATGGCGCTCTACCGTCATGTGGCCGGCAAGGACGAGCTGGTGCTGCTGATGGCGGACGCCGCGTTCCACGACATCGAGCTGCCCGAACCGGCGCCGGACGGCCGGCGCGAGCGGATGGAGGCGGGCGCGCGGCTGCAATGGGAGCTCTACCGGCGGCACCCGTGGCTGGCGAAGTATCTGTCGCTCACCCGGCCGCAGCCGATGCCGCGGGCGATGGCCCTGATCGAGTGGACGATGGCGCGGGTCCGGGGGATGGACCCGGTGACGCTGATTCATATGGCGCTGACACTGCTGGGGTTCGTGCTGGCCACCGCCGCCGGGTTCGAGGACGACCTGGAGGCCGAGCAGGAGACCGGCATGGACCAGAACCAGTGGATGGCGACCATGGAGCCGGTGTTCGAGGGCATCCTCACCTCGGGCTCCTACCCCATGTACGCGGGGGTCTCGCGGGTCGGCGAGGATGTGGTGAATCCGGAGTCGCTCTTCGAGTTCGGGCTGGCCCGCCTGCTGGACGGCATGGAGACACTCGTCGAGCGCGGGGCGGACACGCCCTAGACGAGTAGTGATTCCGAAGTCCTGGTCAGTGGCGCCGCACGGCGGACGGGAGTTTGACGACAGGCCTGAGGGATCAGCTGAGCTCGCCGCGCAGTCGCCGGGCCCGTAACACCAGTTCCAGTTCGAAGCGGCGGTCCGGGTCGTCCATCTCGCCGCCCCATAACTCCCGTATCTGGCGCAGCCGGTAGCGCACGGTCTGCGGATGGACGCCGAGCCGCTCGGCGATCTCGGGGGCACCGCCGCGGGTCTCCAGCCACGCGAGCAGGGTTTCCGCGAGCCGTCGGCCGTGGCGGGGGCCGCAGCTGTCCAGCGGGGCGAGGCGGCGGCGGGTGAGGTCCTCGATCAGCTCGACCGGCGGCAGCAGGACCAGCGCCTCGGTGTGTTCGGTGCACTGGAGCAACTCGCCGGCGGGCAGCAGTCCGCGCTCCGTCAGATCGACCGCGACCCCGGCCCAGCGCAGCGATTTCGCGGCGTCCAGCAGCGACACGACGGGGCCGATCGCGCCCGACCAGCCGGCCGCGGCGCGGGCCAGCAGCTCACGCCGCCCGGGGGCGTCCGGCTCGGGCACCACCATCCGGGGCCGTTCGCTCTCCATGTCCAGCAGGACGTCCGGGGCGACGGCGGGGGCGACCGCCTCGCGGGCCGGCCGCAGCAGGACCGCGACGGCGACCCGTTCGGGCAGCGGCCAGCCGATCCTGGCGGCGCGCTCGGCGAGGGCGGGCAGCACCCCGCCCGCCCCGGCGGTTGCTCTGCGCTGCCGTCTGCCGGCGCTCGCGAACAGCTGCTCCATCAGGCGGCGTTGCAGCCGCAGCCGCTCACCGGCCTGCCGGGCGGCGGCCTCGGCGTAGCCGCGTACGGATTCGGCCACCAGCCCGTCCAGATACTCGAAGCCGGACTCGGCGAGCTCGTACATCGCGGGCGCCGGGATCGCGACCTGCTGGCCGATCTCGGCGAGCCGCCGCCAGGCCAGCCGTACGCCCAGCCGGTACATGGCCTGAAGGACATCCAGGCTGCGGCCCTGGAGGCCCTCTCCGCGGCCGAACTCCTGGAAGAGCCGTGGGTGCACATGCGGGCGGTCCGGCCCGGCGGTCAGATGGGCGACGAAGTGCTCCAGCGACTGGCGGATCGCCACCAGCGCCCTGGGCTCCCCGAACTCATCCAGGACGAGCGGGAGTTGGGGGTACTCGTGGCGGATCTCGCGCAGGATGTCCTGGGCCAGGGTGGGCACCTCGTCCAGCGCCCGGGCCGCGAACTGCCGTACCTGGTAGGGCGGGACCTCCCGCCAGGCCGAGCGGACGGCTGTCACCATGACCCGGGCCTCCTCAGCACGCCTCGCGCCTCCCCGGCACGCCTGCTACCCACCACTCCGGTCGAAGGTCACCAGCGGCACATTGGGCTGCTCGGGCGTGGCGTCCAGCGCGGCGACGATCCCGAGCGCGACGCCGAGGGCCAGAGCGGTGGCGGCCAGCGCGGTCAGTGCGGCGGCGAGCGTTCGGTGCATGGCGCGGCGAGCCCTTCGTCGATGCCGGAGCCGGTCACCGGTCTCCGTCGAGGTTGGTACGGCACACGGCGCGGCCCGGGGTATGGATCGGGGCCGGTTCGGTGCCGCGTCCCACAGCGCGGCACACCACTGGAGTCGTGGTGCCTGCCGAGTGTGGAAGGGCATTGACGCCCTGTCAAGAGTTCCCTTACGTTCCCGGCCCATGGCGCCCCGCGGCGCCGCACGTGCACCAGAGCGTGTTCCCCCCACCGCTTCCAGGAGTGCTCGTATGCCTGCTTCCGGCAAGTCCGCCACCTCCGCCGACGCGGCCACCGCCGCCCGCACCGCCTCGCCCCTGTCGCTGGCCGTCCTCGGTCTCGGCGTCTTCCTGCTGGTCCTGGCACCCCTGCTGGCCTGGTACGTCGCGCCACGGGCCAAGGTCACCCCGGTGGATGTCGATGTCACCACCGTCTTCACCGGCAGCGGCAGCTACTTCGACACCGGGGCGCTGAGGACCAGGGACCGGCAGCGGATCACCCTCACCCAGCATGTGCTGGGCGATGTCGCGGCGAGCGAGAAGAGCGGGCGGGCCGTATGGGATGTCTCCACGACGGTCGACACCCCGCAGACGCTGGCCCTGAAGGATCCGCGCAAGGCGTTCCAGTGGACCACCGAGCGCTGGGTCACCGACCGGCACAGCAATGCACCGGTGCACTGCTGCGAGGAGGCCCCGACCCGCTTCGACGGCGATGCCTACCTCAAATTCCCCTTCGATGTGCAGAAGAAGAGCTACCGCTGGTGGGACAACACGCTGGGCGCTGCCGTCCCGCTCCGCTTCGCCGGGACGCAGCAGGTACAGGGATACCGGGGCTATCGCTTCACCGGGACCGTGCCGCTCACCAGGACCGGCAGCCGGCAGGTCCCCGGCCGGCTGGTCGGGCGGCCGCGGCAGGGCCAGATCCAGGCCGAGGAGTGGTACGCCAACTCCGGTATCGAGCTGGTCGTCGAGCAGCGCACCGGCCGGATCATCCATGCCTCGATCTCCCCGCTGAAGACGCTCCGCGCGCCCGGCGCCCGGCGCACCGCGGTGACCCTGCTGCGCGGCGAGCACTTGCAGTTCACGCCCACGACCCAGCGGGCGCAGGTGCGGCTGGCGAGGGCGGACAGCGACAAGCTGGCGCTGGTCGGCCGGACGCTGCCGGCCGGGGCCGTGGCGGCGGGCGCGGTGCTCGCGCTGACCGGGGTGGTGTGGGTGGCGCGCGGGCGGCGGGCGACGAGCCGGTCCTGAGCGAGGTGATGAACCGTCAGTCGTGGCCGGCCCGGATTTTGTCATCCCGGTGAGTAGCCGCGGCGAACGCGGCGGCGAAAACTGTCCACCCCACACGCAGACCGTCGGCCTTCCGGTCGGCGCACTTCCCCTGACCGCAGCACGGTGCTGCCGTAGCCGACCGGCCCGGCCGCACCGCAGCACCGCATGATGCAGCACGGCCCCGCACGACTCAGTACGCAGTACGTCCCCCCACCGCTGGTACCGCACCCTGAGACGAGTTGGATCGCACATGCCCCAGCACGTACGCCCGCCCCTGCCCCCCGCACCGGCTGCCCCACCCGCCCCTTCGGCGTCCGGGCCGCCCGGCTCCGAACCGCCCCCGCTCCCCCGCCGGATCGTCTTCCTCGCCCGCCGTGATCTGGGCAACCCCGCCGCCGGCGGCTCCGAGCTGCTGGTGGACCGGATCGCCGAAGGGCTCACCGCACACGGCCACCAGGTCACCCTGTTGTGCGGCGGGCCCGCGGCGGAGCGCGGCTACCGGGTGGTGTCAGCGGGCGGCGACGCCGGGCATTTCCTGCGCGCGCCCCGCCAGTTGGCCCGCCGGATCGGCGACTGCGATCTGCTGGTGGAGGTCTGCAACGGACTGCCGTACCTCGCGCCGCTGTGGCATCGCGGCCCGACGCTGTGCCTGGTCAACCATGTCCATACGGACCTGTGGCGGCTGCGCTGCCCCGGGCCCGCCGCGCGGGCCGGCCGCCGGCTGGAGCACTGGGCGCTGGCGCGCACCCACCGCCGCAATCTGCTGGTCGCCGTCTCCGGCTCGACCGCGTCCGCACTGCGCGGCCTCGGCGTGGAACCGGACCGGATCCGGCTGGTGCACAACGGCGTGGCGGAGCCCGGACCGCTGGCCCCCAAGGCGCCGGAACCGCTGTTCCTGGCCATGGGGCGGCTCGTCGAGTACAAGCGCATCGATCTGCTGCTGCGGCTGTGGGAGCGGGTCCGCCCGGTCACCGGCGGCCGGCTGGTGATCGTCGGCGACGGCCCGGAGCGGGCGCGGCTGGCCGCGACGGCCGGGCCCGGTGTCACCTTCACCGGCCGGGTCTCCGAAGAGGTCAAACACCAACTCCTGTGTTCCGCATGGCTGTTGTTGCACCCCTCGCTCGTCGAGGGCTGGGGCCTGGTGGTCATGGAGGCCGCCGCCCGCCGTACGCCCGCCATCGGCTTCGACATCCCGGGCCTCCGGGACTCCGTCGAGGACGGCACCACCGGGCTGCTGGCCCGCGGCGAGAGCGCGTTCGCCGCCCACTGGTGCACCCTCGCCCTCAGCGCCCGGCGCCGGCACGCCCTGGGCGACGCCGCCCAACGGCGCGCCGCCCGCTTCCGGTGGAGCCATACGGTCCACAGCTTCCGGTCGGTCGCCGCCGAGGCCTTCCTCAACCCGCTCCCCGGGCGGTGAAGCCCCGGTGCGCGACCCCTCGCTGCGCAGGTCCTACGCCCTCTTCCGCGCCTTCCTCCGGGAGCAGACCGCGCCCGGACACTGCTACCGGCTGCTCGCCCGCGACGCCGCCGACCAGGTCGAACGGTATGTCCCGCTGGACGGCGCGGTGGTCGCCGACATCGGCGGCGGCAGCGGCCACTTCACCGAGGAGTTCCGGCGCCGCGGCGCCCAGGGCTATCTCTTCGAACCCGACACCGCGGAGCTGACCGCGCACGGCCGCTCCCCCGAGGGCGCCGTGGTCGCCGACGGCTATCTGCTGCCGCTGGCCGACGGCGCCGCCGACATCTGCTTCTCCTCCAACGTCCTGGAGCACGTCGCCGACCCGCAGACCTTTCTGAGCGAAATGGTGCGGGTCACCCGCCCCGGCGGGCTGATCTACGTCGCCTTCACCAACTGGTTCTCCCCCTGGGGCGGCCATGAGACCGCACCCTGGCACTACTTGGGCGCCGAGCGGGCCCGGGCCCGTTACCGGCGGCGGACCGGCAAAGCGGCCAAGCACACCCTGGGCGTCAACCTCTTCGCCGTGCACATCGGCCGCACGCTGCGCCAGGTGCGGGCCCGCGACGACGTCAGCGTCGTCACCGCCCGCTCCCGCTATGCGCCGTTCCTCGCCGAGGCCATCCCCCGCCTCCCGGGCGTCCGGGAGGTCGCCACCTGGAACCTCCTCCTCATTCTCCGGCGGTTGCCATGACCCAGATCCTGAGGCCGTCCCCGTCCCCCGGCTCGCCCGACGCCGGGGACCGGGCGGCCCCCGTCCCCACCCCGTCTCCGGGCCAACCCCGCGGACGGCGCTGGCTGCTGGCGTTCTGGGCGCTCGCGCTGGCGGGCTTTCTCGCGTCCGCGCCGGGGAAAATGACGTTCGAGACCAAGCTGGGGGTGACCACGGCCCCCTGGAAGTTCCTCGGCGATCTCGGGCAGCTGTGGCACGACCGGGCGGGCTTCGGCGGCCTCGCCGACCAGTACATCGGCTATGCCTTTCCCTCGCTGCCCTACTACGGCCTGACCGACCTCGCCCATGTCCCGGTGTGGCTGGCCGAGCGGCTGTGGATGTCGCTGATCGTCACGGCCGCCTTCTGGGGCGCGCTGCGGCTGGCCGAACGGCTGCGGTTCGGCACCCCGTCGGCCCGGCTGCTGGCCGCCGCCTGTTACGCCCTGTGGCCGACCTTCACCCTCGTCATCGGCTCGACCTCCGCCGCCGCGCTCCCCGGCGCGCTGCTGCCGTGGGTGCTGCTGCCGCTGACCGACGCACGGGCCGGGGCCCGCCTCGCGGCGACCCGCTCGGCGCTGCTGATCCCCTTCATGGGCGGCGTCAACGCGGCCTCGACGCTGGCCTCGCTGCTGCCCGTCGGCCTGTATCTGCTCTCCCGTACGGGGCCGCGCCGGACGAAGCTGCTCGCCTGGTGGCTGCCCGGTGTCGTCCTGGCCACCGCCTGGTGGGTGGTGCCGCTGTTGCTGCTGGGTCTGCACGGCGAGAACTTCATGCCGTTCATCGAGCAGGCCGACACCACCACCGGCACGGTGTCCGCCACCGAACTACTGCGCGGCGCCGGCAACTGGACCGGCTACCTCAACTTCGGCACACCCTGGCTGCCGGCCGGCTGGACCATGACGGCGCAGCCCTTCGCGGTGTGCGGTTCGGCGCTGGCCGCGGCGTGCGGCCTGGCCGGTCTGGCCCGCCGGGATGTGCCCGAGCGGCGCTGGCTGCTGCTGACCGTGCTGGCCGTGGCGCTGATCGCGCTGGCCGGATACGGCGGTGCGCTGGGCGGGCCCGTGCACGGCCTGTGGCAGGACTGGCTGAACGGCCCGCTGCGCCCGTTCCGCAACATCTACAAATTCACCCCGGGCCTAGCCCTGGCCCTCACCCTCGGCCTGGCGCATCTCCTCGCGGTCGCCACCGAACGCCGCGGCACCCGCCGGATCCCCGCCCGCCACCGCCTCCCGCTGGTGGCCGCGCTCCTCGTGCTGCCCGCCCTCGCGCTGCCCTTCCTCACCGGCACCGTCCTCCAGCCCGGTGCCTTCACCGAGCTGCCGTCCTACTGGGCGCGGACGGCCGGCTGGCTGACGGCGCACACCCCCCACAGCCGCGCCCTGGTCGTCCCGGCCACGGCACACGGCATCTACACCTGGGGCTCCCCCATCGACGAGCCCCTCGATGTCCTCGCCCGGTCCCCCTGGGCCCAGCGCGACTTCGTCCCCTTCGGCACCCCGGGCGCCCGCCGCACCCTGGACGCCGTCGAGCAGGCGCTGCTGACCGGCGCCCAAGTGCCGGGGCTGCGCGACTACTTGGGCCGGTCCGGGCTCCACGATGTGGTCGTCCGCAACGATCTCGACCCGGACCAGATCGGCTATGTCCCGCCGCAGACCGTCAAGCGCACCCTGGAGGCGTCCGGCTACCGCAAGGTGGCCGCCTTCGGTCCGCTGACCACCGGCGGCCGGATCCCCGCCGAGGCGCCGCTCCAGATCCAGGGCCTCTATCCGCGGCAGCGCGCCGTCGAGATCTACCAACCGGAAAACACACCCGAGCCCGGCCCGGTCACCGCCCGCGCCGTCGCGGACACCGCACAGCTCAGCGGCGGCCCGGAAGCCCTCCTCCAGCTGTCCGCCGACCCCGCGCTGCGGCGCCGGCCCACCGTCCTGACCGGCGACCGCCACCCCGGCCTCGGCACTCCGCCGCTCCAGCTGACCGCCGACGGCCTGCGCCGCGCCGACACCCGCTTCGGACTGGTCAACAGCAATACGTCGTACACGTACACGGCCGACGAGCGGAACCACCCCGACAGCGTCCAGGACCCCGGCCGCCCGCCCCGGCAGATCCTGCCGACCGCCGGCCCCGGCCACCAGACCACCGCGGTGCTCCGTGGCGCGTCCTCGGTGACCGCCTCCACCAGCGGCAACTGGCTCTTCCAGCTGCCGCAGTACGACCCGGTCAACGCCTTCGACGGCAACCCGGACACCGCCTGGGCGGAGGGCAGCGCCGGCGACCCCGTCGGCCAGTGGATCAAGATCGCCCTCACCCGGCCCACCAACCTTCCGCCCTCGCTGTCCCTGACCCCGCTGCCGGGGGACGGGATGCGCGCCGCCCCGACGTCCGTACGGGTGGAGACCGACCGCGGCAGCGCGGAGAGCACCCTGCGCCCGGACGGCACGCCCCAACGGGTCAAGGCCCCGGCCGGCAGGGCGACATGGCTGAAGGTGACGATCCTCGGCTCGCAGACCCCACGGGCCGGACTCTCCGGTGCGGGCTTCCGTGAGATCTCCGTCCCGGGCGTCCAGGTCACCCGGCTGCTGCAACTCCCCACCGACGCCCAGCGCTCCGACGCACCCGCCGAGACCTACTCGCTGCACCGCGGCAGCGACCCGGGCGGCCTCTCCCCCGTCTCCGCGGAGGTCGGACTGCACCGCCAGTTCCGCACCGGCGCCGCCGCCGCGTACCGGATCGCCGGCAAGGCGCTGGCCGTCCCCGGCCCCGAACTCGACCGGCTGCTCGACCGGATCGCACCGGAACAGAAGGACCGGATCACCGCCACCGCGGACTCCACCAGCTTCGGCTTCGGACGCTCGCTCAGCCCCCGCAACCTCGTCGACGGCGATCTGACCACCGCCTGGATCGCCGGGGACCGGCCGACGCTGCATCTGCGCTGGCCCGGCCGGAAGAAGATCGACCAGATCGTGCTGGCCGCGGCCGGCGGGATCTCCACCCGGCCCGAGCAGATCCAGATCAACTCGCCGGACGGGGCGGCCACCGCGGGCGTCGACGAGAACGGCCAGGCCCGCTTCGACCCGATCACCACCGACCGCCTCGACCTCACCATCAGCAAGGTCGCACCGCTCACCCTCCACAACCCGGTCGCCGGCCAGGCCCTGCAACTCCCGGTCGGCCTCAGCGAGGTCTACCTCCCGGCGCTCGACGCCTACCGCACCCCGCGACCCGCCGCCGGCGCACGCTTCTCCGTCGGCTGCGGCCAGGGACCGATGCTCGCCGTCGACGGCGTCCTGCATGCCACCAAGGCCGCCGGATACGTCCGCGACCTCACCGAACGGCGCCCCGTCGACGTGCAGTTGTGCGCCGGCGAGGCCCGCGACGGGCGCCTGGAGATGCCCTCCGGACGCCACCGGGTGGAGGCGGGCGACCAGGGGCTGCTGGCGCTGACGGATGTGACGCTGCACAGGGGCGGGGCGGCGGGGGCGCGGGCCGCGGGCTCCGGTGCGGATCCGGAGGCCACCGCTCCGGTGCGGCAGGCCACCGCCCACGACTGGTCGGGGGACCGCCGCACCGTCGCGGTCGGCTCCGGCCGGGCCGTCTACCTCCAGCTGCACGAGAACGCCAACGACGGCTGGCACGCCACCCTCGACGGCCGCCGGCTGACCCCGCTCCGGGTGGACGGCTGGCAGCAGGCCTTCCTCGTCCCGGCCGGCGCCGGCGGAACCGTCGTGCTCTCCTACGGCCCGGCCACCGCCTACGTCCTGGGGCTGATCGGCGGCGCGCTCGGCCTCGCCCTCCTGCTCGTCTCCGCCCTCGTCCGCCGCACCCCCCGCACGCCGCCCCCGGCCCCACTGCCCCCACCCGCCCCGTCCTGGGTGCTGGGCGTCCTGGTGCTGACCGCGGTGGTCGCCGTGGCCTCCGGGCCCTACGCGCTGATCGTGCCGGTGCTGGCACTGGTGGCCCGCTTCCGGCCGCCACTCCTCGTCCCGCTGGCCCTGGTGGGGATGCTGGGCGCCGGCGTCGTGGCGGCCTTCGGCGCGGGAGAACCCCTGGCCGCCGGCGAGGGTGCCTTCAGCGGCACCGCACAGGCGCTGGCGCTGCTGGCGCTGACGGCGGCGGTGGTGACGGTCCCGGCGAGGGCTCCGTCACCGGCACCGGCGCGGCCCTCGGGGCGGGCGGCGCCGGGGGACGGAACGGGCGCTGACGGACCGGGAGGGGACGGTCCGGGGGCGGTCGGCCCGGGACGGAACGAGCCGGACGCTGACGGACCGGGCGCGGAGGACCCGTCGGGCCCGCCGCTGCCACCGCCACCGCCAACACCGCTCCCGCGCCGCTCACGAGGTGCCGTGGCCGGGTCCGGTGCGCCGGTTGCCGGGCGCCCCCTCGTGGCCCGGGGGCGGACGCCGGGTGACGGCCCGGCCTGGGCCGATCGACGGCGCCCGGCCGGGCCGCCCGTACCGCCACCCGACAACGGGGAGGACACCGCCCGATGACCGCACTGGAACCGGCCGCCGACTCGCCCGCCGCCTCCTTCGGCGGTCCACCGCGCGCCCCCGCCCCCACTCCCGCCCGGGTCCCGTTCCCGCTGGTCGATGAGGTCTCCCGGCACTGTCTGACGGACGACGAGCCGGAGACCGTGCACCTCGAAGTGCACCTCCCCGGCCGGGTCGATCCCGTACGCCTGCGCACCGCGTTCCACCGGGCACTCGCCCGCCACCCGCGCATCCTGATGCGCCAGGCGCCGGTCCGCTGGTGGCACCGCCGCTACACCTGGCAGCTCACCGCCGCCCCGGACGTGGACCCGGTCGACTTCCCGCCCCCCGGCCCCGATGCCCTCGCGCGCGCCAGGCAACGCGCGCTCGCCGACTGCCCGCCCCTGGATGCCTCGCCCCCCGTACGGCTGGAGGTGATCGCACCTCCCGGGGCGGCGGACGGCACCGTGCTGCTGCTGACCCTCCATCACACCGCGCTGGACGGCCCGGCCTGTCTGCGCGTACTGGCCACCGCCGCCGAGCTCTACAGCGGCGCCGACAACTCCCCGGCCCCCTCGCCCGTACGCGCCCCCGGCGCCCGCACCGAACAGCCTCGCCTCGACGACGCCCCGGCCGGCCGCCGCCGCCTCTCCCGCCCGGCGCGGATCGCCGCCCACCCGGCTCCCGGCGGCTCTTCCCGGCACGGCCGGCACGGCAACGGCATGCTCCTCGTCGAGCTGCCGGTTCCGGACCGTCCGCCGCGCGCGCCCGGCCGGGCCGCGCCGTACACCGTCAATGACCAACTCCTCGTCGCCACCTGGCTGATGGTGGCCCGCTGGAACCGGCAGCACGATCCACGTCATGGCCCGCACGGTGCGGGTGACACCGCCGCCCCGGTCGTCATCACCATGCCCGTCGACGACCGGCCGCGCGGCATCGAGATGCCCATCGGCAACGGCACCCGGCTGGTCTCGGTCGACTTCGGGCCCGAGGAGCGCCGGGACGCCGGGCCGCTCACCGCCGATCCGCCCGACCCGGACGCGGTGGCCCGGCTGCTGCGGCGGACCGCCGCCCGCACCCGCGCCCTCAAGTCGGCGCCGCCTGGCCGTCAACTCGGGCTTGCGGGAGCGGTGTTGACGGCACCCGTGCTGTCGGTCGGGGTGCGCGGCGCCCTCACCCGTGCGCTGCGCACCGCCGCCGCGCCCTGGACCTCCACCACACTCCTCTCCAACATCGGCCGGATCCCCTACCCGCTGGACTTCGGGGACGCCGGCCGGCCGACCGCGGTCTGGTTCTCCGCCCCGGCCCGGATGCCGCGCGGCCTCACCGTCACCACGGTCTCCGTGGCCGGCCGGATCCAGCTCGCACTGCGCTGGTCCCCTGCCCTCCTGGACGACCGGGCCGGCGCCCGGCTCGGCGCCCTCTTCCAATCCTCGCTCGCCGCCACCGCCTGGACGAGCTCCCCGGACACACCCCCGCCCCCGGCCGTGGGAGGTACCCGATGAGCCGGCCCCCCGCCTCCGCCACCGGCGTATCCCCTGACGGTCTGCGGGACTTCTACGAGGACCCGGCCGTACCGGTCGCCTCCGGCACCGCCCGCAGCGCACGGCAGGCCCGACTGCTGGCGCGCGCCCTGGGGCCGGTACACGGGGGCGCTCCGGCCGCCACCATCCTGGACATCGGCTGCGGCGACGGCACGGCGGCCGCCACCGCGGCGGAGGTCCTCGCAGGTCACCGCCTGGTCGGCGTGGACTGGTCGCAGGACGCGCTGCGCCGCGCCCGCACCCGTATCCCCTGTGCGGTACGCGGCGAACTGACCGGCCCAGGGCTGCCGTTCGCGACCGGCTCCGCCGATGCGGTGCTCCTCAGCGAGGTCGTCGAGCATCTCGTCGACCCCGATGCCGCCCTGGACGAGCTGCGCCGGGTCCTGCGCCCCGGGGGTCATCTGATGCTCTCCACGCCCAACCTCGCCGCCTGGTACAACCGCGGACTGCTGCTCGCCGGGGTCCAGCCCGTCTTCTCGGAGGTGAGCATGCGTCATATCCACGGCCGGCCCGGCACCCAGGTCGTCGGCCATCTGCGGCTCTACACCGCCCGTGCGCTGCGCGGCTTCCTCGCGGCGTCCGGCTTCGAGGTCGTACGGATCGCCGGTGCGCCGTACCACGACGTGCCGCGGCCGCTGCGCCCCCTCGACCGGGCCGCCTGCCGTCTCCCGTCGCTGGCCTCCATCCTGCTCGCCCATGCCCGCCGGAGAAGGGAGTAGCGCGATGCCGTGGTGGGGCGTGGCGTCCGCGCTGCTCGCCAACGTCCTGTACAGCACCGGCTTCGTGCTGGAGAAACGCGCGCTGACCGGGCTGCCCGCGCTGAGCACCCGGCGCCCCGCCCGGGTCGTCCGCGAGCTGTTGTCCAGTCCGCTGTGGCTCGCCGGCTCGCTCGCCCTGGCCGCCGGGTTCGCCGCCCAGCTCGCCGTCTACCGCACGCTGCCCCTCGCCGCCGCGCAGGGCATCTTCGTCTCCGGTCTGGTCCTGCTGCTGCTCCTGTCCTCGGCAGTGCTGGGCGAGCGGACCAGCGGCCGGGAGCGGCAGAGCATCGTGGCGATCCTGCTCGCGCTGGTGCTGGTCGTCGCCTCCCTCCGCGGCGAGGACGCGGGGGCCGTCGCCCGCACCGCGCCGCCCACGACACTGCTGCTCATCGCCCTGCCGTCGCTGGCCGCCGGGCTGCTGCTGTACGGCTCGGCGGAGCGGCGCGCCCGGCGCCGCCATCGCCTGCCGACGGCGGGCGTCCCCTACGGGGTGGCCGTCGGCCTGCTCTACGGCGTCAGCTCGCTGGCCATCAAGGGCGTCGCCGGCCTGCTCACCAGCCACGACATCCCGGCCGCCGCCGCGCAGCTCCTCCGCTCGCCCTACCCCTACCTGCTGCTCTTCACCGGCGCCACGGGGCTGGTCCTGTCCCAGACCGCCCTGCAACGCTGCCGCGCCTCCGTGATCGTCCCCGTCTGCACCACCGTCACCTGTGTCTTCACCGTGGCCTGCGGCACCGTGGCGTTCGGTGAACCGCTGCCCGCCGATCCCCTGCGCCTCGCGCTGCGGCTGGGCGGCACCGCCGTCGCCCTGTCCGTACTGCTCGCCCTGCCCCGCCATGACACCCCGGCCCCGTACCCCCCACCCGCACGACGGAGTTGAGCCATGAAGCCCGATGACCCGCTGCTGAAGATCCTCGCCTGCCCCCTCGACAAGGGCCCGCTGTCCCTGCTCGCCCCCGGCGACGCCCTCTACAACCCCCGGCTGCGCCGCCGCTATCCGGTCCTCGACGGCATCCCCCAGCTCCTGCCCTCCTCCGGCGAACAGCTCACCGATGCCGAGCACGCGCAGGCGCTGCGCCACCTCGCGGACCGGGAGTCGCGGTCGTGACGCTCGCCGCGCGGCTGGGCCCGCATCTGCCGGCCCGGCTGGTGTCGGCGGTGGCGGCCGGGCTCTATCCGCGTTTCGAGCCGGAGCTGCGGCGGCTCGCCGACTTCTGCCCGCCCGGCGGTACGGCGGTCGACGTCGGCGGGTGGTACGGCCCGTGGACCCGGCGGCTGGCCGGGCGGGCCGACCGGGTGGTCACCCTCGAACCGGTCCCCCACCTGGCCCGTCTGCTCGCGTCCGTCACTCCAGCGCATGTCGAGGTGGTGTCCGCGGCGGCCACCGACCATGCGGGCTGTGCCACCCTCTGGCTGCCCGCGGACGGCCGCGGCGACCGCGGGGTCTCCTCGCTCGTACGCCGCGAGCTGCACACCGCCGCCCTCGCTGTGCCCTGCCTCCCCCTGGACGCGCTGGCTCTGGCGTCCGTCACCCTCATCAAGATCGATGTGGATGGCGCCGAGCTGGCGGTACTGCGCGGCGCCGAGCGCACCGTCGAGCGCGAACTCCCGGCGCTGTTCGTCGAGTTGGAGACCCGCATCCAGCCGCTCACCCCCGTCCTGGACTGGACGGCGGCCCATGGCTACCGCGGCTGGGTCCTGCCGCACGACCGCTGGCTGCCGCTGGCCAATTTCGATCTGCCCGCCCATCAGTCCCGCACCTGCCACGTCGCCGAGCACGGTCTGCTCCGCCGTTCCCTCGCCCCGCACCGCCGCTACGTCAATTCCGTGCTCTTCCTCCCCGACGGCGACCGTCCCGGCTTCCCCGGCGCCCGCGCCGTCCAGGACCATGTCCCTCATGAACGGCACCTCTGACCATGACCCGCCCGCCGGCTCCGGCGCCGCGGCCGGCCTGCCGGGACCGGTCGCCTTCCAGCTCGTCCTGCTGCGCCGGATGGCCGACCACCACCCCGGCCTGGTCGAGGACGCCCTGCGCACCCTGCAGGTCTCCCGCGCGGACCTGCGCGAGGCCAACCGCCGCTGGCAGGCGCGGATGCACGCCCCGCGGGCGCGCGGCGGCGTCCAGCCGTATCGTGCGCTGCTCGGCACCCCCGAGACCGTCACCGCCCGCCGGCTCGGCGACCTGACCTGCGAGGCCCTGACCTGGCCCGTTCCGCTGTGGCCCGATCTGCGGTTCGAGGTCCTCACCGGCGCCCGGGGCGCCGTCTGGAACGCGTGGCTGGTCCGGGCACCCGGCGCCACCGCCCCTGACCTGCGGACGACCGAGGATCTGCGGCCCTGGTCGTGCACCGTCGACGAGGTCGCCCGCGCCTTCGCCCCGGCCCGCCCGATGGAGGGCACCGCCCCCACCCGATGGCAGCTGGCCTGCACCGCCCCCGGACCCGACGGCAGGCCCCAGGACATCGTCGCGGAATTCACCTGGGGGCTGTACCAGCGGCTGACCGGCGCGGCCCCCGCCACACCGGCAGATGGCCGCGACCTCACTCCTTCGCCCTAACCGCCCCCTCCCCGTCCCCCGAGCGGACCTTTCCAGCAGGCGGGCGGCCGCGCACGACCGGAGGATGGCGCACGAGCGGTCCCTGCGAACGGGCCGCACGAGCGCTCCGTCCATACCGGCCCGTCGGGGAGGAATCATCCATGACCATCAGCCTCGCCCAATTGCGGCGGTGCTCGGCCGCCGTCGACCTCGGAGCGGCCCGGACCAGGGTGTATGTGAAGAACCAGGGGCTGGTCGTCGATGAGCCGACCGTCGCCGCCATCAACACCCGCACCGGGGCGCTGCTGGCCGTCGGTGCTCAGGCCGAGGTGATGGACGGGCGCACCCCCGACTACATCCGGGTGGTGCGCCCGGTCTCCAACGGCACCATCGTCGACATCGACATGGCTCAGCGGCTGCTGCGCACCCTGGTGGGCGACCGGATGCGCAAGACCTGGCGGCGCCGGCCGGCGATGCGGGCCGCGGTCTGCCTCGCGTACGGCAGCGAGCCGCTGGCCCAGCGGGCGGCCGTGGAGACGCTGACCGGGCTGGGTGCGCGGCGGGTGGAGCTGGTCGACACCCTGGTCGCCGCGGCGGTGGGCTCCGGGCTGCCGGTGGAGCAGCCCGAGGCCACCATGATCGTGGTGTGTGGTGCGGGAACCACGCAGGTCGCGGTGCTCTCCCTCGGTTCGATCGTGGCGGCGGAGACCGTGCCGGTGGGCGGCAACGCCATCGACCACGCGGTGATCCAGCATCTGCGGCTGCACCACGAGCTGATGCTGGCGGGCCAGGCGGTGCGTCCGCTGCAGATGATTCTCTCCGGCGGCGACGGTCTCACCCCCGGCTCCACCGAGGTGCACGGCCGGGATGTGGTCAGCGGGATGGCACGCTCCGTCCACGTCGACACCGAACGGGTCCGCGACGCCATCACCACCCCGCTGACCGCGATCCTCGACGGCATCGGGGCCGTGCTGCGGCGCTGCCCGCCGGATCTGGTGGCCGACCTCGGGGAGCGCGGCATCGTGCTCGCGGGCGGCAGCGCGCTGATCCCCGGGCTGGAGCCGATGATCCATCAGGCCACGGCCATGCCGGTGCACACCGCGGACCGCCCCGACACCTGTGCCGTCATGGGCCTCGGCGCCATGATCGAGGGCAAGGTGCAGCCCCTGCACCTCGATCCGATGGATCCGTAACAACGCGCCCGCCCGGCTCTCGTCACACGGACGCCGGGCGTCACGGCCGCCGGGCATCACGGCCGCCGCGGGCATCACGGCCAACGGGCATCACGGCCGCCGCCGGGCCGCACTCCGGGCGCTACAGGCTCCGGGCGTTCCAGGCGACCATGGCGGGGCGGTCGTGCTCGGTCCCCAGGACGCCGACCGCCCCGGTCTCGAACGTGAACAGCCCGCCGGCGGCGGCCGGCAGCCCGAGCCTGCGGGCGGCCAGCACCCGCAGGAAGTGCGCATGCGCCACCAACGCCACATCCCCCTCGTCGGCGGCGAGCTGTGCCGCGATCCGCGCCAGCACCCGGTCGGCACGCGCCCCGACCTGCTCCGGTGACTCCCCGGGATGTCCGTCGGGCCCCTCGGTGACACCGTCGGAGAACAGATACCAGCCGGGCCGACTGCGGTGGATCTCGGCGGTGGCGATGCCCTCATAGCCGCCGTAGTCCCATTCCCGCAGGTCGGCGTCGATCTGCGGGCGGGCGAGGCCCGCCAGCTCGGCGGTGCGCAGCGCCCGCTCCATCGGGCTGGCGTACACCTGCCCGATCTTCCGGTCCGACAGCAGCGGCCGCAGTGCGCGGGCCTGCTCCTCACCGTTGGCGGTCAGCGGCAGATCGGTCCAGCTGGTGTGCCTGCCGTCCCGACTCCACTCGGTCTCGCCGTGCCGGACCAGAAGGAGGTCGCTCACGAGCCCTGCGCCTGCTGCCCCTGCTCGGCCTGCGCCTGCTCGCCCTGCTGGTCCTCGGTGACCGACGCACGGACCTCGTCCATGTCCAGCGCGCGGGCCTGGCCGATGACGTCCTCCAGGGCCTCCTCGGGCAGCGCGCCCGGCTGGGCGAAGACCGCGATGTTCTCGCGGACGATCATCACGGTCGGGATGGACTGGATCTGGAGGGCCTGCGCCAGCTCGGGCTGGGCCTCGGTGTCGACCTTGGCGAAGACCAGGTCGTCGTGCGTCTCGGACGATCGCTCGAAGACCGGGCCGAACTGCTTGCACGGACCGCACCACTCGGCCCAGAAGTCGATGAGGACGAAATCGCTGCCGGAGACGATTTCGTCGAAGTTTTCCTTGGTGAGCTCGATGGTGCTCATGCGTGTTTCCCTGCTTCCGGTCTGTCGACGATTGCCAGTCGGTCTCCGGGTGCGGTAACGGGTGCAACCCCTGACGTATTCCGCACGCCGGACCGTCCCGCACCCCTGCCCACCGATCGCGTTCCTAGACATAGCAATTCGCGCCACGCCGCCCACCGGCCTCCACCACGGCCCCGAGCACACCCCCGCACCCCCCTGGGTTCCCCCTCCCGGTGCGCTCCGCGGCACGTCGCACGCACGGCTTCCCCGAAGCGCACCACGCCGCCCCTCAGCTCTTCGCCTTGGCGTAGCTGGTCGCCATACCGCCCGCGAAGTCGTACACGACGACCTGTTCGTCCCCCACGACCCAGGCATCGTGACCGGGCGAACAGACGAATACGTCGCCGGCGCCCACCTCGGACTCCGCGCCGTCATTCATCCTGATACGCATACGGCCTTGGACCATGAAGCAGTTGTGGTGAACCTCGCAGCTGTCGGTCCCGGCAATCGGCCCCACCGACTCCGACCAGCGCCAGCCGGGCTCGAAGGTGGCCACGGCGAAGTCCAGTCCGGTGAGGTGCAGGGCTTCGAGGTGACCCCGGGGAAAGTCGCGCCGTTCATCCGGCTTGTCGACCGTCTTGACTTCCATCATGAGGGCTTCCTCCATCCACCCCCCTGGTCATCCGTGCATCCCCCCTGGTCCTTCCATGGTGCGCCGCGACGGGGCACCCGGCCACCGCGTCCCGCGCCCGGGACCCGCCGGATTCCACCGGCCCGCCGGATCGAGCCGCCTCCGGATCCCGCCGGTACAGAGATGTCCCCGGCAGACCCCGGCCCGGAAGAGCACGGCAACCCGAGCGACTCCCCGGGGCGCGGTGAACGGGCTCCTCGGCGGGCCGTTGCGGTGCCGGACAACCGGCGGCGGACGGACCCCCGGCCGGGATGTCGCCGCGGAGGTGCCGTAGCGCGCAGTCACCTCCCCCGGCGGCTAGCATCACGAAAGGACCGCCAAGAACGGAGCATTCTTCTGTGCGTCATCTGCGCGTAGGCGTCGCCATCTTGACCATGGGAAACCGTCCCGCCGAACTGCGGGCGCTGCTGGATTCGGTCGCCAAGCAGGACCTCCGGCCGGCACACATCGTGGTCATCGGAAACGGCTCGCCGCTCCCCCCGCTGCCGCACGGCGCCGTCGGCGTCGAGCTGAGCGACAACCTGGGCGTCTCCGGCGGCCGGAACGTCGCCCTGGACGAACTGCGCAAGCTCGGCGACCTCGATGTGGTGGTCGATCTGGACGACGACGGCCTGCTGATCAGCCCGGACGTCTTCAGTCGGCTGGCGGAACTGCACACCAGCGAGCCGGAGTTGGGGATCGTGAGCTTCCGGGTCGCCGACGAGCGGGGCCGCACCCAGCGCCGGCACGTCCCCCGTCTGCGCGTCGGCGACCCGGCGCGCGGCGGCCTCGTCACCACGTTCCTCGGCGGCGGACACTCCCTGTCCGTCCCGATGCTGGACAGAATCGGCGGCTGGCCCGACGAGTTCTTCTACGCGCACGAGGAAACCGACCTGGCCTGGCGGGCCTTGGACGACGGCTGGCACATCCGCTACGCACCGGAGCTGGTGCTCCAGCACCCCTACACCTCGCCCACCCGGCACGCCGTCTACCACCGCATGGTCGCCAGAAACCGCGTATGGCTGGCCAAGCGGCACCTTCCCGCGCTCCTGGTACCGCTCTACCTCGGCGTATGGGCCGCACTGACGGCCGTCCGCAGCCGCTCGGCCGCGGGCATGCGGGCCTGGGCAGCAGGTTTCGCCGAGGGAGTACGGACCCCGTGCGGCCGGCGGCGGCCGATGCACTGGCGCACGGTGTGGCGCATGACGAGGCTGGGCCGCCCCCCGGTCATCTGAGGAGCCCCTAAGGGGTCCCTCCCGGCTCCGTACGCAGACACGGGTCCGTCACCCCGCCCGGACAGGCGAGCCGTTCGCGGTCCCATCCGGCACGCCGGGCGCCGGCCTGATACGCGCTTTCGTAGAAGCCGAGCACGGCGGCACGGGGATCGTCCGCGGCGCGTGCCTCGTCGTAGGGCAGCACCGCCAAGTGGCTGCCGCCGCGGTCGAGCCACTGCGCCGCCGCGGGCTCCAGCGGCTCCTCGGCCAGTTGCGCGGGCTCCGGAGCGGTATAGGAGTAGAACGCGGGCGCGCCGTAGGAGTCGTCCCCGAACCAGAACCCGAAGCTGATGACCTCGCGTGAGTACGCCTCCCGGGTCACCGGGTCGACCTGACCGGGCTGGTCGATGTGCCGGTCGGAGAACCGGGTGTGCGCGATGTCGAAGGTGTGCCAGAAGTGGTGCACCGGGCTGACCTTCCCCGAATAGCCCGCGGCGAACTCCTCCAGCACCGACGCCACCTGGCTGAGCACCCGCCAGTAGCGGTTGGCGTGCCCGGCATCGTAGGTCGCATGCTCGGTGTCCTCGGCGAACGGCCGGGCGGCGTCGGGCAGGTCGAACGGCCGCGGGATGTCGAGCTCCACCCGGACGCCCAGCGATGCCAGCGCGTCCATGACCGCGTCGTGGAAGGACGCCACCGACCGGCCGACGAGCGGGAAGGAGAGCGTCCGGCCGTCCAGCGTCGCGACGACCATCCGGTGACCGACGAAGTCGAAGTCCATCGTGAAGATCGGGTTACCGTCGAGCTGCCCCATCGGACGGGTGGTGATGCCGCGTCCGGTCAGATGGAACGGCACGTTCCACCAGTGATTGCGCCGGGCACCGGCGGCCAGCCGGACCTTCCCGACGATCTGCACAAACCGATGGAGCGTCTCTTTGGTGTCCCGCCATTCGGCGAACGGGATCGGCGGAAACAGCTCCATCGTCATCACCTGCCCTTCCCGCCCAACACTCCTGACGGCCGGACGGGGCCTGGACGACCATGATGACCATGCCCCCCGACGGACGGCACGCCGTCGCACCCAAGAGGCCCAACAGCCTTCACACAGCACACCGGCGGGCCATGACCGGCAAATACGCCATGCTGAAGGCGCCCGAGAAAGGCGCCGCCGACCGTCACCACGAAAGGCCCCACCGGACCGTGCTCCGGACATGAGCGAGGGCCGCCACGGTGCCCATGGCGGCCCTCGCTGCCGTGTCTCGCCTGCTCTGATCACTTCTGCTTCATCAGGCTGCGGTGGGGCGGGTGGGACTCGAACCCACGGCCGACGGATTATGAGTCCGCTGCTCTAACCGGCTGAGCTACCGCCCCCCACGGCGCGTCGCGCACATTTGTGCGCGCCGTCTGCCGCAGCATAGCCGCTCATACGATCTGTTGCCCGTGAGGGCTGCCGTCGCGCGACCACGCACGCCCAAGAGGACTTCGATCACCGGGGGTTCGGTTCCACGGCACAAGAAAAAGGACCCCTTCCGGGGTCCTCTTCTCTCTGCTCCCCCGACTGGACTCGAACCAGTAACCCTCCGGTTAACAGCCGAATGCTCTGCCAATTGAGCTACAGGGGACCGAGCTCCCCCGACTGGACTCGAACCAGTAACCTGCCGGTTAACAGCCGGCTGCTCTGCCAATTGAGCTACAGGGGATTGCTCTGTGTGCCTCGAATGCGTCGCTGTCCGGGGTTCCGGACGGCGCGCGTTCGCTGCGACACATACATTAGCGCAAGCAGGGGGGTGCTCCGCCAATCGGTATCGCCTCAGGTCACCTCGGGTGATCTCCGGCCCCGGAGGGTAGGCGCGCGGCACAGCCCGGCACTCCGGTGCGTACCGGCACCGGAGGGGTCCGACGAGAGGAAAGGTGGAGCAATGCGCTACCGGCTCACGTTCATCGCGGGACTGGCCACGGGGTATGTGCTCGGCGCACGGGCCGGTCGGGAACGGTACGAGCAGCTCCGCAAGGCCGCCCAGCGGATCACCCAGAATCCGGCGGTCCGGAATACCGCGGAGTCCGCCGCGCTGACCGGGCGCGAGGCCGCGTCGAAGGCGTTCGGAACGGTGTCGGCGAAGGTCGGCGACCGGCTGCCCACCTCCGTCAGCGACCGGGTCCGCTCATTGCGCGAACAGCGCTCCGCGGATGAGGACGACTGGGGCACCAGTAATACCTGAGCCGGATCCCCCCGGGGCACCTGACGCTGCCCCTATGCGTCGTATGGGGCATCATCTGAGTCCATGGGGATAGTCGCCGGATTGGACAGTTCGTCCGAGAGCACACGGATCGTCGTCTGCGATGCGGACACGGGTGCCGTCATCAGGCAGGGGTATGCGCCGCACCCCGTCGAGAAGGGGCCCGAGGCCGATCCGCAGGCGTGGCTGATGTCACTCGGCGAGGCGGCGGGCCGCGGACTTCTCGAAGGCGTGCAGGCGATCGGCGTATCCGCACAGCCGCACGGTCTGGTCCCGCTGGACGTCGAGGGCAACCTCGTACGCCCCGCACTGGTGGGCAATGACAAGCGGGCGCAGGGCGCGGCCGCGGAGCTGATCGACGCGCTGGGCGGGCGCACCGCGTGGGCGCAGGCCGTCGGCGCGGTGCCGCAGGCGACGCATGCGGTGACGAAGATGCGCTGGCTGGCGCGTACGGAGCCGGCGCATGCGGCCCGGATCGTGGAGATCATGCAGCCGCACGACTGGCTGGCGTGGCAGCTGCTGGGGCGTCCCGCGCGGCGGACGACGGACCGCGGCGGGGCCTCGGCGACGGGCTTCTGGTCGGCGGCGACCGAGTCGTACCGGCCGGACCTGGTGGAGCTGGCGCTGGGCCATCAGGTGCGGCTGCCGGAGGTACTGAGTCCCTCGGGGACGGCCGGGTTCACCCCTGAGGGGTTGCTGATCTCCGCCGGTACGGGCGAGACGATGGCCGCCGCCTTCGGGCTCGGGGTCGGCGAGGGGGACGCCGTGGTGTCGCTGGGCGCCTCGGGGTCGGTGTTCGGTATCCACCATGAGGCGCTGGCGGACCCGACCGGCACGATCACCTCGTTCGCCGACGCGACCGGCCGGTATCTGCCGGTGGTGCACACCAGCAATGCCGTGCGGGTGCTGCGCGGTGCGGCGGAGCTGCTGGGGACGGATCTGGAGGGCCTGTCCGCGCTGGCGATGAAGTCGTCGCCCGGTGCGTACGGCATGGTGCTGCTGCCGTATCTGGAGGGCGAGCGGACGCCGCATCTGCCGCATACCGCCGGGTCGTTGCACGGGATGCGGCGGGAGAGCATGAAGCCGGAGCACATGGCGCGGGCGGCCGTGGAGGGCATGCTCTGCGGGCTGGCGGATGCGCTGGACGTGCTGCGCGGGCGGGGCGTGGCGGTGCACCGGGTGTTCCTGCTGGGTGCGGCCGCGGAGCTGGGCGCCGTGCAGGCGGTGGCGCCGGGGCTGTTCGGGGTGCCGGTCGTGGTGCCGCAGCCGGCCGAGTACGCGGCGCTCGGCGCGGCGCGGCAGGCCGCCTGGGCGTGGGGGGTGGCGCACGGCACGCTCACCCCGGCCGCCGGCGCGGAGCACGGTGGGGGCGGCGGGGCCACCTGGGTCGATCCGCCGCAGTGGCCGGCCGCCGCGAGCCAGGTGTTCGAGCCGGGTGAGGAGCTGCCGGTCGGGCAGGCCGTGCGCCAGCAGTACACGACGGTGCGTGACGAGACCCACCCCGAGGCGTTCCAGCGGTCGGTGTGAGGCACCGGGACACGCGGAGCCCGGGGGCCCGGCGGCCTCAGTCGAGATAGCCGCGGAGCTGGTCGGCGAAGGCGTGGTCGCGGAGCTTGTTGAGGGTCTTGGACTCGATCTGCCGTATCCGTTCGCGGGTGACGCCGAAGATCCGGCCGATCTCCTCCAGCGTGCGGGGGCGGCCGTCGGCGAGGCCGTAGCGGAGCTGGACGACCTTGCGTTCGCGTTCGCCGAGCGTGGACAGCACCGCGTCGAGATGCTCGCGGAGCAGCAGGAACGCGGCGGACTCGACGGGTGAGGCGGCGTCGCCGTCCTCGATGAGGTCGCCGAGGGCGACGTCCTCCTCCTCGCCGACGGGGGCGTGCAGCGAGACCGGTTCCTGGGCCAGCCGCAGCACCTCGCTGACCCGTTCCTCGGTCAGGTCGAGATGGGTGGCGACTTCCTCGGGCGTCGGTTCGTAGCCGCGTTCCTGGAGCATCCGGCGCTGGACCCGCACCACGCGGTTGATCAGCTCGACGACATGCACCGGGACGCGGATGGTCCGGGCCTGGTCGGCGAGGGCGCGGGACATCGCCTGGCGGATCCACCAAGTGGCGTAGGTGGAGAACTTGTAGCCGCGTGCGTAGTCGAACTTCTCGACGGCGCGGATCAGTCCGAGGTTCCCCTCCTGGACGAGGTCGAGCATGGTCAGCCCGCGGCCGACATAGCGCTTGGCGACGGAGACCACCAGGCGCAGGTTGGCCTCGATGAGGCGGCGCTTGGCCATCCGGCCCAGAACCACCAACTTGTCGAGGTCGAAGGCGAGTTGGGAGGAGAGGTCGGGGGTGTTGGTGAGCTTCTCCTCGGCGAAGAGACCGGCCTCGACGCGGCGGGCGAGCTCGACCTCCTCGGCGGCGGTGAGCAACGCGATCCGGCCGATCTCGCGGAGGTACTGGCGGAAGAGATCGGAGGACGGACTGCCCGCCTCGGGGCGCGGCACCGGCTCCGGGGCGATCTCCTCGACGATCACTTCTGCGGCGGGTGGTTCGGCCTGCTGCGGCACGGTGATCGGCTCCGGGACCGGTTCGGTGTCCGGCTCCACGGCCGGTTCGGTGACCGGCTCCACGGCGGGCGGCGCGTCGGCGAGGGTCTGGGTCTGCACGGGGGCGACCTCCAGGGTGATCGCTGCTGAGGCGGCAGAAAGGTCGGGCACGGTTGCGGCCGAGCCGCTGTCCGTCCCGTACGTCAAGCGCGGTTCCGCGGGGGATTCCGGCGCGGTGCGACCGGGCCCGCCGCGCTCCGAGAACTCAGGCACCGCTCCTCAGTGTGGAGTACGACACACCGCCGCCACGAGGGGCGTGCGACCACTTTTTGAGTCCGGTCCGTGACCGGACGGCTACCGCGGGGAGTGCCCGGGGGTGCTGAGGCATGTCAGCGAAGCCCCGCCGTCGGCCCGAAGGGACGGGCTCGCGGCGACTGGGTCTGGGTCTGGTGCGCTCGCCTCGTACTCGCTGCGTGGGGAGTGTGTGGCCAGGCGGGGCTCTCCGGACGCGCTCTACAGGGCGGCGTAGCCGCGTTCGCGCAGCGACTGGCCGTACTGCTGGAGGACCCAGAGTTCGTTCTGTACGGCGGCGAGGTGCTCGGGGTCGGCGCGGGGGCCCAGGCGCTGGAGGGTGCCGCGGATTTCGGTGACGCGCTGATTGACGGCGGCGAGGCGGACGGCGACCAACTGGACGCCGGCATAGGCGTCGTCGGGGTCGCGGCGGGTGTGCAGCGGTTCGACGGCGAGCTCGGTGACCATGGCGCGGACGGTGTCGTCGGGGGCGGCCTCGCGCACCCGGGGGACGTACGCACTGTCGTTGGCGCCGGCCGCGGTGCCGCCGGCGTCCTCGATGCACTGGCGGACCACGACGTAGGGCGGGGCGGTGAACTCGTCGGCCCCGTAGGCGTCGAAGGCCGGGGAGACCAGGTCGGGGCGCTGCAGCGCGAGCTTGAGGAGCTCTCGCTCGACGCGGTGGGCGGGGCTGCGGAGATTGAGCGCCGGGCCGCGCGGACCGGGCGCGGAGCGGGCCTGCTCGGCGGCCGGGGGCCGGCCGCCACGCTGCTGACGGCCCTGTTCGGGGCCGCCGTCACGGCCGCGCTCGCGGGCCCAGCGGGCGAGCTGGCTGACGCGGCGGACGACGAACTGGGTGTCCAGGATGCCGAGCATGCCGGCGAGCTGGACGGCGGATTCGTGCTGGATGGAGCTGTTCTTGATGTGGGCGACGATGGGGGCGGCCTCGTCGAGGGCGGCGGCGCGGCCGACGGTGGTGTCGAGGTTGTGCCGGGAGACGACATGGCGCAGCGCGAACTCGAAGAGCGGGGTGCGGGCCTCGACGAGATCGGCGACGGCCGCATCGCCCTGGGCGAGCCGCAGGTCGCAGGGGTCCATACCGCCGGGGGTGATGGCGATGGAGGTCTCGGCGGCGAACTTCTGGTCGTCCTCGAAGGCGCGCAGCGCTGCCTTCTGGCCTGCGGCGTCGCCGTCGAAGGTGAAGACGACCTCGGAGCCGGAGTTGTCCATCAGCAGCCGGCGGAGGATCTTGATGTGGCCCTCGCCGAAGGACGTACCGCAGGTGGCGATGGCGGTGGTGACACCGGACAGATGGCAGGCCATGACGTCCGTATAGCCCTCGACGACGACCGCGCGGTTGGTCTTGGCGATCTCCTTCTTGGCGAGGTCGATGCCGTAGAGGACCTGAGACTTGCGGTAGATGGGGGTTTCGGGGGTGTTGAGGTACTTGGGGCCGTTGTCGTCGTCGCGGAGCTTGCGGGCGCCGAAGCCGACGACCTCGCCGGCGATATCGCGGATCGGCCACATCAGGCGGCCGCGGAAGCGGTCGATGGGGCCGCGGCGGCCCTCCTGGGAGAGGCCGGAGAGCACCAGCTCCTGGTCGCTGAAGCCGCGGCCGCGCAGAAAGCGGGTGAGGTGGTCCCAGCCGGCCGGGCTGTAACCGACGCCGAAGTGCTGGGCGGCGGCCTGGTCGAAGCCGCGCTCGGCGAGGAACTTCCGGGCGATCTCGGCCTCGGCACCGTCCAGCTGATCGACGTAGAACTGGGCCGCGACCTTGTGGGCCTCCACCAGGCGGGTGCGCTCGCCCTGCTGGCGGCCGGGGGTGTAGCCACCCTCCTCGTAGCGCAGGGTGATGCCGGCCTGGGAGGCGAGCCGCTCGATGGTCTCGGCGAAGGAGAGGTGGTCGATCTTCATGATGAAGTCGACGGTGTCGCCGCCCTCCTGGCAGCCGAAGCAGTGGTAGAGGCTCTTGGCCGGGCTGACGTGGAAGGACGGGGACTTCTCGTCGTGGAAGGGGCACAGGCCCTTGAGGTTTCCGCCCCCGGCGTTGCGGAGCTGAAGGTACTCGGACACGACGGCGTCGATCGGGACCGCGTCCCGAACCGCCTTCACATCGTCATCGTTGATCCTGCCTGCCACGCGTGAATTCTACGGCCGGGGTCGGACACTCCTGGCCGCGCCTCCGCGAGCGCCGACGACTCCCCCCACCCCCGAACCCACCCCCGCCCCCTCCCCCGAAGGGGGAGAGGGGGAGGGGGCGGGGGAGCAGCCGGGCAGAGGGAGCGGGCGAGCGGGGCAACCGGCCGCACAGGACGAGCAGGCCGAGCAGGCCGAGCAGGCCGAGCAGGGCAACAGCCGCACAGGCCGAGCAGGCTCAGCCACGGACGCCAACAGCCGCCGCACACAGGCGCCGGCCGGGCGCAGTCACCCGGAAGGCTGTCCGTGCCCGTCAGCCCAGCAGCTCCAGAAAGCGCTCCACCCCCACGTTGCCTCCTGAGATGATCACGCCGACGCGGGGTGGGAGCGGATCGATGCGCCCGGCGAGCAGGGCGGCCAGGGCGCTGGCGCCGCTGGGCTCGGTGACGATCTTCAGCCGTTCGAAGGCCAGCTTCATGGCCGCGCGGATCTCGTCGTCGCTGACCAGGACGACCGAGTCGAGCAGGCGCCGGTTGACGGCGAAGGTCAGCTCGCCGGGGGTTTCGACGGCCTGGCCGTCGGCGATGGTGCGCGGGACGGGGACGGTGACGCGGTGGCCTGCGGCCAGTGAGCGCCGGGTGTCGTCGCCGGCCTCCGGCTCCACGCCGATCATCCGGATGCCGGGGACCAGGGCGGTGGCCGCGGTGGCGGCGCCGGCCATCAGCCCGCCCCCGCCGACCGGCACCAGCAGGGCGTCGAGCGGGCCGGTCTCCTCGATCAGTTCCAGGGCGGTGGTGCCCTGGCCCGCGATGACGTGCGGGTGGTCGAACGGCGGGATCAGGGCGAGGCCGCGCTCCTCGGCGAGCCGCCGGCTGAGGGCGGTGCGGTCCTCGGTGTACCGGTCGTAGTAGATGATCTCGGCGCCGTATCCGGCGGTGGCGTCCTTCTTGGACTTCGGGGAGTCCTCGGGCATCACGATGACGGCATGGCTGCCCAGCTCCCGGGCGGCCAGTGCGAGTGCCTGGGCGTGGTTGCCGGAGGAATGGGCGACGACCCCGCGGGCCAGCTCCTGCGGGGTCAGCCTGGAGAGGGCGTTGTAGGCGCCGCGGAACTTGAAGGCGCCGCCCCGCTGGAAGGTCTCGCACTTGAGGTGGACCTCGGCACCGACCAGTGCGTCGAGGGTGCGGGAGCGCAGCACGGGGGTGCGGTGTGCCACTCCCGCCAGCCGCCGGGCGGCGTCCCGGACGTCGTCGAGCGTGACGACCGGGACGTCGGTGCTGCCGGGGCCGGTGGAACCGATGGGGTTCTGCGTCATGCGGGCACGCTACGGGAGCAGTGAGGCCAGCGGAACCTCCGGATCCGCCAGCGCTCCGGGCTCCAACCGCGCCCCGCCCCGGATCAGTTGCTGGATGGATTCGGCGACGTCCCAGACGTTGACGTTCATCCCCGCGAGCAGCCGGCCGTCCGCGCCGAGCCAGAAGGCGATGAACTCCCGCTTGGCGACGTCGCCGCGGCAGACGACCTGCTCGTAGGAGCCGGGCGGGGCGTAGCCGGAGTACTCCATGCCGACGTCGTACTGGTCGGAGAAGAAGTACGGGATGCGGTCGTAGCTGATGTCCTGGCCGAGCATGGCGCGCGCGGCGGCCGGGCCGCCGTTGAGGGCGTTGGCCCAGTGCTCGACCCGCAGCCGGGTGTCCAGCAGCGGGTGGTCGGCGGCGGCGACATCGCCGGCGGCGTAGATGTACGGGTCGGAGGTGCGCAGCGCCGCGTCGACGGCCACGCCGCCGCCGGCCTCCGGGTCGGCGAGGTCCAGCCCGGCCTGTTCGGCGAGCGCGGTGCGCGGGGCGGCGCCGATCGCGGCGAGCACGTCGTGGGCGAGGTGCTCCTCGCCGTCGTCGGTGCGCACCGCGAGCACCACGCCGTCCTGCCCGACGATCTCGGTGAAGCGGGCGCCGAAGTGGAAGCGGACGCCGTGTTCGCGGTGCAGATCGGTGAACAGGCCGCCGAGTTCGGGTCCCAGGATGCCGTGCAGCGGTGTCGGCGCGGCCTCGACGACGGTCACCTCGGCGCCGTAGGAGCGGGCCGCGGCGGCGACCTCCAGGCCGATCCAGCCGGCGCCGGCGATGACGAGGTGTCCGTTGTCGCGGCCGAGCGAGGCCAGTACGCCGCGCAGCCGTTCGGCGTGGGCCAGGCGGCGCAGGTGGTGCACGCCGGCCAGTCCGGTACCGGGGATGTCCAGGCGGCGTGGCTCGGCGCCGGTCGCCAGCAGCAGCTTGTCGTAGGCGATCAGGGTGCCGTCGCCGAGGCGTACGGTCCTGGCCTCGGGGTCGAGGCGGACGGCGGGCTGGCCCAGGTGGAGCTCGATCTGTGCCTGGGCGTACCAGGCGGGTTCATGGACGAAAACGCTGTCGCGCTCTTCCTTCCCGAGCAGGAACCCCTTGGAGAGCGGGGGACGCTCGTACGGGTGGTCGCGCTCGTCACAGATGAGGATCACCCGGCCGGTGAACCCTTCCGCGCGGAGAGTCTCCGCGGCCTTTGCGCCGGCCAGGCCACCCCCGACGATGACGAACGTCTGGTGTGCGTCGACCACTTGCTTCCTCCTCGTTGCGGTGCCGTACGTCCGCGTCCGCGTCCGTAAACGCCCCCCGATGTACCCCCGGTCTGCTTTCCCCCGTTGATGCCGTTGCCGCCGTCGGGGTTCCCGTCCGCTGGTGACCGGGTCTCCCCTGCGCTGTGGTCAGGGTTCTCTGTTCACTGATGTCAGGGTGCTCCGTTCGAAAACGGCCGGGTTCGAGCGTCCCGCACGGAGCGTGAGGGGGGAAGAGGGACTCCCCCTAGGGTTACCCGCGGTTGCCCGTGGTGTGACCAGGGTTTCGGGTGAGACGGGCGTGCAGAGAGCGGGCCGAGGTGTCGGTCAGGGCCGCGATCTGGTCGATGACGGCGCGCATCCGCGCGGTGTCATCGGGGGCCGCGTCGAACAGTGAACGGAACTGCGGGTCAAGGCCGTCGGGGGCGCGGGCGAGCAGTGCCTCGGCCAGTTCGGCGATGACGACGCGCTGGTCGGCACGGAGCGCTTCCTGGTCGGGGCGCTGCATGACGTATCGGTCGGCGACGGCTTTCAAAACGGCGCATTCCAGCTGCGTTTCGGCCGGAACCACCAGCTCGGCTCCGTAGCGGGTGAGCCGCCCGCTCCCCCACCGGGCCCGGGTCGCGGCCTCGGCCGCGAGACAGAAACGGCCGATCAGCTGGCTGGTGGCGTCCTTCAAGCGGGCCTGGGCGAGCGCGGAACCGTCGTAGCCGTGCGGCCACCACTCCTGGTCCAGGAGTCGGTCCAGCGCCGCCGTCAGCTCCTCGGATCCGGCGCCGGGCGCATAGCGCTCACCGGCGACCGCGAAGATCTCGGCGCGTTCGGCGTCGGCGAGCAGGAGGTTGGGGTCGAGGTGTCCGGCGTGCAGCCCGTCCTCGACGTCGTGCACCGAGTACGCCACGTCGTCGGACCAGTCCATGACCTGCGCCTCGAAGCTCCGCGCCCCGTCGGGCGTGTCCTGCCGGAACCAGTCGAAGACCGGCAGGTCGTCCTCGTAGACCCCGAACTTCGGGGACGCCGGGTCGGTGGGGTGCGCGCCGCGCGGCCAGGGGTACTTGGTGGCCGCGTCGAGGGCGGCGCGGCTGAGGTTCAGTCCGACGCTGACCGTCGAGCCGTCCGGGGCGGGCACGAACCGCTTGGGCTCCAGACGGGCCAGCAGCCGCAGCGACTGGGCGTTGCCCTCGAAGCCGCCGCAGGGCACGGCGACTTCGTTGAGGGTCTGCTCGCCGTTGTGCCCGAAGGGCGGATGGCCGAGATCGTGCGCCAGACAGGCAGTCTCGACCAGGTCCGGGTCACAGCCGAGGGCCGCGCCGAGCTCCCGGCCGACCTGGGCGCACTCCAGGGAATGGGTCAGGCGGGTGCGCGGGCTGGCGTCCCAGGCGGGGGTGAGTGCGCCCGGGGTGACGACCTGGGTCTTGCCGGCCAGCCGGCGCAGCGCGGCCGAGTGCAGCACCCGGGCGCGGTCGCGCTGGAAGGCGGTGCGTCCCGGCCGTTTGTCGGGCTCGGGGACCCAGCGCTCGGTATCGGCCGTGGTGTAGCCGGGGATGGTCGGTGGTGTGCCCGTCATACAGCGACGGTAGCCGCCCTGGTGCTCTCGGGGTCGGATCCGGTACGCGCAAGGAGCGCCTGGTCGTAGCGGCGCAGTACGAGGCGGGCCAGCGCGGGGTGGTCGCCCAGGGGGGCGGCGGCGGGCCCGGGGGCGGCGGCCGCGCACTGGGTGGCGAAGCGTCCGGGGGCGGTGAAGCAGCCGGCGACGGCGATCCGGTCGTGTCCGCGGGCGGTCAGCGCACGGACCGCGTCGGCGACGGTGGGGGCGGCGGCCGAGGCGTAGGCGGGCAGGACGGGGGTGCCGCCGAGCCGGTCCGAGAGCAGCTGTGCGATGCGCTCGGTGTCCTGGGCGGACCGCGGGGCCCGGGAGCCGGCGGCGGCCAGGACCACGGCGGTGCGCGGGGAGCGGTCCCCGGGGAATCCGGCCTCCAGCAGACGGTCGTGCAGCGCCTCCGCGAGGAGGGTGTGCGGCCCGAGGGGTGCGGCGACCCGGCCGGTCAGGTGGGGTGCGGCCGTCAGCGCGGCGGGCAGGTCGTGGGTGACGTGATGGCCGCGGCCGAAGAGCAGCGGGACGAGGACGGCCGCACCGTGCAGCTCCGCGAGGGTGTCGGCGAGCAGCGGACGGTTCAGCTCGAGGTGCCCGAGCCGTACGGGCAGACCGGGGCGCAGCGCCCGGACCCGGTCGAGCAGCGCCCGGACGGCGGGCAGGGCGCGGGGGTCGCGGCTGCCGTGGGCCACCGCGACGAGGGTGGGGGCGGGCGGTGCCGGGTGGCGGAAGCCGTGCAGCCGGACCCGGCTGAGCCGGTTGCTGAGCTGTGCGCTGATCTCGGCGGCGAGGTCGCCGGTGCCGAGGGGGGCGGGGGACGCGGAGGGCAGGTGCGGTATCGGCGCCGTCATGGCGTGAGCGTGCCAGCCGGGCGTTGCGGTGCCGTTACCCCGCGGCGAACTTCGTGTTCCCTCCGGCTGCCACCGACGGCCGGCGCGGGGAAAGGTCGGGCGGCAGGGGACCTCGCACGCCCCTGCCGCCCGCTCCCGGCTACCCCTGGTGCGCGTCGACTTCCTTCAGGTACTCCGCGCGGGCCGCCTCATCGAGGAACGAGGCGTGGAAGGAGTTGCGGGCGAGGGTGCGCAGGGTCTCCCCGTCGAGGCCGAGGGCATCGCGTACGGCGGTGAAGTTGTCGTCCGCGTAGCCGCCGAAGTAGGCGGGGTCGTCGGAGTTGACGGTCACCAGCAGTCCGGCGTCCAGCATCGCGGGCAGCGGATGGTCGGCGAGGTCGTCGATGACCCGCAGCCGGACGTTGGACAGCGGGCAGACCGTGAGCGGCACCTGGTCGGCCACCAGGCGGGCCACCAGCCGCTCGTCCTCCAGGGAGCGCACACCGTGGTCGATCCGGTCCACGCCGAGGATGTCCAGGGCCTCCCACACATAGGCCGGGGGCCCCTCCTCCCCCGCGTGCGCCACGCACTTGAGCCCGGCCTCCCGTGCCAGCGCGAAGACCTCCCTGAACTTCGACGGCGGGTGCCCGACCTCGGCCGAGTCCAGGCCGACGGCGGTGATCCGGTCCAGGTACGGGCGGGCCGCCTCGAAGGTCGCCAGGGCGGATTCGGCGCTCTCGTCGCGCAGGAAGCACATGATCAGGCGGGTGCTGATGCCGTAGGTCTCCCGGGCGCTGTCCAGCGCGCGGGCCAGGCCGTTGATGACGGTGCCGATCGGGACGCCGCGCCCGGTATGCGCCTGCGGGTCGAAGAAGATCTCCGCGTGCCGTACACCCTGCTCCTTGGCGCGGGCGAGATAGGCGTGGGCGAGGTCGGCGAAGTCGTCCTCGGTGCACAGCACGGCCATCAGCGCGTAGTAGAGGTTCAGGAAGGACTGCAGATCGGCGAAGGAGTAGGCGCGGCGCAGCTCGTCCTCGGTGGAGTACGGCAGCGCGACGCCGTTGCGCTCGGCGAGCGCGAAGGCCAGCTCGGGCTCCAGGGTGCCCTCGATGTGCAGATGCAGCTCCGCCTTGGGCAGCGGCGCGGGGGCGGTTGCGTTGGAGGGGGAGGACGGGGAGGAAGCCACGCGGGTCACACCTGTTCTGCGGTACGGGAAGGGGCCTCGGTCGGCGAGGAGTCGTCCAGGTTATCCGGGGTGGGGCGCGGTGCCGCGGCGGCGCCCGGGGCGGTGGCCCGCCGGTTTCGTTCCGCGGCGGCGTGGGCCCGCCGCGCGCCGGTTTCGTCCGACCGCGGCGCCGTTCAGCCGGCCGCCGTCCTCGATGCCGGCCAGTTGCCGCCCTCGATGGGGGTGCCGGTGGCGTGCAGCCGGGCGGCGAGGCGCTCGGCCGCGAGGTAGACCCAGGCCCGTACGGTCCGGCCGTCCGCGCACACGGCCTCGGTGCTCACCCGCTCGTAGAGGTTCTCCGGGTCGCCGGGGGCGTAGTCCTCCAGCCGGTCCAGGACGGCGCACACCTCGTCGTAGTCGGCGTCGCGGGGCAGGACGAGGGCACCGTGGACCACCGCACCGGCGGGTCCGGCCGTCGCGTACGGGTATCCGGGGCCGTCGTACAGCAGCGCGCCACCGATGTGCGCCGGTTCCTCGGCCGCGGTCCGGCCGCGCAGGGCCCAGGCGTGGTTGGCCTCGCCGGGGCGCAGCGTTCCGTAGACGAAGAACGGCAGCCGCTCGGGCTCGGTGGTCATGGCGATGCTTCCTCTCCGGGACAGGGTGCTCCCCCTGCCACGATGCCAGGCCGCCGGTGCAACCATCACGGCGCGGTGGGCGTCGCAGCCAGCGAGATCGATCACGACATACGTGATCGGGAACGGGGGGCACGGGATGCGAGCGCAGGGGCCGGGGCCGGTTCGGCGCATACGGAGCGGGGTGCGCCGGATACGGCTGCCGCGGACCCGGCGCGGCCGGCGCCGCGCCTATCAGGTCGTCGTGGCCCTGACGGTGCTGGCGCTGGCGCCCGCGACCTGGATGAACGCGACGGCGGGCCCCCGGGTGCGCAGTGTCGCGGACGTGCCCGCCGCGCCCGTCGCCATCGTGTTCGGTGCGGGCCTGTGGAACGGCGCGCCGTCGCCGTACCTCGCCCACCGGCTGGACGCGGCCGCCGCACTGTACGACCGGGGCACGGTCCACGCGGTCCTGGTCACCGGCGATAACAGCCGGCACGACTACGACGAGCCGGATGCGATGCGCGCCTATCTGGTGCGGCACGGCGTCCCGGCCCGCAAGGTCGTCAGCGACTATGCGGGCTTCGACACCTGGGATTCCTGCAGCCGTGCGCACCGGATCTTCGGCGTGGACCGGGCGGTGCTGGTCAGCCAGGGCTTCCACATCCGGCGCGCGCTGGCGCTGTGTGCGGCGGCCGGTGTCGACTCGTACGGCGTCGGAGTGGCCGCGAAGCACGATGTGACCTGGGCGTACGGCGGTGTCCGGGAGGTCTTCGCGGCCGGGAAGGCGGCGGTGGACGCGCTGCTGCGGCCCGATCCGCACTTCCTCGGGCCGCACGAGAAGGGGGTGACGGAGGCGCTGCGGTAGCGCCTCCGCCCCCTCGGATCAGGCCTGTGACGCGCGGGAGTAGAGGTCGAGGACCTTCGCTCCGAAGTACGGGCTGTAGGAGATGCGGTCCTTGTCCGACCCCTTGGGGCCACCGCCGTTGACGCCGCCGATCAGACCGATGACCCGGCCGGTCCCGCTCTCCTCGTCGAAGTCGGTCAGCCAGGGGCTGCCGGAGGTGCCGCCGTAGAACCCGCCGCACTCCATGCGCAGTTCACGGGTGCCGGACAGCCGGCTGGTGCGGGTGGCGCAGCGTACGGCCCGGTCCTGGGGGTCGTGACGGACGTTCGGGTAGCCGACGACGGTGACGTCATTGGTGTAACCGGGCGTCGGGGAGAGGGTGTTGCCGCCGGTGACCTCCTCCAGGGGGCGGCCGTCCTCGCCGGGGGCGACGGTGGCGAAGGCGAAGTCGAGGTCCGCCCCGGCGCCGGTGGTGCCACGGCCGGGGTAGGCGAAGGTGTCGTCGATCGCCCAGACCCCGTTCGGCTGGTGGGCCGCGCCGGAACGATACTGCGGGACAAAAGCGGCCCGGGTTCCCGGATTGCAGTGCCCGGCGGTGAGGATCAGATTGCCGTGCGGGCTGTGCACCACGCTGGCGGTGCAGTGGTGCGCCCGGGCGTCCCCGTCGACGGAGAACAGCACGCCGACGGACGGGATGCCGTCGAAGTGCCGTGCGGTGGCGGCGGATCGGGCCGCGGGGGCGGCGGCCCGGGTCCGGGGGCCGGGCGCGGCGGTGGGTGCGGTGGTGTCGCGCCCGGCCGACGGTGCGGCGGGGGCGGCCGGGGTGTCGCGCCCGGCGGGTGCGGCGGCCGCCATCCGGTCGGCCGTCCAGTAGGCGGCGGCGTCCCGGCTGGTCCAGGTGGCGCCGGGAGCGGGGGTGGGCTTGCCGGTGCTCGGCGCCTGCCCCCGCCCGCCGTCGACCGCGTGGCTGAAGGGTGCGGTGGCCAGGCACATCGCCATACCGAGGGCGGCCGTCGTGGTCCTCCTCCATCGCCGCCGGCCGGGCCGGTCCTGCTCGACTCGCGTCATTCCGTCGCGGCCGGTGTTCTCTCGCTGCACGTCAGCTCGTCTCCTTCGCGACCCAGGACAGATAGCCGGCGCCACCGCGGGTGACCGGCGTGGCGATGATCTCGGGGGTGTCGTAGTCGTGCGCCTGGAGGAGATAGGCCTCCAGCGCCTCGTAGCGCGCCTCGGCCGTCTTGAACAGCACCTGCCACTCCTGGCCGGTCTCGATCGCGTTGTCCCAGCGGAACACCGAGGTCACCGGCGCACTGACCTGCGCGCAGGCGGCGAGCCTGCCCTCGATCGCACCGCGCGCCAGTTGCCCGGCCTTGGCTTCGCTGTCGATGGTCGTCATGACGGTCAGGAATCGGGCCGGCCGCCCGGCGGGATCGGGCGGCTGGTTCGGGGCATTCGGGTCGGCCACGGTTGCGCATCCTTCATGGTGGGGGGACGGGCGGGACGGTGGGGCCGCATCGGTCAAGCACGCCTGACCGATGGCACGGGACCGCATCGCATCGTACGACCGTGATGATCATCCCGTAAGTGACGGGCCCGCCCCGCGGCGGTATTGACCCGGACGCCGTCCCGCTCCGGACGCGGACGCCGGGGCCCGCGAACACGGTCCCCGGTTGCGTCCCCCCGTGCACAGGCAACGATGGAGAGGGAGCCCAGCCGCCGGTCCGCACGCGAAAGGCCAGCATCATGGACGATCTCGACGCGCTCGCCCGCCAACAGCTCGACGAGGCCAGGACCTCCGCCCACGGGCGCAGCGCCCGGCTCTTTCTGCACGACGGCCCGCTGCGGCAGACCGTGATCGCGCTGGTCGCGGGCGCCGAGCTGGACGAACACAACGCACCCCCGGCGGCGAGCCTGCAGGTGCTGCACGGGCGGGTCCGGCTGACCGGGCCGGGCGGCGGCCGGGAATTGACGGCTGGTCAGGTCGCCGACCCGCGGGAGCGGCACGGCCTGCTGGCCGTCGAGGACTCGGCGGTACTGCTGACGGCCGTCACGGAGATAGCGGCAGGGGCGCGCCCCACGGCGATCGCGAGGGCGGTACGGGAGTAGGGGCGCACGGGGCACGGCGCACGGCGGGACTGGGGGCACCGAGGGGGCCGGGATGCGGCGGGGGCCGGGGGCACCGGGAGAACCGAGGGGCTGGGGGCTGGGGGCTGAGGAAACTTCCCAGTATTCACATTTTTCTGAATGTTGTGTACTCTCCGGAACATGACCAGCCCGAGCACGAAGGTCCAGCTGACCGAGGAGAAGGAAACCCTTCTCGCCACGCTCTACTGAAGGTGCCCGCGGTGCGGGACATGTCGCGGATGTACCACTGCCGGTTCTGAGCGCGGCGGACGGCGCCGGGACCGCCGGCCGGGTCAGACCGCCAGCCACTGGTCGTAGGCCAGCTTGCACAACAGAGCGACGACCACGACCACAAGGACGCCCCGGACGAAGCCGGTGCCGCGCTTGAGAGCCATCCTGGCGCCCACCATGCCGCCGACGAGGTTGAACAGCGCCAGCAGGGGGCCCAGTTGCCACAGCACGGTGCCCTGGATCGCGAACATCGTCAGCGCGCCGACATTGGTGCAGGCATTGACGACCTTGGCGGTGGCCGACGAGGTGACCAGGTCCATGTGGAGGATCGCGGTGAGCGCGATGACGAGGAACGCACCGGTCCCGGGCCCGATCAGGCCGTCGTAGAAGCCGATGCCCAGGCCCGCGACGAGGATGGCCGTCACTGTGCGCCGGCGGGAAACCGGCCCCGAGGGTGCGGGGGCGGTCCCGAAGGCCGGGCGGAAGAGGATGAAGGCGAGCACCCCCAGCAGGACGGCCATGATCAGCGGGCGCAGCACCTCGCTGTGGATACCGGCCGCGAAGAACGCCCCGGCCAGCGACCCGCCCAGCGCGGCGAGGCCGATGCGCAGCGCGCTCCGCACATCGATCGGGGCCTTGCGGACATAGGTGACCGCGGCCGCGGTGGTGCCCGCGATGGCGGTGGACTTGTTGGTCCCGAGGACGTACGCGACCGGGGTGTGCGGCAGGCCGACGAGCAGGGCGGGGAGCATCAGCAGTCCGCCGCCGCCCACCACGGCATCGATCCAGCCCGCCGCGAGGGCGGCCAGACAGAGCAGGGTCAGGGTGAACAGTGATATGTCAGGAGGCACCGCTTGATCTTATGGACCACGCCCTAGGCTCCCCTGCATGAATGCCGAAACTGCGGGGGCCGAGGCTGTGGGAGCCACCTTTCCGATCGGTGGGGATCTGCCCGTCCGGCGGCTGGGTTTCGGGACCGGCGGGCTCGTCGGCCCCGGCTACTGGGGGCCTCGGCACGACGATCCGCAGCGCTCCGTCGCGCTGCTGCACCGGGCCGTCGAGCGCGGGGTCACGCTGATCGACACCGCCGACAACTACGGCCCGGACGTGGCGGAGGAGCTGGTGGCGCGCGCCCTGCACCCGTATCCGGCGGGGCTGGTGATCGCGACGAAGGGCGGGGTGGTCCGCACCGGCCCGGACGTCTGGCACCTCGCGGGGCGCCCCGAGCAGCTGCGTGCCAGGTGCGAGGCGAGCCTGCGGCGGCTGCGCATCGACACCATCGACCTCTACCAGCTGCACCGGCTCGACCCGGAGGTGCCGCTGGCCGACCAGCTGGGCGCGCTGCGGGAGCTCCAACAGACGGGAAAGATCCGGCACATCGGACTGGATTCCATCGGCGCGGACGAGCTGACCCGGGCGCAGGAGATCGCCCCCATCGCCTCGGTGCAGAACCGCTACAACCTGCTGGACCGCGCCGCGGAGGACGTCCTGGAGCTGTGCGAGAAGCGGGGCACGGCGTTTCTGCCGTGGTTCCCGCTGGGCCACGGCACGCTGGCCGAGGGCGCGGGCACGGCGCTCGCCGCGGTCGCCGCGGTCGCCGCCCGGCACGGCGCGACTCCCGGCCAGATCGCGCTGGCCTGGCTGCTGCACCGCTCCCCCGTCCTGCTGCCCACCCCCGGCACGGGTTCGGCCGCCCACCTCGACGAGAACATGGCCGCTGCGGATATCGCCCTCACGGAGGGGGACTTGGCGCAGCTGGGCGCGGCCGCATAGCCGGCGGGCCGCCGTCGCCCCGGCCCCCTTCGCCCCGGCGCCCTTCGCCCCGGTCCCCGTCGTACTGCCCTCCATCGTCTCCCGTGCCGGTCACCTCGGGGTCGTCGGCGGGCGCGGGCAGGCGCGCGCCCCGGCTCTCCGCGACGCGGTGCACCTCGACGAGGGATTCGGTCAACTCGACCGTCAGCAGGTGCAGTTCGCCCGAGGTCCAGGTCCGCCCCGCCAGGACGCGGCGCGCCTCCGCGATGAGTTCGGCGGCCAGAGCCATCTGCGCCGCCTCCATGGCGTCGGCGACACGGGACACGTACCCGGTTCCGTCACTGACGAGAAAGCACGGCTTGCCCTCCGGGCCGGCCCACGGCAGGAGCCGCGCGATGGCGTCGGTCATGGTGTCCACTCCGTAACTACGGGCTCGTTCGTGGCGGCGGGATCACGCCCCGGCCGGATACCGGGTGTAGCCATTTGGTCACCGCGACAACGCAACGGGCAATAGAATGGGGACGCTTGAACCGGCCTCGCTCAAGTCTGTGACCTGCCGCGATGCCGGTATGCGCGCATATGACGAGAGGTCACCGCGTTGGACGAGACGACGCCGCCCGAGCACTTGAATCCGCTACAGCGTTTCGGCCGTGACATCAGACAGGTACGGCTGGCCCGCAAGCTCACACAGAAGCACCTGGGCAAGGCCACCGGATACTCCGAGGGCTACGTCTGCAAGGTCGAGTCCGGCACGCTGCTGCCCAGACCCAGCCAGAAGTTCGCCAAGGGCTGCGACCTCACCTTCGGGACGGGCGAGTTGTTCGCGGGACTGTTACGGAGGATCGACGAAGGGGATCACCCGAGTTGGTTCGTTCCGTATCTCAATCTGGAGCGGAAGGCGTCGGGGATACTGGATTACTCGGCGAGCCTGGTGATGGGGCTCCTCCAGACGGAGGCGTACGCGCGGGCAGTTTTCCGGTCTTCGCACCCACGAGAGGATGCGGACCTGATCGAAGGCAGGGTTGCCGCCCGTTTGCGTCGTCGCGACCTCTTCGAGTGGGAGACCCCACCGCTGCTGTGGGTCATCCTCCATGAGGCGTGCCTGCGATCGGTGGTCGGTGACGCTGAAGTCATGGCAGGGCAGCTTGAGTATCTGCTGACGGCCGTTAAATCACCGCATATCGACCTCCAGGTCCTCCCGTTCTCCGCCGGGGCCCCAGGGGCGCATACGAGACCGTTCACCATGCTGACCTTCGAAAAGTCGCCCACGGTGCTTTACGCCGACGGCCCGCAGGGCGGCAAGCTGTACGACTCCGCCCCAACTGTCGCGCTACACCTCGACAGTTACGATCGGCTGAGGGCGCACGCGCTGTCCCCCGGCGAATCACTGGCCCTCATCAAATCCCTGGTGAAGGAGTACAGATCATGAGCACTGACCTCGCTCTCACGAGCACTGAGTGGGCCAAGTCGTCCTACAGCGACGGTGACGGCGGCCAGTGCATCGAGTTCTCCCGCACCCTCACCGAGACCCATGGCCTCGTCCCCGTCCGCGACTCCAAGGACCCGGACGGTCCGGCGCTCGTCTTCCCGGCGGGCGGCTGGTCGTCGTTCATCACCGCGGTCAAGGGCGGGGAGTTCGCCGCCTGAGTCCCGGCGGCACCTCCGAATGACCGGCCCCCGTCGCCCGGCGGGGGCCGTCGTCATGTCGGCGGACCGGCGGCCCGCCTACCGCGCGCAACGCTTCGGCGGCGCGCGGCACATGCGGCGAGGGGTCGGTACGCGCCGCTGACGCGCGCTGCGCCATCCGGGTCAACCCGATCGCCAACTGTGGCGCGGCGACCCGCCGGTCCCTTCAATCAGTGCTACCGACGGTGGGGTGCCCATCCCCTGGCGGGGGACCATGAACGGCTGCTGGCGTGACGCGGTTTCGTCGTTGTTCTTCAGGGCACCCCCCGGCAGGTGAGCGCGCTCGGGCAGTTTCCTGCCCTCCGGCGTGCCTCAGCCCCCCACCTCCTCCACGGAGCCTTCGAAAGGGGCTGTCCAACATGGCACTCGCTCTCACTCTCACCCCGCCCACCGTCACGGTGGGCCAGACCTTCCAGGCCGCTGTCACCGGTGCCGCACCGGGAGAAGTGATCACCTTCACCTACGACGCGGTTGCCCCGCAGTCGGCAACCGCTGACGCCATGGGCAATGCGAGCGTCACCTTCACAGGGACCACGACGGGCGTAGTGGTTGCCGCCGGTGCCACCAGTGGAGCCGCCACCGCGACCGTGACCGTCAACGCGCCGGAGAACTGTGTAGTCACGGTGTCGGCGACGCCGGCCAACCCGGCCGCCGGCCAACCGGTGACCCTCACCGCCACCGTCACCTGCGGCGGCGTCGCCGTACCGGGCGCCACCGTAGTCTTCGCCACCACCAGCGGCTCCCTGGGAGTCGGCGTCACCAGCGCCGCCGGGCAGGCCAGTATCACCACCAACCTGCTGCCGTCCGGCGTCAACGTCGTCACCGCCACCGTGATCGCCGCCACCACCACCTGCACCTGCGTCGGCATCTCCGCGACGGCGACCGTGACCGTCACCGCGGCACAGAGCTGCGTGGTCACGCTGTCGTCCACGCCGGCCAACCCGGCCGCCGGCCAGCCGGTGACCCTCACCGCCACCGTCACCTGCGGCGGCGTCCCCGTCCCGGGCGCGACCGTACTCTTCAGCACCACCAGCGGACCCGTCGGAGTCGGCGTCACCAACGCCTCCGGTCAGGCCAGCGTGACCACCAGCGCGCTGCCGGCCGGCGCCAATGTCGTCACGGCCACCGTGGTCGCCGCCACCACCACCTGCACCTGCGTCGGCGTCTCCGCCACGGCGACCGTGAACGTCACCGCGGCACAGAGCTGCGTGGTCACGCTGTCGTCCACGCCGGCCAACCCGACCGCCGGCCAGCCGGTGACCCTCACCGCCACCGTCACCTGCGGCGGCGTCCCCGTCCCGGGCGCGACCGTACTCTTCAGCACCACCAGCGGACCCGTGGGCATCGGCCTCACCAACGCCTCCGGTCAGGCCAGCGTCACGACCAGCGCGCTGCCCGCCGGGGTCAACGTCGTCACCGCCACCGTGCTCTCCGCCGGCACCACCTGCACCTGCGCCGGCGTCTCCGCCACGGCGACCGTGGCCGTGGGCGTGGCAACGGGGCTCACGGCGCACCCCGCCTGCTACCGGATCAGCTTCCCCCCGGTGCCCTGGGCCTTCGCCACTGCCACGTTCAGCGCGAGTGGCGCGACTCCCGGCGCGACGGTCACCTTCCACCTGGACGGACCGGCCGGCCCCGTGGTGTGCACCGCCGTGGCCAACGCGAGCGGAAACGCCAGCTGCACGGCCACCCTCAACATCGGGCAGGTGCTGTTCGCCGGCTACACCGCGACCAGCGGGGGCGTCTCCTCGTCCAGCACCCTGTCCGTCTGCCTCACCTGACGCCCGGCCCCGGCTCGCGTACTGCCGGCCGGAAGCGTACGGCCGGGCCCCTCCCCTGAACGGGCGTGACCGGTACGGAAGTTGAGAAGCGATCCGGCAAAACAGCCGTCCCCCGTAATGCAAGTACGGGGGACGGCTGCTGGACCACAAGGATAGGCCCTGAGGCAGGGAGGTCCGCCGACCGGACCACTTTCACCTCTCCCCCGCGAAAAGACACAGAAGGAGCGGAACATGGGCTGCAATTGCGGCGGCGGTGCCCGCCCTACCGTCACCATCTACCAGCTGAACCTGCCCGACGGCACTGTTCGCCAGTACTACACATGGCAAGAGGCTGATGCGGCCAACCAACGCGCAGGCGGCATCGGCACCATCCTCATCCTCAATCAGTAGCGGATCGCCTAAGGCAGTCACGGTTACGGGGTGGACCTCATGAGCCTGTTGGCGTTTCTCCTTTCCCTGGGCGCGACCTGCCGCATCACCAGATTCCTCACGAAGGACACTCTGGCGGCGGGATTCCGCTCATGGGTCGCCGGCCGCTTCGGCGACGACTCCAAACCCTCCTACCTGGTCAGCTGCGGCTGGTGTTCGAGCATTTGGGTGGCCGCCGCCATGGCGCCGCTCGCCCACTGGACCGGAGGGACGACCGGGTTTCAGATCACCACGGCGGCCTTGTCCCTCTCCTACCTCACCGGGCTCGCTTCTCAGTGGCTCGATTGAGCCAGGGAAGTCCCTCTTGACGACAGGCATATGGCCACCTTCCCGGTCTGCCGGCAATGGGCCCCCAACCGGCAGTACCGGCAACACCTACGCACCGTCCGCGTCGAAATGAATCAGCGGCTTGATGATTCCCCCCTCTTTCGAGGCCATCATCCGGAATGCCGTTCCGATCTCGTCAAAGCCGAATTCGTGCGTGGTCATCGGCGTGGGATCGACTTTCCCCGTCTCCAGCAACCGGAAGATCCGCCGAAGCCATCCGCGGCCGCCACGGTTGAACCCGGCGTAGACCTGCTTGTCGGACATCCCGTATCCGAACGGCTCCAGGGGGATCGTCAGCGGCTCGTGCACCTCCCCGTGGTACCCGACGTTGGAAATGCGGCCTCCCGGCTTCGTGACCCGGAAGGTCGCCTCCCAGGTCTGCGGGGTGCCGAGCGCCTCGATGGCTGCGTCGACCCCCTGGCCGTCCGTCAGCGCCATGATCCGCTCGACCGGATCGCACTGTGTGTGGTCGACGATCAGGTCGGCGCCGAAGCGGCGGGCGAGTTCCTGACGGGCGGGGCCGGGTTCGGGGACCGGCTTCTCCATGACGCCGACCTCACCGACCCTCCGGAGAACGAAAGCCCTCACGTCTGCGTACCTGCCGTTCGACGCGGGGAGTGGGCGGAGACCGTCGGCCGGCCCAGGGCCGTGCGGCGGCCTCGGAGGAGAGGCGTGCCGTGCTCGCGGATGTGTGCGTGGCTCATGCCCTCGCTCTTCCCGCAGCGGAGGTGCGGCGGCGGTCGTGACGTCATCTTCCGCCCGTTCGGCCGACCGCCCGTACGGCCGACACAGCGCGCCGGTACCGGCGGCAGCCGCATCGGACGAGCCCTCGGCCATCCGGTCGTCCGGGATCACTGGCCTGATCGATGGTCGTGCGCCCCCCCACACAACCCGTCCGGAACAAGCCAACTCCACGGCGGGCAGGCACGGTTACGGGAGGGACCTCGTGAGCCGTGCGGGGTTTCTCCCTTCCCTCGGTGCCGACCGTGAACGGGGTCCTGTCCGGGCGATGGCCGCTCAGCAGTCACACGGCATGCGCGAGCAGCCGGTCCGCCTCACCGGTGCGCTGGTAGCGGACGTTGCTGCCGTCCCCCAGCCGGGTGAGCAGGCCCGCCCGGTGCAGGCGGGTGAGGTGGTACGAGACCGTGGACGGGCTGAGGTGGTGCACCGCGGCGAGGCGGGTGGTGGTGCAGGGCCGGTCCAGACTGCGCAGCAGCATCAGCCGCGTATGGCCGAGAACTTCGCTGAGTACCTCGCCCGTTCGCTGCGACGTCCGGCGCCGGCCGCCGCTCTCGGCCGGCCGCAGGGGCCGCCGGTGTGCACCACGTAGACCTGGACGGTGAGGCCGTCCGCACGCTCGTCGCACACGGTCAGCTTGTCGCCGGAGTCAACGCGCACTACCGCGATGTTCACTCCAGCCGTCACTCAGCGTGGCGGCACCACAGAAGTTGAGCCAGAACCCGTTTTCGTGAGCGAGGCCACGCCGGACGGAGCCTTGTCTGCATGTGCCGATCGGTGGGCGCTCGCGGTGTCTACGGGTGGTGACTCCGCGAGGGCGGCCGGCTTCGTGATCCGTTCGAGCCGTCGGCTCCGCGCCGTGACCAACGCGGAGAGAGCGAGCGCGGCGGACGCAGAGATCAGGCCGCCGAGGATCAGGCTTGAGCGGGCGCCGAGGGTGTCGGAGACCAGGCCGACCAAAGGGGCACCGAGAGGGGTGCCGCCGAGGAGGACGAGGAAGTAGACGGACAGGACGCGGCCACGCAGGCGGGGTTGGGCATGGAGCTGGGTTAGGGCGTTGGCGGTCGTCGTTACGGTCACCGAGGCGAAGCCCGTGGGGATGAGCAGGGCCATGAATGTGCCGTAGCCGGGCATCAGGCCCAGCGCGGCCTCCAACGCTCCGAAGATGATCGTGGCAGTGACCAGGCGTCGTGCGGTGGGGGGTTCGCGGCGATCGGCTCCGTGGATCGCACCGATGAGGCTGCCTGCGGCGTAGGCGGCCGAGAGGTAGCCGAACGCGGCGGCGCCGGTGTGGAGGACGGTGATCGCCACGAGGGAGATGGTGACCTGGAAGTTGAGTCCGAAGGTGCCGACGAATCCCATGACCGAGATCGGCAGCAGCAGGTCCGGGGTGGAGGTGATGTGGCGGAAGGCGTCGGGCAGCCGAGTACCGCCGCGCCGGGGCTCGCGGGAGGCCCCCGGTTCGTCGGTGCGGATAGTGATCAGCCCGTAGAGGACCGCCAGGTACGAGGCGGTGTTGCCGAGGAATACCGGGGCGGTTCCGGCGGCAGCGACGGTCAGGCCCGCGAGGGCAGGGCCGAGGATGCGGGCGACGTTGAACTGGGCGGAGTTCAGGCTGACCGCGGCGGCCACGCGCTCACGGGTGACCAGTTCGGAGATGAAGGCGTTGCGGGCGGGGCTGTCCAGAGCCGTGGCGGCGCCGAGGGCGAAGGCCAGCGCGTACACGGAGGGCAGGTTCACCGCTCCGGTGAGGATCAGGACACCGAGCAGCAGGGACTGCACCGCCATGGCCGTCTGCGTGATCAGCAGCAGCCGGCGTTTGGGGAAGCGGTCGGCGAGGACGCCTCCGGTCAGGCCGAACAGGGTCTGCGGCAGGAACTGCAGTGCGGTCACGATGCCGACGGCGCTGCCGCTGTTGCCGGTGAGGTGGAGGACCAGCAGGTCCTGGGCAGCACGCTGCATCCAGGTGCCGATGTTGGAGGTCAGCTGTCCGATCAGGTAGCGGCGGAAGTTCCGGACGGCCAGCGTGGCGAGCACCTCGCTCGGGGCGCTCCTCTTGCAACGTGCGTGGACGCGGGGGTACTTGATCATGACGTCTGGTGGGCAGGGGGGCTCAGGACGGAGGTCCCCATGTCGTCGACGTGGTGGAAGGCCGGGTGAGGGTGCATGAGGAACTGGTGGTGGGAGATGTTCCAGGCGTAGGCGCCGGCCATGGCGAACGCGATCCGGTCGCCGACGCGCAGCCGCTGGACCGTCACCTGTCGGGCGAGGACATCCTTCGGCGTGCACAGTTGCCCGACCAGCGTCACCGGTTCATCACGCGCCTCGGGACGTTCCCAGGGCTGGGACCAGGAGCCGTCGGGGATCACCTCGAAGGGCTGATCGTGCTGTTTGGCGGCGGGTGTGCGCAGATGGTGGGTGCCGCCGCGCAGGACGGCGAATGCCTGGCCGTGGCTGCGTTTGACGTCCAGGACCTGTGTGACGTACCAGCCGCAGTAGGCGGTGAGCGAACGGCCGGGCTCGATCCGCAACGTCAGACCGGGGCGGCTGGTCAGGGCCTCGCGCAGACCGGCGCCGAAGGCGGGCCAGTCGAACCTGTGCTGTGGGCGTGCGTAGTCGACGCCCATCCCGCCGCCGATGTTGACCTCGGTCAGGTCGAGGCCCCGTGTGTCGGCCCAGTCGGCTGCCCAGGCCAGGACCTCGCCGGCCAGGGCGAGTTGGGCGGCGGCTTCAAGTCCGCTGGCCAGGTGGACGTGTACGCCGCGCAGCCGGATGCGCCGGTCGGAGGCGACGAGCGCCAGGCACCGGTCCAGCTGCTCGGGATCCAGGCCGAAGGGGCTGGGCTGCCCGCCCATGGCAAGGGCGACCGGCCCGAGCACGACGGGAAGGTTGACGCGCAGCAAGATGTCGGCGCCCTTGCGGTCACCCAGCACAGTGGTGAGAAGACGCAGCTCGTGTGCGCTTTCGATGTGCAGGCGGTGTACGCCCGCGGTCAGTGCTTGTACCAGCTCGGCCGGGGTTTTGCCGGGGCCTCCGAAGGCGATCGGTGTGTCGGGGAAGAGGCCGTGGATGTGGCGTAGTTCGCCGCCGGAGGCCACTTCGAAACCGTCGACCTGCCCGGACAGGGCCTGCAGCAACCTGGGGTCGGAGTTCGCTTTGGCGGCGTACAGCAGCTCTACGCGTTCCGGCAGCGCCGCCCGGATCGCGCGGACGTGCTCGCGCAGGCCCGGCAGGTCGTAGACGTAAGCGGGCAGGTCGTCGTCGGACATCCGGCGTACGTGGTGGAGCAGTGCGGGCCTCACCGGGACACCTCGCGGGGGAAGTCCTCGCCGAGCGGGCTGGGCAGGGGGACGTAGGTGGCGTGCCGGTCGGCCTGGCGGGCCCAGCGCAGCAGGAGGTTAGCCTTGGCGGGCAGCGGTACGCCGGACAGCAGCGCGCGCAGCCGTGGCGGTTCGCCGGCGGTGCCGGCGTAGGCGGCGAGGTGGTCGCGGACCAGCCCCCACAGGGCCGGTTCCAGCGCCGGTTCGAGGTCGGCCAGGGCGCCGAGCAGTTCGGCGGTGTGGTTGACCAGGAGGCAGTACGCGACCCGGTTCCAGCCGCGTTCGGCATCGTAGGTGAGGGGCCCACGGACCTCCTCGGGCAGGCGGTCGAGGGCGTGCCGGTGGTGGCCGGGCAGGAGCTTGGTGCCCTCCAGGTCACGGAAGAAGATCTGCGCCGGGGTCCCGTCGGTATGCACCCCGACGACCACGTTCTGGAGGTGGGGTTCCAGGACGACGCCGTGCTCGAAGTACGCGGCCAGCACCGGCGGCAGCAGCAGCCGCAGGTAGGCGTCCCACCAGGCGAGGACATCCCCGTCGCCGCGGGCGAGCAGGTGCGAGACATGGGCCGTACTGGTGGGGTACTCATCCGCGATCGCGGCGGCGAGCAGGGGCGTCACCCCGGGGCGCAGGTGGGGGCGCAGTCCGGACCGCACGATCACCGCGAGGCCCTCCAGCAATGCGATCTCGCCGTCGGCGTCCAGTGTGCGGTAGCCCGGTTCGGCCAGCAGCGCACAACGGGGGAATCGGTCGGCGAGAGCGGTGAAAACGGGCTGGAGCAGCTGGTTGAGGGCAACGGCTCCGGGCAGTTCGTAACTGGCGTGTTTGCGCACGCAGTTGGTGAGACGGACATTCAGGCTGAACTTCAGGAAGGTGTCGGTGTCCGGCTGGTACAGCGTGCGTACCGACGCGGTCGGCACCAGTTCCGGCCCGCGCACGCCGGTGTCGACCACATCGCCTGCGGCCAGCGCCTCCCGCAGCCGGTCGTTGGCCTGCAACATCCGGTACTGCCAGGGGTGTACCGGCAGTGTCAGGTAGCCCGGGTCGGCCGACGTACACAGCGCGTCCAGCCTGTCCAGGTCGCCCTCCTCGCACACGAGATGGCGGCGTACGGCCAGGTGCCGCAGGCGGAAGCGGGCGCCGGTCTCCGGTCCGTACGTCAGCCAGTCCTCCGGGTCTCCGGTGCGGGCCTTGGGCGTGGGGTGGAAGCGATGGCCGAACACCAGGGACTGTTCCGAAGAGAGATAGGGGTCCGTCTGCCGGGGCTGGTGGGAACGTTGTTCCAGGGCGGTGCGGATGGTCTCGCGGCTGTCGGCGACCTGCGCCGGGAATTCCTCGTTGGCGATGCCGGTGCGCAGTTCCAGTTCGTTCTGAATGTAGCCGGCCAGCTCCCGCCAGCCGACCGCAGCCCAGGCATCGTCCTCGAACCGCTGCACCGGGCCGTGGAAGCGGTGGGCGCCGATCAGCGAGATCCGGCGCAGCCGGGCGCGCAGCAGAAGGTGACGGCGGGGCAGGCGCAGCAGTAAGTGGTCCTGGTTGACGGTTACTTGATGCTCGGGTGCGGATACCTCGCGGATCAGGCAGTTGAGCAGCGTGTGGGCGGTGACGGTGTCGGCGGTCTGCTCGGCCCGGTCGTCGGACAGTGTGGTGGGGGTGGCGGTGACGTCGTGTGTCGTGGATGTGGTCATGCCGTAGCTCCCATGCGTACGAACTCGGTGCGTCAGCGGGTGGGTGGGTGAGTGGTCGGGGCGTGGGAACGTGCGCGCGCCAGGGGGTTGGGGACGGGAGTCCACAGCGCCTTGCCCGGGTTGTCGGCCAGGCGCATGGCGATGGTCGCCTTCAACGGAAGCGTGTCGCCGAAGAACGCGGCCGCGTCCCCGTCGTCCGGAAGTTCGGCGTACACCCGTCGGCCGACCTCGGCCACCGCGGCCCACAGCGCCGTGGGATCCGCCGCCCGGGTGCGGGCGAGGACATCGACCAGCTCGCTGAAGACTCCGCTGAGCAGGCCACCGAACAGCTTGGTGCGCAGCGCCTCCACATCGTCGCCTGCGCGGGTGCCGGCCAGGGGCGGCAGCGCGAATCCGCACCGGGCCAGCCTGCGCGGGCTGATCCGTACTCCGTCCAAATCCCGGTACAGCACCCGTACCGGCCGTCCGTCCCGCAGCACGACCAGCGTGTTCTGACCGTGCGCCTCCAAGGCCACCCCCATGGACAGCAGCGTGAGCGCGGGCGGCAGGACGAGCCCGGCGAAGTCCGCCAACCAACGCACCGGATCACCCGCCACCACGGCCGCTCCCGTGGCGTGTACCACTGTGAGCGGGACGGCGATCTCCCCGGCGTCGAGGTGGCACTCGGAGGACTCCCTGATCATCGCCGCCAGGCTCGCGGACGCCTGCCCGCCCACCCGCACCGCGCCGCCGCCCAGTTCGCGCAGGACCCGCAGGCTGCCGCCGTACCCCGCCTTGTCGACGACCGCCGTGACCAGGTCCGACAGCGGTGGGCCATCGGCGACCTCGGCGGGAGAGATGGTGCGCCGGTAGTTGGTGACCTGCACGTCGAGCGCCGTCTTGATGTGGCAGCCCGGCAGAGCGTCCAGTGGAGCGAGGGTACGCAGCGACAGCAGCGGCCGGGCCGGGATGGTCGGTTGCGCCATGGCCAGTTCGGGGTGGTGTACGAGTACGTGATCCCGCTGCCACGGGTGTACCGGCATCAGGACCGTGTCGCCGTCACGCAGCTCCTGAGGCCACTGGCCGGAACTTTGCCAGCGTTCGACCGGAACGGCGAGCAGGGCCAACTGCACGACGGGGTGGTGCTCGGGCGCGTAAGCGAGCACCTCGGCGACCGACATGCCGGTACGGGTGCGGCAGCACGGGTGCTGCGGGTGGCCATCGACCACCGCCTGTTCGGCGTCGGCCGAATCGGCGAGCGGGCCGGTCCCCATGGCGTTCGCGGCGCGACCCAGGGCCAGGTTGACCACGCTGTTGTCGAGCTCGGCCGCCAGCCGCTGCGCGGCGGGAGTCCGCAGCCCCAACTCTCCCAGCAGCTCGGTCGGTTCGCTGACCGGCCCGTCGGGCCGGGTCACGGTGAAGTCCTCCGGCACCTGGGCAAACCGCCGTGAGCAGGAGTCGGCCGCGGAGAGCGGGCCGCCGTGCTGCAGAGAGACCACTAAGGTGTCCGCCTCCCGGCGACGGCCGCTCACCCCGGGCAGGGGTTCTCGCACGAAGGCCCCCCACAGCCGGCCGAGCACGGCTGCGCGCGCGCCCGGCAGTGCGGTCGCGAACGGTTCCACCAGGTCCGGGCGCGCACGGCGCAGTTCGTCGATCGTGCGCCGTTCGTCGGTCGTGCACGGTTCGTTGGTCGTGCACGGTTCGTTGGTCGTCGTCTGGCGCATCGTCACCGTCCGGGTCGGAAAGGGATGGGGAGATCAGCACATGGGCAAGGGTTCGGCATAGCTATTCCAGGGAGATGTGGGGGGACTTGTTCCGCTCGGAGTTCTTGTAGCCCGGCCTGCGCCTCGACACTACGGGACGGCGTTTAAGGGAATGGCCAGCAGAAATACAGCGAGCACCTCGCGAATGATCAGTCGACGCCGATTCCATTCTGATTCCGTGCGGCCTCGATGCGTAGTTGGTGCTGTTCATGACAGAGGTGCCGGATCGAGTGACGCCGAATCCGACGGTGAATCCGGAAGTGGTTGCAGGCGATCGAACGCGTCAATTCGTTGAATCCCTGGCCGGAATTCGCTGAATGCTGGCCGGGCTTGCTCCTCAATCGACCCCGGGCCGGTGGACCGTCCGACTCATTGCACCTTCGGATTCTTAACTCTCCTTTGCCGAATGCTGTCGGAGTGCTGGATGTTCCGGTAATCCCCGTCCGGCGGCTGCGCCATTCGGCGACGTCCGAGCCACCACCGAAGCGTGTGCCGGTAGCACAGCACTGTGCGAACTTGGGAACGATCAGTGACTCGGGCGAGGTTCCGGCGGTTGCGGCCTGACGTTTGCGAACCTGAAGGCATGCGTGTGCTGCTGATCGAAGACGACGACCGGGTGGCCGGACCGTTGATGGAGGGACTGGACCGCTTCGGGTTCACCGTGGAACACGCCCGCAACGGCACAGACGGCCTGTCCGCACCGGAACCGGCGATGGTGTTGCTGGACCTGGGGCTGCCCGACATGGACGGCATCGACGTCTGCCGGGCCCTGCGCGCCCGGTCCCAGGTACCGATCATCATGATCACTGCCAGGGATGACGAGGTGGACCGGGTGCTCGGCTTGGAGCTGGGCGCGGACGACTACCTCTCCAAACCGTTCGGCGTACGGGAACTGGTGGCCCGGATCCGCGCCGTCACCCGCCGCACCCTGGCCGGGGACCCGGCGTCGGGCGGTACGGCGCCGGGGTCGTCCCGCGGCGCGGCCGAGGCAGGGTCACCCGGCGCCCAGCGGATCGGACCGCTGACCATCGACCACCGCACCCGGCAAGTCCATCTGCACCAATCGTCGATCGCACTGGCCCCCAAGGAGTTCGACCTGCTCGTGTGCCTGGCCGAAGACCCCGGAGCCGTCTGCTCCCGCCAGCAAATCCTCGATACGGCCTGGGAACCCAACTACTTCGGCCCCACCAAGACCCTGGACGTACACATCGCCGCGCTGCGCCGCAAACTCGGCGACTCGTCCTGGATCGAGAACATCCGCGGCATCGGTTTCCGCCTGGTCCCGCCGGCCGATCGCGACGGCGCCTCTCCCCCACCGCCTGGACGCGACGGAGGCACCCGGTGACCCGTCGCCTCGTATGCAGCTACCTCAGCCTCATGCTGCTCGTCCTGCTCGCCCTCGAAGTGCCGTTCGGCGTCGTCTACGGCCGCAGTGAGCTGTCCCGCTTCTCCAACGCGGCGGAACAGGGCGCGATGACGCTCGCCGACGTCTGCGAGGAGAAGCTCGAACGGGGACAGGCAGCCGAGCTGCCGGAGCTCGCCCGCAACTACAACCGGCGTACCGGCAGCCGTGTCATAGTCGCCGACCAGAACGGCATCGTCCGCACGGACACCGACCACGCCCCCGCCACCACCACCGTCGGCAAAGACCTGTCCGCCGAGCCTGACATCGCCACCGCACTGCACAATCAGCCCGCCATCGGGACCCGCGACGCCCCGGCCTCGGACGGCGAGGCCCTGTTCGTCACCGTCCCCGGCAGCTCTGGCGCCGACAACTCCGTCGCCTGCGTCGTACGGACCCTCCACCCCCTCGACTCACTCACCGAGAAGGTCCACACCACCTGGGCGGTACTCGCCGTCGTCGGACTGGGGGTACTGGCCACCGTCGCAGTGATCGGCTTCGCGCTCGCCCGCTCGATCACCCGTCCTGTCCGGGCCCTGGAACGCGCCACCGCACAACTCGCAGACGGCCGCCTCACCGATCCCCCGGCCACCGACCGTGGACCGCCGGAACTGCGCCGGCTGACTGCCTCCTTCACCCGCGCCGCAACCCGGCTCCAGCACCTGCTCCACGCCCAGCAGGCGTTCGCCTCCGAGGCATCGCACCAGCTCAAAACCCCTCTGACCTCACTGCGTCTGCGTCTGGAGAATTTCGAGCCCCACCTCGACCCCAGCGCGCAAAACAGCCTCGATGCAGCGCTCGGCGAAGTGGAGCGGCTCAGTCGCATGGTCCAAGGGCTGCTCGCCCTCGCCCGCCTGGAGAACTCCGCCATCACGCCGGAGGCCATCGATCTCGACGCCGTCATCGCCGACCGCGCGGCCATCTGGACGGCCTTCGCCGGCGAACAACACGTCGACATCACCGTGACCGGAACAAAGGCCGGTCGGGTGTGGGCGGTCCCTGGCGCACTTGAACAGATCATCGACAACCTGCTCTCCAACGCCCTGCGCGTATCCCCGCCCGAAACCGCCATCACCCTGGCAACCCTCACCTCCCCCACCGACGGCGGCCGCACGCCGTCGGTGACCGAGCTGCACGTGATCGACGAGGGACCCGGCATGAGCGAGACCGAGCGGCAGCGCGCCTTCGACCGGTTCTGGCGGGCGGCCGACGCCCAGCACGACGGCACCGGCCTGGGCCTGCCCATGGTCCGGCAACTCACCCGCGCCGGCGGCGGCGAGGTAACCCTGCGCCCCGCACCCGGCGGTGGCCTCGACGCCGTCGTCCACCTCCGGCCCACACTCCGCACCCGCCCGGAAAGACTCGGCGTCCTGTCAGAAGATCTCGTCGCAGCGCAGCCACACCGCAACCAGCACCCGACTGATGGCCGATGGCATTTCGGGAAGCGGAAAACGAGCGTCAGGCAGTAGCCCCGGAACGATCCTCAGCGAGACGGCCCCGCTCGGCCGGCGCATGTACGACAACTTCGCCGAGGCCCTCGACGAGGCCACCATCTGCGTGATGAACCGTGCCGACATGCGCCGGTTCCTGCTCCCCGACGCCCGGATCACCGCCCGGATCACCGAGATCCTCGGCCGCCGCCTCGCCGCCCCGGATCGAGGCCAAGGCAGCAGCGCAGAAGCTGGAAGAGCTGGGACCTCGCGCGTGAGGAGCCCCTCCTCCAGCCGCTGGGCTCAGGAGCGCAGATACGGAGCGTCGCCCTCACTAACGGTCTTAGAACTCTCTTAATCCCGCTGACTATTCACTCATGTATGAAACCCCACCTCCCCAAGACCACCGGACGGCGTCGTACGACCCGCGTCCTCGCCGCCTCCCTCGCGCTCACCGCGACCACCCTCGGAGTCGCCGGATGTGACAGCGCCGCCGCGGGCACTCTGGAGGGCAGCCGCCTCGCGCTCCCCGTCGCCGGCGGCACGGCCGTCGTCGACACCGCCTCGCTGGCGGTGAGCGCACACACCGACGACGGGCAGCAGCTGGTGCTGTCCGCTCCGGCCGGCGGCGGGCTCGGGAAGCCGGGGCCGGTGACCCGTACGGCCGACGGGGCGCACTGGAGCTACCCCGCCAAGGGGCTGAAGGTGACGGCGAGTTCGGAGCGCGGGCGGCTGCGGATCAGGCTGCGGGCGGACCGCGACGGGTCGGTCAGCTGGCCGGTGACCGGTACCGACCGTGCCGCCTCCGCCGTCCAGCTGCCGCGCGGTGAGGGCCTGGACATCCCCATACGGGACGCCTTCTGGAACGCCGGCTCCGAGAAGGGCGGGCTGGCCGGCAGCACCGTCGACGTGGGCGAGGGCCTCTCGATGCCCCTGTGGGGCTATTCCATGGGCGGGGCGGGCGGTAAGGGCGGGAGTGGCGTCAGCTATCTCACCCCCACCGACATCGGCACCTCGCTGCGCTTCACCTCCACCGGGGGCCGGCTGCGCACCACGGCCGCGCATGCCTTCGACGCCGGTGAGGGCACCCGCGACTACGACGTCTCCTTCGCCCTCACCGACGGCAACCCGGTGGCCCCCGCCGCCGACTACCGCTCCTACCTCTCCCAGCACGGCCAACTCGGCAGCCTGCGCAAGAAGATCAAGCAGAACCCGGCCAACGGCAAGCTGCTGGGTGCGTTCCACGCGTATGTGTGGGGCGATGCGCGGACCGCCGCCGGGGTGGACAGGCTGAAGAAGCTGGGCGTGGACCGGATGTGGCTCGGCTACGACTCCGGCCCCGACCCGATGAACGCGCAGGCGGTGCGGGCCGCCAAGAACGCGGGGTATCTCGTCGGCCCGTACGACACCTTCGCCAACGGCCAGGACCCCAAGGGCGCCGACAGCCCCACCTCCGTCTGGCCCGACCGGGTCTACCCCGACTTCTGTGTCCGCAAGGCCGACGGCACACCGGAGACGGGCTTCGGCAACCGCGGCTGCTACCTCAGCTCGCGCGCCTTCGAGAAGGCCGAGCCGGCCAAGCACTACCTCGCCGACCGCACCCGCAAGATGGTCGCCAACGGCGCGGACAGCTACTTCCTCGATGTGGATGCGACGGGAGAGGTGTTCCGCGACCACGGCAAGGGTCATGAGATGACCAAGGCCGGCGACCGCGCGAGCCGCCTGGCCCGGATGAAGCGGCTGTCGAAGACCCTCGTCCTCGGCTCGGAGGCCTCCCAGGCCTGGGCCAACAAGGTGGTGGCCTACAACCACGGCTCGGGCACCCCGGTCGACGACGGCCTGTGGAAGCTGGAGCGCGACAAGGAGAAGTGGGGCGGCTACTACCCGGAGAAGGCCCCCGGCGCCTTCTTCAAGCCGGTGCAGCTGCCCCGCCGGATGGCCACCGCCATGTACGACCCGAAGTACCGCGTCCCGCTCTACGAGACCGCGCTGCACGGCTCGCTGGTCAACGCCGAGCGCTGGGAGCTGTCGTACGAGAAGCTGCCGGCCCAGAAGACCACCCGGGCGCTGCTGGCGATGCTCTACAACACGCCGCTCAACTATGTCCTCGACGGCCCGACGATCGCCAAGAACGGTCCCGCGCTGGCCGCGCTGCAGAAGTACTTCTCGCCGCTGCACCGCGCCGCGGGCACCGAGCGGATGACCTCGTTCCGGTGGCTGACCGGAGACCGTACGGTCCAGCGCACGGTCTTCGGCGACGGCAGGCTGACCGTGACCGCCAACTTCGGCACCAAGGCCGTGGGCGGACTGCCCGGCGGCTGTGTGGACGCCGAGCTCGCCGGCGACAAGCAGCTGCGGCGGCTGTGCCCGGCGCAGCTGAACGGCTGACCGGCCGGCGCGGGGCGGGCCGCCCTCACACGGCGCCCGCCCCGCCACTGAGGGCAGCGTTCCGCCCGGGAAACAGTGCAGATGCGGGCGGGTAACAGCCGGACCGCAGGCTGACGGGCATGACCTCGATGCCGCCGCACCCGGATGCCACGCCAGACGCCGCACCTGGCACCCCCACCCTCGTCCTCATCGGCCACGGCATGGTCGGCCAGCGCTTTCTGGAAGAGCTGGCCGACCGCGGTGTCACCGAGCGGGCGCGGGTGGTCGTGCTGTGCGAGGAGCCCCGCCCGGCCTACGACCGCGTCCAGCTGACCTCGTACTTCGCCGGCCGTACACCGGACGACCTGAGTCTCGCCGAGCCGGATTTCATGGCCCGGCACGGCATCGAGCTGCACCTCGGCGACCCCGCCACGGCCGTCGACCGCACCACCCGCACGGTCACCGCCCGCTCCGGTCTGACCGTCCGCTACGACGCCCTGGTGCTGGCCACCGGCTCCTACCCGTTCGTGCCGCCGGTGCCGGGCAAGGACAGCGCGGGCTGTTTCGTCTACCGCACCATCGAGGACCTGCTCGCCATCGAGGAGTATGCCGAGAACGCCCGCACCGGTGTGGTGGTCGGCGGCGGACTGCTCGGCCTGGAGGCGGCCGGGGCGCTCAAGGGGCTCGGACTGCGCACCCACATCGTGGAGTTCAGCCCGCGGCTGATGGCCCTCCAGGTCGACGAGGGCGGCGGCCGGGCGCTGCGCCGTACCGTCGAGGGGATGGGTCTGGAGGTGCACACCGGCGTCGGCGGCAAGGAGATCGTCGCGGACGGGGCGGGCGCGGTCGCCGCCATGGGGCTGTCCGACGACTCCCGTATCGACACCGACCTGGTCGTCTTCTCGGCCGGTGTCCGCCCCCGCGACCAGCTCGCCCGGGACTGCGGGCTGCCGGTCGGCGAGCGCGGCGGCATCGTCATCGACGAGGGGTGCCGCACCGGCGACCCGGACGTGTACGCCATCGGCGAGTGCGCGCTGGCCGCGGACGGCCGGGTCTACGGCCTGGTCGCGCCGGGCTATGACATGGCCCGGGTGGCGGCCGCCGGCATCGCCGCCGGCCTCGCCGACGGCAGCGCCCCGGACACCGGCTTCACCGGCGCGGACCTGTCGACCAAGCTGAAGCTGCTCGGCGTGGACGTCGCGTCCTTCGGCGATGCGCACGGCACCACCGAGGGCGCTCTGGACGTGGTCTACGCCGACTCCCGCAGCGGCGTCTACAAGAAGCTGGTGATCGGCGCTTCGGGCGAGCTGCTGGGCGGGGTGCTGGTCGGCGACGCCGAGTCGTACGGCATGCTGCGCCCGCTGACCGGCACCGTGCCCCCGCTGGCGCCCGAGCAGCTGGTGCTGCCCGCCGGGGTCGCGGCCGAGGGCGGCGGCGCGCTCGGACCGTCCACGCTGCCGGACAGCGCGGTGCTGTGCAACTGCCACAACGTGACCAAGGGGACGGTGCGGGCCGCGGTCACCGAGCACTCCTGCGGCACCCTCCCCGAGATCAAGAAGTGCACCAAGGCCGGTACCGGCTGCGGCAGCTGCGTCAAGTCGCTGACCGCCGTGATGAACGACGAACTGATCGCGTCCGGCGCCACCCTCGACACCGGTCTGTGCGGCTGCTTCCCGCACACCCGCGCCGAGCTCTACGAGATCGTCCGCACCCTGCGGCTGACTTCCTTCGCCGCGCTGCTGGACTCGCACGGCCGGCCGGCGGCCAGGAACGGCGACGGCTGCGAGATCTGCAAGCCCACCGTCGGCTCGATCATCGCCTCCCTCGCGCCCACCGTCGGCGCCGGCGGTTATGTCCTCGACGGGGAGCAGGCCGCCCTCCAGGACACCAATGACCACTTCCTCGCCAACCTCCAGCGCAACGGCTCGTACTCGATCGTGCCGCGCATCCCCGGCGGGGAGATCACCCCGGAGAAGCTGATCGTGATCGGCGAGGTGGCCCGCGACTTCGGCCTCTACACCAAGATCACCGGCGGTCAGCGGATCGATCTGTTCGGCGCCCGCGTCGATCAACTCCCGCAGGTGTGGGAGCGGTTGGTGGCGGCCGGCTTCGAGTCGGGGCATGCGTACGGCAAGGCGCTGCGCACCGTGAAGTCGTGCGTCGGCCAGACCTGGTGCCGCTACGGCGTCCAGGACTCGGTCCGTATGGCCATCGAGCTGGAGCTGCGCTACCGGGGCCTGCGCTCGCCGCACAAGCTGAAGTCCGCGGTCTCCGGGTGTGCGAGGGAGTGCGCGGAGGCCCGCGGCAAGGACTTCGGGATCATCGCCACCTCCCTCGGCTGGAATCTGTACGTGGGCGGAAACGGTGGCGCGGACCCGCGCCACGCCGACCTGCTCGCCCAGGACTTGAGCGACGCCGAGCTGATCCGCCTGATCGACCGCTTCCTGATGTTCTACATCCGCACCGCCGACCGCCTGGAGCGCACCTCCGCCTGGCTGGAGCGGATCGAGGGCGGCCTCGACCACGTACGGGACGTCGTCGTCCATGACTCCCTGGGGCTGTGCGACGAGCTGGAGGCCCTGATGGCCGCCCATGTCACCCACTACCGCGACGAGTGGGCCGAGACCCTCGCCGACCCCGAGCGGCTGGCCCGCTTCGTCTCCTTCGTCAATGCGCCCGACGCACCCGATCCGTCCGTCCGCTTCGTACCGGAGCGCGACCAGGTCAAGCCGGATCTGACGCTGCTGGCCGGACCGACTCTGCCCGTTCGCACCCTGGAAGGGACCTCCGTCTGATGACTACCGCAACCGCACCGCTCACCCGCCCCGAGGCCGACGCCCCGGCCGCCGCGGTCGAGATCCGCTGCGCCCAGGGCTGGGTCGCGGTGTGCACGCTGGACGACCTCACCCCGGGGCGCGGGGTCGCCGCCCTCCTCCCGGACGGCGCCCAGGCCGCGCTCTTCGTCGACCGCGCCGGCCGGCCGTACGCGATCGCCAACCGCGATCCGTTCACCGGCGCCCAGGTGCTCTCCCGTGGCCTGACCGGCTCGGCCGACGGCCGGGCGTTCGTGGCATCGCCGCTGCTCAAGCAGCGTTTCGATCTGGCGTCGGGGGACTGCCTGGACGACCCTTCGGCCTCGGTGGCGACCTACCCCGTACGAACGCGGGGCGGGGAGCGCGACGACTGAGACCCGCCCCGGAACCACAAGCGCAACCCATCGGTTGCACCTCCTGGCGCCACGTGCAACCATTGGGTAGCACGTAAGGCACCGAGAAGGGCACGCCAGGAGGAGCACCTCATGAGCACCGACAGCAACCAGCACAAGGACGGCGGCACCGGCGAGGCCGCGGACCGCATCGAGCGGGAGATCAGCATCGCCGCACCCGTGGAGCGGGTCTGGGCCGTGCTCACCGAGCCGGAGCATGTCGGCTCGTGGTTCGGCCAGGGCGAGCCCACGCCGGTCGACCTGCGGCCGGGCGGCATCATGGAGCTCGACCACGGCGAGTACGGCCAGTTCCTCACCAAAATCGTGAAGGTGGACCCGCCGCACCACTTCTCGTACCGCTGGGCCAGCGCGCACCCCGGTGAGGTGGCGGTCGAGGGCAATTCCACCCTCGTCGAATTCTCCCTTACCCCGGAGGGCGACGGCACCCGTCTGCGCGTGGTGGAGACCGGCTTCGCCGACCTCGTCATCCCCGAGGAGCGGAAGAAGACCGCCGGGTACGAGAGCCACTCCGAGGGCTGGTCCGGCCAGGTGGAGAACATCCGGCGGTACGCGGAGCAGCTCGCGGGATGACGAGGGCTGCAGGAGCGGGCGGGGGCTCAGGCGCCGGCCGGGGCCCGGGGGCGGGCGCGGGCCAGAGCTCGGGCGGGGATGCGGGCACGGGCTCGGGCCAGGGCTCGGGCGCGGACGCCGTGGCGGAGGTTTTCTCCGCACTGGCGGATCCGACCCGCCGCCGGATACTCGACGCCCTCGCCGCACACGGCGAGGCGACCGCCACGGTCCTGGCGGCCGAACTCCCGGTCAGCCGCCAGGCCATCGTCAAACACCTGGGCGTCCTGGACCGGGCCGGTCTGGTCGCCGGCCACCGGGAAGGCCGGGAGGCGCGCTACCGGGTCATACCGGAGCGGCTGGGGGTCACCGCCCGGTGGATGGACCGGGTGGCCGCCGCGTGGGACACCCGTCTCTCGGCGATCAAGCGCCTCGCCGAAGGCGAGTGACCCGGGCGGCCACCGGGCAACGGGGAGGGCGGAGAGGGACGTACCGGAAGGTGAGGGAACGTACGGGAAGGCAAGGGCGGGGCCGCGCCGCTGTCCGGGCGGGGTCCGGCGGGCCGCGCCCGTCACCCTCCGTCCCTCTCCGGTCCCGGCCGCCCCGCCCACGTACTCTGGTCGCCCCCTACGGAGGAGCACAGGCGTGACCCGGTGGAACACCAGCCACATCCCCGACCAGACCGGCCGCTCGGCGGTCGTCACGGGCGCCAACAGCGGCCTCGGCTATGTCACCGCCCGCGAACTGGCCCGCCACGGCGCCCGTGTGCTGCTGGCCTGCCGCAACGAGGCGCGGGGCATGGCCGCGCTGGACCGGCTGCGGGCCGAGGTCCCCACCGCCGAGGCCGAGTTCCGGCCGCTCGACCTGGCCGATCTGTCCTCCGTACGGGATTTCGCCGCCGCCCTCGACGACTTCGACGGCGACCGCCTCGACCTGCTCGTCAACAACGCGGGCGTGATGGCGCTGCCGTACCGGACCACCGCCGACGGCTTCGAGATGCAGTTCGGCATCAACCACCTCGGCCACTTCGCGCTGACCGGGCTGCTGCTGCCCAAGCTCCTCGCCACGCCCGGCGCCCGGGTCATCACCGTCTCCAGCATGCTGCACGTCCTCGCCGACCTCGACTACACCGACCTCAACAGCGCGCGCTCCTACCGCCGCTGGATCGCCTACGGCCGCTCCAAGAGCGCCAATCTGCTCTTCACCCACGAGCTGACCCGGCGGCTGGCCGCGGCCGGCTCGCAGGTCGTCGCGGCCGCCGCGCACCCCGGATACGCCGCCACCAACCTCGCGACGGCGGGCGTCCGGATGGAGGGCCGCACCTCCACCGAGCGCATGGTCGACCTGGCCAACCGCGCGCTCGCCCAGTCCCCGGACGGCGGCGCCCTGGGCACCCTCTGCGCCGCCACCGCCCCGCACATGCGGCCGGACTCCTTCATCGGCCCGCGCAGCGGACTGCGCGGCGCCCCCGTCCAGTCCTTCCGCGCCCCCTGGACCAAGAAGGACACCAACGGCGCACGCCTGTGGGCCGCCTCGGAGGAGCTCACCGGCGTCCGCTACGACTTCTCACGGCCGGCAGCGGCCCTCTGACCGGTACGGCCGGGAAAGATCCGCACCCGGGGACGAGCGCGGCGGCCTCGCCCGCCACCCGTGCGCACTCGTGATCGTTCCGCTTCGCCGGGGCGGCGCCGCCACCCGCATCACCGTCCTGATCCCGGAGGCCGAACCCGCCCACATCTGGCAGCGGCTGCTGCAGAACCGGCGTGGCGCGGTCGTCGCCCGCGCCGTGCGCCGGGACACGGACGCGGTCATCTGCCGGTTGCGATTCCGCCTGGAGACAGGCGGAACCGCACGTGGTGACGCCGCCATTGTCAGTGCCTCGACCTACCGTGACGTCATGAACTCCGCCATGGATTACGACGGTCACTGCGCCGAAATCGTCCACCAGGCCGACCTGCTGGCGTCCTGCCTCACCGAGCGGGACGCCGACCTGACGACCACCGTTCCCTCCTGCCCCGAATGGAACCTCGCCCAGCTGCTCCGGCATCTGGGCGAGGCCCATCGCTGGGTGGCGGAGCTCGTACGGACCCGGGCGACCGAACCCCCGCCCGACACCGCCCTCCGCATCCTGCCCCGCGACACCGCCCAGTCCCCGGCCGAGCTCGCCGCCTGGCTCGCCGACGGCGCCCGGCTCCTCGCGGACACGCTCCGCGGCACCGGCCCCGACGCCCGGATCTGGACCCCGCTCCCCTCCGGCTCGCCGCGCTTCTTCGCCCGCCGCATGACCCACGAGACGGTCATGCACCGGGCCGACGCGACCCTGGCCCTCGGCAGGGACTTCACCGTCGACCAGCGGGTCGCCCTCGACAGCCTCGACGAGTGGATGGAACTAGGCTCCCTGCCCGAGATGTTCGACTTCCACCCGGACCGACGCGAACTCCTCGGCCCCGGCCGCACCCTCCACTTCCACGCCACGGACACCCCACCGGAAGCGGCCGCCGACTGGCTCGTCGACCTCACCGGCGACACCCTCGCCTGGCGCCGCGCCCAGGAACCGGCAGCCGTCTCGGTCCGCGCACCCCTGACGGACCTCTTGCTCCTCATCTACGGCCGCCTCCCCGGCGACAGCGACACCTTCGAGATCGTCGGCGATGCGGAACTGCTGGAGTTCTGGCTGGCGCGGGTGCTCTTCGGGTGAGCGCCGGCGTACGGGAGCATCGGCGGTGCGTACGGGCACAGCGGCTGACGACCTGAGGCGGGGCGGCCTGAGGCGGGACGGCCTTGTGGAGGGGCTGAGGCGGCCGCCCGCCCGCCCCGGAGGTGAACCAACCGGGCCGCCACGGCGTGAGTTAGGTTGACCACCACCGAACCAGCGCCGAGGAGACAGCATCATGACCGACTCCGACCGGCCGGACAGCGCTCCCGGCCTGCCCCCTACGCCTCCCCCGCTCCCTCCGGAGACCGGCCCGCAGCCCGTGCCGACGAATGAGGCCGAGGCACTGGAGATCGGCCGCCGGCACTACCCCGAGGTCGGCTCACCGGACGGGCCGACGGGCCTGTTCGTCCATGAATTCGACGACGGCTACCTGATCCACGCGAGCTGGCCGCCCGCCGAGGACCCCACCGCTCCTCCTGCGGAGCCCGGGGGAAGCAATGTCGTCATCGCCAAGGCCGACGGCGAGGTGACATTCCTGCCCAACTTCCCTCCGGAGTCGGCGGTTGAGCTCTACTACCAAGTCCACGGCCGGCGGACTTCCTGAGCCCTCCCCGAGCGAAGCTCCCCCGCTGCGGAATCCGGCCCGTTTGCCCAGATCGGCTTCTGGAGGGGCGGAAACTCCTCATCGACGGCTCTACGGGACACGTACTGCGCATCCCGTCAGCGCCGGGATGAGGAACACCCTGCGGGTCGTCGAGCGGCGATGCGCGGCGGCAGAACGCCCCATGAGCGCCCCATGCCACGGGCTAACGGGCGTCCCGCGTAAGAACACCCTGCTGAACAGGAGAGAATCCGGTATGCCCCAGGACACTCCCACCCCGCCGACCACCCCCGAGGAAGCGCTCGCCATCGTCCGCAGCCGCTACGCCCAGCCCAAGCTGCCGGACGGCTCCCCCGCCCCGATGCACGTCCACGAATTCGACCTCGGCTACCTCGTGTACGCCGGCTTCCCCCGTACACCGGACGCGTCCGGCCCGCCGAAGCCGGCCCCACCCGGCGGGTCAAAGGTCATCGTGGCCAAGGACACCGGCGAAACCGTCACCGTGCCCAACTTCCCCACCGAGGCGGCCATCGAGCTGTACCGCAAGCAGCGTCAAGCGGATACGTAGCAAGGCCGGCCCGCTCAAGTCAGCTCGTCCGCCAGCAGATCCATCAGCAGTCCGTCCGCCCAGCCACCCGTCCGGTAGTCGCGCCCGTATGCGCGCATGATGCCCACGGGTTTGAAGCCGACCTTGCGGTAGCTGCGGATCGCGGCGGTGTTGGCGGTGGCCGGGTCGATGGTCAGGCGGTGGTGGCCGCGCTCGTGGATCAGCCACCGGGCCAGTGTGCGTACGGCGTCCGTGCCGAGGCCCTGGCCGTGTCGCCGGGTCGTGAGGAAGATGTCGATGCTTGCGTGACGGAATTCGGGGTCGGTCTCCTCGTCGAACTGGATCGCCCCGATGACCTCACCGTCGACGACGAGGGCGAGCATGTGCCGGTAGTCGTCCGGCACCGACCACCAGGCCGCGACCTCCGGCTCCCGGACGATGCGGTCGAGCGTCTCGATATCGGCGTGCGCTACCGGCCGCAGGACGACCGAGGCTCCGCGAAGCGAGTTCATGCACGCATTGTCCTGCCGCCGATGTGCGCAGGGGACGAGGATGAGCCACCACGGAATCACTGCGGCGCCACGGAATCACTGCGGCGGCCTGCCAAGCCTGTCCGCGCGTGAGTGCCGGCCCAGGCCGACGGCTGCCGGTCGGCCACCGGCCACCGGCCACCCACGGACGACACCCCCACCCGGCCCCCCGTTTCGTACAGATGCCATGCGCGCTTCACAGTCGTACGGCAGAGTGGACGGTCGCACCGTCGGTGATCGATGATCACCGGTAGGTTACGAGCGCAGGGGGCGACGTGCCATGACGGAGATCAACAGGCGGCGGCTGTTGGCGGCCGGCGGCGGGCTGGCCCTTGCCGCGGGGACGGCGACGGCGTGCGGGTCCAACACCGGGCGCGGCGGCGGTGGTTCGGGGCCCGGGATCCGTCAGTGGTACCACCAGTACGGGGAGCCGGGGGCCGAGCGGGCCGTGAAGCGGTACGCCGCCGCGTACAAGAAGGCGAGCGTCTCGGTGCAGTGGCGGCCGGGCGACTACGACCGGCAGACCGCGGCCGCGCTGCTCACCGACTCGGGGCCGGATGTCTTCGAGGTCAACGGGCCGCTGCTGGAGCAGATCCAGGGCGGGCAGGTGGTCGACCTGACCGCCGAGGTCGAGCCGGTCAAGGACGACTTCAACCAGGCCGTGCTGGCGCCGAAGATCTGGCAGGACAAGATCTGGGGCATCCCGCAGGTCATTGACATGCAGGTGCTGTATTACCGCAAGAGTCTGCTGAAGAAGGCCGGGGTGCGGCCGCCGCAGACGCTCGATGAGTTGGTGGACGGGGCGAAGAAGCTCAGCGACAAGAAGGCCAAGGGGCTGTTCCTGGGGAATGACGGCGGGGCCGGAGTGCTCGGCGGGACGCCGTTGTTCGCCGCCGGGCTGAGTCTGATCGGTGCGGACGGCAAGGCCGGGTTCGACGATCCTGCTGCGTCTCGTGCACTCGGGAAGATCCGGCAGCTGTACGCGGACAAGTCACTGCTGCTGGGGGCGCCCACGGACTGGTCCGATCCGGCCGCGTTCATCCAGGGGCTGACCGCGATGCAATGGTCGGGGCTGTGGGTGCTGCCGCAGATCAAGAAGGCGCTGGGGGACGACTTCGGGGTGTTGCCGTTCCCGAAGGACGGGAGCGGAGGGAAGCCTTCCGTTCCGGTGGGCGCCTATGGCTCCGCGGTCAGCGCGCACAGCAAGCGCAAGGCGGAGGCGAAGGCGTTCGCCAAGTGGCTGTGGGTGGACCGCACCGAGTACCAGCAGGACTTCGCGCTCTCGTACGGCTTCCACATCCCGGCCCGGATCTCCCTGGCGAAGAAGGCCCGGCAGCTGCAGACCGGCCCGGCGGCGGACGCGGTCCGGTTCGCTACCGATCACGGCTATGCCGAGCCGCTGTTGTGGACGACCGCGGACCGTACCGCCTATCAGGACGCGCTGAGCCGGATCATCAAGGACGGCGCCAACCCGGAGAGTGAGCTGAAGACCGTGGTGCGCAAGGTCAACGCCGAACTCCAGCGGGTCAAGAAGAAGTGACGGCGGGCGGGACCGAAGAGGCGGTCACAGACGTACCCGCCCCCCGGGCCGCAGCGGTGCCGGTCGCCGAGCCACGCTCGTTCGGCGCCCGGCTGCTCGGCCCGCAGCGGCGGAATCTCTGGTTCTGGCTCTTCGTCGGGCCGTTCGCGATCGGGCTGGGGCTGTTCACGTACGTGCCGCTGGCGTGGAGCGTCTACCTGAGCTTCTTCGACGCGCACAACACCGTGAGTCCGGCCGGCGCGGATTTCGTCGGACTGGACAACTACGGCGCGATGCTGGGCGATCGGGCGTTCCTCGGCAGCCTGGGGACGTTCCTGCTGTTCACGGCGTTCATCGTGCCCGCGACCTATGTACTCTCGCTCGCACTCGCGCTGATGGTGAACCGGCTGCGCTTCGCCCGTGCGTTCTTCCGGTCGGTGTTCTTCCTGCCGACGGCCTGCTCGTATGTCGTCGCGGCGGTGATCTGGAAGCTGTCGATCTTCAACGGGGTGCGGTTCGGCCTGGCCAACACCGTGCTGGGGTGGTTCGGCGCGGATCAGACCGCCTGGCTGTCGACGACCGAGCCGCCCTGGTACTGGCTGGTCATCGTGACCGTACGGCTGTGGCTGCAGGCCGGGTTCTACATGATCCTGTTTCTGGCCGGGCTGCAGCGGATCTCGCCGCAGCTGTACGAGGCGGCGGCGGTGGACGGAGCGCGGCCCGGCTGGCAGGTCTTCCGGCACATCACCTTTCCGCAGTTGCGTGCCACCTCCGTCGCGGTGGTGCTGCTGTTGGTGATCAATGCGTTCCAGGCGTTCGACGAGTTCTACAACCTGCTGAGCGATGCGCGCGGCTATCCGCCGTATGCCCGGCCGCCGTTGGTCTACCTGTACTACACGGCGCTCGGACGGGACCAGAACCTCGGGCTGGGCAGCGCGGGTGCGGTGATTCTGGCGCTGATCATCGCGCTGGCGACGGTCGTGCAGGCCCGCTGGTTCGGCCTCGGCCGCAAGGAGGAGTGAGCACCGATGCATGACGCGCTGACCAGAGCCGGGCGCGCACTGCGGGTCGTCGTCCTGATCACCCTCGCGCTGCTGTTCCTCATCCCCTTCTATCTGCTGGTGCGGAACGGGCTGGCGACCGAGCACGACATCACCGCGCCCGGCTGGACGTTCTTCCCGCACGCGCTGCAATGGTCGAACCTGACCGAGGTCTTCCGGGACCCGAACCTCCCCATGGCGCGGGCGCTGCTCAACTCGACGCTGATCGCGGTGTCGACGACCGTCGGCACGGTGCTGTTGGCGTCGCTCGCGGGATACGGCCTGGCCCGGATCCCGTACCGGCACGCCAATGCCGTCTTCTACGCGATCCTGGGGACGCTGATGGTCCCGGCGGCCGTGACGTTCGTGCCGAGCTTCGTCCTGGTGTCGTCGCTCGGCTGGATCTCCACGCTGCGGGGGCTGGTCATTCCGACGCTGTTCAGCGCGTTCGCCTGCTTCATCTTCCGGCAGTACTTCCTGGGCTTCCCCCAGGAGCTGGAGGACGCGGCGCGGGTCGACGGGCTCGGCTACTGGCGGACGTACTGGCGCATCGTGGTCCCCAACGCCCGGCCGGTCTTCGCCGCCGTCGGCACCATCGTCTTCATCGGTGCCTGGAACGCGTTCCTGTGGCCGCTGGTGATCGGGCAGGACCAGGAGTCCTGGACGGTGCAGGTGGCGCTGTCGACGTTCACCACCGCGCAGAACCTCAATCTGCATGAGCTGTTCGTGGCCGCCGCGTTCTCCATCGCCCCGCTGGTGGTGGTCTTCCTGCTGCTTCAGCGGTACATCGTCGCGGGGGTGGAGCGCAGTGGGATCGATGACTGACGGATTGAGGACGCCTGCATGAGGAGGTACGGTGCGTGGCATGAGCACGCATCCGAATCTCCGTGAGGTGGCGCCGCGCGATCGCGGCCCCCACGGCGAGTGCGCGCCCCGCGGCCTGAGCTTTCTGCGCCGCCGCGGCCGGGTGGGGTCTCCCCCGGCCGGTTGTTCCTGTACGTCCTGACGCCTTCGCGCACTGACGGCTTCGCGCACTGACGTCCGGCGACCGGTGGTCCAACGACCACCTCCGCCGTGGCCGCACGACGATTCCCACCCGCCATGGTCATGGCTTCCCCGCTCCCCCGCCTCCCCTTCCCGCCTTCAGGAGGACCAGTTGACGACGCTCGCCGATTCCGCGGCTCCCCTCGCCCCTGCCCTGCGCCCCCACCGCATCCCCGCCGACGGCCTGTACGAAGGGCACCGCATCCTGCACCGGACTCCCGAGGACTGGGACGACCGGCCCTACGAGCGCTTCGAGGTCGTGCCGCAGGCCGCCACCATCGGGGCCGAAATTCGTGGACTGGACCTGTCCCGCCCGCTGTCCGACGGCCTGCGCGCGGAGCTGAACCGGGCGCTGCTGGAGTGGAAGGTGCTGTTCTTCCGCGGGCAGCATCTGAGCTCCGCGGCGCAGCGCGAATTCGCCGGCAATTGGGGTGAGCTGGAGAGCAACCCGTTGCTGGCGCGGGGCGATTCGAAGGATGTGGTGCGGTTCGACAAGGCGGCCGGCGGCGTCCCGACGTTCGAGAACGTATGGCACACGGATGTCACGTTCCGGGAACGGCCGGCGCTCGGTGCGGTGCTGCAACTGCGGGAGGTCCCGCCCGCGGGCGGAGACACGATGTGGGCCGATATGGCCGCGGCATACGACAATTTGCCTCCGAAAATCCGGGCACGGATCAATGAGGCGCGGGCGGTGCACGACTATCTCCCTGGTTTCGCGCGCTTCTACTCCGCGGCTCAACTAGCGCCATTCCAGGAGGAGTTCCCGCCGGTCGAGCATCCCGTGGTGCGCCGGCACCCGGAGACCGGGCGGCGGATGCTGTTCGTCAACGCCTCCTTCACCACCCGGATCGTGGGTCTCGGAGAGGCGGCGAGCGACCGGCTGTTGCGGCTGTTGTTCCAGCAGGCGCAGGTGCCGGAGTTCCAGGTGCGGTGGCGCTGGCAGGCGGGGGACCTCGCGTTCTGGGACAACCGCGCCACCCAGCACTATGCGGTGAACGACTACGGGCCGCACCGCCGGGTCGCCGAACGGGTCGCCATCGCGGGCGATCGCCCCTACTGACCGGAGGCCTGACGCGGCTGCCGCCGGTCAGGACGCACCGGACCGGCGCCAGGACGTATCCACCGGGCGGCAGGACCTGTCCGACGAACGGCGGGCGGAGCCCGTCAGGCGGCAGGACGTACCGGGCGCGCGGCACGAGGTACCCCACGCGCCCGGAGACGCACCCGGCGCGGCTCACCCCAGCCGTTCGTACGCCGCCGCCTCCGCCGGGCGCGCACCGCGCAGCAGGGCCGCGCCCAGCGGGGTGAGGGTGTGCAGTACCGCGTTGCCCTGCCGCAGGGTGACCAGCAGGCCGGCATCGCGGAGCACCGTCGCATGCTGGCTGGCGGAGGCCAGCGAGACATCGGCGCGGCGGGCGAGTTCGCTGGTGGTGCAGCCGACGCCGATGCCCTGGAGTATCGCGGAGCGGGTCTGGCCGACGAGCCGGCCGAGGGAACGTTCCGGCGGGGCCGGCGGGGTGAACCGCGGGGTCTGGTGTTCCACGGGGTAGACCAGCACGGGCGTCAGCTCCGTGTTGTGGAACGTGACGGGCGTGCGGCGGCAGAAGTACGACGGCAGCAGCAACAGCCCCCGGCCGCGGAGGTGGAGGTCGCGGTCCACCGGATAGTCGGCCTCCAGGACCGGCGGGCGCCAGCGCATCATCGGCGGGAGCGAGGCGAGCAGCCGGTCCGCGCCGCCGTCGAGCAGCGCCCTGCCGCGGGCGGCCCGGTCGGCCTCGATACGGCTCTGGACGCGCGGCCAATACGGGGCGACGGCCGCCTCGTAATAGCGCTGGAGGATCCCGGCGAGCCTGCCGAGGGCACGGGTGTCGCCCTCGGCCATCGCCCGTATCCACGACGGGAGCGGGCGGGCGGCCGTGGAGAGCCGGGCGAGTTCCTCGCGCAGCCGGCCGGCCGGCGTCTCGCGCAGTGCGGCGAGCGCGTCGGTCATGCCGAGGAGCCCTTCGGCGGGCGTCAGGAAATCGGGGAAATATCCGCGGGTGGGCACGAGCGGCGCCAGCAGTCGCGCTTCGCCATTCAACCTTCCGCGTGTTTCCGATCGCCATTTGCCGAACGCCGAATCGTCCCGTCGGTCGCGCAGCCGATGAAAGCTTAAGACGGTCTCCCACAGTGCGTCCGGGCGTGCCGCAATGCGTACACGGGCCAGATCGAGTCCACTGAAATGGACGCGTAACACCGAACCCCCACCCCTGGTTTCCTCAGTCGGCCCCCGGCACGCCTGAGTATGCACGCCAACACGTGCGGTCACCATGCCCTTTTGGCCACACTTGAAAGTGGTCGCGCCACCGGGCGGGTGGGAGGAAAGCTTGTACTCAATTCAGCGGCGGTGCGAACGGACCGGATTGCTCGATCCCGTGGGGGGTGATGAGCAACCACCCGGCCAGTCGCCAGCCCCGCTGAAGGCCGCCTTCCCGCGCCGACCGGGGTGGCGGCAGCTCCCGAGGGGGGAGTCCGGAGAAAGCGAGGGCGGCACCTCCGCACAGGTGCCGCCCTCGTTCGGGTGCCGGAGCCGACAGTCGGGCGGTTGAGGGTTGGGCCCGAACCGCCGTACTCCGGTGGTCTTTCCGGCCACCGCGGGCGCACTCGGCGTCCACGGTGACCGATGGGGTCAGCGGCTGTCGCTGCCCTTGGACTCCGCGGCCGCGCGGCCCGCCTCCAGCCGTGCGACCGGAATGCGGAACGGGGAGCAGGAGACGTAGTCCAGGCCCACCTCGTGGAAGAAGTGGACGGACTCCGGGTCGCCGCCGTGCTCGCCGCAGACACCGAGTTTGAGGTCCGGGCGGGTGGCCCGGCCCGCCGCGGCGGCGTTGCGGACCAGGGAGCCCACGCCGTCCTTGTCGATGGTCTCGAACGGGCTGACGCCGAAGATGCCCTTCTCCAGGTACGCGGTGAAGAAGCTGGCCTCGACGTCGTCGCGGCTGAAGCCCCAGACCGTCTGCGTGAGGTCGTTCGTACCGAAGGAGAAGAAGTCGGCGGACTCGGCGATCTGACCGGCCGTGAGGGCGGCGCGGGGCAGCTCGATCATCGTGCCGAGGCTGAGCTTGAGGTCGATGCCGTGGGTCTTCTCGACCTCGGCGATGACCTGCTCGGCCTCCTCGCGGACGATCTCCAGCTCCTGGACGGTGCCCACCAGCGGGATCATGATCTCCGGGCGCGGGTCGCCCTTGGCGTTCTTGCGCTCGGCCGCGGCCTCCGCGATGGCGCGTACCTGCATCGCGAACAGACCGGGGATGACCAGGCCGAGGCGCACGCCCCGCAGACCCAGCATCGGGTTCTGCTCGTGCAGCTTGTGCACGGCCTGCAGCAGCCGCAGGTCGTTCTCGTTGGCGTCCTTGCGGGCCTCGGCGAGCGCGACCCGCACCGACAGCTCGGTGATGTCGGGCAGGAACTCGTGCAGCGGCGGGTCCAGCAGCCGGACGGTCACCGGCAGCCCGTCCATCGACTCGAAGAGCTCGGTGAAGTCGGCCTTCTGGAGCGGCAGCAGCTCGTGGAGCGCGGCCTTCCGGTCGGTCTCGGTGTCGGCCAGGATGAGCCGCTCGACCATCTCCCGGCGCTCACCGAGGAACATGTGCTCGGTGCGGCACAGGCCGATGCCCTGGGCGCCGAACCGGCGGGCGCGGGCGGCGTCCTCGGCGTTGTCGGCGTTGGCCCGTACGCGCAGCCGGCGTACCCGGTCCGCGTACGCCATGATCCGGTGGACGGCCTTGACCAGCTCGTCGGCGTCGTCGGCGCCGGCGTGCATCCGGCCCTCGAAGTACTCCACGACCGGGGACGGCACGACCGGCACCTCGCCGACGTAGACCTTGCCGCTGGAGCCGTCGATGGAGACGACGTCGCCCTCCTCGATGACGGTCCCGTCCTGGGTCGTCATCCGGCGGGACTTGGTGTCGACCTCCAGCTCCTCGGCGCCGCAGACACAGGTCTTGCCCATGCCGCGGGCGACGACGGCGGCGTGCGAGGTCTTGCCGCCGCGGGAGGTGAGGATGCCCTCGGCGGCGATCATGCCGTTGAGGTCGTCGGGGTTGGTCTCGCGGCGGATCAGGATGACCTTCTCGCCGGAGCGCGACCACTTGACGGCGGTGTACGAGTCGAAGACGGCCTTGCCGACCGCCGCGCCCGGGGAGGCGGCGATCCCACGGCCGATCATCTCGGACTTCGCGCCCAGGTCGAAGCGGGGGAACATCAGCTGTGCCAGCTGCGCGCCGTTGACCCGCTGGAGGGCCTCGGCCTCGTCGATCAGGCCCTGGTCGACGAGCTGGGTGGCGATCCGGAAGGCGGCACCGGCGGTGCGCTTGCCGACCCGGGTCTGCAGCATCCACAGCTTGCCGCGCTCGATGGTGAACTCGATGTCGCACAGGTCCTTGTAGTGCGTTTCGAGCGTCTCCATGATCTGCATCAGCTGGTCGTACGACGCCTTGTCGATGCGTTCGAGGTCGGCGAGCGGCACGGTGTTGCGGATACCGGCGACGACGTCCTCGCCCTGCGCGTTCTGCAGGTAGTCGCCGTAGACGCCCTGGTGGCCGCTGGCGGGGTCGCGGGTGAAGGCGACGCCGGTGCCGGAGTCGGGGCCGAGGTTGCCGAAGACCATGGAGCAGACGTTGACCGCGGTGCCGAGGTCGCCGGGGATGCGCTCCTGGCGGCGGTAGAGCTTGGCGCGGTCGGTGTTCCACGAGTCGAAGACCGCGCGCACGGCGAGGTCCATCTGCTCGCGGGGCTCCTGCGGGAAGTCGCGGCCGGTCTCCTTGGACACGATGTCCTTGAAGTGCGCGACCAGGCTCTTGAGGTCGGCCGCGTCCAGGTCGATGTCGACGCGGACGCCCTTGGCCTGCTTGGCCTCCTCCAGCGCCTCCTCGAAGAGCTCGCCGTCCACGCCCAGCACGGTCTTGCCGAACATCTGGATCAGGCGGCGGTAGGAGTCCCACGCGAAGCGCTCGTCGCCGGCCTGCGCGGCGAGGCCGGAAACCGATGCATCGGAGAGGCCGATGTTGAGGACGGTGTCCATCATGCCGGGCATCGAGAACTTCGCCCCGGAACGCACCGATACGAGCAGCGGGTCGTCGGCCTGGCCGAGCTTCTTGCCCATCTTCTGCTCAAGGGCGTCGAGGTGCTCGGAGACCTCGGCACGCAGTGCCGCGGGCTCGGTGCCGCTGTCGAGGTAGACCTTGCAGGCTTCGGTGGTGATCGTGAAGCCGGGAGGGACAGGAAGCCCCAGGTTGGTCATCTCGGCGAGGTTCGCGCCCTTGCCGCCTAGAAGGTCCTTGAGGTCCTTGTTGCCCTCGGTGAAGTCGTAGACGAACTTCACGGACGAAGGCTGGGTTACGTGGGGATCTTGCGTTTCCGGCACGGCACTGACTCCTCGCCGACGGGCTGCCCTGACGGCCAGGAACATACCCAGATCGAAGGCGTATGGGTACGTCCACTTGGTCGACATACGTGTGTAACCAGTCGTCCGCCAGTAGATCGAAAGTGATCACGCATTCGGCGGTCCGTTCATTACCTGAATGCATCACTCCGCTAAGCACCCGAAACGGCAGTGATGTGCTACTCGCTGCAACGAATGGAGTAATCAGTCGAACACATGACGCGTGGCACCCGGTGCCACCATTGGAGAGGTGGAGCCCCTCGCGGACTGCTCATCTGAGCGCTACCCCTATCAGGGGTGGCGAGAATCACGCGCTCATGTGTGACGGGGTTCCATCATTTGGACCCTCGTCGGCCCTTCGCTCCGCAACCTGATCAAGGAATGCGTCCACCAGGATGCGCGCCCGCTCCCGTACGGCCGGCAGATCTGCCCGCAATTCGGCCACCAGCCGCTCCGGGTCGACCCCGACCTCGGCCGCGATCGCCTTCCCTTCCTCGTCGAACCAGGCCTGCAGGACCTCCGGCGTCAGCTCCGGATGGAACTGCACCCCCCATGAACGGCCGCAGACGAAGGCCTGCGAGGCGACCTCGTTACGCGCCAACTCCCGGGCACCCGGCGGCAGCAGCCAGCGGTCCCCGTGGAACTGGAACCAAGGCCCCGGGCCGACCAGGCCCGGCGCATCGGTCGTGATGCGGCTCCAGCCCAGCTCGAAGCGCGGGGCGACCTCGATGTCCCCACCGAGCGCCGTGGCCAGCGCCTGACCGCCGAAACAGATGCCGAGCACCGGTATCCCGGCCTCGTGCGCCGAGCGCAGCAGGGCCAGTTCCGCCTCGATCCAGGCATTCCTTCGCGCCACCGACCACGGAGCACCGAGCGTAAGGATCAGGTCATAGTTCTCGGCCGCAGGGAAGGCCACGTCGACGTCCGGGGTCGTATACCGCCCGGCCGGCACGACGAGCAGTTCGTCGAGCTCATAGCCCCGCTCTGCCAGCCGCTCACCTACGTGGCCCGCGGTGGACAGATGGTCGTGGATGATGACCAAGGCGCGCATGGTGGGTACTCCCCTGCTGTGGTGGGGCCTGCCGGGCCCTCGACCGAGGTGTTCGGGATCGAACCTGGTTGTCGTGCGTACGGCCGGTCCCGCGTCACTGGCGTCAGCACGGGCCTCGGCCGTGCCTTCGCCCAGGCCGCCCTGGCCGCCGGGCACACCGTCGTTGGAACGGTCCGCTCCGAGGAGGACCTGCGGGTCCTGGGTGAGGCAGTGGCAGCCTCCGGGGTGGACGATCGCACCCCGGTCATTCAAGAGCCCGACAGCCGCCACGGCAAAAGCGCCCGGCCAGGGGTGTCCCGGGACGCGGCAGCCCGGCGAACCGGCCCTCGCCGCTTACCCCTTGGCCCGTCGTCCGCTCCGCCGCGGCCGGGGGTCCTGGCCGTCCAGCAACTCCAGCCGCCGGTCCTCGCCGCGGGTCTCGACCTGCACCACGATCCGGCGCAGCAGACCCGCCAGGTCCAGCGCCTCGTCGTCGCTCAGCCCCCCGGTGACGAAGACTTCTTCGGCGTTGAACTCCGGGAAGACCCGGCCCATCAGCTGCTCGCCCTCAGGGGTGAGCGTGAGCAGGGCGAGCCGCCCGTCGCTCGGGTGGCTCTTGCGCTCCATCAGGCCGCGGGCCTGGAGGGTGCGGGCGACGCCGGTGAGCGTGCCCTTGGAGATGCCGGCCTCCTCGGCGACCCGGCGGGTCTCCCTCTCGCCCCCGATCCACACCACCCACAGCACGACGAAGGAGGTCCAGGTCAGCTCGGCGCCACGCAGTACGGAGTTCTCGAAGTGCTGCCGTACGGCGGCCGCGGCGCGGTAGATGTTCGCGACCGCGGCCATCTGCTCATGACGGACAGGGGTGTCGCCGAGTTTGGCCTGGACGGCCTTTTCGGTGTCCTCGATGGAACGGTGCCCGCTCACCACGGCAGCTCCCTCAGCGTCGTCCGCGATCCCGCCCGCCCCCCGTGCGGGATCGCGTTCATGGCGGTGCGGGCTGCCGAATCCCCACCCCGTGCGCCGCAGCCCGTACGGACTCAAACGGTATCGCGGGGGCACGCCGGTCCGCCTCGCTCGTGCGCCCGACACGCCGCTTTACGCACCTACGGGTCCGCGGCGCACCGTCACCTCGTTCGTCACCGCCCCGGCGCCGGGCCTTCGCGGCAGGCTCCCCTGCCGCGGGCGGAGAGCGGCGTGGCTCGGCCCGCCCTCCGTAGCCGGCTCAGCCGCCCGACGTGTCCAGCTCCGCGTCCGCGTCCACGCCCGCGCGGTCATAGGGGTCGTTGAGCCAGCCGTCCGGCAGGACGACCCGGTTGCGGCCCGAGGTACGGCCGCGCGGGCCGTCCGCGCCCACCGGCCACGGCTGGTCGAGGTCCAGCTCCGACAGCAGCCCGTCCAGCTCGTCGAGCGAGGAGGTGACCGCGAGGCTGCGGCGCATCTCGGAGCCGATCGAGAACCCCTTGGTGTACCAGGCGACGTGCTTACGGAAGTCGATCACGCCGCGGGTCTCGTCGCCGATCCACTCGCCGAGCAGGGTGGCGTGCCGCAGCATCACGGCCGCGACCTCCTTGAGCGTGGGCTGCGCGTAGGTGCCCGTGCCCTCGAACGCGGCGACCAGATCGCCGAACAGCCACGGCCGGCCCAGGCAGCCGCGCCCCACGACCACGCCGTCGCAGCCGGTCTCGCGCATCATCCGCTTCGCGTCGTCCGCCGACCAGATGTCGCCGTTGCCGAGCACCGGGATCTCCGGGACATGCTCCTTGAGGCGCGCGATGGCGTCCCAGTCGGCGGTGCCGCCGTAGTGCTGGGCCGCGGTCCGCCCGTGCAGCGCGATCGCCGTGATGCCTTCCTCGGCGGCGATCCGCCCCGCGTCCAGGTAGGTGATGTGGTCGTCGTCGATGCCCTTGCGCATCTTCATCGTCACCGGCAGCGCACCCGCGTTCGCCACCGCCTCGCGCAGAATGGCGCGCAGCAGATTCCGCTTGTACGGAAGCGCCGAGCCGCCGCCCTTGCGGGTCACCTTCGGGACGGGGCAGCCGAAGTTCAGATCGATGTGGTCTGCGAGGTCCTCTTCCGCGATCATGCGGGCGGCCTTGCCGACGGTGTCCGGGTCGACGCCGTACAGCTGGATCGAGCGCGGCTTCTCGGTCTCGTCGAAGTGGATCAGCTGCATGGTCTTCTCGTTGCGTTCGACCAGCGCCCGCGTCGTGATCATCTCGCTGACGAACAGGCCCTTGCCGCCGCTGAACTCCCGGCACAGCGTCCGGAACGGGGCATTGGTGATCCCAGCCATGGGCGCGAGCACCACGGGCGGCTGCACCGCATGCGGACCGATCTGCAGCAGAGTCATGACGGCGATACCTTCGGCTTTCTTCGGCTTCCTTCGGCGGGGCGGACGGGCCGCGACCGTACGGGCAGTCCGGCCGCTGCGATCTCCCATTGTCCCGCACCGAGCGAGTGGGCCCGCCAGAGCCGTACGCCGAGGATCGTTGTAGCGTTCAACCATGCCTGAGCTCAGCCGTCGACGGCGTCTCCTGGTGCTGGCGATCTGCTGTATGAGCCTGCTGATCGTCAGCCTCGACAACACCATCCTCAATGTCGCCCTGCCGTCCATCCAGCACGAACTGCATGCCTCGGTCTCCGGCATGCAGTGGACGATCGACGCCTACACCCTGGTCCTGGCGGCGCTGCTGATGCTGGCCGGATCCACCGCCGACCGGCTCGGCCGGCGCCGGATCTTCCTGGTCGGGCTGGTGGTCTTTGCCGTCGGCTCGCTGCTGTGCAGCCTGGCTCCCGGCCTGGAGTGGCTGGTGGTCTTCCGGATGGTGCAGGCGGTCGGCGGCTCGATGCTCAACCCCGTCGCCATGTCGATCATCACCAACACCTTCACCGAACCGCGGGAGCGGGCCCGCGCGATCGGGGTGTGGGGCGGGGTCGTCGGCATCAGCATGGCGGCCGGGCCGGTGATCGGCGGGCTGCTGGTGCAGAGCGTCGGCTGGCGCTCGATCTTCTGGATCAACGTCCCGATCGGCGCGCTCGCGTTCTTCCTGACCCTGCGCTACGTCCCGGAATCCCGCGCTCCCAAGCCGCGCCGGGTCGACCCGGTCGGCCAGCTGCTGGTGATCGCGCTGCTCGGCTCGCTGACGTACGCGATCATCGAGGCCCCGGATGCCGGCTGGGTGTCCCCCGAAATCCTGACGTTCGCGCTGGTGGCGCTGATATCCCTGGCCAGTCTGATCGCCTACGAGCGGCGCCGTCGCGAACCCCTCATCGACCTGCGGTTCTTCCACAGCGCGCCGTTCAGCGGGGCCACGATCGTGGCGGTGTGCGCCTTTGCCGCGCTCGCCGGCTTCCTCTTCATGAACACGCTGTATCTGCAGAACATCCGTGGTCTGTCCGCTTTGGGCGCCGGGCTCTACATGCTCCCCATGGCCGGGATGACGCTGGTCTTCGCGCCGGTTTCGGGGCGGCTGGTCGGCAACCGGGGGCCCCGGCTGTCGCTGCTCCTCGCCGGTATGGCGATGGGGGCGAGCGGGCTGCTCTTCGCGGCGTTCGACGCACAGTCGACGAACCCGCTGCTGTTCACCGGCTACGTCCTGTTCGGCATCGGATTCGGCCTGGTCAATGCGCCGATCACCAACACCGCGGTGTCCGGTATGCCGCGCACCCAGGCAGGGGTGGCCGCCGCCGTCGCCTCCACCAGCCGACAGGTCGGGCAGTCGCTCGGTGTCGCGGTGATCGGTGCCGTACTGGCGAGCGGGGCACACGCCGCCGCCGGCGCGGACGCCTTTGTCGCGGCCGCCCGCCCGGCATGGTGGATCATCGCCGGCTGCGGCGCGGCCGTTCTGCTGCTCGGCGCCCTGACAACGGGCCGCTGGGCGAAGGCGACGGCCGACCGCACGGCGACACTGTTCGAGGACGAGAAGCCGGGGTACCTGGCGGCGGACGCGCGGCCGTAGGGGGCTCGGCAGGGGGGAGCCTCGGCTCCCCCCACCCCCGAACCCACCCCCGCCCCCTCCCCCCGAAGGGGGAGGAGGGGGAGGGGGCGGGGGAGCGCTGGAGAAGCACTGCGGGCGGGGGAAGCGCTGGAGAAGCGGTGCGGGCGGGGGAAGCGCTGCGGGCTGGGGAATCTCTGCGGGCGGGGAATCACTGCGGGCGGGGAATCTCTGCGGAGCGCTCGTCGGCCGTCCGCTTCCGCTCCTCGCGACCGCTCCTCCGCGCCGCCCCCGCCCGTACCGTCACACCGCGACGAGCGTCGCCGGCTCCGCCGCCAGCTGCTCCAGCCGCACCCGGGTCGTCTCGTCCACGGGCGTGTAGGACAGCAGCTTGGGGCCGGGGTTGGGGCCCGTCCACAGGCTTGTGGCGGACAGCTGCAGCACACCCACCCGCGGGTGCCGAAAGAGCTTGACGGAGCTCATCGGGCGGATGACCTCGTGCTGTGCCCAGATCTCCCGGAACTCGGACGACGCCTCCGTCAGCCGCGCGACCAGCGCCTTCCAGGCCGGCTCCGCGACATGCTCGGCCATCGATGCCCGGAACTTGGCGGCCATCACCCGCATCGTGGCCTCCAGATCAACCACGCTCGACCGCCACTCGGGGTTGGTGAACGCCAGCCACATACAGTTGCGGTCCTCTTCGGGCAGCGCATCAAGGTCGCACATCAGACGGCCGTACGTGCCGTTGTAGGCGAGGATGTCGAACCGGCTGTTCTGGACGACCGCGGGGAACGGCTCCAACTGGCGCAGCATCTGCCGCAGTTCGTGCGAAACGCCCGTGCACTCCGTGCCCGGCATCGGGTCGACCGCCCCGGCCAGCGCGAAAAGGTGGCTGCGCTCGGCGCGGTCGAGCAGCAGCGCACGGGCGACCGCGTCCAGGACCTGCGGCGATACATGGATGTCCCGGGCCTGTTCGAGCCAGGTGTACCAGGTGACCCCGACGGCGCCCAGATGCGCGACCTCCTCACGGCGCAGACCGGGGGTACGCCGGCGGGCGCCTCGCGGCAGCCCGACCTGCTCGGGCGTGATCCGCTCCCGTCGGCTGCGCAGAAAGGCGGCCAGCTCGGCCCGGCGGGCGGCGTCATCCCGCGGGGCGGTGCCGTGCCGTGGGGCGGCGGCGCCACCAGGGCTTGTGGCAGTCTGCGTCAGGGGCATGTCCACGGTCATACCTCCAGCCTGCCGCAGGCCGGAGCCGGTTGCCAGGTAGCACCGGTACCAGGATAAGAACACTCTGGTACCAGCCTGAGCGGTCGACGATCATCGAGTCCGTGAGCGATACCCGAGCACAGATGACCACCATGGAAGCCACGGCTGCGACCCTTGACACCCCGGACACCCTCCCGATCCCGAAAGCCCCGGCGACCCCGGAGGCACCGGCCGCACCCGGCCCCGCCCCGCAGCGGCACCCGGCCGCGACCGTGCTGACCCCGCTCGGCCTGCTGACCGTGCTGCTGGGCGCCGCCCTCCCCATGATCGACTTCTTTATCGTCAATGTCGCACTGCCGACCATCGACCACGACCTGCACGCGGGGCCCGCGATGCTGGAGATGGTGGTGGCCGGTTACGGCGTCGCCTACGCCATGCTGCTGGTGCTCGGCGGCCGGCTCGGCGACATGATCGGTCGCCGTCGGCTGTTCCTGTGGGGCCTGGCCGCCTTCGGCCTCACCTCGCTGGCCTGCGGTCTCGCTCCGGACGCCGGGACGCTGGTGGCCGCCCGGGTCGCCCAGGGGGCCGCGGCCGCGCTGCTGCTGCCGCAGGTGCTGGCCACCATCCAGGCCACGACCACCGGCAAGCGGCGCGCCAAGGCCGTCAGCCTGTACGGCGGCACGGCCGGTGTCGCCAGCGCCGTCGGCCAGGTACTCGGCGGACTGCTGGTCTCCGTCGACCTGGCGGGCACCGGCTGGCGCGCGGTCTTCCTGGTGAACGTCCCGATCTCCGCCGCCGCCTGGCTGCTGGCCGCCCGTACGGTTCCCGAGACCCGCTCCCCGCACCCGAGCCGGGTGGACGGCCCCGGGACAGCACTGCTCGCCGCCACTCTGATCACGCTGCTGCTGCCGCTGACCGAGGGCCGGGCAGCCGGCTGGCCCCTGTGGTCCTGGGTGCTACTGGCCGTCTTCCCCTTTGCCGCCGCCGCGTTCGTGCTCTTCGAGCACCGCGCCGAACGCGCCGGCCGCACCCCGCTCGTCCCGCCCTCGCTGCTGCGCATCCCCTCCGTGAACAGCGGACTCACCATGATCATCCCGTTCACGCTGGGCTTCGGCGGCTTTATGTTCGTGGTCGCCGTCGCCCTCCAGAACGGCCTGCACTACGGCCCGTTGGCGGCCGGGCTGTCCCTGGCGCCGCTCTGCATCACGTTCTTCTTCGCCTCGCTCGCCGGTCCGCGGCTGGTGATGCGGTTCGGGCGGCGGGTGGTGCTCGCCGGTTCGCTGATCCAGGGCATCGGCCTGATCGGCCTGGCACTGACCGTGCACACGGGCTGGCCCGGGATATCGGTGGCCGGACTGGCGTCGAGCATGGCCGTCCTGGGCGTCGGGCAGGGCATGGTGCTGCCGGTGCTGATGCGCATCGTGCTGAGCGAACTGCCGGTGGCGCAGGCGGGCGTGGGCGGCGGCGTCATGGTCACCACCCAGCAGTCCGGCCTCGCCCTGGGCGTGGCCACCCTCGGCACCCTCTTCCTCTCGCTGCTGCCGTCCGTCGGCATCCGCGACGCGATGCTCGCCGCCCTGCTGACCCAACTGGTGATCGTCGCGGGCACGACGACGCTCGCGCTGCGCCTGCCGCGCACTCTGCGCTGACCTGCGCTGACCTGCGCTGGAACGACGGGGGCGAGGCCCGGCCCACACATGACGGCTGACAGATATTGAAATCTGTCAGCCGTCATGTCATAGTGAAGGCACGGCAGCCGCCCTGACCAATCCCCTCCCGTCCTCCAGGAGCACGCAGTGCAGACCCGCACCCTGGGCACCACCGGCCCGCAGACCTCCGCCCTCGGCCTCGGCTGCATGGGCATGTCCGCCCTCTACGGCGACACCGACCGCAGCGAGTCCATCGCCACCGTTCACGCCGCCCTCGACGCGGGCATCACCCTGCTCGACACCGGCGACTTCTACGGCATGGGCCACAACGAACTGCTGATCAACGAGGCCCTGCGCACCGCCCCCGCGGCGGCTCGCGAAAAGGCGCAGATCAGCGTCAAGTTCGGCGCCCTGCGCACGGTCGAAGGCAGCTTCACCGGCTATGACGGCCGGCCGAATGCGGTGAAGAACTTCGCCGCGTACTCCCTGCAGCGCCTGGGCACAGACCACATCGACATCTACCGCATCGCCCGGCTCGACCCGGACGTCCCGATCGAGGAGACGGTCGGCGCCATCGCCGAGCTGGTCGAGGCCGGGCACGTCCGGCACATCGGCCTCTCCGAGGTCGGCGCGGAGACCCTGCGCCGGGCCGCCGCCGTCGCCCCGATCTCCGACCTCCAGATCGAGTACTCCCTCATCTCCCGCGGCATCGAGGAGGCGATCCTGCCGACCGCCCGCGAACTGGGCATCGGCATCACCGCCTACGGTGTCCTGTCCCGCGGCCTGATCAGCGGCCACTTCAACCGCGACCGCAAGCTCGCCGCGAACGACTTCCGCGGCATGAGCCCGCGCTTCCAGGGCGAGAATCTCGACCGCAACCTCGACCTGGTGGACGCACTGCGCAAGATCGCCGAGCAGAAGGGGGTCTCGGTCGCACAGACCGCCATCGCCTGGGTGCTCTCCCGCGGCGAGGACATCGTCCCGCTGGTCGGCGCCCGCCGCCGCGACCGACTGACCGAGGCGCTCGGCGCCCTGGACGTCGCCCTCGACGCCGACGATCTGGCCGCCATCGAGCGCGCCGTCCCGGCCGACGCCGCCGCCGGCGACCGCTACCCCACCGAGCAGATGGACCACCTGGACAGCGAGCGCTGACCCCGAGGGCCGCGTGACCACCGGAGCGGGTACGGGGCACGGCCAGGTACCGTCCGTACGTACCCGGCGCACGGATCCCGTGTACGCACACACCGGCGACCGGCAGCTACCGGGTGTGCCACCCGGAACCGCTCGCCGGCCCCCGCCCCGCCCTCCCGAAAGGCCGACCGCCCCATGCCGCCCGAGACGTTGACCCCTGAGCGCATCCTCGAAGCCACCGAGGAGGTGCTGCGCCGCTACGGCCCGGCCAAAGCCACGGTCGTGGATGTGGCGCGCGCCCTGGGCGTCAGCCATGGCAGCGTCTACCGCCACTTCCGTACGAAGGCGGCACTGCGGGAGGCGGTCACGGAGCGCTGGCTGGACCGTACGAGCCAGGAACTCTCGGTCATCGTCACGGCGGAAGGACCGGCACCGGAGCGTCTGGACCGCTGGCTGACCGCCCTTTTCGAGGCCAAGCGGCACAAGGCCGGCGACGATCCCGAACTCTTCGCCACCTATATGACGTTGATCGGAGAGAGCGGCGGCGTGGTCGACCGTCACATCACCGGTCTGGAAGCCCAGCTCACCACCATCATCGAGGCCGGCGTCAGCCAGGGCGCGTTCCACACCCCCTCCCCCACCACCACCGCCCGCGCCGTCTTCGACGCCACCGGCCGCTTCCACGACCCGTGCTACGCCCCCGAGTGGTCCCGCCCCGAGATCACCACCGACTTCGAGGCCGTCCGCGACCTGGTCCTCCGGGGCCTGCGCGGCTAGGTCCGGCCTTCAAAGTCCGTCTGCCTCGCGGTGACTGGCACGCACTCCCTCACACCTGAACGGCGCGGGAGGGACCCACATCCGCAATATCGGGATCATCCCGATACAACCCGGTGCAACCCGGTACCGGGATGACCTCCGCCTTGCGATCGCACGCACCGGACACCGCGAGGCCCGCCCTACGGGCGAACGACGGGACGTTGAAGACAGGCCCTGGATCCATAAGTCTTTCGGATCAGCGCGGGCCGGTCCGCGGCGCCTGGCTCGGCCTGGTCCGGGATCCAGGCTCCTGAGCGGGTGTCGGCCATCAGCCGCATCCGCGCCGCCACGATGTCCGTGTCCTCGAACCGTGACGACCAGGGCGGATGCGCGGCGGTGACGGCTCAGGACGGACACATCGGCGGTGTCCCGGTATCCCGGTGCCGCTGGGCCATCCCGTGCCGGCGCCGACCGGCGGGTGACGGGTGACGGCAGGCGGTCAGCCGGATCCCGATCGGGATCGGTTGCCGCCCCGCTGCCACCCGGCCCGCCGGGCTTGCCCGGACACCGGCTTGCCCGGACGCCGGATCGGACAGTCCGACGAGATCAGACCGCCGGGGCCGGGTAGGTCGGGTACTCCACCCCGGAGACGTGCTGGACGACGCGGACGACCTGGCAGGAGTAGCCGAACTCGTTGTCGTACCACAGGTAGAGGATCGCGTTGTCGCCCTCGACCTTGGTGGCACCGGCGTCGACGATCGAGGCGTGGCGCGAACCGATGAAGTCGCTGGAGACCGCGTCGGGGGCGTTGATGAAGTCGATCTGGCGCTTGAGCGGCGAGGTCAGCGACACGTCGCGGAGGTAGTCGAGGACCTCCTCGCGGGTGGTCTCGCGCGCGAGCCGCAGGTTGAGGATCGCGATCGAGACGTCCGGCACCGGGACGCGGATCGAGCTGCCGGTGATCCTCGCCTTGAGGTCGGGCAGCGCCTTGGTGACGGCGGAGGCGGCGCCGGTCTCGGTGATGACCATGTTGAGCGCCGCCGAGCGGCCGCGGCGGTCGGAGTTGTGGTAATTGTCCAGCAGGTTCTGGTCGTTGGTGAACGAGTGGACGGTCTCCACATGACCGTGCAGGACGCCGTACTCGTCCGCCATCGCCTTCAGCGGCGGGACGAGCGCGTTGGTGGTGCAGGACGCGCAGGACAGGATCTGCTCGTCCGGCTTGATCGTGTCGTGGTTGACGCCATGGACGACGTTGGGGACGTCGCCCTTGCCCGGCGCGGTCAGGACGACCTTGGCGATGCCGGGACGGAGGTGCTTCGACAGGCCCTCGCGGTCGCGCCACTTGCCGGTGTTGTCGATGAGGATGGCGTCCTTGATGCCGTACGCCGTGTAGTCCACCGACGTCGGGTCGTCGGAGTAGATCACCTTGATCTCGTTGCCGTTGGCGATGATCGTGCTGTTCGCCTCGTCGACACTGATCGTGCCCTGGAACTGGCCGTGGATGGAGTCACGGCGCAGCAGCGAGGCGCGCTTGACGATGTCCTGGCCGGCGCCCTTGCGCACGACGATGGCGCGCAGCCGCAGACCGTTGCCGGAGCCGGCCTTCTCGATGAGCAGGCGGGCGAGGAGGCGGCCGATGCGGCCGAACCCGTAGAGGACGACGTCGCGCGGTTCACGGCGCTCGATCTTGTTGGCACCCGTGGCGCCGGCGACGGCCTCGGCGGTGAACTCCTGCACCGAGAGACCGCGGTCGTCGGTCTTGTACGTCGCGGCGAGCATGCCGATGTCGATCTGGGAAGGGCCGAGATCGAGCGTGGTGAGAGCCTGCAGGAACGGCAGCGTCTCGGTGACCGAGAGTTCCGCACCGGCGATCTGCCGGGCAAACCGGTGGGTCTTGAGGATGCTGACCACCGACTTGTTCACCAAGGAGCGGCTGTGGAGCAGGACCGTGATGTCCCGTTCCCGATGCAGCTTCCCGATGATCGGGATCATCGACTCCGCGATCTCCTCGCGGTTTTGCCAGTTGGTGAACGAGTCGTCATTGACAGTCACAGGTTTATCTTTCGAGCTAGGCGGTGCTCATATGCTAACCCGCCGCCGTATTAGTCATTCAAACGGTGCCCCCTCAGCGGGATTCCGCGATCAAGCCTCACGGCCACACCGGACAGGGAAGGAGTCACTGCGCGGGAGGAAGGTGCCCTGACTTGCAGGGATTTGCCCATACCTGTCCGCCCACCCCCCGGCGCTCCTAGTCGGCCTCAACGGCCTCGTCGGCCTCGACGGCGGCCGTGCTCCGTATCGACGAAACCGGCCCGATCGACGGAAGCGGACCGGGCGACGGAAGCGGACCGGGCGCCATCGAACGCGGCTCCCGGAAGGCTCCTCACACCGTGCCCGCCGCGCCGTGCAGGAAGAGGGCCCAGGCGAGCATGCCGAAGGCGGCGGCGTGGGCGAGCGCGCGCACGATGTTCCAGGTGACCCACCGGCTCTCGAAGCCGTCCCGCGCGGCCTTGAGCGCACCGGGCCGGTCGGCCGGGCCGCCGGGGGCGCCTGGTCCGCCGGATGCGGCAGGACCCTCATCCGTCGGGGCCTTGTCGAGCGCGTTGTTGAGGGGGACGTTGACGCCACTGGTGACGAAGAAGCCCGCCAAGTACAGCACCAGCGCGGCGAGGATCCAGGGCAGGGCGACCCGGTCGCGCCCGTTCCAGGCCAGGACCGTGGCGAGGACGAGCAGGGGGACCGGCAGCAGAAAGGGGAGCAGGAACCAGCCGTTTCTGCATGGCCTGTACGAAAGTGCGGTCGGCGGACCGGCCGAGGCCGGGCATCACCGCGTAGGCGAAGGCGGCGAACAGGCCGGCCATCAGGTCCGCACCGAGGGTCGCGACCAGGAGCGTCGCGGTCTGCAGGGCTAGCGGGCCGGGGCGACGACGGCCAGCTGGTCGCCGCCGCACCCCTCGGTTCACGCCGTCTCCCCCAAGACCCGGCCACCTCCCCGCCCCCCACAGCTCCGCCACTCACCCCAGCCGGCCAACGCCCGGCCGAACCCGCCGCCGACCCGGCCCGCGTCGGCACCTCCCGAAGGCCACGCGAGGCAGCGGACGCGGGCACCGGCTCACCAGGCAGGCCGGATCGGGCCGTTCGGTGCGAGCCGGGCCAGGTCGGCGGCGAGGGCACCGAAGCGCTCCGCGCCCAGCACCTCTCGCCACGGCGCAACGGCCGCCCGGGCCGCCTCGTCGGCAGCGCGCGTCGCGGCCCCGCCGCGCTCGGTCAGCGACAGGAGCCGGGCGCGGGCGTCCTGGGGGTGTGGCCGGCGCACCACATATCCCTTGCGGACCAGCTCGTCGACCAGTTGGGCGGCGGCCTGCTTGCTGACTCCCAGGTGTTCGGCCAGGTCGGCGGTGGTGACATCGCCCCGGGAGATCCGGGCGAAGGCGAAACCGTGCACGGGGCGCAGGTCCGCGAACCCCTGCGCGGCCACCCGTGTGTGAATCTCCTGCACCAGCTGTCCTGACAGCGCGAGCACGAGCGTGGAAAAGGACAGGGCGTCATCCATGTCTTGACTATAACTGGACAAGGCGCTTGTCTATGTAGACAAGTAACTTGTCTATGCGGCAGGCGAGCAAGAAGCCTGCCCGGGGAGGCCGACATGTCCTTTATCCGCAGTAACGAGGCCGTCGTTCACGAGGTTCACGGTGCGCGTTTCGTCTCCTACGTCCGACCGGCCACCGGCAGCCGGGATCTCGCGGCCTGGGTTTGCGAGGTCCCGGCCGGAACGGTGCCCCCGGTTCATGTGATCAGCCAGGAGGAAGCCTTCTACGTCCTGTCCGGCCGGCTGCGGTTCTCCATCGACGGTGAGAGCGCCGAACTCGGCCCCGGCGATGCGGCGGTGGCCCCCGCCGGTTCCGCACTCGCGGTGGCCAATGAGACCGACGGGCCGGCGCGGATGTGGGTCACCACCCGTACCGGCCTGACCGCCGAGCTGGCCGACGGCAGCAGCATGGCGCCGCCCTGGGCCCACTAGCGGGACAGCCCTTAGCCGCCCACCCCGAGGAAGTGCAGCACCGCCAGCACCCGGCGGTGATCGGCGTCCGCCTTCGGCAGGTCCAGTTTGGCGAGGATGTTGTTGATGTGTTTGGCGACCGCGCTCTCGCTCACCACGAGCTGGGCGGCGATGCCCGCGTTGGAGCGGCCCTCGGCCATCAGGGCGAGAACATCCCGTTCGCGGGCCGTCAGCCGCTCCAGCGGATCGCTCGCCCGCCGCACCAGCAGCTGGGCGACGACCTGCGGGTCCAGCGCGGTGCCGCCGGCCGCCACCCTCCGCAGCGCCTCGATGAACTCCTCGACATCCGCGACCCGTTGTTTGAGCAGATAGCCGACGCCGCTGGTGTTCGTCGCGAGCAGATCGGCCGCGTAGCGCTCCTCGACGTACTGGGAGAGCATCAATACGGCGGTGGCGGGCCATCTCTGGCGTATCGACAGTGCGGCGCGTACGCCCTCGTCGGTGAAGCCGGGGGGCATCCGGACGTCCACCACCGCGAGGTCGGGCCGGTGTTCCCCGACCGCCGCCAGCAGCTCCTGCGCGTCCCCCGCCTCGGCCACCACCTCGAACCCGGCCATCTCCACCACCTTGACCAGCCCGATCCGCAGCAGAACGGAGTCCTCGGCGATCACGGCACGCCTCACATCGGGCACGGCAGCTCCACGCTCATCATGGTCGGGCCCCCCACGGGGCTGCTCATCCGGAAGGTCCCGTCCACGGACCGCACCCGCTGGGCAAGCCCCTTCAGACCGCTCCCCTTGGACGGATCGGCGCCGCCCACACCGTCATCGGCGATCACCACCCGGAGTATCTCGCCGAGCCGGGTGACCGTCACCTCCGCCCGGGTCGCCTCCCGCGCATGCTTGGCGATGTTCGTCAGCGCCTCGGAGGCGACGAAGTAGGCGACCGCCTCGATCGCCGGCGCCGCCCGTTGCGGCAGGCCGGGCGGCAGGTCCACCCGCAGCCGTACGGGCAGCGGGGCGCGGGCCGCGAGACCCGACAGCGCCGCGTCCAGCCCCAGTTCGTCCAGTACGGCCGGGTGGAGCCCGCGCACCAGGTTGTTGAGTTCCTCGATCGCGTCCTTCGCCTCGCGGTGTGCGGCGTCGATGACCTGCTGCGCCTCCGGCGGCAGATCCGTCAGCGTCGCCTTGGCCAGCCCGAGGTTCAGCGCCAGCGACACCAGCCGCTGCTGCGCACCGTCGTGCAGATCGCGCTCGATACGCCGGCGCTCGGCGTCGGCTGCGTCCACCGCGCCGGCCCGGCTCTCGGTGAGGTCCTCGACCCGTCGCGCCAGTTCGTCGGACCGGCTCACCCCCAGCACCGCCCGCCCGACCAGAATCTCCAGCCGGACGAGCCCCGTGGCCAGCGGGGGCACGGCGGCGAGCGCCAGCAGTCCCGCCACGGTGAGGTAGGCGGCCGTAGTGGTGTAGCCACGGTGGTCGACCCGCCACTGCCACGGCACCAGCCACACCCACACCAGGACCAGCGAGGCCGCCAGCGCCGCCAACAGCAGTGCCAGCAGCAGGAATTCCAGCACCCCGAGCAGCGGACCGATCAGCAAGTTGTAGCCGAACTGCCGCTTGACCTCCTTGAACCGCAGCCGCGGCAACTCCACGCCGCACAGTGCCCGGAACCGCCAGCGCTGCGGCTCGGTCAACCCCCAGCCCGCGACGATCAGCAGGGGAAGCGTGAACGCCAGCACCACCGGCGTCTCGGGGTCCGGGTCGAGCACGGTGCCGAGCAGCAGCATCACCAGCCAGAAGTGCAGCGCCAGCGGGACGAGGTGCAGCGTCACCCCTGCGGCCAGGAACGCGATGTCACGTCGCAGGCGTACGAGAGTCCGGCGCAGCCGGGGCGGGACGGTCATGATCCGACCGTATGAGACAGGTTGCGCGAGGGCCATGACAGCAGTGTCCGTAGCGGGGGTGTAGCCAGTGCCACCCCAAGTCGGAATTCCGCATTACTGACGGTGACGGGCGGAAAGCGGAGTCTTGATCATGAGCCCGACGGCCGGGTTCGCGACTCCGGAAAGAGACCCGCCCCATGACTCTCATCGCCTTGAACTCCCCGTGCCCCAGCGGCAGTTACTCCCTTGCCCGGGTGGCCAGCGGCGCCGTACGGCTCACCGCTGCGCGCCGTCTGCAGGGCCGGATCCTGACCGGCGCCGGACTCGCCCTCCTCCCCTGGCTCGGCTACCTCGCCGGCACCCTGCCGCCCGCCGAGGCCGCCGCCTGGGTCACCCTCGACGCCCTGGAGGCCGCCGCCCTCCTCACTGCCGGCACCCGCCTGCTGCGCGCCGACTCCCGCCACCGCGCCCCCGCGGCCGCCGCGGCCGTCCTCCTCCTCGCCGACGCCTGCCTCGACCTCGCCACCGCCGCCCCCGGCGCCGAACTGGCCACCGCCATAGCCATGGCCGTCGGCGCGGAGCTGCCCCTGGCGGCCCTGTGCGCCTGCCTCGCATCGCGGCCGACGCGAGGCGCTTAGGGGTTGGACGAACACATCCCGTAGGGGTGCGAGGGCCCCTTGCGAGCCACAACGTGGGGGCGCCGGGAGGCATTCCCGCTGCCTCGTATCGCTGCCCCATACCGCTGCCCCGTCCCGCTGGCCCGTCCCGCCGCCACGGCGATCAGCCCCACATCACCCGACGGCGGTGCCGAGCCCACGGCTGCCGGCCCGCGGCGCCGCACGCAAAAGCGCCGGCCGGGCCCGGGAATTCGAGCCGACCGGCGCTTGAGGTCACACGTGGGCACCGCCCCCAAAGGGACAGGCGCCGCCCCGCGAAGGACCGGCGCCGCCCCGCGAAGGACCGGCGCCGCCCCGCGAAGGACTAGCAGCCGAGCAGCCGCGCCCCCAGGTAGCTCTGGATCTGGTCCAGGCTGACCCGCTCCTGCTTCATGGTGTCGCGCTCGCGCACGGTCACCGCGTCGTCATCGAGGGTGTCGAAGTCGACCGTGACGCAGAACGGCGTGCCGATCTCGTCCTGGCGGCGGTAGCGGCGGCCGATCGCGCCCGCGTCGTCGAACTCGATGTTCCAGTTCTTGCGCAGGTCCGTGGCCAGCCCCTTGGCCTTCGGCGACAGCTGCGGGTTACGGGACAGCGGCAGCACCGCGACCTTGACCGGCGACAGCCGCGGGTCGAGCTGCATGACGGTGCGCTTCTCCATCTTGCCCTTGGCGTTGGGCGCCTCGTCCTCGATGTACGAGTCGAGCATGAAGGCGAGCATCGCGCGGTTCACACCGGCCGCCGGCTCGATGACGTACGGAGTCCAGCGCTCGCCGGCCTCCTGGTCGAAGTAGGAGAGGTCCTGGCCGGACGCCTTGGCGTGCGCGGTCAGGTCGTAGTCGGTGCGGTTGGCCACACCCTCCAGCTCGGAGAACTCGGTGCCGCCGAAGTTGAAGCGGTACTCGATGTCAGCGGTGCGCTTGGAGTAGTGCGAGAGCTTCTCGGCCGGGTGCTCGTACCAGCGGATGTTCTCCTCGCGGATGCCGAGGTCGCGGTACCAGTTCCACCGCTCGGCCATCCAGTACTCCTGCCACTTCTCGTCCTCGCCCGGCTTGACGAAGAACTCCATCTCCATCTGCTCGAACTCACGGGTCCGGAAGATGAAGTTGCCGGGAGTGATCTCGTTGCGGAAGGACTTGCCCATCTGCGCGATGCCGAACGGCGGCTTCTTGCGGGAAGTCTGCTGCACCTGGGCGAAGTTGGTGAAGATGCCCTGCGCGGTCTCGGGGCGCAGGTAGGCGACCGAGGCGGTGTCCTGGGACGGGCCGAGGTGGGTGGAGAGCAGGCCGGAGAACTGCTTGGGCTCGGTGAAGCCGCCCTTGTTGCCGCAGTGCGGGCAGTTCACGTCGGCGAGGCCGTTCGCCGGAAGCCTGCCGTGCTTGGCCTCGTACGCCTCTTCCAGGTGGTCGGCGCGGAAGCGCTTGTGGCAGGAGGTGCACTCGGTGAGCGGGTCGGTGAAGGTGGCGACGTGGCCGGACGCCTGCCAGACCTCGGGGGCCAGGATCACCGACGAGTCGAGACCGACGACGTCTTCGCGGGAGGTGACCATGGCGCGCCACCACTGACGCTTGATGTTCTCCTTGAGCTCGACGCCCAACGGACCGTAGTCCCAGGCAGCGCGGGAGCCGCCGTAGATCTCACTGCAGGGGTATACGAAGCCACGGCGCTTGCTCAGGCTGACGATGGTATCGATCTTGTCGGCGGCCACGGTGCTCTCTTCATTACGACGACGAACGATGGATGGGCAGCGCCCTAGCGCCTCGCTGGGGGGTGGTGGTCGGGAGACGGGTGGGCGAATAGTTCAGGGTACCGGCGGCCGTACCCCCTGGATCAAATCGGTTCCGGCCCACTGTCGTCCCGCTCACACCGGCCCATCCGTTGTTGACAATCGTTTCCAACTTTGTTGAAAATGAGTGTCATGAACATACGCCGTCGCATATCCACCGCGGCCCTCGCCGGAGTCTCGGTGCTCGGTCTGCTGGCTCTCTCCGCCTGCACCCCCGCCGGCGGGGCCCGCACCGAAGACGGCAAGCTGCGAGTGACAGCGTCCTTCTACCCCATGGAATTCCTGGCCCGGCAGATCGGCGGGCAGCACGTCGAGGTGACCGACCTCACCAAGCCGGGCGTCGAGCCGCACGACCTGGAGCTCAGCCCGAAGCAGACCGCCCAGCTCGGGGAGTCCGGCGCGGTCGTCTACCTCAAGGGTCTGCAGCCCGCCGTGGACGACGCCGTCGCACAGTCCGGCAACAAGAACGTCGCCGACGCCGCCTCGTTCACCTCCCTCGAAAAGCACGGCACCGAGGTCGACGGCCACCACCACACCACCGGCGACAACCACTCGCACTCCGAGGCCGAGGGCGGCGACGACCCGCACATCTGGCTCGACCCCGTGAAGTACGCCGAGGTCGCCAAGGGCGTCGACAAGACGCTCGCCAAGGCGGACCCGGCCCACAGGGCCGACTACCGGAAGAACACCGATGCGCTGGTGAAGAAGCTGGACGGGCTGAACAAGGACTTCCGGGACGGGCTGAAGAAGCGCTCTTCGGACACCTTCCTCACCACGCATGCGGCCTTCGGCTACCTCGCCGAGCGCTACGGGCTGACCGAGGAGGCCATCAGCGGCCTCGACCCCGAGTCCGAGCCCAGCGCCCACCGCATCAGGGACCTGCACACCCTCGCCACCGAGCACCATGTCTCGACCGTCTTCTTCGAGACGATCGCCAACCCGGCCACCGCCAAGGCCCTGGCCGGTGACCTGCACCTGAAGACCGATGTCCTGGACCCGCTCGAAGGGATCAACGGCAAGTCCCGCGGCAGGGACTACTTCGGGGTGCAGCGCGCCAACCTCGCCGCGCTCCAGAAGGCGCTCGGCAGCAAGTGACGGACACCGCACAGCACGTGACGGAGGTCACCATGAACCAGTCGCCCGCCCAGCCGGTCGTCGACCTGCGCGGGGCCACCGCCTCCCTGGGCGCCCGCCCCGTGCTGCGCGGCGTCGACCTGACGGTGCACACCGGCGAGGTCGTCGCGCTGCTCGGCGCCAACGGCTCCGGCAAGTCCACCGCCGTACGCTCCGTGATCGGCCAGGTCCCGCTCAGCGGCGGCGAGCTGGCCCTCTTCGGTACGGAGTTCCGGCGGTTCAGGAACTGGGCCCGGATCGGATACGTACCGCAGCGCACCACCGCCGCCGGCGGTGTCCCCGCCACCGTCCGCGAGGTCGTCACGGCCGGCCGGCTCGCCCGTACGAAGCTGGGGATCCTGCGCAAGGCCGACCGGGCCGCGGTGCACCGCGCCCTGGAGCTGGTCGGCATGGCGGACCGCGCCAAGGACTCCGTCAACGCGCTCTCCGGCGGGCAGCACCAGCGCGTGCTGATCGCCCGCGCGCTGGCCGGCGAACCGGAACTGCTGATCATGGACGAGCCGATGGCCGGCGTCGACCTGGCCAGCCAGGAGGTGCTCGCCTCCGCACTGCGCGAACAGGTCGGCCGCGGCACCACGGTCCTCCTCGTGCTGCACGAGCTGGGCCCGCTGGAGCCGCTGATCGACCGCGCGGTGGTGCTGCGGGACGGCTGTGTCGTCCACGACGGCCCGCCGCCCGAGGCCGTGGGCCAGCATGCGCTGCCCGGCCATGACCATGTCCACCCGCACGCCGACGCGGCCGCGGAACCGATCCGGACGGGGCTGCTGAGCTGATGGAAATCCTCGACTACGCCTTTATGCAGCGGGCCTTGATCGCCGCCCTGATCGTCGGCGTCACCGCCCCCGCCATCGGCATCTACCTCGTCCAGCGCCGCCAGGCCCTGATGGGCGACGGCATCGGCCATGTCGCGCTCACCGGCGTCGGCCTCGGCTTTCTGCTCAACACCAGCCCGGTGTGGGTCGCCACCGCCGTCGCCATCGCCGGCTCCGTCGTCATGGAGCTGATCCGCTGGTACGGCAAGACCCGCGGCGATCTCGCACTGGCCATGCTCTTCTACGGCGGTATGGCGGGCGGTGTGATGCTGATGAACCTCTCCGACGCCGGCTCCAACGCCAACCTCGGTACGTATCTCTTCGGCTCGATCACCACCGTCTCGCCGCAGGACATGACGACGATCTATGTCCTGGCCGCCATGGTGCTGGCGATCACGATCGGGCTGCGCCGTCAGCTGTTCGCCGTCTGCCAGGACGAGGAGTTCGCCCGGGTGACGGGCCTGCCGGTGCGGCTGCTCAATCTGCTGGTCGCCGTCACCGCCGCGGTCACCGTCACCGTCGCCATGCGCGTCGTGGGACTGCTGCTGGTCAGCGCCCTGATGGTGATCCCGGTCGCGGCCGCCCAGCAGATCAGCCGCAGCTTTGCGGTCACCTTCGTGGTGGCCGTCGCGATCGGTGTCGCGGTCACTCTTACGGGCACCGCCACCTCGTACTACGTCGACGTGCCGTCCGGCGCCACGATCGTGCTGTTCGCCATCGCCCTGTTCGTGCTCTTCACGGCGCTCGCCGCGCCGCTGGCGAAAAAGCGCGCCAGGGCTGCCGCGGAGGACACGAAGGGGTGCACTCTGGAGGTACCCGGCGGCCGCACCGCCACGGACGACGTGAGCGTGGCCGGATGAGCATGGGTGGAGAGGTGCCGGCGGGTAGCTTTCGGCAGACAGCTGTACGCGTAAGCGTCCCACCGACGGTCCGGTCATCACCTGGCACAATGGCGGGACGCACGTCCAGGGGGAAGTCCTGACGTCCTAGGGAGGCAACGGTGGCGACGAGCGCGGGATCTCCGGTACGCGGCCGGTCGACGCGGCAACGGACCGCGGTGTCGGCCGCACTCGACGAGGTCGAGGAGTTCCGCAGTGCGCAGGAGCTGCACGACATGCTCAAGCACAAGGGCGACTCGGTCGGGCTGACCACCGTCTACCGGACGCTGCAGTCCCTCGCCGACGCCGGTGAGGTCGATGTGCTGCGCACCAGCGAGGGCGAGTCGGTCTACCGCCGGTGCAGCACCGACGATCACCACCACCATCTGGTGTGCCGGGCCTGCGGCAAGGCCGTCGAGGTCGAGGGCCCCGCGGTGGAGAAGTGGGCCGACCAGATCGCCGCGGAGCACGGCTTCCAGGACGTCGCGCACACCATCGAGATCTTCGGGACCTGCGGAGAGTGCGCGGCACGGCCGGCCGCGGAGCAGAAGTAACAGCACGCACGCGAGCGGGCCGCCTCCGGATGGAGGCGGCCCTTCCGTCTGTCCCCATCTTTGGTCAACAGCTCCCCCGGAATTGCGCTCGGGGATAACTGTCAGGTACACGCCGGTGCTAGCCTTGACGCGGCATCAGCGTGGATCTACGCGCATACCACGGGGGTAGAAAATGGGCGTTCTCGGGGAACTCTGGGACGACGGCACGAAGCTGGTCGGCGACGTGGTCGAGATCGGCAAGGACGTCATGATGGCGCCGGCCGAGATCGCGCACTGGGCGCTGACCCAGATGTTCGGCGGCGGCGAGGCCGATCTGCAGAAGATCGCGGCCGAGCTGAAGACGCTGAGCACCGAGCTGGACGGCCTGACCAAGGAGATCAACTCCACCCTCGACGACCTGACTTGGCACGGCCCGGCATCCGACGCCTTCGTCCGTGTCGCACACGCCCGCGTCAAGGAGATGAACACGATCTCCGACGACCTCTCCACGCTCGGCACGTCGGTCACCCGCCTGTCGCAGGTCTACTGACGACACGTCATTCCCTTCTTGGGCGCTTCGCCCACGGAGTCCACCGTCCGCTGGACTCCACGTTCACCGGGCTCCCCTTCCACGGAGCCCGAGGCCTTCGGATCGCGACCTTCCCCCCGGTACGCCGGGCATTTCGCGGTTCTCCACCACATCACGGGGGTTGTAGGGATGGCAGGCGACACGTTCGGCGTCGAGATGGCGGAACTCGCCAAGATCGAGAAGGACTGGCGCTCGGTCAGCCGGCGAATGCAGGAGCTGAACCAGCGGCTGGGCGAGATCAAGAAGACGCTGGTCACGGCGGCGGGCATCGACCTCGCCGCGGCACCGCTCGCGCAGCTCCCCGGTTTCGGCATCGCCTACCAGGTGCTCGCGGACGTGAAGGACATCGCCGAGGTGAGCGGGCGCCTGGAGGAGAACAAGAAGAAGCTCCTCGAAGAGCTGGCGGGCGACGCCGAGAAGATCAAGAAGGTCAAGGCCGAGTACGAGGCCAACGAGAAGAAGATCGAAGATGAGCTGAAGAAGATCAAGCACCGGAAGAAGCAGCACGACGCCCCCCACTCCCCCGGACACACCGGCGGCGGCAACGGCGGCGGCAACGGCGGCTCCTCCGGTGGCGGCGGTGGCGGCAACGGAGGCGGCGGCTCCGGCCCGGCCCCCACGCAGGGGCACGGCGACGGCAAGTGGGACACCAAGGGCGACTGGGACGCCTGGTCGCCGGGCAAGCACCACACCACCACCGGTGCGGGCGTCGAGACCACCCCCGACACCTCCGGGCTTCCGGGCGAGCGCAAGGACATCATCGACCGCGCCCTGGAGCGGGTGAACCACCGGATCGGCTACAGCCAGTCGGCCACCACCAACGGCTACCGCGACGACTGCTCCGGGTTCGTCTCCGCCGCCTGGGGTCTGGAGCCGCCGGGCATGAACACCTACGGCCTGATGGGCAACAACACCGCCCATGTGATCACCAAGGACGATCTGCAGCCGGGCGACGCCCTGATCGCCGGCGACCACACCGTCCTCTTCGGCGGCTGGGCCGACAAGGAGCACACCAAGTACGTCGCCCTGGAGGACGACGGCTCCCAGGGCACCGTCTCGCACGTCATCCCGTACCCGTACTACTCCGGCGACGCCGCGCACGAAAGGTCGATCGGCAAGCCGTACGTGCCCTACCGCCGCAACGGCCTCTAGGACGCGTCCGAGGGACCGGCCGGGGGCCGCGGTGCCGCGGCCCCCGGCCGGTCCCTCCGGCACGCCCCATCCCGCACACGAGAGAGAACGCCTGCATGTTCACCCGCCGCCTGCTCGCCGCCGCCGCTGTCGCCGCCGCGCTGGCCTCGCTCACCTCCTGCAAGGGCGAGGACACGGACGCTTCCCCGGAGGCCACCGCATCGTCCGCCCCGGCCGCCTCGTCCCCGGCGTCCACACCGTCCGGCTCACCGGCCGCCTCGGCCTCGCCGGTGAAGGACCTGCCGATCGACCCGGAGCCGACCTCCGACTGCACCCCCGGCAAGACGGCCAAGGGGCACCGGATGGTGCAGGTCATGGCCGCGCCGGCGCATGGCGCACTGTCCGTCCGGGACGCGAAGTTCGCCTGTGATCCCAATGGCGGGGGGTATGCGGGGACGGGGAAGGCCGCCCGCCGGCCGCTGGCCGCGGGGGCCACGGCCGAGCTGAGCACCGGCGCGACCGGCCACCGCACGGTGACCGTCGCCGAGCTGACCCGGCACCTCACCGCCTGTCTGCGGCACGACCGGGTCGAGGCGCCCCTCGCCTGCTCGGGAGACATCTACGAGATCACGGCGGACGGCTCCGGCGCCGTCTCGCACCTCCGCGAGATCTGGCACTCCTGACGGGACGCGGCACTCACGGGCAAGGGGCCGTCGGCGTTCGCGCGAACGCCGCCGGCCCCTCGTACGCCCCTGGACGTCCTATGTCGCGGACGGGTCTTCCGCCTCCGGCGCCGCCCCGAACCTGCGGTCCCGCTTCGCGTACTCCAGGCATGCCTGCCACAGATTCCGGCGGTCGAAGTCCGGCCACAGAATGTCCTGGAAAACCATCTCGGCATAGGCGCTCTGCCAGATCAGGTAGTTCGAGGTCCGCTGCTCTCCGGACGGCCGCACAAAGAGATCCACATCCGGCATGTCCGGGTAGTACATGTACTTCGCGACGGTCTTCTCGTTCACCTTCGACGGGTCCAGCTTTCCGGCCCGCACATCCGCCGCGATGGCTGCCGCCGCATCGGCGATCTCGGCCCGCCCGCCGTAATTCACGCAGAAATACAGCGTCATGGCGTCATTGTTCTTGGTCTGCTCCTGGGCGACCTGGAGTTCCTGCACCACGGACTTCCACAGCTTCGGCATCCGGCCGACCCACCGGATACGAATACCCAGCGCGTCCATTTCGTCACGGCGCCGCCGGATCACATCGCGGTTGAAGTTCATCAGGAAGCGGACCTCGTCGGGCGACCGCTTCCAGTTCTCCGTCGAGAAGGCGTACAGCGAAAGATTCTTCACGCCCATTTCGATGCAGCCCTTGAGGACGTCCAGGACGACGCCCTCGCCGACCTTGTGGCCCTCGGTCCGCGGCAGCCCGCGCTCCTTGGCCCACCGGCCGTTGCCGTCCATGACGACCGCCACATGGTTCGGGACGAGCTCACCGGGGATCTTCGGCGGCCGCGCACCGGAAGGGTGCGGCTCGGGCGTCACGTACTCACGTCGATTACGGCCCAGAATCCCGCGTCGTGCCATGCGGCCCACGTCTCCTATGTGTCTTGAGGGGCGTTTTTTGTCTTGAGGGCGTTGTCGCTATTTCTCTACATACCGGAGGGAACGCAGGCCCCGCTCCAAATGCCAGTGCAGATACGCCGCGACGAGCCCGCTGCCCTCCCGGGCATGCCGGGCCTCACAGGCGTCCGCGGTCTCCCAGTCGCCGGTCAGCAGTGCGCTCAGGAGCCCGATGGCCTCAGAGGAGGGTACGACGCTCCCCGGCACTCGGCAGTCACCGCAGGTCACACCGCCCGCCCCCACGGAGAAGAACCGGTTGGGACCGGGCAGCCCGCACCGCGCACAGCTGTCGAAACTCGGCGCATAGCCGTTGACGGCGAGCGAGCGCAGCAGAAAGGCGTCCAGCACCAGATGCGGCTGGTGCTCGCCGTTGGCCAGCGTCCGCAGCCCGCCGACCAGCAGCAGGTACTGCTGCACGGCGGGCTCGCCCTCGTGGTCGGTGAACCGCTCGGCGGTCTCCAGCATGGCCGTGCCGGCCGTGTAGCGGGCGTAGTCCGTGACGATCCCGCCGCCGTACGCCGCGATCGTCTCGCTCTGCGTACACAGCGGCAGCCCGCGCCCGATCAGCTCGCTGCCGCGCGCATAGAACTGCACATCGACGTGCGAGAACGGCTCCAGCCGCGCCCCGAACTTCGACTTCGTCCGCCGCACCCCGCGAGCCACCGCACGGACCCGGCCGTGCCCCCGGGTGAGCAGCGTGATGATCCGGTCCGCCTCACCCAGCTTCTGGGTGCGCAGCACGATGCCGTCGTCGCGGAACAGACTCATGGCGCCATTCTCGCGCATCGGCGGGGGCGGGTGTCCCTCAGGCCCGCTCGCCCCGGCTGCGTGCGTTGGCGTGGGCGGTCGCGATGCTCAGCCGCTCGGTGACGGCGACCTGCGGGAGCGACGCGGGCTCGGCGAGCTCCGGCGGGGACCCGTCGAGCGCGCGGGTCAGCCGCCGGGCCACGTCCATCGTGCAGCGCCCCAGCTCCACGAGCGGCGGCAGATACCGGTGCTCGTACGAGACGGGGTCGGGGCGCAGGGAAGGCAGCACGACGCCTGCACGGGCGAGGGCTTCCCGCAGATCCGTCGTCACGGTTTCCACGTCCTTGGGCTGGTTCATGATCGTCCGCACTCTCCGTGAGGGGTTTCACTGTTCGCATTCAGAGCGTGACGGTGCGGAACTAGGCTGGGCAAGGAGGTCGGCAATACAACTGCCGTGAAGCAGAAAGGAGTTAGGTCATGGCTAACGCCTCGCGACAGGCGGCCTGGGAATATTGGGGCGCAGAGCTCAAGCGGCGCCGCGAAGAAGCCGGCTTAACCCAGGAAACATTGGGGCGACTGGTGTTCGTCTCAGGCGGCTACATCGGCCAGTTCGAGCAAGCGATCCGTAAGCCGCAGCTGGATGTGGCGCTCCGGATCGACGAAGTTCTACAAACCGACGGTTTTTTCGAGCGGACCTGGCGGAAGCTGATCGACGACCAGCGGTACCCAGATTATTTCGCGGCAGCGGCGGAGCTGGAACGGCTGGCGATGAAGATCTGCGAGTTCGCGCCCATGATCGTGCCGGGTCTGCTGCAGACACCGGCGTATGCACACGCGCTCATGGTCGCGGGTAATCCGCTTGCGACGGACGAGTACATCGAAGCGGGTGTCCGCGCCCGCCTGGACCGGGCAGTCATCCTCAAGGAAGCCGCAAGGCCCATGTATTGGGTGGTGCTGCATGAGGCCGGACTCAAGGTCCCGGTAGGCGGGGCAGCGGTCATGGCCGAGCAATTGGAGTACATCGTGCAGCTCACGCGCGAGCGCAAGATCCTGTTGCAGATCCTCCCGTTCGCCGTCGGCCCGTACCCTTCCATGGGCAAGATGTTGAAGATCATGGAGTTCGACGATGCCCCGCCAACCGCCTATACAGAGGGCGTGCATTCGGGAAATCTGCTGGATGATCCGGCCGTAGTGAAGCATGTGCAGGCGGACTACGATCTGGTGAGGGCCGCCGCGCTGTCGCCGGAGGCGTCCCTGGCCCTGATCGAATCGGCGGCGGAGGACTACAGACGATGCGCGAGTACGACCTGAGCACCGCTCGTTGGCGCAAGAGCAGCTACAGCGACGACAAAGGCGGCGACTGCATCGAGGTCGCCCACGACTTCCCCGGCGCCGCCTCCTGGCGCAAGAGCTCGTACAGCGACCACAACAACGGCGACTGCGTCGAGGTCTCCGACGCCCACCCCGGCCTCGTCCCCGTCCGCGACAGCAAGAAGCCCCACGGCCCCGCCCTGGTCTTCCCCGCCACCGGCTGGACCGCCTTCATCGAAGCCGTCAAAGGCGGGCAACTCGACGCCGCCTGACCGTCTTTCACCAGGCGTACACATCAGGCACACAAAGGCCCCGCCGTCCCACTGGATGACGGGGCCACATCACGTTATGGTCCGGGTCATCGCGGGCGGAAGACGACCTTCCGTACTTCTCAGTCCCCCCATGGGAAGTGCACCTCACGGCACGTCACCTGCCCGGTAGCATCCCGTGATGATCGGCAGCACGACGCCGTGATGGCCGGCCGACCCAGTCAGTACCCCAATTGAGGATCTCGATGACATCCATACCGGAGGCGCTGTTGTGGTGCCTCAGCGCAGGTACGGCCGCCGCCGTGGTCCTGGCGGCGCTCTCGATCCGGGCGCGCGGACAGCGCGCGGACCTGAGGTCACGCCTGTCCGCCGCTGAGGAACAGAACAGCGCCACGCTCCACAGCAATACGGAGCTGTCCGCCCGGCTGCGCGCCACCGAGGCCGAGATCCGGCACCTGGCCGGTACCCGGCTCCCCGACCTGACGCTGGCGCTGGCCCACCCCCATGTGCCCGTACCGGGGCTGCTGGACGCCCGGTTCGCCGGGACGGAGACCGACCAGGCGCTGAGCGCCGTACTGGAGCAGGTCAGCGACGCGATCACCAAGGAGCGTTCGCGCGTCGACGCGGCGGCGCAGTCCACCCTCCGCGGCGCGACCACCACCATCCAGGCACTGCTCTACCAGCTCCAGTCGGCACTGCAGGAGATGCAGCACCGCTACGACGACCCGAACGTCGCCCAGGACCTGCTGAACGCGGACTTCCTCAACGAGCAGGCCCTGCGGCGCATTCAGGCCACCGGTGTCGTCTGCGGCGCCTGGCCGGGACTGACCCGCGAGGACTCCTACCTCGCCGAGCTGGTCGTCGGCGCCACCTCCCGGCTGCGCGGCTACGAGCGGGTGCAGGTCAGCAACCAGCTGCGTGACCCGGTCGCCGTGGTCGCGCGGGCCGTGGAGCCGATCGCGATCACCGTGACCGAGCTGCTGGCCAACGCGCTGCACCACTCGCACCGTGAACTGCCCGTCACCATCACCCTCCAGCAGGGCAACCGCGGCGCCTCGGTCATCGTCGACGACTACGGCGTGGGGATGCACGACGACGAGATCAAGGCCGCGATGGAGCTGCTGTCGGGCGACGACAGCCTGCTGCTCACCCAGCTCGGTGACCCGCCGCGGTCCGGGTTCGCGGCGGCCGGCCAGCTGGTGCGCCAGTACGGCTTCGGGGTGCATGTCGAGCCCTCCCCGTACGGCGGCGTGCGTGCGGTCGTGTACATCCCGGGTGACCCCCTTCTCACCGTCCTCGACGAGAGCGCCCAGCCGATGTCCGTGATGGCCCCTCTGCCGCACCGCTCCGGGGTGCCGGACCGGTCCAGCTCCGCGCTGCCGACCGGCGCCACGACGCCGTCCCCGGCGGCCGCCGCGCCGTCCGCGCCCGCCGCGCCGTCCGCGGCCTCCTACGAGGCGCCCCAGCAGGGCGAAGGCGAGCTGCCGCGCCGGCGCCGCCGTAAGCCCGTGTCCGAACTCGATGAGAGTGCCGAGCACACCGAATCGCTTCCCCCGCGCTCCCCGGAGGAGACCGGATCCCGTTGGGCCGCGCTCCAGCGCGGTACCGAATCCGGCCGGGCAGCCGCCCAGCCCGAACCCCCTCGCAGTCCCGAAGGGAACGCTCAGTCATGAACAGCCCCACCCGCCGCCGTGTCGCCGAGGACAAGTCCTGGGTGTTGGCGCCCCTCCTGGAGTTGCCGCATGTTATTCACGCAGCCGTCATCTCCGGCGACGGATTCATCGAGGGTGCCTCGCCGGGCCTGAAGCGTGACTCCGCCGAGGGGGTCGCCGCGATGATGTCCGCGCTCCAGGGCGCGGGCCGTGCCGTGACCGCGGCGTTCGCCGAGAAGGACGACACCAGGCTGCGGCAGACCGTCATCGAGTCCGACGAGGGCTTCGTCTTTGCGATACCCGCCGGCCAGAACACCTGCCTGGCGGTCTTCGCCGGTCCGGAGGTGAACATGGGCGTCGTCGCGCACCACATGCAGATCCAGGTGACGACCCTGGGCAACAAGGTCATGAACAGCCCGGCACGGGATCTGGGTAACCCCGTATGACCCCGCGCCAGAGCAGCGGCAGGCGCCTCGTACCGGCTTATCTGGCGACCGGCGGACGCGCCCAGCCCAGCCGCAACACCCTGGAGCGGCTTTCCCTGCTGCACAGCGCGGGGATGCCGATCACCAGCGAGGTACGCCCGGAGGAGCACCGCATCCTGGAGCTGCTGCAGCCCGGGGCGCTGTCTCTGGCCGAGGTCGCCGCCCACCTTCACCTGCCGGTGAGCGTGGTGAAGGTGCTGGTGGCCGACCTTGTCGATGCCGGGCGGCTGCACGCCCGCGTTCCCATTCCCGAAGCCGAGCAATTCGACCGACAGATCCTGGAGAGGGTTCTCGATGGACTCCGCTCTCTCAAGTCCTAGCGCCGCCACCGGCGCGAGCACCGGCAGCATGTATCTCTCCGGCGAGAACCAGACACTGGTCAAGCTCCTGGTAGCGGGGCCGTTCGGAGTCGGAAAGACCACGCTCATCCGTGCGCTGTCCGAAACCCCGCCGCTGCACACCGAAGAGGTCATGACCCAGACCGGCTCGGTCGTCGACGACCTCGCCGGCGTCCGGGAGAAGACCACCACCACCGTCGCCATCGACTTCGGGCGGCTGACCCTGCCCGGGGACCTGGTGCTGTATCTGTTCGGCACGCCCGGACAGAAGCGCTTCCGTCCCCTGTGGCAGGACATCGCCCGCGGCGCGCTGGGCGCCCTGGTCCTCGCCGACACCCGCCGGCTGGCGGACTCCTTCGAGGTGATGGACATCGTCGAGGAGGCCGGGCTGCGCTATGCCGTGGCGGTCAACACCTTCCCCGACGCGCCCCAGTACGACGTCGACAAGCTCCGCGAGGCGCTCGATCTGCACCCCGAGACGCCGCTGGTGCTCTGCGATGCCCGCGACCGGGAGCAGTCCGTCGATGCGCTGATCGCGCTCGTCGGGCACGTCCTGGCCCACACCCCCGAGGAGAACCCGAACCCGTGACTTCCCCGCACCAGCCGGGAGCCGCACCGCCACCGGGCTGCCCGGCGCACGCCGCCGCCCCGTACCAGCAGGTGCCGGACCGGCCCGACGCACAGACGCCGGTGAAGCTCTACGGACCGGACTTCGCCGCCGACCCCCGCCGCATCTACGCCCAGCTGCGGCAGTACGGTGCGCTCGCGCCGGTCGAGATCGCGCCGGAGGTGACCGCGATGCTGGTCACCGACTACCGGGCGGCGCTGGACCTGCTGCACGACGACACCACCTGGTCCAAGGACTCGCGGGAGTGGATGACCACCGTCCCGCCGGACTCGCCGGTCATGCCGATGCTGATGTGGCGCCCCAACATCTTCTACGCCGACGGGCCGGCGCACGTCCGCTACCGGGACGTCGTCGTCGACAGCTTCAAACTGGTCGAGCCGCACGAGCTGCGCGCCCGTGTCCACCACGCCGCGGACACCCTGATCCAGCGCTTCGGCGCCCACGGCGAGGTCGACCTGATCGCCGACTACGCGCGGCTGATCCCGCTGCTGATGTTCAACAACCTCTTCGGGCTGCCGGATTCCTACAGCGACCGGCTCATCGCGGCCATCGGGGGCATGCTGGACGGCAACTCCCCCGAGGAGGCGGCGGCGGCCAACGAGGCGTACACCAGCTACATCATGGAGCTGGTCGGCTCGAAGAAGACCGAGCGCGGACTGGACCTGACCTCCTGGTTCATGGACCACCCCAACGCGCTGAACGACGAGGAGCTGATCCACAACATCATCCTCACGATGGGCGCGGGCAATGAACCGCTCGCCAACCTCATCGGCAACGCACTGGCGCGGATGCTCTCCGACGACCGTTACTACAACACCCTGTCCGGCGGCGCGCTGACCGCGCACGACGCGATCAACGAGGTGCTGTGGAACGACCCGCCGCTGACCAACTACTCCGCCCACTTCCCCGTCCGTGATGTCTTCTTCCACGGCACCTGGGTGCGCAAGGGACAGCTGGTGATGGTGTCGTACGCGGCCGCCAACAGCCAGTTCGACACCACCGGACAGACGGGTCCCGGCTCGGGCGGCGGCTCACACCTCTCGTGGGCGGCCGGCCCGCACGCCTGCCCCGTCAAGCGGCATGCGCTGCTGATCGCCACCACCGCCATCGAGCGGCTCACCGCGTGGCTCTCCGACATCGAACTCGCCGTGGACGCCTCCACGTTGCAGTGGCGCAACGGTGCCTTCCACCGTGCCCTGGTGGCACTCCCGTCCCGCTTCACCCCCATCACCCCCGACCAGGCAGGAGCAACTCCATGGCACAACAGGGACAGCAGCCCTACGTCATCGACCCGGTCGGAAGCGACATCCACGGAGAGGCGGCCCGCCTCCGCGCGCTAGGCCCGGCGACCCGGACCGAGCTCCCCGGCGGCATCGAGGCCTGGTCGGTCACCAGCCACACCCTCCTCAAGCAGCTGCTGACCGACGACCGGGTGTCCAAGAACCCCCGGGAGCACTGGCCCCTGTGGCAGCGCGACGAGATCCGCGGCAGCTGGCTGCAGTCCTGGATCGGCGTCACGAACATGTTCACCGCGTACGGCGCCGACCACCGGCGGCTGCGCAAGCTGATCGCCCCGGCGTTCACGGCCCGCCGCACCGACGCCATGCTCCCGCGCGTGGAGGCCATCACCACGGCCCTCCTGGACGACCTGGCCGCACACCCCGCGGGCGAACCCGTGGACCTGCGCGCCCGCTTCAACCATCCGCTGCCCATGCAGGTCATCTGCGAGCTGTTCGGCTTCCCGGAGGGCGAGCAGCGCGCCGAACTCGCCCGCCTCGTCGCGGCCATCATGGACACCACAGCCACCCCGGAGCAGGCCGGCGCCACCGCCGCGGCCGTTTATGCGCTGCTGTCCGGCCTGGTCGCCGACAAGCGCGAGCACCCGGCCGACGACCTGACGAGCCTCCTGGTGGCCGCGCGGGACGACGAGGGCCAGCGGATGACCGAGCAGGAGCTGCTCGACACCCTCCTCCTCGTCATCGGCGCCGGCCACGAGACCACCGTCGACCTCCTCGGCAACGCCGTGCACGCCCTGCTCACCCACCCCGAGCAGCTCAAGCTGGTGCTGTCGGGCGAGGTGCCCTGGAACGACGTGATCGAGGAGACGCTGCGCTGGGCCCCCAGCATCGCCGCTCTCCCGCTCCGCTTCGCCGTGGCGGACATCGAGATTCCGGACGGCCCCACCATCCGCAAGGGCGAGGCGATCCTCCCGGCGTACGCCGCGGCCGGCCGTGACCCCGCCTTCCACGGCGAGACTGCCGACGGCTTCGACATCCGGCGCGACCGCCAGGAGCACCTCGCCTTCGGCCACGGCGTCCACCACTGCCTGGGCGCCCCGCTGGCCCGTATGGAGGCCCGGATCGCCCTCCCGGCCCTCTTCGCCCGCTTCCCCGGTCTCCAACTGGCCGTACCGGCAGAGGAGTTGGAGCCGACGGGCGGCTTCATCTCGGGCGGTCTGCACAGCCTGCCGGTGCGTCTGACGTCGGGCTGAACCGCCCGGCGCTCGCGGTACCCGACCCCGTCACCCTGCTGTGGTGGCGGGGTCTTTCCAATGCCCGGACAGTCCGCGCCGGTCACGTACGTGGCGGTGGGTCCAGCCGGCCGGCCCGCCGCCTCAGGACGGGGTGCGCGCCGCCGCCAGCAGCCGGTTCGTGTCGGCGGGGCGGATCATGAGGGCGCTGCCGACCGTGCTCAGCACCTCGCGCTCCGCGGGCGTGTAGGAGCCGTCGGCGAGGGCGATACGGGCGCCCTGGAGGAGGATCGCTTCCCGGCCTGCGGGGGCGAGGTGCGGGGCGAGCGGTTCCAGCGACTCATGGAGCTCTATGGCCAGCGCGGTACCGCACGGGTCCAGGCCCTGGTGGCCGCAGTGACCGCCGGTCACCGCGTCGTAGGTGCCGGTCAGCCGGCCGGTGTCGGCGGCGAGGGCGGCGAGCAGGGTCAGCAGTTCGTCCTCGCAGCAGTCCGCGAAGCCGGCCGCACGGACCGTGTCGACGGCGGTGTCGCGGACCGCGCGGGAGGAGGTGCCCCCGGCGGCCAGCAGCGCCAGGGTGACGGTGTGGACGGCGTCCCTGAGCATCGCGGAGAAGCGGACGGTGGTGGGGTGGTCGAGGGCGTCCGGGCCGAAGTGGCCGTGACAGGCGGAGCACTCCAGGACCGGGCCGGTGGCGCCGCGGGGCAGGAGCGGGACGCCGAGGACGGTGAGACGGCGGCGGCCGGTCCTGCGGAGGTAGTTGCGGTCCCCGCCGCAGTCCGGGCAGAAGAACTCGCCATCGGCGACGGTGCGCCAGGACGTGCACACGCCCATCACACACATCTTGTGCCTCACGTCGGCCCTCCGTAACAACTCGCCCTCAGCCCTCAAGGCGCGGGAGGTACCCCCATGGCCCCGTCGCCGTGTTGGACGTGATGTTAGCCACATACGTGATGTGACGTCAGCACCTCGTACCGGACAACTGGCCGGATGACGAAGACCTCTGCCCCTCCGGAGGGAGGGACAGAGGCCTGTGGACGCCGTGAACAGCGTGGCTAGGAGGAGGCGGGCGGTGGGTGAGGCGGCTGCGGGTCCCGGTCGTGCCGGGGGCCTGGCTTGGCCAAAACGGTGAGGGTGCGGCCGGATCGCACCGGGATCATCGTCACCCCATCGAGGTCATCAGCGCCCGGGTCACCTGTCGTGACTGGCTGTCCAGGCCGCGGGCGTTGGGGTGGACGAAGGTGCAGGCCTCGCCGGAGCCGGGGATGGACTTGCACAGTTCCGACGGCGCGTCGGTCTGGTCGCCGTCACCGGTGAGGTTGTCCCGGACGCCGTACATCCATTTCGCGTCCCCGCTCTGGCACACCCCGTGGTTCACGCTGGGCCCGTAGGTGTCGACGTAGAGCGCGGCGTGCTCGTCGGCGTGCCGGTGGAGCAGCCCGTTCAGCTGCTTTTCGAGCCCGTCCAGCCAGGGCATGTCGCCCTTCTTGACGCTGCCGAGCTGGTTCCAGTGCAGGAACGAACAGCCGGAGCCGTCCGGGACGATGGCGGGGTAGCCGACGACGGCGACCCGCGCATGCGGTGCGCGGCGGTGGATCGCCGTCATCATGTGGCCGAGGTCGGCGTCGAGCTGCGCGAACCGCTCGTTCAGCCAGCTCGCTCCCGCACCGCCGCCGGTGTAGTAGTTGGTGCAGGGCTTGAGCTGCAGGGGCTTGGTGATGCCCAGTTCGAGGCATTTGCTCACGATGGAGCCGAAACCGAGGGAGTTGCCGCCGATGCCGACGGTCACGTAGTCGGTGTCGGGGGACAACGCGTCGAGCTGCGGGGGCAGATCGGACCAGCCGCCCTCGGGCGGGACCGACGGCGGTCCGTAGATCTTGGACGCCGGCTGGGGCCCCAGGACCCCGTCGACCACCTCGGCGGCCCCGCAGGTCACATCCCTCAGATGGAAGCCCAGCTGCCCGGCGACCTGGTGCGGATAGTTGCGCGCGGAGCGCCCGCAGCCGTCGTGCGACTCCCAGGGGCGGACGAACACCCCGGCGCTGTACGAGTCCCCGAGCGCCACGTACTCCGGACGGTCCGCCGCGTCGGCCGGTGCGCCGGAGGCCGCCGGGGCGAAGGCGGAAGCCACCACGGCCAGCGAGGCGGCCGCCGCGACCAGAAGCCGGGAGAGTGCGGGCATGCCATTTCTGCTCATCTGCACGTCCTTGGTGTCCGGCGTCGCGGCCTGTCCGACGAGCGCCGATCGCCAAACGTACTGATCCACTTACTTACTGTGATCTGCCAGGAATCCAAACCCCACCTTCAGGTGGCGGGGTCGCACAACGGCGCCCCCGCCGCTCGGTGAGAGCGACGGGGGCGCGCGAAGGACGGTGCGACTGCCGGGTCAGCGGCCCGCGCGGTTCACGGCGGAGACGACGGCCTTCAGCGAGGCGCGCGTGGTGTTCGCGTCGATGCCGATGCCCCACAGCACCTTGTCGCCGATCGCACACTCGATGTACGAGGCGGCCAGCGCGGAGGCGCCCTCGCTCATGGTGTGCTCCTGGTAGTCCAGCAGCCGCGCGTCGACGCCGATGCCCTGCAGCGCCTGGAAGAACGCGGAGATCGGGCCGTTGCCGGTGCCGACCAGCACCGTTTCCGCACCGTCCACCTCGGCCTCGACGGTGAGGGTGTCGATGCCGTCCTTGTCGGTGGTGGTCTGGCCGTTCTTGACCTGGATACGGCCCCACGGGTTCTCGGGGTTGGGCAGGTACTCGTCCTGGAAGGCGGACCAGATGGCGGTGGGCGTGATCTCGCCGCCCTCGGCGTCGGTCTTCCCCTGGATGATCCGGGAGAACTCGATCTGCATCCGGCGCGGCAGTTCCAGCTTGTGGTCGTTCTTCAGGACGTAGGCGATACCGCCCTTGCCCGACTGCGAGTTGACGCGGATGACGGCCTCGTAGGAACGGCCGACGTCCTTCGGGTCGATGGGCAGGTACGGGACCGCCCACTCGATGTCGTCCACGGTCTTGCCGGCGGCGGTGGCCTCGGCCTCCATGGCGTCGAAGCCCTTCTTGATGGCGTCCTGGTGGGAGCCGGAGAAGGCGGTGTAGACCAGATCGCCCGCGTAGGGGTGGCGCGGGTGGATCTCCATCTGATTGCAGTACTCGCTGGTGCGACGGATCTCGTCGATCTGCGAGAAGTCGATCTGCGGGTCGACGCCCTGGGAGAACAGGTTCATGCCCAGCGTCACCAGGTCGACGTTGCCGGTGCGCTCGCCCTGCCCGAACAGACAGCCCTCGATGCGGTCGGCGCCCGCCATGATCGCCAGCTCGGCGGCGGCGACGGCGGTGCCCCGGTCGTTGTGCGGGTGTACGGACAGGCATACGTGCTCGCGCCGGGACAGGTTGCGCGCCATCCACTCGAAGCGGTCGGCGTGCGTGGACGGCGTGGAACGCTCGACGGTGGCGGGCAGGTTCAGGATGATCTCGCGGCCCTCCTCGGGCTGCCAGACGTCGCAGACCGCCTCACAGACCTCCAGCGCGAAGTCCAGCTCGGTGTCGGTGAAGATCTCCGGGCTGTACTGGTAGCCGAAGATCGTCTCGTCCCCGAGGATCTTGTCGGCGTACTCCATGACCAGCCGGGTGCCGTCCACGGCGATCTGCTTGACCTGCTCCTTCGAGCCGCGGAAGACGACCCGGCGGAAGGTCGGCGCGGTGGCGTTGTACAGGTGCACCGTGGCGCGGTGGGCGCCGCGCAGAGACTCGACGGTGCGCTCGATCAGTTCCTCGCGGGCCTGCGTCAGGACGGAGATCGTCACGTCCTCGGGGATCGCGCCCTCTTCGATGATGGAGCGGACGAACGCGAAGTCCGTCTCACCGGAGGACGGGAAACCGACCTCGATCTCCTTGTAGCCCATGCGCACCAGCAGATCGAACATCTCGCGCTTGCGGGCCGGCGACATCGGGTCGATCAGTGCCTGGTTGCCGTCCCGCAGGTCGGTCGAGAGCCAGCGGGGCGCGACGGTGATGCGGTTGTCCGGCCACGTCCGGTCGGGGATGTCGACGGCTTCGTAACGGCCGTACCTGTGGACGGGCATCCCGGAGGGCCGCTGCAGCTGCGTCGCGTTGGTGACCGGGGTGGGCCGGGCGACGGCATTGCCTGCGGGGCTCGACGGATTCGTCATGGTGCGTGGGGCTCCTCGTATGTCCGCTGGGGGTCCCCCTGCTCCTCGGGAGTCAGGGAGAGGCCGACGGGGCGAAAAGATCGCAACACCGAACTCCGCGGGGAGGGGGTCGGCCTACGACTACAGGCCCTCGCCGCGGCAGCTAAGGAGAAGCAGCCCGAAACGCATGATGCACAGCACCCTAGCCGAGGTTCGCCCTGTGTGGCGGTCGCGTATCAGTATGCGGGATCGGACGCGCGTTGTTCCCCAAATGCGACCAACCACACTTTTTCGGGAATTTCGGCCTCAGGCAGTGACAGCTGCGTTACACAGTGCCACCGTTTGTCCATGGACCTCAACGACGCGCAGTCAGATCCCGCCACCTGCCACACGCCCGTCTTCTGCACGATCATCCCGCCGCACATCCTCGACAACCTGGCGCAGTCCGACGACCCGGCCCGGCACGAGCCCGCCCGCCGCACCCTGGAGCACGACCACGCACGGCGCGCCCAGCGCCGCGAGATCGCCGCCCGCGACCTCACCCCCGGTGAGCCCGACGCCGCCGCCGACAAGCCGAAGCGCACCATCTACGACGCCCGTCACCAGGAGGACCTGCCCGGTCACAAGGTGCACGCGGAATCGGACGGCCCCGCCAAGGACGTCTCCGTCAACCGCGCCCAGGCCGGTCTCGGCGCCACCTTCGAGCTCTACCTCAAGATCTACGGCCGCAAGTCCATCGACGGCGCCGGCCTGCCGCTCAACGCGACCGTCCACTATGGCCGGAAGTACGACAACGCCTTCTGGGACGGCGAGCGGATGGTCTTCGGCGACGGCGACAACGACCTGTTCAAGGACTTCACCATCCCCGTCGACGTCATCGGCCACGAACTCACCCACGGCGTCACGCAGTACACCGCCAACCTCACCTACGAGGGCCAGCCCGGCGCCCTGAACGAGTCCGTCTCCGACGTCTTCGGCGTGCTGATCAAGCAGTACGCCCTCGGCCACACCGCCGACCAGGCCGACTGGCTGATCGGCGCCGACCTCCTCGGCCCGAACGTCACCGGCAAGGCGCTGCGCTCGATGAAGGCCCCGGGCACCGCGTACGACGACGACGTCCTGGGCAAGGACCCGCAGCCCGCCACGATGAAGGGCTATGTCCGCACGACCGACGACAACGGCGGCGTCCACATCAACTCCGGTATCCCCAACCACGCTTTCTACCTGGCCGCCACCGCGCTCGGCGGCAAGGCCTGGGAGCGGGCGGGGCAGGTCTGGTACGACGTCCTGACCGGCGGCAAGCTCGCCAAGGACGCGCAGTTCGCCGACTTCGCCGCCCTCACCATCAAGGCCGCCCAGGCCCGCTTCGGCGCCGGCGCCGAGCACGAGGCGATGGTCAAGGCCTGGACGCAGGTCGGTGTGACGCCGAAGTAGCGGCGCCACGAGGTCCGCGGTGCGGGTGGCGCCGGCAGGCACGCCCGCCCCGCGCACGGTAAGCGTGGCCGTACGGGGTAGGAGTCCGTCGGAGGACGTCGGAGGAGTCCGTTATGCGTATTCACATTCACCGCACCGGCGGCTTTGCGGGCGTGGACCGCCGCGCCGAGGTCGACACCTCGGGCCGCCCTGACGCCGGCGACTGGCAGTCCCTCGCCGAACAGGCCGTCGCCACCGCCCGCACCGAGCCCCCCGTCGGAGTGCCGGACGGCTTCAGCTACCAGATCACGGTCGACGGCCGGACGGTGTACTGCTCCGATCCGCGGCTCACGGACGAGCAGCGCACGCTGATCACCAAGGTGATGAAGGAAGGGGCGTAGGGGCCGGGGCGCCACCGCGCCCCCGCACCCTGCGGGGGCCGGGATCGCGTCACGCCCCAACTGCCCGTCCCTGACCGCCTCTTGACAGTGTTACCGGCGGTTTGGAAGATCCGGCCCATGACAACGGTGCCGGTCTCCCCCACGTCCCTGCCCCGCTTCCCCCGTGACTTCATGTGGGGGGTGTCCACCTCCGCCGCACAGATCGAGGGAGCGGTGGCGGAAGACGGGCGGGGGCGGTCCGTATGGGACGTCTTCGCTGCGGAGGCGGGGCGGATCAAGGACGGGTCGGATGCCCGGGTGGCGACCGATCACTACCACCGGTACCGGGAGGACGTCGGGCTGCTCAAGGAGCTCGGGGTCGGGGCGTACCGGTTCTCGGTGGCCTGGCCGCGGGTGGTGCCGGACGGGGACGGGGCGGTCAACGGGGCCGGGCTGGACTTCTACGACCGGCTGGTGGACGCGTTGCTGGCCGCGGGGGTCGCACCGGTGCCGACGCTCTTCCACTGGGACACACCGCAGGCGCTGGAAGAGCGGGGCGGATGGCTCCGGCGGGAGACCGCTGAGCGCTTCGCGGCGTATGCGGACGTGGTGGCGGGGCGGCTCGGGGACCGGGTGGAGCGGTGGATCACGCTCAACGAGCCCGCCGAGGTGACGCTGCTCGGTTACGGGCTGGGACAGCATGCGCCGGGCCGGCAGCTGCTGTTCGAGGCACTGCCTGCGGCGCACCACCAGCTGCTGGGGCACGGGCTGGCCGTGCAGGCGCTGCGGGCCCGCGGGGCGCGGAGTGTCGGGATCGCCAATTCCCACGGTCCGACCTGGCCGGCGAGCGCGTCGGAGGCGGACACCGCGGCGGCCGGTCTGTACGACCTGCTGCTCAACCGGCTGTTCGTGGAGCCGGTGGTGCTGGGGCGGTATCCGGACGAGGAGCTGGCGGCGCTGCTGCCGGGGCCGGTCGCGGAGGATCTGAAGGTCATCTCGCAGCCGTTGGACTGGTACGGGATCAACTACTACCAGCCGACGCTGGTGGGCGCCCCGGAGGCGGACGGTGCCGGGGCGGCCGACTTCGGCGGGATCCGGCTGCCGCCTGAACTGCCCTTCGCGCCGCGGGAGATCGAGGGTTATCCACGGACCGACTTCGGCTGGCCGGTGGTGCCGGAGGCGCTGACCGAGCTGCTGGTGTCGTTCCGGGAGCGGTACGGGGACCGGCTGCCGCCCGTCGTGATCACCGAGAACGGATGCTCGTACGAGGGGACCGAGGACGGGGAGCGGATCGCGTTCCTGGACGGTCATCTGCGGGCGCTGCACGCGGCGATGGCGGCCGGGGTCGATGTCCGCGGGTACTTCGTGTGGTCGCTGATGGACAACTTCGAGTGGGCGGAGGGGTACGCCCGGCGGTTCGGACTGGTGCATGTCGACTACGCGACCTTGGCGCGGACGCCCAAGGCCTCGTACCACTGGCTGCGGGATGTGCTGCGGGAGCAGGCCCGGGGATGAGCGGTCCGGCTCCCGAGGCGCTTGCGGAGCCGTCGGAGAAGGTCGGGCGGGCGTGGACCGCCGCGCTGTCGCTGGCCAACGGGGCGATCTGGGCGGGGTGGTACGGGCCGCTGCAGATACTGCTCGCGCTGCAGGCCGCGGAGCTTGCGCCGCCGGGGGTATCGAAGGAGTCGGTGCTGGCGTGGGTGACGGGGGTGGGGGCCGCCGTCTCGATGGTGTCCAACCCGCTGTTCGGGGCCTTGTCGGACCGTACGGCCTCGCGGTTCGGGCGCCGTACGCCGTGGATCGTCGCGGGGGTGGCGGGCGGGGCCGGTGCGCTGGTGCTGCTGGCCGGGGCGGGCACGGTGCCCGTGATGGCGCTGGGGTGGTGTCTGGTGCAGCTCACCCTCAATGCGGCGTTCGCGGCGATCACGGCGGCGGTGCCCGACCGGGTGCCGCACCGGCAGCGCGGGGCGGTGGGCGGCTGGCTGGGTGCCGCGCAGATCCTGGGCGTGGTGGCCGGTACGGGCCTGGCGACGGCCGCGGGCGGGGTGACCGCGGGCTATCTCGCCTGCGCCGGTTTCGCGGTGCTGGGCACCCTTCCGTATGTGCTGCTGCACCGGGACCCGGTGCTGCCGGCCGAGCAGCGCCCGGCGCTGAGCGTGCGGGTCCTGGTCGCCGGGTTCTGGATCAGTCCGCGCCGCCATCCGGATCTGGGGTGGGCCTGGCTGACCCGGTTCCTGATCAACCTCGGCAATGCGCTGGCCCTGCTGTACCTGCTGTACTACCTGCGCGATGTGCTGCACCGGCCGGACCCGGGTGGCGGGGTGCTGGTGCTGACCGCGGTCAATGGCGTGACCTTGCTGGGCACCGTCGTCGTCGGGGGATTCTGGTCGGACCGGGTCGGGCGGCGGCAGCCGTTCGTGCTGTGGTCCGGGGTGATCATGACGGTGGCGACCGGGCTGCTGGCCGGGTGGCAGACCTGGGCGGGTGCGCTGTGTGCCGCGGCGCTGCTCGGGGTGGGGTTCGGCGTCTTCACCGCCGTCGACTTCGCGCTGATGACGGATGTGCTGCCGGCCGCCGCGCACCGCGGCAAGGACATGGGCGTCATCAATATCGCCAACTCGCTGCCGCAGGTGGCCGCCCCTGCGCTGGCCGCGCCGCTCGTGCATCACCTCGGCGGCTACCGGATGCTGTACGCCGTCGCGGCGGCGGTCGGGCTGGTGGGGGCGCTGCTGGTGCGCAGGATCCGGGGCGTGGCGTAAGGGCCGCACCGCCCGTCCGGCCCCGGGAGCCGGGCCGGGCTCAGAAGCCCAGTTTGCGCAGCTGCTTCGGGTCGCGCTGCCAGTCCTTGGCGACCTTGACGTGCAGATCCAGGTAGACCGGCGTACCGAGCAGTGCCTCGATGTGCTTTCGCGACTTCGTGCCGACCTCCTTCAGGCGCTTGCCCTTGGGGCCGATGATGATCCCCTTCTGGCTGGGGCGCTCGATGTAGACATTCGCGTGGATGTCGAGGAGGGGCTTGTCGGCGGGGCGGTCCTCGCGCGGGAGCATCTCCTCGACGACCACCGCGATGGAGTGCGGCAGCTCGTCGCGGACGCCCTCCAGCGCGGCCTCGCGGATCAGCTCGGCGACCATGACCTGCTCGGGCTCGTCGGTGAGATCGCCCTCGGGGTAGAGCGGCGGGCTCTCGGGGAGCATCGGCACGAGGAGGTCGGCGAGGAGCGACACCTGGGTGTCGCCGACCGCCGAGACCGGGATGATCTCGGCCCACTCGATGCCCAGCTCCTGGCCGAGCTGGTCGACGGCGATCAGCTGGGCGGCCAGCGCCTTGGAGTCGACCAGGTCGGTCTTGGTGATGATGGCGACCTTGGGGGTCTTCTTGATGCCGGCCAGCTCGTTCGCGATATAGCGGTCGCCGGGGCCGAGCTTCTGGTCGGCGGGCAGACAGAAGCCGATGACGTCCACCTCGGACCAGGTGGTCCGTACGACGTCGTTCAGCCGCTCACCGAGCAGCGTGCGCGGCTTGTGCAGACCGGGGGTGTCGACGAGGACCAGCTGCGCCTCGGGGCGGTGCACGATGCCGCGGACCGTGTGGCGGGTGGTCTGCGGGCGGGTGGAGGTGATGGCCACCTTCGTGCCGACGAGAGCGTTCGTGAGGGTGGACTTGCCCGCGTTGGGGCGACCGACGAAGCAGGCGAAGCCCGCGCGGTGCGCGGCGGAGGACTCTGTACGAACGCTCATGGCGCCCATTCTCCCCGATGCCGGGCGCGGCTCCGACCACCCGCCCCTGGCGGCCGGTATTGGGGCGGCTCGGAACGGGGCGGCCGGTGGGCCGCCCCGTACGCCGTCGTACGGCTCGGCGCGCGCTCAGGCCTGTGTGTCGCCCGCCGGGACGGCGCTGCGCAGGGCGCCGTCGAGGCCGGCGACCAGGACAGGGGTCGCGGGCCCGCCGAGGTCCCGTACGGCCGCGCGGTCCGCGTCGGTGGCGCGCTCGGCGTCGGTGACCACGGCCGCGGCCTCCAGGGACGTGGCGCCGCTGGCGACGGCCATGGCGACGGCCGTCTGCAGCGCACTGAGCTGCAGCGAGTCCAGGGCGACGGTGCCGGCGACATAGGTGCGGCCGGTCTCGTCGCGGACGGCTGCGCCCTCGGCCACGCCGTTACGGGCCCGCGCCGAGCGGGCGAGCGTGATGATCTTGCGGTCTTCCGGGTCCAGCGGTGCGGCTTCGCTCATACGGGCGAGCATATGCGGGGCGGCGGGAGGCGGCGGAAAGGGGGCGGTCGGCAAGGCCGGGGCCGCACCGGCCGCCGTCCCGCGGGGCGTCACCCCGCGAGGGAGGACACCCCTCCCCCACGCTCGGCCTCGCTCACGCGCGGGGACCCCCATCGCCGGCCCTCCGGCGACGTGAGCCACTCCAGCTTCGCCGCGGTGTCCGTCTCCGGGCGCGGGTTGTGCAGCACGATGGTGAGGTCGGGGCGGACCGGGATCCGCAGCTGGGTGGACTCGAAGTGCAGCGCGCCGACGCGCGGGTGGTCCATCTCCTTGTGGAGCGTCCCGCCGTCCTGGACATCGCCGCGCCCCCACAGTGCGGCGAATTCCGCACTGAGCGCGGAGGCCTCGCGCACGACCGCGTCGAAGCCCTCGTCGCCGGGCCGGGCCGAGCACGCGGCACGGTACTGGGCCACGACCACGGGGGCGATCGTCTTCCAACTGACCGACCGCGCGCGGTAGACGGGGTCGGTGAAGAACGCGATCAGGCAGTTCGGCGAGACACCGGGGCGGCCGTGCCCCAGCACCAGGTGCGCCGCGTCGTTGTGGGCGATGGTGTTCCAGTACGGGTCCATGATGTGCGCCGGGAGCGGCATCCAGGCGTCGATCAGCCGCTGCAGGCCCGCGCAGACATCGGTGAGACCCAGCTCCTCGGCGTCCAGCCGCGGCGGCGGGTTCAGCCCGGCCAGGACGTACAGATGACGCCGCTCGGCGCCGTTGAGCCGCAGCACCCGGGCGACCGAGTCCAGCACCTGCGGCGAGACCGTGATGTCACGGCCCTGCTCCAGCCACTGGTACCAGGACGCACCGACCCCGGCGAGGACGGCGACCTCCTCGCGGCGCAGTCCCGGGGTGCGGCGGCGACCGCCGTCGGGCAGGCCCGCCTCGGCCGGGGTGACCCGGGCACGGCGGCTCATCAGGAAGTCGCGCAGTTCCTGGCGTCGGCGCGTGGTGTCCTGTCTGGCAGCGTTCACGACCACGTTTCTCCCCCTGTCGGCGTGGCTGGTGGTGCGGACACCACGATAAGTTCCCGCTCCCCACGGCGTATTCCGGGACCGCAGGCTCATTGCATGCCAGTAACCGAGACCTCGCTGCCCACCGGCACCCCGCCGGGCCCGGGTCCCCTGGAGAACGCCTCCCGGACCCTCGCCGCAGCCGCCGCCGCTCCCGCCGACGTGCGGCTGACCCCGCGGGCCAAGCTCATCCTGCTTCTCCTGTGTGCGGCGCAATTCATCGTCGCGCTGGATTTCTCCATCCTGAATGTGGCGCTGCCCGTGCTCGGCAGGGACCTGGGCATGGGCCAGGCCGATCTGCAGTGGGCGGTCACCGCCTTCGCGCTGCCCTCCGGCGGCTTTCTGCTGCTCTCCGGCCGGATCGCCGATCTCTTCGGGCGGCGCAAGCTGTTCCTCATCGGGCTCGCGCTGTTCGCCGCGGCCTCGGTCCTGGCCGCGCTCGCCTGGTCCCCGACGGCGTTCCTGGCCGGGCGTGCGCTGCAGGGACTGGGCGCCGCGATCATCGTGCCCACCGGAATGTCGCTGCTGACCACCACCTTCGCCGAGGGCCCGCAGCGCGAACGCGCCCTGGGCATCAGCGGCACCCTGCTCTCGATGGGCTTCACCATCGGCATGGTGCTGGGCGGGGTGATGACGGACGTGCTGGGCTGGCGCTCGACCATGGGCCTGCTGTCCGCGGCCGGGGTGGCCGTACTGGCCGCGGCGCCGGTGCTGCTGACCGAGTCCCGCCCCCAGGGCCCGGACGGCCCGCAGCGGGCGCGGATCGATGTGCCCGGGGCGGTCACCGTCACCGGCGGGCTGCTGTCGCTGATCTACGCGCTGTCGACCGCCGCCGCGCAGGGCTTCGGCCGCCCGGACGTGCTGGTGACACTGATCGCGGGCGTGGCGCTGCTGGCCGCGTTCGTACGGGTGGAGTCGCGGGCCGACCAGCCGCTGGTGTCCCTGCCGATGCTGCGCCGCCGGACCGTCGCCTGGGGCAATCTGGCGGGTCTGACGACCTTCGCGATGATGAGCACCGTCGTCTTCCTGATGACGCTCTACCTCCAGGAAGTGCTGCGGCTGTCCGCCTTCCGGACCGGTCTGCTCTTCGGTGTGCAGGGCGTGGTCTCGGCGTTCGCCGGCCTCGTCGCCCCGAAGGTCATCGGCCGGCTGGGCGCCCGCCGCACCCTGCTGACCGGGCTGCTGCTGCAGGCCGGTTTCACGGCCGCGCTGCTGGGGCTGGGCACCGGCAGCGGAATGTGGCTGGCCCTGATCGGGGTGACCTTCGCCAGCCTCGGCCATCTGTGGGCGATCATCTCCTACGGCGTGACCGCCACCTCCGGCGTCCCGGACGCCGAGCAGGGCCTGGCGACCGGTCTGGTCACCAGCTCGCAGCAGGTGGGCATCACCCTCGGCATTCCGCTGCTGAGCGCGGCCGCCTCGGCGCATATCGCCGCGCTGCGGGCGGGCGGCAGCGGCTTCGCCGACGCCACGCTCGGCGGCATCAAGCTGGGACTGGGCCTGGACGCGGCGCTGGTCGCGGTGGTGACGCTGCTGGTCACGGCCGGGCTGCGGACGGTCCGTACGACGCGCCGCGGCTGACGGAAGAAGAAGGCTGCCCCGGTCCCCCGCGCCGGGGCAGCCTGCGCGGAAAGATTTCTTTCACGATTTCTCTCACGCAGGGCGGTCACGTTCTCGGCGACCGCCTGAAGATCTTTCCATGCGGTGCGTCGCGGAATCCAGGCCCCTCGGAAATGGCTTGCAGAACATTTCCGGTGAACTGGAGATAAGTAGCCGCATGGAGTGCGGTGGCGGGAAACGTTTTCGCCGTCACAAGGAATTACGCATCGAATTCCGCACGCGTTCAGCCGGCGGAGCGCCCGCCCGCCCAGGGCTCCTCGGCGGCGGTCGCGCCCTGGGGACGCACCGGCTCGCACAGCACCGTAATGATCTTGTTGCGGCGGCCGCCCGGTGACTCCGCGGTCAGCCGGAGCGCCTTCAGACCCGGGTCGGTCGCGTCGTCGGAGAGGTCCACCTCGGCGGTGGCGCCGGCGATGGGGACCCGGCCGAGGAGCTTGGCGAGCAGCCCACCGACCGTTTCGACGTCCTCGTCATCCAGCTCGGCCAGGCCGTACAGCTCGCCGAGGTCGCCGATGTCCAGGCGGGAGGTGACGCGATAGCGGCCGTCGCCGAGGTCTTCGACGGGCGGCAGTTCCCGGTCGTATTCGTCGGTGATCTCGCCGACGATCTCCTCCAGGATGTCCTCGATGGTGACAATGCCGGCGGTGCCGCCGTATTCGTCGATGACCACCGCGACATGATTGCGGTCCTGCTGCATTTCGCGCAGCAGATCACCGGCATTCTTGGTGTCGGGAACGAAAACGGCGGGGCGCATGGCCGTGGATACCAGCTCGTTCTCGGCGTCGCGGCTGATGTGGACCTTGCGGGCGAGGTCCTTGAGGTAGACCACGCCGACGACATCGTCCTCGTTCTCGCCGGTCACCGGGATGCGCGAGAAGCCGGAGCGCAGGGCGAGGGTCAGCGCCTGGCGGATGGTCTTGAAGCGCTCGACGGCGACCAGATCCGTCCGCGGCACCATCACCTCGCGGACGAGGGTGTCACCGAGCTGGAAGACGGAGTGCACCATCCGGCGCTCCTCGTCCTCGATCAGCGACTCCTTCTCCGCGAGGTCGACCAGCGAGCGCAGCTCGGCCTCGGAGGCGAACGGGCCCTTGCGGAAGCCCTTGCCGGGGGTGAGGGCGTTGCCGAGGAGGATCAGCAGCTGCGGGACGGGTCCCATGATGCGGGCCAGCGGCAGCAGCACATAGGCGGCGGCGGTGGCGGTGTTCAGCGGGTGCTGGCGGCCGATGGTCCGCGGCGAGACGCCGACGGCGACATAGGAGACCAGCACCATCACGGCGATGGCGACGGTCAGCGCCTGCCACGTCTTGTCGAAGGAGCGCAGACAGGCGTAGGTGACCAGGACACCGGCGGCCATCTCGCAGCCGACCCGCACCAGCAGGGCGACATTGAGATAGCGGGTGGGGTCCGCGGCGACCGCGGCGAGCTTGGCGCTGCCGCGGCGGCCGGAGCGGACGGCCTCCTCGGCCCGGAAGCTGGTCGTACGGGCCAGACCGGCCTCCGCGCAGGCGGCGAGCCAGGCGATCACGACGAGCAGGACCGCGACCGCGATCAGCTGGGTGGTCATCGGGGTGTCCCGTCAGGTCACGGTGGGGGCCGGCGAGGGGCCGGTGTGGCCCTGCTCGGTCCGCCAGCCGTCGATGATCGCCGCCTGCAGGCCGAACATCTCGGCCTTCTCGTCCGGCTCTTCGTGGTCGTAGCCGAGGAGGTGGAGCACACCGTGGACGGTGAGCAGCTGGAGCTCCTCGTCCATGCTGTGCCCGGTCGGGGCCTCCTCGCCCTGCTTCTTGGCGACCTCCGGGCACAGCACGATGTCACCGAGGAGCCCCTGCGGGGGCTCCTCGTCGTCCTTCACCGGCGGACGCAGCTCGTCCATCGGGAAGGACATGACATCGGTCGGTCCCGGCAGGTCCATCCACTGGATGTGGAGCTGCTCCATGGCCTCGGCGTCCACGACGATCACGGACAGCTCGGAGAGCGGGTGGATACGCATCCGGGCGACGGCGTAGCGGGCGACATCCAGGATGGCCTGCTCGTCGACGGCCGTGCCGGACTCGTTGTTGACGTCGATGGACATGGGGGAGTTGCTTCTCGCTTCTGGTTGCCGGGCACGGGCCGGCCGGTAGCCCCGGCCGGCCGGGGCTCACTTGCCGTTGCGGCTGTCGTACTTCTCGTAGGCGTCGACGATACGGCCGACCAGCTTGTGGCGGACCACGTCCTGGCTGGTGAGCAGGGAGAAATGCACATCGTCCACGCCGTCCAGGATGTCCCGGACCTGGCGCAGACCGCTCTTCGTGCCGCCGGGGAGGTCGACCTGGGTGACATCGCCGGTGATGACGATCTTCGATTCGAAGCCGAGGCGGGTGAGGAACATCTTCATCTGCTCGGGGTTCGTGTTCTGCGCCTCGTCGAGAATGATGAACGCGTCATTGAGCGTCCTGCCGCGCATGTACGCCAGCGGCGCGACCTCGATCGTGCCCGCGGCCATCAGGCGCGGGATGGAGTCGGGGTCGAGCATGTCGTGCAGCGCGTCGTAGAGCGGGCGCAGATACGGGTCGATCTTCTCGTAGAGGGTGCCGGGCAGGAAACCGAGCCGCTCGCCGGCCTCGACCGCGGGGCGGGTCAGGATGATGCGGTTGACCTGCTTGGCCTGCAGCGCCTGCACGGCCTTGGCCATCGCGAGGTAGGTCTTGCCGGTGCCGGCCGGGCCGATGCCGAAGACCACGGTGTGCTCGTCGATGGCGTCGACATAGCGTTTCTGGTTGAGGGTCTTGGGCCGGATCGTGCGGCCGCGGTTGGACAGGATGTTCTGGGTGAGCACCTCGGCGGGCGTCTCACTCACGGCTCCCTCGCCGTCCTCCGCCGCGCGCAGCATCGCGATGGAGCGTTCCACTGCGTCCTCCGTCATCGGTTGTCCGGTGCGGAGCACCAGCATCATCTCGTCGAAAAGGCGCTGGACGAGGGCGACTTCCCCGGCGTCGCCGACAGCGCTGACTTCATTGCCCCGGACATGGATGTCGGTCGCCGGGAAGGCTTTTTCGATCACGCGCAGAAGGGAGTCTCCGGACCCCAGGACCGTGACCATCGGGTGTTTGGCCGGGACGGTGAACTGGGCGCGTGCCTGCGGTTGCGTAGGTGTCTGAGTCATGGGGCGGCTCGGTGGCCTGCTCAACCCCCATCCTTTGCTCGTAGAGGTGCCTGCCTGCACTCGACCTGCACTCGACTCCTTGGGATACAAGAGTACGACGGGGCACTGACAGGCCCGAGGGCTTTTCCTGCCGGGGCGGGCAGCCGGGGCGCGCCCGGCCCGGTCCGGGACCGCTCAGGCCGGGCGGCGGAAGCCGATCGTGGGGACGGCGCGGGCCAGCGGGGCGGGCCGGTAGGCCGCGGGCAGCACCTCGTCCAGGAAGGCGTACTGGCGGCGCAGCGCGCCGGGCGCGCCCGCCTCGTAGCCCCGCACCTGCTGCCACCAGCCGGCGATCTCGGCCCAGCCCGGCGCGGACAGCGAGCCGCCGAACTCCTGCACGGACAGCGCGGCGCTCAGCCCCGCGAAGGCGAGCCGGTCGGTGAGCGGCCAGTCGGCGAGCGTGCCGGTGACGAACCCGGCGACGAAGACATCTCCGGCGCCCGTGGGATCCAGCGCCTCCACGGCGATGGCGGGCACCTCGGCGCTCTCGCCGGTCCGCCCGTCCACCGCGTAGGCGCCCTCCTCACCGAGCGTGACCACCGCGAGCGGCACCCGGTCGGCGAGCTTGTGGGCGGCGGCGCGCGGGCAGTCCGTACGGGTGTAGCGCATCGCCTCCTCGGCGTTGGGCAGGAACGCCTCGCAATGTTCGAGGTCGGCGAGGTCGGCCGGGTCCCAGCGGCCGGTGTCGTCCCAGCCCACATCCGCGAAGATGCGGCTGCCGCGGCCGGCCGCGCAGCCCAGCCAGCCCTCCCGCCGGCGGCCCGGCACCAGCGAGGCGATGCAGGCGCGGGACGGCGGCGGGCAGCCCGGGGCGTGCTTGCCGTCGAAGGCGAAATCGGGCGGCGGCGCCTCATGGCCGTGCGAGACCATCGTGCGCTCGCCCTCGTACGCCATGGAGACGGTGACCGGGGAGTGCCAGCCGGGGACGGTGCGTGACAGCGCCAGGTCGATGCCCTCGCCCTGTTCGAGCGCCTCCCAGCAGTACTCGCCGTAGTGGTCGTCGCCGAACGCGGCGGCGAGCGAGGTGCGCAGCCCGAGCCGGGCCAGCGCGGTGGCCATGTTGGCGACGCCGCCGGGGCTGGAGCCCATGCCGCGGGCCCAGGATTCGGTGCCGCGGACCGGTGCGGAATCCAGGCCGGTGAAGATGATGTCCAGGAAGACCGTGCCGGTGAGATAGACGTCGGTGTGCGGATCGCCGGCGGCGCGCACCCCGGCGAGCGGATCGAGGGGCGGTGGCACCGCGGCCGGGCCCGCGGGCGGTTGGTCATCGCGTCGGCTGCTCACCGTGCTCGCTCCTCTCGTATCGGCACGTGCCGCCAGTGTGCCTGATGCTGCGGTACGTTCCGCCCCATGAGGCTGACGATTCTCGGCGGGGGCGGCTTCCGGGTGCCGCTGGTCTACCGCGCGCTGCTGGACGACCCGGCACACTCCGTCTCCGAGGTGGTGCTGCACGACACCGATCCGCGCCGGGTGGCGGTGATCGCCGAGGTGCTGACGCGGCTGGCGCAGGGGCATCCGGCGCCGGTGCCCGTACGGGTCGCGGACGGCCTGGACGACGCGCTGACCGGCGCAGACTTCGTCTTCTCGGCGATCCGGGTGGGCGGCACGGCCGGCCGGATACGCGACGAGCGGATCCCGTTGTCCGAGGGGGTGCTCGGCCAGGAGACGGTCGGCGCGGGCGGTGTCCTCTACGGGCTGCGGACGGTCCCGGTGGCACTGCACATCGCCGAGCGGGTGGCGGCGCTCGCCCCGGGGGCCTGGGTCATCAACTTCACCAACCCCGCGGGCACGGTCACCGAGGCGATGTCCCAGGTGCTCGGCGACCGCGTCATCGGGATCTGCGATTCGCCGGTGGGGCTGGTGCGCCGGGCGGCGCGGGCGGCCGGCGCGGACCCGGCGGCCCTGGCGGACACGAACCGGGCGAGCTACGACTACGTGGGGCTCAACCACCTCGGCTGGCTGCGGTCGTTGACGCTGGACGGCACCGAGCTGCTGCCGGGACTGCTCGCCGACGACGCCGCACTGGGCTCCTTCGAGGAGGGCCGGCTCTTCGGCGCCGACTGGCTGCGGACCCTGGGCGCGCTCCCCAACGAGTATCTGCACTACTACTACTTCCGCCGCGAGACCCTCGGCTCCGTACGGGACACCCGGGAGACCCGCGGCGAATTCCTCGACCAGCAGCAGGGCGGCTTCTTCGAGCGGGCCGCGGCGGCCGGCGGCCCGGAGGGGGCGTACGAGCTGTGGGAGCGCACCCGGCTGGAGCGCGAGGAGACGTATATGGCGCACAGCAGGGAGGCCAGCGGCGGCTGGCAGCGCGACAGCCACGATCTGGAGGGCGGCGGCTACGACCGGGTGGCGCTGGCGTTGATGCACGCCATCGTGGGCGACAGCGGGACCCGGCTGATCCTCAACGTCCGCAACGGGACGACGGTGCCGCAGCTGGCGCCGGACGCGATCGTGGAGACGGTGTGCGAGGTGACCGCGCAGGGCGCCAGGCCGCTGCCCTGCGCGCCGCTGCGGGAGGACCAGTTGGGGCTGATGCTGCAGGTCAAGGCGGTGGAGCGGGCGACCGTGGAGGCGGCGACCTACAAGGACAGGGACGCCGCGCTGCGGGCGCTGGCGCTGCATCCGCTGGTGGACTCCCCCGCCGTGGCCGCCCGCATTCTGGAGCGGGCGGCCACGGAGGCGTGACGGCACGAAGGCGGGACGGCACGGGGGCGTGACAGCACGAAGGCGGGCAGCCACGCAGGCGTGAACGGCACGGAGGTGTGAGGCCACGGAGGCGGAAGGCCACGGAATACCCTCCGCCCCCGCCGCGTTGTGGCCCGCAAGGGGCGCGTGCACCCCCTACGGGATGTGCCCGCCCATGCCCTTAGTGGCCGCGCTTGATCCACTCCTCCAGATGTGGGGCCTCCGCCCCGATCGTCGTCGCATCGCCGTGTCCGGTACGGACCTGTGTCTCCGGCGGCAGGTCCAGCAGCCGGTCCCGGATCGAGGCCACGATCGTCGGGAAGTCCGAGAAGGACCGGCCGGTCGCGCCGGGGCCGCCCTGGAAGAGGGTGTCGCCGGTGAACACGGTGCCCAGCTCGGGGGCGTAAAGGCAGACCGCGCCGGGCGCATGGCCCGGGGTGTGCAGCACGGTCAGATCCGTACCGGCGATGGTCAGCACCTGGCCGTCCGCCAGCTCCGCGTCCGGCGAGGTGTCCGAGTGCGTCATCTTCCACAACGGCAGGTCGGCGGGGTGCAGATGGATCCGGGCGCCGGTGCGGGAGGCCAGCGCCGGGGCCGCGTCGATGTGGTCGTTGTGCCCATGGGTGCAGACGATCGCGCGCAGCGTCCGGCCGCCGAGGGCTTCGAGGATGGCGTCGGCGTCATGGGCGGCGTCGATGACGATCGCCTCGTCGTCATCGCCGACGATCCATACGTTGTTGTCGACGTCCCAGGTGCCGCCGTCGAGGGAGAAGGTTCCGGAGGTGACCAGGTGGTCGATGCGGGCCGCCATCAGAGCGTCACCACCGAACGCAGGACATCGCCCGACTCCATCCGCTCGAAGGCCTGCTCCACGTCCTCGATGCCGATCGTCTCGGTGACGAACGCCCCCAGGTCGATCCGTCCCTGGAGATGCAGATCGACCAGCATCGGGAAGTCGCGGGAGGGCAGACAGTCGCCGTACCAGGAGGATTTGAGGGCGCCGCCGCGGCCGAAGACGTCCAGGAGGGGGAGTTCCAGGGTCATGTCCGGGGTGGGGACGCCGACCAGGACGACGGTCCCGGCCAGGTCGCGGGCGTAGAACGCCTGCCGGTAGGTCTCGGGGCGGCCGACCGCGTCGATGACGACATCCGCGCCGAAGCCGCCGGTCAGCTCGCGCACCGCCTCGACGGGGTCGGTGGAGCGGGAGTTGACCGTATGGGTGGCGCCCATGGAGCGCGCGGTCTCCAGTTTGCGGTCGTCGATGTCCACCGCAATGATCTTGACTGCTCCGGCCAGCCGCGCCCCCACCACGGCCGCGTCGCCGACGCCGCCACAGCCGATGACCGCGACCGAGTCACCCCGCCCGACGCCGCCGGTGTTGATGGCGGCGCCGATGCCCGCCATCACCCCGCAGCCCAGCAGGCCGGCCGCCTCGGGCGCCATCTCCGGGTTGACCTTGGTGCACTGCCCGGAGGCGACCAGCGTCTTGTCGGCGAAGGCGCCGATGCCCAGCGCCGGGCTCAGCTCCGTGCCGTCCTTCAGGGTCATCTTCTGGCGGGCGTTGTGGGTGTCGAAGCAGTACTGGGGGCGGCCGCGCAGACACGCACGGCACTGGCCGCACACCGCCCGCCAGTTGAGGACGACGAAGTCCCCCGGCGCCACGTCGGTGACCCCGGTGCCGACCGACTCCACGATGCCGGCCGCCTCGTGCCCGAGCAGGAACGGGAAGTCGTCGTTGATGCCGCCCTGCTTGTAGTGCAGATCGGTGTGGCACACCCCGCACGCCTGAATCTTCACCACGGCCTCGCCGGGGCCCGGATCCGGCACCAGGATGGTCTCCAGCCGGACCGGTTCGTTCTTCCCCGGCGCAATCACGCCGCGCACTTCCTGTGCCATCGGGACAGCCCCTTTCAAAGATCACGTACGGGACCACTGTGGCGCACCGCCACTGAGCCGTGCCTCACCGTACGCGTGCCGGGCCACCAGGCACAGGACCACGGCCGGGTCCGTGATCTCCGGCCCGGGGCCGCCGGCCGCGCGCCCGTTCGTGGTGCCCGCCGCCGCGGACCAGCGCGACGGTGAGCGCCGCCAGGACGCCCACCACCGACAGGCCGATGAGCCCGCCGCGGGTCGATCCGGTGGCGTCCTGGAGGACCCCGAAGGCGGTCGGCGAGACGAACCCGCCGAGGTTGCCCAGGGAGTTGACCAGTGCGATGGCGGGCGCCGCGATCCGGGCGTCCAGGTAGCTCTGCGGAATCGTCCAGAAGACCGGGGAGGACGTCTTGAAGCCCATCGCCGCGAGACACAGGGCGGCCAGGGCGAACCAGGGGGACCCCAGGGTGGCCAGCAGGGTGCCGGCCGCCCCGGCCAGCAGCGCGCAGGCCAGGAAGGGACGGCGCCGGCCCGTACGGTCCGAGGCCCGCCCCGTGACGTACACCGCGGCGATCGCGCACAGCCAGGGCACCGCGACCAGCAGCCCCACCTGGAACTCGGAGAGCCCGGCGATGTCGTCGACGATGCTCGGCAGCCAGAAGGTGACCGCGTACAGGGCGAGGGAGATGGCGAAGTACAGCCAGCAGAACAGGAGCAGCTGCGGGTCGGTGAGCAGCTTCCAGCGGGAGACCTTCGCGGTGCCGCGCGCGGCGGTGCGGGCCGCCTGTTCGGCGTCGATCGCCGTCGCGAGCGCGGCCTTCTCCGGGCCGGTGAGCCAGGTGGCGTCCTCCAGGCGGTTGTCCAGGAAGCGGAAGACGACCAGGCCGAGCAGTACGGAGACCACGCCTTCGATGAAGAACATCCACTGCCAGCCGCTGTGGCCCAGCAGCCCGTGCATCTCCAGCAGGGCCCCGGACAGCGGTCCGGCGATGACGGCGGCGGTGCCCGAGCCCATCAGGAAGATCGCGGTGGCCCGGCCGCGGTCGGCGTCCGGCAGCCAGCGGGCGAAGTAGTAGATGACCGCGGGAAAGAATCCCGCCTCCGCGACACCGAGGAGAAAGCGCAGCGCGTAGAACATCTCGGTGCTGGTCACCCAGGCCATGGCGGTGGCCACCAGACCCCAGGTGATCATGATCCGGGTGAGCCAGAGCTTCGCGCCGAATCGCTCCATGAGCAGGTTGCTGGGCACTTCGAAGAGCGCATACGCGACGAAGAACAGGCCGGCGCCGAAGCCGAAGGCGGCCGCGGAGATGCCGACGTCGGCGCGCAACTGGTCCTGGGCGAAGCCGATGTTGACGCGGTCGACGTAGTTGGCGACGAACATCACGAAGAACAGCGGGACGACGCGCTTGAAGATCTTCCCCACGGCGCCCTGCAGATGCGGGTCGCGGGGCTCCTGAGGGGCGGGGTGGTCCGGGGCGGTGCTCACATGCGACTCCGTTGTCGTCCGGCCGCCCAGGGACGGCCGGGGAGTTGGGGCGGGCCCCCGGGGGTCACCAGCGGGGCATGGCGGGGGCGGCCCAGTCCGGGTCGGCCAGCCGCATCGCCGCGGCGTCATCGCGGTCGCGCAGGCCGCCGTCGTCGGCCAGCCAGCGGCGGTGCAGTACGGCGAGCCGGTCGCAGTCGAGGGTGACGCCGAGGCCGGGGGCGTCGCTGACGTCCACCCGGCCGTCGCGGAAGGTGAGCCGCTCGGTGAGGACGTCCTCGGTCTGCCAGGGGTAGTGGCTGTCGCAGGCGTAGTCGAGGTTGGGCACGGTCGCCGCGACCTGGGTCATCGCGGCGAGGCTGATACCGAGGTGGGTGTTGGAGTGCATGGACAGGCCGACGCCGAAGGTGCGGCAGACGGCGGCGAGTTCACGGGTGGCGCGCAGCCCGCCCCAGTAGTGGTGGTCGGAGAGCACCACCTGGACGGCGCCCCGGGTGAACGCCTCGGCGATCTCGTCGAAGGTCGTCACGCACATGTTCGTGGCGAGCGGGAGCGGTGTGGCGGCGGCCACCTCCGCCATCCGGAACGTACCGCTCGCCGGGTCCTCCAGGTACTCCAGGACGTCCCGCAGCTCCTCCGCCACCGCCAGCGAAGTCCGTACGCTCCAGGCGCCGTTGGGGTCGAGCCGCAGCGGCTGCCCGGGGAACTCGGCGGCCAGCGCCCGGACCGCGGCGATCTCCTGCGCGGGTGCGAAGACCCCGCCCTTGAGCTTGAAGGACGTGAAGCCGTAGGTGTCGGCGAACCGGCGCGCCTGGGAGACGACGCCGGCCGGGTCGAGCGCCGCGCCCCAGTCGTCACGCTCCCCCCGGCCGCCGGGGTGCCCGGCCCAGCGGTAGAAGAGGTAGGCGCTGAACTCCACGCGGTCGCGGACCTTGCCGCCGAGCAGGGCGTGCACGGGCAGTCCGGCGGACCGGCCCCAGGCGTCCAGGCAGGCGACCTCGAAGCCGGAGAGGACGGACAGCCGCAGCTTGTCGGCGGTCTGGACGCCGCGCAGCCCGCCGACGTCCACCGCGTCGGCGCCGGTCGCGGCCGGTGAGTCACCGCACACCTCGGCGGCGAGCGCGGGCAGGGCGTTCAGGTCCGTGACCGACCGGCCGATCAGCGCACTGGCCAACGGCTGGGCCAGCTCCAGGTACTTGGTGTCCCCGTAGGTCTCGCCGAGCCCGGTGGCACCGTCCTCGGTGGTCAGCTCGATGATCAGCCGGGGGGTATAAGGCTGGTGCACGCCCTGGATGTTCAGCAGCGGCGGATCGGCCACCAGGATCGGGGTGAGCCGGACCTCGGTGATCGTGAGGCGGTTCTTGGCGTCCGTCATCCAGGAGGCTCCTACGCGATCGAGGGCTGTTTTCATATGTAGATGGCGTCTACAGATGGAGTTGGAGGTTAGGGAGCCCGCCTCACGACCGTCAAGAGCCCGCACCGCATGAGCCTTTACCAAGGGTTGAATCTTCGCGCGTAGATACCGAAATGAGGCTCTGTTAGACCTACGGAGTCCCGTTCATGTCTTCTTGAGGAGCCGCGCATGCCGCGCCCCGCCCGTTTCCGCCCCGCCCTCTCCCGAAGGGCCCGCCTCGGCGCCACGACGGTCGCCGCCCTCGTCGCCGGCACCGCGGTCTTCGGCATCGGCCAGGCCACCGCCGAACACTCCGTGCCGCGCACCGACAAGGAGATCCCCAACCTCACGCAGGTGCAGGACAAGATCAAGGCGTACTACGGCGACACGGTGACGGCGGACGGCGAGCACTACGCCTCCCCGCACAGCAACTACGCACGTCAGGTCCACGGCATCGAGGCCAAGGCGCGCGGCTATCTGTCCAGGGCCCTCGCGCAGCACGGCCGGACGGGCAAGCAGGCCAAGCCGGCCATCGTCCTCGACATGGACGACACCACCCTGCTCACCTACAACTACGAGCTCCAGGTCGGCTTCCACTACACCGAGGAGAGCCAGGACAAGTACCTGGCCCACACCGACATGGACCCCGTCTTCGGCATGAACCGGCTCGTCAACTGGGCCCACGACAAGGGCGCCGAGGTGTTCTTCCTGACCGGCCGCAAGGAGGCGCAGCGCGACTGGAGCGTCCGCAACCTCAAGAACGTCGGCTACGGCGTGCCCCTGGACCGCCGGCACGTCTACCTGAAGAACAAGGAGCACCCGCCGGCCTACCTGCCCTGCGGCGCCACCTGCACCACCGTCGAGTACAAGTCGGGCACCCGCAAGCACATCGAGTCCCTCGGCTACCGGGTCGTCGCCAACTTCGGTGACCAGTACAGCGATCTGAACGGCGGCGCCGGGGACCGGACGTTCAAGCTGCCGAACCCGATGTACTACCTGCCGTAGGAAGCGGCGCGCGCCCGGCGGACCGCCCTCCGCCGGGCGTTCAGCGCCGCTTGGGCACCGGCACCCGCATCAGGTCCTTGGCGATGGTCAACTCCCCCGTGAAGCCCGCCGCGCGGGCCTGCCGCTCGAACTCCGCGGGGTCGTCGTAACGCTGCGAGAAGTGCGTCAGCACGAGGTGCCGCACCCCCGCCGACGCCGCCACCTCCGCCGCCTGCCCGGCGGTCAAGTGCCCGTGGTCGAGGGCAAGTTGGACGTCCTCGTCCAGGAACGTCGACTCGATCACGAGCATGTCCGCCCCCTCGGCGAGCGCATGGACGCCCTCGCACAGCCGGGTGTCCATGACGAACGCGAACCGCTGGCCGGGGCGCTGCTCGCTCACCTCGTCGAGGGTGACGCCGTTCAGCTCGCCGAGCCGCTGGAGGCGCCCGACGTCCGGTCCGGCGATGCCGTGCGCCGCCAGCCGCTCCGGCAGCATCCGGCGGGAGTCCGGTTCGATGAGGCGGTATCCGTACGACTCGACCGGGTGCGAGAGCTTGCGCGCCTCCAGGACGTACGACGCCGAGCGCTCCAGCTCACCGTCGACGGCCACCGGCCGCTGGACCAGGTGGACCGTCTCCCGGTACGCGGTGGCATAGCGCAGCCGGTCGAAGAAGTGCTCGCCGCTCGCCGGGTAGTGGGCGGTGACCGGGTGCGGCACCCGGTCGAGGTTGATCCGCTGGATCACCCCGGCCAGGCCGAGCGAGTGGTCGCCGTGGAAATGCGTGATGCAGATCCGGTGGAGGTCGTGGGCGGCGACCCCGGCGCGCAGCATCTGGCGCTGGGTCCCCTCGCCGGGGTCGAAGAGCAGCCCCTGGCCGTCCCAGCGCAGCACATAGCCGTTGTGGTTGCGGTGCCGCGTGGGGACCTGGCTCGCGGTGCCGAGGACCACCAATTCACGTACGGACACGGTCGCTTACCCCGGGGGCCACTGGAGGCCGCGGCCGCCGAGCACGTGCAGGTGGGCGTGGAAGACGGTCTGGCCCGCGCCGGCGCCGGTGTTGAAGACGACCCGGTAGCCCCTGTCCTCGACCTTGTCCTCGGCGGCGACCTCGCGGGACTCGCGCAGTATGTCGGCGACGATCTGCGGTTCGGCGGCGGCCAGGTTCGCGGCGTCCGGGTAGTGCACCTTGGGGATCACCAGGACGTGCGTGGGCGCCTGGGGGTTGATGTCGCGGAACGCGACGGTGGTGTCCGTCTCCCGGACGATGGTCGCCGGTACCTCCCCCGCCACGATCTTGCAGAACAGGCAGTCGGCCTGCGGTTCTCCCGCCACCGGCGGCACCTCCCAGGTCTTGGTCGTACGCACGGTGCGCACGGCCTCGGATGCTACCGGGCGGGCCGCACCCGAGGGCCCACCCCACCCCACGCCGCGCGGCTTCCCCGCCCCGCACGGCCCGCCGCACGGGAGCGCCCGCGGCCGGCTCCGCCACGGCCGCGACGGCGGATCGGCGCGTGCACGCCTAAGCTGGCCGGTGATCGCTTACGCCCACAACCGGGAGTTATGCACCATGGCAACCACGCGCACCGCCACGACCCACTGGGAAGGCAACCTCCTGGAGGGCAAGGGCACCGTCGCCCTGGACTCCTCCAAGGTCGGTACCTACGACGTGAACTGGCCCGCCCGCGCGGAGCAGCCCGAGGGCGTCACCAGCCCCGAGGAGCTGATCGCGGCGGCCCACTCCTCCTGCTACTCCATGGCCTTCTCGCACGGCCTGGCGGGCAAGGGCTACACCGTCGAGGCCCTGGACACCCGGGCGGATGTCACCTTCCAGCCGGGCGAGGGCATCACCGCCATCGCACTGACCGTCAAGGCCCGCGTCCCCGGTCTGTCCGAGGAGGACTTCCGGGCGGCGGCCGAGGACGCCAAGGCCAACTGCCCGGTGAGCCAGGCGCTGGCGGGCGTCAAGAACATCACGCTGGCGGCAGAGCTGATCTGACCCGGCAGCCGCCCGGGGCCGGTCACCGCACACCCAACGGGGGTGCGCCGACGGGCCCTTGGGGCGGCCGGCGCGCCGCCGCCCCGCCCGGGTACGCCCCGTACACGGACGATGCTCCGCCGCGATAGGGCGCCGCACTGGACGCCACGGTCCGATCCGGACCGACCTCGGGGCCGATCCGGGCCGATCCGGAAGCCGTGCGCTAGCTCCAGCGCCCCGTGCGCCCCAGCAGCAGCGCCGTGGCCGCGGTGCCCGCCGTGGAGGTGCGCAGCACGGTCGTCCCCAGGCGGTAGGGCTTGGCGCCGGCCTCGGCGAAGAGGGTGAGCTCCTCCGGGGAGACTCCGCCCTCCGGCCCGACGACGAGCACGATCCGGCCCTCGGCGGGGAGTTCGGCGGTGGCGAGCGGCGAGCTGCCCTCCTCGTGGAGGACGGCCGCGAAATCGGCGTCGGCGAGCAGGGTGGCCACCTGCTTGGTCGTCAGCGGGTCCGCGACCTCGGGGAAGGTCAGCCGACGCGACTGCTTGCCCGCCTCGCGGGCGGTGGCGCGCCATTTGCCCAGCGCCTTGGCGGCCCGCTCGCCCTTCCACTGGGTGACGCAACGCGCCGCCGCCCAGGGCACGATGCCGTCCACCCCGGTCTCGGTCATCGTCTCGACGGCCAGCTCGCCGCGGTCGCCCTTGGGGAGCGCCTGGACGACGGTGATCGTGGGGTTCGGCGGGGCCTCGGTGCGCAGCTCCGTGACCGCGACGGTGAGCCGGTCCTTGCCCTCGACGGCGGCGACCGTGCCGTGCGCGCCCGCACCGTGGCCGTCCGTCAGGACGACCTCCTCACCGACCCGCAGCCGGCGCACCGACACCGCGTGCCGGCCCTCGGGGCCGTCCAGGGTCAGGGTGCCGCCGGCCCGTACGTCCGCGAGCGAATCGACGAGGAATACCGGCGCGGTCATGAGGCTCTGCCGGCACCCGGGAGGCTCAACGCGGCGCGCGCCGCGTCCAGTTCGACCGCCAGTACTTCCACGAGCCGCGCGGCGGGCAGCTCCCGCGCCAGCCGGTGCCCCTGTCCCGCCCACAGGTTCATGCCCTGCGCGTCGCCCGCCTTGGCCGCGGCCTTGCGCACGGTGGAGGTGAGGTAGTGGACGGCCGGGTAGGCGGCCGGGGCGTACGGGCCGTGCTCGCGCATGAAGCGGTTCACCAGTCCGCGGGCCGGCCGCCCGGAGAACGCCCGGGTCAACTCCGTATGCGTGAACAGCGGGTTGGTCAGTGCGTGCTTGTGCAGCGGGTTGGCGCCCGACTCCGGGGTGGCGAGGAAGGCGGTGCCCAGCTGCGCCATGCTCGCCCCGGCGGCCAGCACCGACGCGATCTGCGCCCCGCGCATCAGCCCGCCCGCGGCGATCACCGGGATCTGCACGGCCTCGTGGACCTGGCCGAGCAGCGCCAGCAGGCCCAGCCCCGAGCCGGTCCCGTCCGCATGCGGATCGTCCCGGTGGGTGCCCTGGTGGCCGCCGGCCTCCACGCCCTGCACACACACCGCGTCGGCGCCCGACCACTGCGCGGCCTGCGCCTCGGCGGCGGTGGTGACCGTGACGACCGTGTACGTACCGAGCTTGGCGAAGGCGTCGAGGACGGCGCGCGAGGGACAGCCGAAGGTGAAGGACACCACCGGCACCGGGTCGTCCCGCAGGATCGCGAGCTTGGCCTCGTAGCCGTCGTCGATGGGCCCGTCGGTGTCACCTAGCTCGGTCTCGTACCAGGTGGCCTCGCCCGCGAGTTGCTCGCGGTAGACCTCGACGACGGAGCCGTCGGCCAGCGAGGGCTGCGGCATGAAGAGATTGACGCCGAAGGGCCGGCCGGTCAGCGACCGCAGCTGTTTGATCTCCTGATACATGCCGTCGGCGGTTTTGTAGCCGGCGGCGAGGAAGCCGAGACCGCCGGCGCCGCAGACGGCGGCGGCCAGCCCGGGTCCTGAGCCGCCTCCCGCCATCGGGGCCTGCACGATCGGGTAGCGGCAGAGATCGGTCAGTGCGGTGGGCATGAGCACATCGTGTCACGCCCACCGCGCCGTTCCGAACCGGGTCCGAGGCCGCTGCGCCGCAGCGCGAACGGCTTCGGCTCCCCGGGCCGACCTGGGGCTATCGCCCGTTGAACGCATCCTTCAGCCGCGAGAACAAGCCCTGCTGCCCCGGCTGGAACTGCCCCGTGGGCCGTTCCTCCCCGCGGAGCTTGGCCAGCCGCCGCAGCGCCTCTTCCTGATCGGGGTCGAGCTTGGACGGCGTCATCACCTCGACATGGACGATGAGATCGCCCCGGCCGCCGCCGCGCAGATGCGTCACCCCGCGCTGGTGCAGCGGGATCGACTGGCCGGACTGGGTACCGGGCCGGACATCGATCTCCTCCACCCCGTCCAGCGTCTCCAGCGGACACTTCGTGCCCAGCGCCGCCGCTGTCATCGGGATGGTGACCGTGCAGTGCAGATCGTCGCCGCGCCGCTGGAAGACCGAGTGCGCCAGCTCGTGGATCTCCACATAGAGATCACCGGCGGGGCCGCCGCCGGGGCCGACCTCGCCCTCGCCCGCGAGCTGGATGCGGGTGCCGTTGTCGACACCGGCCGGGATCTTGACGGTCAGCGTGCGGCGGGAGCGGATCCGGCCGTCGCCGGCGCACTCGTGGCACGGGGTCGGCACGACCGTGCCGAAGCCCTGGCACTGCGGGCACGGCCTGGACGTCATGACCTGGCCGAGGAAGGACCGGGTGACCTGCGAGACCTCACCGCGGCCGCGGCACATGTCGCAGGTCTGCGCCGAGGTGCCGGGCGCCGCGCCCTCGCCGCTGCAGGTCGTGCAGACGACGGCGGTGTCGACCTGGAGGTCCTTGGTCGTGCCGAAGGCCGCTTCGTTCAGCTCGATGTCGAGCCGGATCATGGCGTCCTGGCCGCGGCGGGTGCGCGAGCGCGGCCCGCGCTGCGACGCGGTGCCGAAGAACGCGTCCATGATGTCGGAGAAGTTGCCGAAGCCCGCGCCGAAGCCGCCCGCGCCCTGGCCGCCGCCGGCCTGCGAGAGCGGGTCGCCGCCGAGGTCGTAGACCTGCTTCTTCTGCGGGTCCGACAGGACCTCGTAAGCGGCGTTGATCTCCTTGAACCGCTCCTGGGTCTTGGGATCCGGGTTCACGTCCGGGTGCAGCTCACGCGCCAGCCGACGGAAGGCCTTCTTGATCTGTTCCTGCGAGGCATCACGGCTGATGCCGAGGACCGAGTAATAATCCGTGGCCACTTACGACTCCGCGAGGATTTGTCCGACGTAACGTGCCACTGCGCGTACCGCTCCCATCGTTCCGGGGTAGTCCATGCGGGTCGGTCCGACCACGCCGAGTTTGGCGACTGCCTCGTCGCCCGAACCGTAGCCGACCGTGACGACCGATGTGGACGCCAGGCCTTCATGGGCATTCTCATGCCCGATACGTACGGTCATGCCCGAGTCGTTGGCCTCCCCGAGCAGCTTGAGCATCACCACATGCTCCTCAAGGGCCTCCAGCACGGGCCGGATCGTCAGGGGGAAATCGTGCCCGAAGCGCGTGAGATTGGCGGTACCGCCGATCATCAGCCGCTCTTCGGTCTCTTCCACCAAAGTTTCCAGCAACACCGACAGCACTGTCGAGACCGTGCCGCGGTCGTCCTGCTCGAAGGACTCCGGGAGATCCTGCACCAACTGCGGCACATCCGCGAACCGGCGGCCGACGACCCGGCTGTTGAGCCGCGCCCGCAGATCCGCCAGGGAGGTTTCGCCGAACGGTGCCTGGCAGTCGATGATCCGCTGCTCGACCCGGCCGGTGTCCGTGATCAGTACGAGCATCAGCCGGGCCGGGGCCAGGGCCAGCAGCTCGACATGCCGGACCGTGGACCGGGTCAGGGACGGATACTGCACGACGGCGACCTGCCGGGTCAGCTGCGCCAGCAGCCGGACCGTGCGGCCCACCATGTCGTCGAGGTCGACGGCGCCGTCCAGGAAATTCTGGATCGCCCGCCGCTCCGGGCTGGACAGCGGCTTGACGCCGGCCAGCTTGTCGACGAACAGGCGGTAGCCCTTGTCGGTCGGGATCCGCCCGGCGCTGGTGTGCGGCTGGGCGATGAACCCCTCGTCCTCCAGGGCCGCCATGTCGTTGCGGATGGTGGCCGGGGAGACCCCGAGCCGATGGCGCTCGGTGAGCGCCTTGGAGCCGACCGGCTCCTCCGTCCCGACGTAGTCCTGGACGATGGCGCGCAGCACCTCCAGCCTGCGTTCACTGAGCATCCCGCGCACCTCCAGTCCGGCCGTCCGCCGTCTCGTCTCTCCTGGCACTCACGCAAGCCGAGTGCCAGACCCTGAGCCAGTGTACGGCCGGGTAGCACGGCTGCGGCAAGGGCGGCCGCGCGGAGTACTTGCCCGATGACCGTGTTCGGTCGATCTGTCGGGCAACGCTATCGCGATGGCGCTAGCGTCTCGGTATGCACACTGCTTGGGAAGAGGCCGGTTGGGAACGACTCGGTGACGGCGTCGCCAGGCGCCGGATGCCGGGCTGGGACGAGACGGTCGGGGTGATCGCCGGGACCACCGGCGTCATGATCGTCGACACCGGCGCGACCCTTCGCGACGGCGCGGATCTGCGCCGGTCGATCCGTGGCGTACTGGGCCGGGAAGTGACGCATGTCGCGCTCACCCATCCGCATTTCGATCATGTCCTGGGCACGGCCGCCTTCGCGGGCGTCGAGGTGTTCGGCGCGGCCGGCCTTGGCGAGCTGCTCCGGCGCGAGAAGGACGAGCTGCGGCGGACCGCGGTCCGCGAGGGCGTCGAGGCGGATGCCGCCGCGGAGGCCGCCGATCTGCTCGTCGCCCCGCACCACCACGTGCACGGCCAGCTGACCGTCGAGCTCGGCGACCGGCAGGTGCTGCTCGCCAACGTCGGCCCCGGGCACACCGCCCACGATCTGGCCGTCCTGGTACCGGGCCGGCGCGGGGAAGCGGAGATCGTCTTCTGCGGGGATCTGGTCGAGGAGTCCGGCGAGCCCCAGGCGGGCCCCGACGCGCTGCCCCAGCAGTGGCCCGGCGCGCTGGAGCGGCTGCTGGCCCTCGGCGGTGAGGACGCACGGTACGTTCCCGGCCATGGCGCCGTGGTGGACGCCCCGTTCGTCCGTGCCCAACGCGACGCCCTGGCCGCCCGCTTCGGCGTCGCGCCTTCCTGACCGCCGCCCGTTTCGGCATCGCCCCTGTCCTGACCACCACCCGCCCGCCCGACGGAACAGGCCCCATGCAGAGCAAGCGCCACGGCCCCGGCCTCACCCCGCCCTGACTGCATCCCCCGGGGACGCCCCACGCCCCCCGGCCGAAACACCGACCACCCGCAGAGAACAGGCCCTACTCGATGCAGAACAGGCGCTACAGCCCCGATCTCACCCCGCCCTGGAAGAAGCAGCGGCCCGCCCCGGAGGTGCCGGCCGATCCCGATCTGGTCGTCGAGGAGGTCACCTCGGGCTTCTGCGGCGCCGTGATCCGCTGCGAGAAGACGGCGCAGGGCCCGACGGTCACCCTGGAGGACCGCTTCGGCAAGCACCGGGTCTTCCCCATGGAGCCGCGCGGCTTCCTCCTGGAGGGGCGGGTGGTCACGCTCGTACGTCCCCAGGACAGGCCGGCGGCCGCCGCTCCGGCGCGTACGGCATCGGGATCACTCGCCGTGCCCGGCGCCCGCGCACGGGTCGCCCGCGCCGGGCGCGTCTATGTGGAGGGCCGGCACGACGCCGAGCTGGTGGAGCGGGTGTGGGGCGACGACCTGCGTATCGAGGGCGTCGTCGTGGAGTACCTGGAGGGCATCGACGACCTGCCCGCGATCGTCCGCGGCTTCTCCCCCGGCCCGGACGCCCGTCTCGGCGTCCTCGTCGACCATCTCGTGCCCGGCTCGAAGGAGTCGCGTATCGCGGCCGGGGTGACCGGTGCCCATGCGCTGGTGGTGGGCCACCCCTACATCGACATCTGGGAGGCGGTGAAGCCGTCCTCGGTCGGGATTGCGGCCTGGCCGTCCGTCCCGCACGGCCAGGACTGGAAGACGGGGGTGTGCCGGGCGCTGGGCTGGCCGGAGAACACGGGGGCCGCCTGGCAGCGGATCCTGTCCTGCGTGCGCTCCTACAAGGACCTGGAGCCGGCGCTGCTGGGACGGGTGGAGGAGCTGATCGACTTCGTTACGGCCGGCGGTGACGTGTGACGGCGGGGAGGGTCTCGAACTCGGTGGTGTTCAGCTTGACGCCGAGGACATCCAAGGGAACGGGGACTCCGAACTTCGTGGTGCACTCCATCTGGTAGTCGGCTTCCTCTCCGCTGCCCGTCGGTTCGGTGAGCACCACACATTGCCCGGCGGTGGGGTCGATGATCAGGTACACGGGCACTCTGCCCGCCGCGTAGATCGAGCGCTTGTCGCCATAATCCCGATCGATGCTGGTCTTGGAGACGACCTCCACGAGCAGTGTGACCGCAGGAGCCGGGATGAGCCTGCCGGGGCCTTTCTGAGACCCTCGCTCAAGGACGACGAGATCGGGCTGCGGCTCACTGTTCTCACCGGGGATGGCGATGTCCTGGGTCTGCAGCCGACGCCAGCGATCACGGGGGATCTGGTCCTGCACGCACTCCACGATGTCGTTGTGGACCCGGTCCGGCCCCGCCATCATCACGATGTCCCCCCTGAGGAGCTCGGCTTTGAAACCTTCGGGAACCTCCAGGTTCTCGAAAATCTCGGCAGCGTCAGTAATCAGGCGGTCATCCACAGCGGTCATCTCCGTGGCCCTCCATATCCCGCCGCGTTCATTTGGCGGCAGCCTATGGACAGCGTAGGCAGGCGCGCAGCGCACCCGCATCGGTCACTCGTTCGCGGACATCACGTTCTCAGTCCACCAGATCCCGCACCACCGCGTCCGCCAGCAGCCGCCCCCGGAGCGTCAGCACGGCTCGGCCCGCCTCGTACGGACCGGCCTCCAGCAGTCCGTCGGCCAGCGCACGGGCCGCCGCCCGCGTGCCCGCCGGGGCGAGGATGTCCAGGGGGCAGCCGTCCGAGAGGCGCAGCTCCAGGAGGATGCGCTCCACCCGGCGGTCCTCGTCCGCCAGGATCTCGCGGCCGGCGCCCGGGGAGCGGCCTTCGGTGAGGGCCTGGGCGTAGGCGCCGGGGTGTTTGACGTTCCACCAGCGGACGCCGCCGACGTGGCTGTGGGCGCCGGGGCCCGCGCCCCACCAGTCGGCGCCGGTCCAGTACAGCTCGTTGTGGCGGCAGCGGGCGGCGTCGGTGGTGGCCCAGTTGGAGACCTCGTACCAGGTGAAACCGGCGGCGGCGAGGCGTTCGTCGGCGATGAGGTAGCGGTCGGCGTGCACATCGTCGTCGGTCATCGGGACCTCGCCGCGGCGGATCCGCCGGGCCAGCTGGGTGCCCTCCTCGACGATCAGGGCGTACGCGGAGACATGGTCGGGGCCGGCCCCGATCGCGGCGTCGAGGGAGGCGCGCCAGTCGTCGTCGGTCTCGCCGGGGGTGCCGTAGATCAGGTCGAGGTTGACGTGGTCGAAGCCGGCCGCGCGGGCCTCCGCGACACAGGCCTCGGGGCGGCCCGGGGTGTGCGTACGGTCGAGGATCTTCAGGACGTGCTGCCGGGCGCTCTGCATACCGAAGGAGACCCGGTTGAACCCGCCCGCGAGCAGCCCGTCGAGGTAGCGGGGGTCGACGGACTCCGGGTTGGCCTCGGTGGTGATCTCGGCGCCGGGCGCGAGGCCGAATTCCTCGCGGATGGCGGCGAGCATCCGGCCGAGGTCGGCGGCGGGCAGCAGGGTCGGGGTGCCGCCCCCGACGAAGACCGTCTCGACCGGACGCGGGTCGTCGCCCAGCACCTTGCGGGCCAGCCGGATCTCGTCCACGACGGTGTCGGCGTAGTTGTCGCGGGAGGCCAGGGCGCCGCCGGAGCCGCGCAGCTCGCTCGCGGTGTAGGTGTTGAAGTCGCAGTAGCCGCAGCGGGTCGCGCAGTACGGCACATGCAGATAGAAGCCGAGGGGCCGGCCGGCGGCCGCCGCCGGCGTATGACCGGGCAGCGCCCCGTCCTCGGGCATCGGCTCACCATCAGGCAGTGCGGAAGGCATGGGAACCATTGTCCGTCATGGCGGGGCGGTGCCGGTCCGGGCACGGTGTGCCCTACGGCACCCCGTGCCCGGCCGCCTGCAGGACCAGCAGGGCCAGGTCGTCGTCGGGCGGGACCGGGCCGAAGGCGTGGACGGTGTTGCGGATGTGGTCGGCGAGGGCGGTGGCGCCCAGGCCTGCGCCCCCGGCGAGGGTGGTGGCCAGACCGTCCTCGTCGTCGAAGAGCCGCCGTCCCGAGCGCCGCTCGGTCACCCCGTCGGTGACGCACAGAAGCGTTTCCCCTGGGCAGAGGTCGAACGATTCACTGACGTACGCGGCGTCCTCCACCACTCCCAGCAGCATCTGCGGCGCCGCGACGATCCGGACCGTGCCGTCCGCGCCCAGCACCAGCGGCAGCGGGTGGCCGGCGCTGGCGAGGGTGCAGCGGGCGCCGCCGGAACCGCCGGGGTAGGGGACGATCTCGCCGTAGAGCAGGGACAGGAACCGGGCCTGTTCGCCCTCCTCGCGGATCTCGACCGGCGCCTCCGCCCCGGCGCCGGCCGCCGCGACCGCCGCCGCGACCGCCGCGACCGAGTCAGCGGCCTCCCGCGCCATGGTCTTGTTGAGCCGGTCGAGCACCGCGGACACCCCGAAGCCGTCACGGGCCAGCAGCCGCAGCACCGGGCGGGCCAGCCCGGTCACCGCGGCCGCCTCGGGGCCGCTGCCGCAGACATCGCCGAGGGCGAAGCACCAGCGGCCGTCCCCGGCGTCGAAGAGGTCCCAGAAATCGCCGCCCGCCCAGGCGCCCTCGCGCGGTTCGTAGACCACCGCCGACTCCACGCCGGGCACCTGCGCCCGCCCCCGGGGCAGCAGCCGGCGCTGCAGGACCTGGCTGATGCGTTCCTGCCGGCTGTAGGCGCGGGCGGTGGCGACCGCGCGGGCGACCCGGCGGCACAGGTCCTCGATCAGGCCGACCACCTCGTCCGGGAAGTGCAGCAGTCCGCCCCGGCCGAGCAGCAGGGTGCCGAGCCGGCGGCCGCCGGCGACCAGGGGGCAGGCGAGTGCGGCGCCGCCCGCCCCGTAACCGCTCGGTTCGTACGGCCAGGGCCAGGGCGCCGCGCCGGACGCAACGCTGGGCGCGCCGGCGGCCGGCAGTTCCGGCGGCTGCTTCTCCAGCGCCGTACGCAGCCCATCGATCCGGCTCTCGGAGGTGTGCCAGACGCGGGCGAGCCGCTGTTCCTCGCCGTCCGCCGCGATGCCCCGGCCGGGCGCACCGCTGTCGCCGTCGCAGAGCCACACCGCGCACCATTCGGCGAGCCGCGGCACGATCAACTGGGCTGCGAGGGCGGCGACCTGATCGGCGTCGAGCTGGCCGGAGAGCAGATCGGAGGCTTCGGCGAGGAAGGACAGGGCACCGTTGACGACCTGTTCGGCGTCGTGCTCGGGCCGGGCGGACCGGCGCGGCGCCGGGGCGAGGAGTTCGGCGGCCCGCAGTCCGTGCTGCAGCAGCTGGCTGTCGAAGGCGAACTCGGGCTCGGGACCGGCGCCGTCCCGGGCACCCACGGGCAGCCGGAACCAGACGGTCTTCATGGCCCGGCGGTAGGTGATGCCCCAGGATTCGGCGACCGCGCTGATCAGCTGGAGCCCGTGGCCGCCGTTCTCGGCGGCGGCGCTGTCCTCGTGGGCGCGGACCGGCTGGGCGGGGTGGTGGTCGGAGACCTCGACGACGAGACCGGGGCCGGGTGTGCCGTCGAGGCCCGCGCCGGGGGCTTCCGCGCACGGCGCCGGGTACGGTTCCCCGCTCCGGCTCCCGTAGGGCTCCGCGCCCGGCTCCCGCGCCGGCTCCAGCCGGCAGCGCAACTCGACGGTGGTGCCCGCGTGCACCACCGCATTCGTCACCAACTCGCTGACCAGCAGCACCGCTTCGTCCGCGAGCCGGCCGGCCAGGCCCTCCGCGCCGGGCAGCTCCTGGTCGGCCCAGTCGGCGAACGTGGCCCGGACGAACCGGCGGGCGGCGGCAGCGGCCTGCGGATCACCGGGCAGGCTGGCCCACCGGGAGCGGGCCGCGGCCCCCTCGGCAGGCCCGGCCGCGGGTCCGCCACGGGACCCTCCCGCCCTCGCCATGCGCGTCGCCGTGACGTCGTCCCGTTGAGACGAAGTTGTCGTCCGCATTGAGCAACTCCCGAGCAGCTCCGCTACGGCGCCGTATGCGCCAACGACAGAGTGACAGAACGAGCGCAGCCATAAGCACTGAGTCACAGAAGTGGGTGGTCACAGCGGCCAATTCGGCTGACGCGCCGCGGGAGTTGGCCGACGCGCACAAAGGGGTGCCCGGGGAGCAGGTACGGACCACTTCAGCGGCAGCCGCGGTTCCCGCCGGCGGCCGCATTCACCCGTACGGGCGCGGCGGTGCGGGGCGCGCCGACCCGGCCCGCCCCGTACCGCCGCGCCCTTGCGGCTACGCCTCGCGCGTGCCGGCGTACATGTCGTCGAGCAGGTCCTTGAACACCCGCTCCACCACGGGCCGCTTGACCTTGAGGCTGGGGGTCACCTCACCGTGCTCGATGTCCAGGTCACGCGGCAGCAGCCGGAACTTGCGGATCTGCTGCCAGCGCTGCAGCCCCTCGTTGAGCCGCTCGACATAGCCGTCGACCAGCTCGCGGACCTGGTCGGTGGCGACGAGATCGGCGTACTCCTTGCCGGCCAGCCCGTGCTCCTGCGCCCAGGACATGATCGTCGGCTCGTCGAGGGCGATCAGCGCGGTGCAGAAGTTCCGGTTGGCGCCGTGCACCAGCACATTGGAGACGAACGGGCAGACCGCCTTGAACTGGCCCTCGACCTCGGCGGGCGCGATGTACTTCCCGCCCGAGGTCTTGATCAGGTCCTTCTTGCGGTCGGTGATCCGCAGATAGCCGTCCGCGGAGAGCTCGCCGATGTCACCGGTGTGGAACCAGCCGTCCGCCTCCAGGACTTCGGCGGTCTTGTCCGGCAGGCCGTGGTAGCCCTGCATGATGCCGGGGCCGCGCAGCAGGATCTCGCCGTCCTCGGCAATCCGCACCTCGGTGCCGGGCAGCGGCTTGCCGACCGTGCCGGTGCGGTAGGCCTCGCCGGGGTTGACGAAGCTGGCGGCGCTGGACTCCGTCAGGCCGTAGCCCTCCAGGATGTGGATGCCGGCGCCGGCGAAGAAGTAGCCGATCTCCGGTGAGAGCGCGGCCGAGCCGGAGACCGCGGCGCGCAGCCGGCCGCCGAACGCCTCCCGCAGCTTGGCGTAGACGAGCGCATCGGCGATCTTGTGCTTGGCGCCGAGCGCGAACGGCACCGAGGCGTTGCCGGTGCGGCGGAAGTTGTCCTGCGAGACCTTGGCGTACTCGCGGGCCACCTCGGCCGCCCACTGGAAGATCTTGTACTTGGCGCCGCCGCCCGCACGGGCCTTGGCCGCGACACCGTTGTAGACCTTCTCGAAGATCCGCGGCACTGCCGCCATGTACGTGGGCCGGACGACCGGCAGATTCTCGATGATCTTGTCGACCCGGCCGTCGACGGCGATCACATGACCGGCCGCGATCTGGCCCGCGGTGAGCACCTTGCCGAAGACGTGCGCCAGCGGCAGCCAGAGGTACTGCACATCCTCCTGGGTGACCATGCCGGTCGACGGGATCGCGCGCGCCATGTACGACCAGCAGTCGTGCGGCAGCTGTACGCCCTTGGGGCGGCCGGTGGTCCCGGAGGTGTAGATCAGCGTCGCCAGCTGGTCGGCGCGCAGTGCGGCGACCCGCTCCTTGACGCACTCCGGGTGGTCCTCCAGATAGGCGGTGCCGCGCTTCTCCAGCTCGGCCAGGGTGAGCACCCAGCCCTCCGGATCGCCCTCGGCGGGCTCCACGCCCGCCTCGTCGATGACGACGACATGCGCCAGCTCGGGCAGCTCCGCGCGCCGCTCGCGCGCCTTGGCGAGCTGCCCGGCGTCCTCCGCGATCAGCACCCGGCTGCCGGAGTCGGCCAGGATGTAGGCGGTCTCCTCGACGTTGGTGCTGGGGTAGACCGTGGTGGTGGCGGCGCCGGAGCAGAGCACACCGAGGTCGGCGAGGATCCACTCGACGCGGGTGTTGGCGGCCAGCGCCACCCGCTCCTCGGGCAGTATGCCGAGCGCAATGAGCCCGGCGGCCACGGCGTAGACGCGGTCCGCGGCCTGCGCCCAGCTGATCGCCTTCCAGTCGTCCGCCCCCTGTCCGGAAGCGGCCGGGACCGGATAGCGATAGGCCTCTATATCGGGCGTGGCCGCAACCCGTTCCAGGAAGAGGTGCGCCACTGAAGGCGGCCGGTTTTCGATCAGCGTGTGGGTGTCCGTCACGGCGTCCTCCGTGGCCCGCTTCGATGCTGGTGACTCGCGAGTAACCTTTGAGCAGTGATCAGACTAGAGCGCGATGCGCCCACGCGTAAGGGGCTGAGGCCGACTGGTTCAGGATGTGACCAGTGAGATAGGTGTACGTAGCACGCGCAACGACCGATAGTGAGCCGCCCCGAGGGCCCGTACCGGCCGCGCCAGGTGGGAGAGATCACACCATTCGCAGGCCACGCCGCACTCCGCACTCCGCATTCACCCCGGTGAGCTGGGGAAAGCCGACAGGGCGCCGGCCCCCTCCATGGGGACCGGCGCCCTGTTTCCTGCCATGTGGCCGCTCCGCCCGGCGGCTTCCGGGCCGGCGAACGGCCTTCGCGGGCGACGCGTTACTTCTTCGCCTTCGCATCGCCGTCGGAGTCCGAGGACAGCACCGCGATGAAAGCCTCCTGCGGGACCTCCACGCTGCCGACCATCTTCATCCGCTTCTTGCCTTCCTTCTGCTTCTCCAGCAGCTTCCGCTTACGGGAGATGTCACCGCCGTAGCACTTCGCGAGGACGTCCTTGCGGATGGCGCGGACCGTCTCACGGGCGATGACCCGGCTGCCGATGGCGGCCTGGATCGGCACCTCGAAGCTCTGCCGCGGAATCAGCTCCCGCAGCTTGGCGACCAGCCGCACGCCGTACGCGTACGCCTTGTCCTTGTGGCAGATCGCCGAGAACGCGTCGACCTTGTCGCCGTGCAGCAGGATGTCGACCTTCACCAGGTCGGCAACCTGCTCGCCGGTGGGCTCGTAATCCAGCGACGCATAGCCACGGGTCTTGGACTTGAGCTGGTCGAAGAAGTCGAAGACGACCTCGGCGAGCGGGAGGGTGTAGCGGATCTCGACGCGGTCCTCGGAGAGGTAGTCCATGCCGAGGAGGTTGCCGCGGCGGTTCTGGCACAGCTCCATGATCGAGCCGATGAACTCGCTCGGCGCCAGGATCGTGCCTCGTACGACCGGCTCGTGCACCCTGTCGATCTTGCCCGTCGGGAACTCGCTCGGGTTGGTGACCTCGTGCTCGGCCCCGTCCTCCATGTCGACGCGGTAGACCACGTTCGGCGCGGTGGCGATCAGTTCGAGGCCGAACTCGCGCTCCAGACGCTCGCGGATGACCTCCAGATGCAGCAGGCCCAGGAAGCCGACGCGGAAGCCGAAGCCCAGGGCCGCGGAGGTCTCCGGTTCGTAGACCAGCGCGGCATCGTTGAGCTGCAGCTTGTCCAGTGCCTCGCGCAGCTCCGGGTAGTCCGAGCCGTCCAGGGGATACAGACCGGAGAACACCATCGGCTTGGGGTCCTTGTAGCCGCCCAGCGGCTGCTCGGCACCCTTGTTGAGCTGGGTGATCGTGTCACCCACCTTGGACTGCCGGACGTCCTTCACACCGGTGATCAGGTAGCCCACCTCACCGACGGACAGCCCGTCGGCCGCCTTCATCTCCGGGGAGTTCGTGCCGATCTCCAGGAGCTCGTGAGCGGCGCCGGTCGACATCATCCTGATGCGCTCGCGCTTGCCGAGCGTGCCGTCGACGACCTTCACGTAGGTGACGACACCGCGGTAGGCGTCGTAGACCGAGTCGAAGATCATCGCGCGGGCGGGCGCGTCCTTGACGCCGACCGGAGCCGGCACCTCGCGGACGACCTTGTTCAGCAGCTCGGCCACGCCGACGCCGGTCTTGGCGGAGACCCTGAGGACGTCCTCGGGCTCGCAGCCGACCAGATTGGCCAGCTCGGCGGCGAACTTCTCGGGCTGCGCGGCCGGCAGATCGATCTTGTTGAGGACGGGAATGATCGTGAGGTCGTGCTCCATCGCCAGGTAGAGGTTGGCGAGGGTCTGGGCCTCGATGCCCTGAGCGGCGTCGACGAGGAGGACGCAGCCCTCGCACGCGGCGAGCGAGCGGGAGACCTCGTAGGTGAAGTCGACGTGGCCCGGGGTGTCGATCATGTTGAGGATGTGGGTCGTGCCACTTCCCTCTTCACCCTCGGTGGGATCCCAGGGCAGCCGGACCGCCTGGGACTTGATCGTGATGCCGCGCTCGCGCTCGATGTCCATGCGGTCGAGGTACTGCGCGCGCATCTGCCGCTGGTCGACGACACCGGTGAGCTGGAGCATCCGGTCGGCGAGCGTCGACTTGCCGTGGTCGATGTGCGCGATGATGCAGAAGTTACGGAGGAGGGCCGGATCGGTACGGCTCGGCTCCGGCACGTTCGTAGGGGTCGCGGGCACGCAGGGTCCATTCAGTGAACGCGGGTAGGCGGGACTCGGGTATATGACGTCTCCCCCATCGTCCCATGAGCGAGGGGCTCGGTCCGGTTTGGGCGGGGCGAGGTGGGGTTCGGAGGCTTCGGGCGGGCGCTTCGGGGGTGGGGGCGGGGGGCTCGCGGGCGGCTCAGGGGGTGGGGTCACGCTTCGGGGTGGGCGCGGGGGTGGCTCGTCGGCCGGGGGGCGCTTCGGGGGCGGGTGGGCGCGGCTCGCCGGCCGGTGGTGGGGCAGGCGCGGCTCGTCGGCCCGGGGACGGGCGCTTCGGGGCGGGGCAGCAGGGCAGCAGGGCAGCGGGGCAGCGGGGCAGCGGGGCAGCGGCCGAGGGTGGGTCGCTTCCGGGCGGGGGCTCGGCCGCGGTCGGGCGGTGGGTCCGGTCCGGTTTGGGAGGCCGTCGACCCTGCTGGTAGCCTGGTCCACTGCGCTTCGTGCCCTCTCAGGTGCGCGGCGCAACTCGAAACTCCAACGAACCTGAAAAGGCTCTTTCGTGGCGAACATCAAGTCCCAGATGAAGCGGATCAAGACCAACGAGAAGGCTCGTCAGCGCAACAAGGCTGTCAAGTCCACTCTGAAGACCGCGATCCGTCGCACCCGCGAGGCCGTGGAGGCCGGTGACCTGCAGAAGGCCACCGCCGCCCAGGCCGAGGCCGGCAAGAAGCTCGACAAGGCCGTCAGCAAGGGTGTCATCCACAAGAACGCCGCCGCCAACAAGAAGTCGGCGCTGGCGACGAAGGTCGCGACCCTCAAGGCCTGACCTTCCTTCCGGCGAAGATCATCGGCCTGACCAGGTCTGATCTTCGTCCACCGCAGAACCTGTAGTACCCCTGTCGGCAGGGACCCAGCGGCCCCTCTCTCCGCTCCCTGACCGATGCACCACCGCGCCGCACACGGCCTGCGTTCGCCACGCGGGTGCGGCGCACCCGGCCCACTCGGCGTACACCGCCGACCAAGCCGCAACAGCTTGATACGAAGGCCCCGCCTCCCCCCTTCCCCAGGGGCGAGGCGGGGCCTTCTGTCGTTGGGTTTCTGCCGTTGGGTTTCTTTCATTGCGGCTTGGTCGGCGGGGGCTTTGCCGTCGGGGGTTTCGGTGTGGGGTTTCCCGTGGGTGTTCCCGTGAGCTTTCACTGTGGGGCTTCGTTGTGAGTTTTCGTTGTGGAGCTTTACTTGTGGGTGGCTTTGCACGGGGCTTTTGGGGCGCGCCTTTCGCATGGGCCTTTGTTGTGGACTTCTGTTGTGAAGCCCTTTTTCCGGAGCCATTTTTTGTGGGGACCTGTTGTCGAGACCTGTTGACGGTGGGGTGTTGTTGCGGAGCTCCGTTGCAGGGTCCCGGTTGCGAGGCCTTTGTTTGCCGGGCCTCTGTTTGCGGGGCACTTGATAGGCGGCTACTGGAATGGGGCGGCGGTGGCGTGAGCTTGTGGTGGGGCAGGTGGGGCCGTACCTCGGTCTGCTCGCCGTGGGATAAATTCCGTGCCGCAGAGCCGGGTTCGCTTTTCGCGGGGTCCGCTACGCTGCGGCCATGTCGATATCGGGGGACCAGAACAATCCATACGGCCAGCCGCAGCCCAATCCATACGGTCAGGTGCCCGCACCCCAGAATCCGGTGCCCACACAACAAAATCCCTACGCACAACAGGCCATGCCGCAGGGGCAGGCCGGCGGATACGGCTATCCGGCACCCGGCGTACCCGCCCCGCCGGTGGGGCCGCCCACCGCGGCACCTGTAGCGGCACCCGGCGGCGCGGGCCGCGGAATGTCCGGCTGGCTCTGGGCCGTCGGCGGGGTGGTCGCCGCGTCCGCGATCTGGAGCTCGGTGTTGTTCGCCACCGGGGGCTTCTCCTCCGAGCCCAGCCCCGACCTCGCGGGCTACGCCTACACCGGCGATCTGTGTGCGGACACCTCGATGACGCCCTTCGAGAACGCGCACTTCAAGACCAAGGCGAACACCGGAACCGCCTCGAAGGACGCCAACCCGCAGCACAGCGGCGCCCAGCTGAAGTCCCTGGACACGATGACGTGCAACGTCTCGTTCGAGCAGGACACCGCAAGCAGCTCCGCCTACTCCTCCACCTGGCTCTACAACACCGCCACGCTGCACCGGGAGACCGACCCGGCACCGGAGTTCGCCGACGGCTACCGCTCGTACGAGAAGCAGGACACCTCGGTCGGCTACAAGGTCGATGCCGTGCCGGGAATCGGTGACGAGGCCTATCTGGTGACCCGGAAGGACGAGGGCAGCACGAGCAGCAGCTCGTATGTGATCCTCGGCGTACGGGACGGCTGGATGACGTACCAGTCGACGTGGTCGAGCTATGCGTCGAGCAGCAGCGGCGGCAAGCAGCCGACCGCCGCCGAGGTCGCCACGATGCTGAAGACCAGCGCGACGGAGACACTCAAGCGACTGCAGAACTCACGGTCCCGGTGAGGGTCGCCCCGCAGGGAGCAGCGGGCCGTAGTGGCCACGGGCGCTCTGACGGTTGACGCCTGACGGTTGACGCCCGACGGGCTGACGGGCTGACGCGTCGCGGCGGTTGGTCGTCGTCGCGAGTGGTCGCAGTTGGTCGTCGCCGTGGCGATTGGAAGTCATCGTGGCGATTGATCGTCGCCGTGGTGATTGATGGTCATTGTGGCGATTGCGATTGGTCATCGTCATCGTGATCGGCGCCGCGGCGATTGATCGCGCTGCAACGGGGTCGATGACGGCCGGCCGGCCTGCCTCTGCCCGCTGCGACAGCGCGGGTGCGCCGACGGGAGGACCGCGGCCGCTACTTCACCGCGAGCGGGCCGCCCGGGCAATCGCCACGACGGCCTTCTCCAGGGCGTACCCGGGGTCGTCCCCGCCGCCCTTCACCCCCGCGTCCGCCGCCGCCACCGCGCGCAGCGCCGTGGCCACACCGTCCGCCGACCAGCCGCGCATCTGCTGCCGTACCCGGTCGATCTTCCAGGGCGGCATACCCAGTTCGCGGGCGAGGTCGCCGGGGCGGGCGCCGCGCGGGGCGGAGGCCAGCTTGCCGATGGCGCGTACGCCCTGGGCGAGCGCGCTGGTGATCATGACGGGGGCGACGCCGGTGGCGATCGCCCAGCGCAGCGCCTCCAGCGCCTCGGCGGCCCGGCCCTCGACGGCACGGTCCGCGACGGTGAAGCTCGATGCCTCGGCCCGGCCGGTGTAGTAGCGCGCGACCACGGACTCGTCGATGGTGCCTTCGACATCGGCGGTCAGCTGCGAACAGGCCGAGGCCAGCTCACGCAGATCGCTGCCGATCGCATCGACCAGCGACTGGCAGGCCTCGGGCGTCGCCGAACGCCCGACCGCACGGAACTCGCCCCGCACAAAGGCCAGCCGGTCGGCCGGCTTGGTCATCTTGGGGCAGGCCACTTCCCGTGCCCCGACCTTACGGGCAGCGTCCAGCAGGCCCTTCCCCTTGGCACCGCCGGCGTGCAGCAGCACCAGCGTGATCTCCTCGGCGGGCGAGCCGAGGTACGCCTTGACGTCCTTGATGGTGTCCGCGGAAAGGTCCTGGGCGGCGCGCACCACGACGACCTTGCGCTCGGCGAAGAGGGAGGGGCTGGTCAGCTCGGCCAAGGTGCCGGGCTGGAGCTGTTCGGGAGCGAGGTCGCGCACATCGGTGTCCGCATCGGCAGCCCGGGCAGCCGCCACCACCTGCTGCACCGCGCGATCCAGCAGCAGGTCTTCCTGGCCCACCGCGATCGTGACGGGGGCGAGCGGGTCGTCTTGAGCTGTCTTCCTGGCCATCGCGTCCAGCATCCCACGCCCCACTGACAGCCCCGCCCGGACCGCTCCGGGGCCCTGCCGGACCGGAGCGCCACCCCCTTGTCGGACAATGGCCGGGTGAATGATGCTGCCCCACACCCACCACACCTCCGGCATGTACTGGTACTGCCCGACCGCGACGCCGCGGAGGAGGTGGCCGAGGCCCTGACCGAACGCTTCGGTGTCGCCGAGGAGCCCCAGCTCGTACGGGACGCCCTGGCCGGTGAGGACGACGCCGAGGACGCCCAGTGGCTGGTGGTGGTCGAAGACCCGGACGCCGCCCATGATCCGGCGCGGCTGCACGACCTCGCGGCCGAGTACGACGGCTGGCGCGAGGCCGAGTAACGACGGGCCGCGGGGGACGCGGACCTAAGCGCCGCTCCCGGGCGCCCGCACCCCGCCGACCTCGGGCTCCCGCTCCAGAACAATCCCGAAGTGCTCCCGGTAGACAGCGAGAACCTCGTCCCCGCCCACCTGGCGTTCGTCGCGTGCACCATCAGTCCCGGTGGTCACGAGCGTACGTCCGGAGAGCGTGACCCGACCGGTCTCGGTCAGCCGTGAGCACACCAGGGACTGGGTGAAGTGCGACTTGGGCGAGGTCCGGTGCCACCAGCATCCGGCCTCGAAGTCCGCGTAGGCACGGGGGCGTTGCTCCAGGCGGTACTGCGGATCGCCGTCCCGCAGGACATCGAGGTCCCCCTCACCCGTCTCCTCGATCCGGAACACACCACCGGGATCGGCCTGCTCGGCACGGCTGTCCCAGCGCAGCGGAAAGTGGCTGTGCCTGCCGAAGCCGACGTCCGCAAGCCATGGCCCGCTCGGCGTCCGGACGCGCAGTACAAGGTGGTCATACGGAATCCCGAGCCCGTCGGCGCCGAACACCCGGGCGGGGAGCAGCTCGACCTCATAACCGAGCGCGCCGAGGAGCATGGCGAAAGCGCCGTTGAGCTCGTAGCAGAAGCCGCCTCGCCGAGCACCGACGATCTTGTCCAGCAACGGCTGTTCCGCGAGCACGATCTGCTCGCCGAGGTGGATGGAGAGGTTCTCGAAGGGGACCGTACGCAAATGGCTGAGGTGCAGCGCGCGCAGCGCCTCGGCATCGGGGGAGGTGGGGCGGTCGGCGCCGATCCGGGTGAGGTAGGCGTCAGCGGCAGCGGTGTCCATCAGGTGTGGGTCCTTCTCTCCGAGGCGAACCAGCGGCGGGTCCGTTCCACCGCCGAGGCGGGCGTGGCGGCAACTACCTCGGCGAGGGTCTGTGCGGCCAGCTCACGTCGCCAGGCCAGCTCGGCCTTGCGCATCGCCGTGGAGATCCCACAAGGCCGTCCGAACTCCCTCCCGGATCCCCCGGATCCCCCGGATGCCCCGGATGCCCCGGACGCCTCGGCCCCGGCTCCTCGCCGGCGGATCTCGGTACACCGAAAGACGTCTTCGGTGCCCTCGATCGCGGCGACGACGTCCATGAGGGTGATCCGTTCCGGTGGCCGCGCCAACTGGAAACCGCCCCGCGCGCCGGGGGTGGAGCTCAGGATCCCGGCCCGGACCAGCGCCTGTAGCCGCTTGTTCAAGTAGGCCGCCGGCAACTCGAACGAAGCCGCCAGCCGAGCGGTGGACACGGGCCCACCCCCTTCGAGCCCGGCCAGCGTCACACAGCAGTGCAGGCTCCACTCGACGCCTTCACTCATCCTCATGATCTGGAGCCTACAGATCATGATTCAACGGCTCTCCGCGATGCGTACGGCCTGTCGTGAGGCATCCCCGGCCTGTCGTGATGCATCCAGCCTTTCGTGATGCGTCCGGCCTGTCGTGATGCGTCCGGCCCGGGTGGCCTGCTTGCCCCATCGGGTCTGCTGCACAGCACGGCACAGCCCTCCTTCTCCGGCCCGGCGCCCCTGACGCCACACCTGCTGAGCCCGCTTGATGCCGTCGGCCCACGCAGCCGGCCCGTCGTATCACCGCCAGGCGTCACCGCCTACGCCTACGTGGCTTCTCCAGCGCGTTCGGGGAGGTGCACGGCGGGAGTGAGGTCCGGCCCGGGTGCCGGCTCTTGCCCGGCGGTGGCTCCCGGCAGCGTGCGTATTCGGGGCACGGGCGAGGGCAGCAGCCAGAGGAGGCAGAGGGTGGCACCGGCGGTGGCGATCCAGAGGGTGGGACGCAGCCCCAGAGCTGCGCCGAGCGCACCACCGGCCATGGCACCGAGGGGGCGGAAGCCATAGTTCAGGGTGCGGGAGGCGCCGGCGACGCGAGAGCGCAAGGCGTCCGGTATCAGCGCGGCGAGCAGCGAGCCGGAGGAGATGTCAACGAGCATCACGCCGACGCTCGACAGGAATTCGGCGACGAAGAGCAGCGCGATGACCAGCGGAGTGGCACCACCGGCCAGCGGGACGAGCAGCAGCGGCACGGTGAATCCGGCGTAGCCGAGAAGGATGGTCGGCCCGACACCGATACCGCGCACCACGCGGCCCGCGGCCGCCGCGCCGATGAGACCGCCAATCGCGCCGCTCCCGAGAACCGCCCCCAACATTCCTGCTTTCAGGCCGAGTTCGGTGGTGGCGTAGAGCACGAAGAGGGTGTGGAACATGAGATTGAAGAACTGCACCGTCCCGGAGGCGGCGAACATCGCGCGCATGACGGGCTGCCGCAGCGCCCAACGCGCTCCCTGGGTGACATAGCCCTTGGCCGGCGGCGAGGGCGGCGGCTCGGCCGGTGCGATACGCGCCAGCAGCGCGGCGGAGCACAGAAAGGTCAGCGCATCGGCGAGCAGTGCCAGGGGCACGGCGAGCAGTTGAACGAGCAGACCGCCCGCGCCGGGCCCGCTGACGAATGCCATCGCGCGACTGCCGTTGAGCAGGGAATTGCCCTCGACGAAGCGGCTCTTGGGAACGAGTGAGACGAAGAGAGTCATCTGGCAGATGTCGAAGAGGACGGTGCACGCACCGACCATGAAGGCCACGGCGTAGAGCTGGGCGAGAGTGAGCGCGCCAACAGCGTAGGCGACGGGCAGGGAGACGATCAGCAGCGCGCGGAGCAGATCGGCGGCGATCATGATCCGGCGGCGCCGGGCCCGTCGGTCGAGCCAGGCACCTGCAGGCAGACTCAGCAGCAGGGCGGGGAGCAGCTCCGCGGTCTTGAGCAGGCCCATCTCGGCGGCACCGGCACCCAGGACGAGGACGGCGACCAGCGGGACAGCGATCAGGGAGATCTGGTCACCGATCAGGGAGACGGACTGAGCCGTCCAGTAGCGGCGGAACGCGCGCTCCCGTAAGAGGACGGGGACCCGGGCCTTCGGCAAACTCATGAGACCCCGCCTTCGCCCGGGGCCGGGACCTCGGTCACGGCTGGGGCGTCGGCCGAGGAGCCACCCGCGATGGCGGTGCCACCTCCAGCTGTGGGTTTGCCGCCGACTGAGGTCTCGCCGTCGCCCGTACCATCGCCCCCGGCACGCGATGCACTGCCGCTCCGCGTCTCGATGTGACGGACGAAAGCAACCCGCAGGAAGCTCACCAGCCGCGCTTCGGCCGGCCGGGACCCCGGGTCCTGCAGCCGCGCCGCATACGGGCTGAGCAACTCCATTACCTGTTCGCCGAGCTCGGTGAGCTCCTCGGCGGTGAGGTAGAGCGAGACATCTCCGTACTGCTCGGCCTGCTGCCATGCCCGGGGCAGGGCAGCGCGCTGCTCCAAGGCGTGCGTCATCTTGGTGAAGTAATTCTCGGCAAGCGCGACGTTCAGGGCCGCGGAGGCCTCGGCGACATCGGGATCGTCGGAGTACTCCGGCCAGCCGGTGAACTGCGCGGTCGCGCGCCATGGCTTCTCGCGCCCGCGCCCGCCCTCGGCCTCCTCCACCAGGTCGTACTTGGCGAGCATCCGCAGGTGGTACGAGCAACTGGCGACGGACTCCCCCGTCAGCTCGGCCGCGCGGGTGGCGGTGAGCGGACCTTCGCGGCGCAGCAGCCCCACCAGCTCCATGCGGGTGGGGTGGGCATAGGCGCGCAGCGCACGCGGATCGGAGAGCTGGGTGCAGTCCGCGAACGGGTCCGGCTGCGGCCGTAGTTCGCCGACCGCGTCGGGCCGCTCCGACTCGGACTGCTGGGACCGCTCCGACCTCTTGGGCATGAAGTAAAGATATCTTTAGAAAGGTTCCTTTACAAGAGTGGGACCGCCCGCGGTGAGGGCGGAGGCGGCGTCTGATCCGGCGGTTGCCGACGGGAAGGGCATGGGGACGGGTACCTGAGCGGCGGCGGGCGGGCCCGCGCAGCGTGGCTCGGCGGCCATCGGCTCGGCCGGCGCCGGTTCGGCGGCCGTCGGATGGACGAGAACGGGCTCTCCGGTCGTTGACCGGACGGGACTTGGACCGGTGGCCGTTGACCGTCGTGGACAGCCTGGCCGTGGTGCCCAGGATCGCGATGGCGCCGTCGGTGTCCGTCCGCAGCACCCGGGCGCCCTGGGCGCGCAGCGCCGCGATGGTGCGGGGCGCCGGGTGGCCGTACGGATTGCCCATGCCGCAGGAGATCAGCGCCAGGCGTGGCGCCAGCCGATGCATCAACGGCGGGTCCTGATAGGCGGAGCCGTGGTGGGCCACCTTCAGGACATCGACGCCACCCAGCTCCGGGTGGGCTGCCAACAGTGCGCGCTGTGCGGGTGGTTCGAGGTCACCGAGCAGCAGGAGGGTCAGTCCGCCCGTACGGACGAGCAGGGTGACGCTGGCGTCGTTGGGGCCGTCGAGGGTGTCGGGGTCGGCTGGTTGGCTGTAGGGGCCGGTGGGGCTGCCGGGGCCGGGGAGCCCGGGTGGAGCGGGGGGCCAGAGGACCTCCCAGGTCAGTGGGCCCAGGTGGCGCCGCTCCCCCGGTACGGCGCGGATGACCGGAACTCGGGCCGCCGCAGCCATTGTGCGCACGAACTGTGCCTGCCCCGGAGGATCTTGCAGCGTCGTGGTCTCGATCGCACCGACGGAGCGGCCGCGGAGCGCTCCGGGGAGCCCGTCCACATGGTCGGCGTGGAAGTGCGTCAGGACCAGTAGCGGAATACGTCGGATACCCAGGTCGGTGAGGCAGCGGTCGATGGCGTGGGGCTCGGGCCCGGTGTCCACCACCAGCGCCGTGCCGTCCCCGGCAGCCAGCACCAGGCCGTCGCCCTGCCCCACGTCTTCTCTGTCAAGTTCTGCGTGTCGTGGGTGCCTACTCAGCCGGGGGCTCTGCCCGAAGGTGGCGGCCAGCCAAGCCGTCGTCCGCACCGCCAAAAGATCCGGCTGAACAGATTCGCGAGGTCCAGGACTTCGTGGCCTGACTCCAGCAAGCCCGTAAGCCCGATCGGCGCCGACAACAGGGCGCCCTGCGACTTGGGACGGCGAACACCGTCGCCGGGAAGCGGTACGCGGGCACTGGATGCGCACCGAGGATGATCGACCACAATTTGACCGTGGTGAAGGAGTTCTAGGGCTTCCAGCCGGTCGCCACCGATCGTTAATCCGGTGTCCTGTCAGCGCAGGCGGACGCTGCCGGGCGGCTGCACGCCCACCACAGGAAACTCGATGCATTTCGGGGCGGGTTGGCCAACAGCCGTGTGCTCTCTTCGACCCAGCGGTAGGCCGGCCGGGCCCGGCCGGCACGAGTGGGGAAGCCCAGAAGACTCAGCGGGTTTGGGCAAGCTCGAGCTCTGAGGCGAACATTAGCGCGGCGGCCCTAAGAACTGCATTGGCACGGCGTAGGTCCCGGACTTCGCGCTCCAGCTCGCGCAGCTGATCGTCCCCTGGGGCCTCGGCCGTGGGCTCGCGCCGGATCGCCTCGGCCTTCTTGACCCAATGCCGCAGTACCTCAGGATGAATCTTCATGAGGTCGCCGACAGTTCCGACCACGCCAGCGCGGTCCGGGTCCTGGGCGCGGATGTCGAGGACCATGCGCACGGCGCGTTCCATGACGTCGGGCGGATACCTGCGCTGAGCGGGCACGATTCGTTACCTCCAAGCCGTTCGGCATGGCCGGACAAGCTTTACGGACGGCAGCCTACTGAGCGGTCTCCACGCATTCCTGGATGAATTATGCACAGCTGTTCATGGTGACCAAAGAGGCGCGAGTGTTCAAGTCGGTGCCGTGCCTCTGTCTCTGCCCGACCCTGTGCTTCACGCGTTCGGAATGCACCTCCGGCGCATGCGCGAGGCTCGCGGCATGACCTTGGAAGAGCTGGCGGCCCAAAGTGGCCTGAGCTTCCGCGGAGTGGTCTATATCGAGCACGGCCAGCGCAACCCAAGCTTGACAACCTTGATCAATCTTGCTCGAGGCCTGCACGTCCAACCTTCTCGTCTTCTAGCCGTCTTCGACGCCGAGCAGGGGTTGTTTCCGGAGGCCAGCAGCCCGACACAGGATTGAAGCGATGCACCGAGGCTGCCATGGCGTGAAGGCCCACACGTGCGGCGGCGCTCCCAGAGTTACTCGTCGCTGTTCGAGCGCTGGCTGCCACCCGGACGGCAGCCCCAATGCCCCAACGTTGACTTCAAGCTTGGTCTAGGCCGCTTCTGGTGACCCTCTATGCGCAGACAGGCACGTGGTGAGCTCGTGGATCCGCGTTCGAAGCCGCTTGGCAAGGCTGGGCTCTGAACCTGAGCTGCCCGCGTTCGCCGCAGCAGGCCCGGGGGGATGGTTGGCTGGCGCAGGTCATGTGGCTACTGACGTTGCATGCGTGATGTCGTCATGGCTAGTACTCCAGCTGTAGATCGTGATCAGACGTCGTGAGACGCTGCCCTTCATGATCGCCAAGCTGCAGTGTGTGGTGTTGGACTGTGCCGATGTCCTTGAGCTGTCCCGGTTCTACCAGTCGCTTCTCGGCGGCGTAGTGAACCAGCCGGATCCGCGGTGGTCGCTCGGCGACGGCTGGGCGACGCTCCACACCGACGGGCTCGTGCTTGCCTTCCAGCGGGTGGAAGACCATCAGCCACCACGGTGGCCGGACCCCGCTCGGCCCCAGCAGTTCCACCTCGACCTGGGTGTCAAGGACCTGGAACGAGCCCAGGAAGACGTCCTCAACCGGGGTGCCACACTGCTCGACGAGGGTGACGGAAAACGGAGTTGGCGCATCTTTGCCGACCCGGCAGGTCACCCGTTCTGCCTCGTCCGGGACTGACAGGGGGCACCGAAGGAGTGCGGCCACCGGTGATCATCGTGAGTTGTGTGGACTGACGACGAGACGGTGGCCGCAGGCCACAGCATAGATCCCGCCCGATGGCGGGAGGCGTTCGAGGTGGCCATGAGCCGGATCGCGGGCTGGTTCAGCCGCTACGAACCCCGCCTGCGGGCCGGGCGGTTGGTGCTGGGCCTGCTGTCGGACCTACCGCGCAAAAACTGCTGGACGATCGCGGAGTGGGCCGGGGAGCGAGCCCGCACGGCATGCAGCATCTGCTGTGCCGGGCCTCCTGGAATGCCGACGCCGTCCGCGACGACATGCGCGAATACGTCGCCGAGCACCTCCACGACGAGGCGGCGGTGCTGGTCGTCGACGAGACCGGCGATGTGAAGAAGGGCACCCACACGGTCGGGGTCCAGCGCCAGTACACCGGAACGGCCGGGCGGATCGAGAACTCCCAGGTCGCCGTCTACCTCGTCTACGCGGGCGAGCGGGGACACGCGGCGGTGGACCGGGAGCTGTACATCGCGCGCTCGTGGACATGCGACCCGGACCGCTGCCGGGCAGCGGGGCTCGGCGAGGACACCGTCTTCGCGACCAAGCCGGAACTGGCCGGCACGATGATCGAACGGTTCCTGGACGCCGGACACCACGTGGGCTGGGTCTCCGGGGATGAGGTCTACGGCGGCAACCCCAAACTGCGCACGGCTCTGGAGGAACGCGGCATCGGCTATGTCCTCGCGGTGGCCTGTTCGGCCGAAGTGGCCACCAGTGCGGGCACGTTCCGAGCCGATGCCCTGGTGAAGAAGGTGCCGAAGCGGGCCTGGCAGAAGCTCTCGGCCGGACGCGGTGCGAAGGGACAGCGGTTCTACGACTGGGCCGTCATCGATCTCACCGAGGCGGCCCCGGGCAGCCGCCCGTTCCTGATCCGCCGCAACCGCACCACCAGCGAACTCGCCTACTACCGCTGCTTCTCACCCCAGCCGGTGCCGCTGACCGAGCTGGTGCGGGCCGCCGGATCCAGATGGCGTGTGGAAGAGACCTTCCAGACCGAGAAAGGGCTGGCCGGACTCGATGAACACCAAGTCCGCCGCTACCCCTCCTGGACCCGCTGGGTCACCCTCACGATGCTCGCCCACGCCTTCCTCGCCGTCGTCCGCGCCGACGAACACGCCCGCAACCCCGCCTCGGACGCGTTGGTCCCGCTGTCCTGTAACGAGATCCAGCACCTGTTCATCACGCTCGTCTTCCAGCCCCTCCACGACATCGCCCACCGACTCAGCTGGTCCGACTGGCGACGCCGCCACCAGCAGCGATCCCGCACCAGCCACTACCAGCGACAAGCCGCATCCCAGACACGAAGATCATGATCTACAGCTGGAGTACTACTGGAGTACTAGAGGGGCACGCCCTGCGCCGCCCGCGCGTACTAGACGCGTACGCACGGCGGCACTCGCCTTGGGTCGATCAGGCAGGGGTCTATCTCCGCGCCGCGACGTCCCGAATGCGGGCACAGCAGTATCCGCGCCTGCCCTGGCACGGTCAAAGTTAGAGCACATGGATTTATTTTTGTAGCCGACTCAAAGCTGCCACCGCTCCGTATAGCTCAGCCCGCCAATCTTTTTCCCGCCGCCGCATCATCTCGTTTTGCTGCTCGTTGCTGACGGGCGGATTGCCTGGTAGTTCCATCACGGCAAGTTGCGGCTGCCGTCGCCCCACGTAGTGCCGGCACATGTCCACGCCGGGGTCTGGAGGCGCGGCGAACACCAGCGACCAACTGCCGTCGGACGCCGTCGCAGTGGTGAACATGGTCGCTGTCGAGATAAGCGAGTACAAGGCCTCGTGTGGATCGTGGACTTCCTCAAGCTCGTCCACGAGGATCGTCCAAGCATTCCTCGTGATGGACTCCCACACGGCATGCCGAAGCTGCCTGAAGAGTTCATCGTCGTGGGTGGGCTCTTTCCTCTTCAAGTCGCCACCGCCCTCCCGCCAATGCGTGTACGGCTCACGGATGCGCCAATTCAAATGATGCGAATCAGGCCGCCGGTATTTATCGGTCAGCTTGCTCGGGAATGCGCGAATGCTTGCGTGCAGGTTGAAGGAGACGAAAATGATGGGGCTATTCGCCTGTGACCTGCTTCGAATTTTCTCCAGTGTAATTTCTGCAGAGAAGGGAAAATTCGAAACGTGCCGCTGATGAAACTGTTCGAAGCTGGACGGGAGGTGAGGGCGCCGATAGGTGACTCCGCTCTCCGCGCAAGATCCGTCGACTCGATCCTGCGGCTCCAGAAGGAATAGGCTACTGTCCGAAATGCTTTCGATTTCTTCCGGGAGCGACTCGACACCGCCGCCGTCGATTTCGGCCAGCCGGCGTTCCAGCTCATCGTCGGGTACCGGCGTGAAGTCATCTGCGGCGGAGAAGTCCGGCTCCTCCACGTCCGGCGGCGACTGCATGAGGTGCCAGTACGCCACCAGGGCCAGGCTGTAGGTCTTCCCGGCCCCCGTGGACACCGTCACGTACGTTCGATCCGCGTTCTCGAACATCACCGCACCTCCGCTTCCTGGTCCTGCGCGACCATCTTTCGCAGCTTCGTCGTTGCCCGGCTGAGGCGGACTTTGACCGCTCCTACCGTCGAGCCAAAAGCCTTGGCCTGCTCTTCCTTGCTGGCACCGGAATATGCGAGGGCAATCACTTTCTGATCGTCGGCCGACAGCTTGCCGAAAAGTTCATTGAGGCGGAGGAGGCCCACACACTGCTCGGGCTCCCCTTCCGCCGGCGCCGCCTGCACGATGACGTTGTCCGTCATGTCGCACAGGAACTCTCGTTCGCGCGCTCGTTTCGCCTTCTCCACATGGTCCAGGAGCCGCTTGGAGACCCGGTCCCAGAGGAAGCCCTGCGGATCGCGGATCTGACGCCAGTACCGTGCCGTCTCCTGGTAGGCCTTCGATAGGACGTCTTCGGCATCTTGCTGCGACAGGCGGCTCTTGGCCATCAGGCGACGCAGAGTCCGGTTGTAGGACCAACGATAGAAGGTCCTGAACTCATCGTCCGTGCGCGGCGCTTCACTGCTCACAGCTCCCTGACTCCGTCATCTATCGCTCGGGCTGACATTGCGCCCCGGCTTCAAGGACGCGCAGGAGGAGCCCTCGGGGGACCCGCTCACAGGGGTAGGACGCCCGTGGCTGGACCGCTGTTACACCCGAACACGAATGAGTTGAGGTCGAGTGGTCGCAGGCTCCTTTCCCACGGACGGTGACCACCGCAGGACTGGCACGATGACGAAGTCCCGACCACCAGCACCGCCGCGGGCCGGTACCCCTCGGCCCGGTCGAGAGGCAACGAGGTACCTCTCGGACGGCGCGTCCTCCGCGACCATCCTGTCGTAGAACTCGATACGTATACCCAGCTCCGCAGCGGGCTTAGCGTACGAGTGCTCCGTTGTCGGAGGGGACCGAGATCACTCCGGCCTGCGCGATGTGGGGGGCGTGGATCGGCTCTCAGTATGCCTACTCATGCCTTGGCTGCCCGCCTGCAATTATCACCGAGACGGGCGCCACTTGTGTGGATCGGGAGTGGACTCTCTTACATGCACGTGTCAGACGGCGGTTCAGCCAGGCACGCCGGAGGAATCCGGGTACGGCAACTGCCGTACCCGGATTCCTGTGTAACGGCAGCCCAAATGGGACGTCCTACATCTGTGAGCGGGCTCGAAGCTGGGCGCATGGTCCGCCCGTTGCGCTCGGCTACCGACTCGCCCTTGCGGGGGCTAAGCCCCCGCTAAGCCAGTCTTCGAGCCCTGTCGTGTCGCCAGACGCAAGGGGTGACCCGTCCACGCTCCAGCCTTCGCATGCGAAACGCCCACGCCCGACCCCGGAGAGAACACCACCATGACCACGATCGCCCTGCTCGTCCTAGTCCTGCTTGTTCTTGTCATCGCCCTCGTCTCCGGCGGACTGGCGTACCTGGCATACCGTCATCCAGCTGCACGCGAACCACTGGTCGTGGGCCTCGCCGCTGCAGCCGCCCTGGGAGCGCTCGTGACGCCGATCGTTATGCGCTGAGCCGCACCAGTCTCATGGCCGGCGCTCAGAGTCCTGCGGTCCAGATGTGGCGGCCCCCTGGGCAGCAGGTCGCCCACCGCCTTCCATGCTGCGAGTCCCGCGAAGGTCGGTGGCCGAGTGGTAGTCCAACGCTCGCGCGCCGAGGAGATCCCCCGGCAACCACCGCGACAGGTCCGTCTTGCCGGGTGAGCGGTCGGGGGAGGGCGGTTGCATGATTCGCCCGCCCCCGTAGACGTTGAGGTTCAATTCGGGCACCAGAGGCTTCGTTGCTGCAGCGCAGGCCCTGCAGATCGTGGAATCGACGGGGTTCACGGGAGGAAGCCAGGGCGGCCGTCGGCGGCGGTGAAATTGTAGGTGGTGGCCTCGGAGAGGACGCCGAGAGGCGGATCGCCATTCTCCATGATCACAGCTTGGCCGGGGAAGGCGAGCATGTCCTCGTAGAAGCGGTCCACGACGGTGGATGTGATGCGCACGTCGGGTACGTCGGGGTCCTCTGGGGTGTACTTCACCGGCTGGCGGTAGGTGACCACGGGGGAGTCCAGGACGACGAAGCCGAGATGGGGGAGGTCTCGTTCGATGCAGAATTGGGCCAGGGAGGTCGTGAAGGCCGAATGCAGTACGGATCGCACGCCCTTGCCACGACCAGCGCGCGGGCGGCCCCCGGCCCGGATCTCGGCGTTGTACTGGTCGTACCCAGAGTTGTCGACTGCTGGTACTTCCCAACTGCCCAAGGTGCGTTGGAGGACCGAGTCGAAGTCGTTGACGACCCGGGCGGCGATGTACTCCGCAGGCCGGGTAGCGGGCACCGCTCCCTCCCCATCGAGGCGAGAGCGCTTGTCCTCAAGTTCCGTGATCCGCGCATGCAGTTCCAGCCCCCGCTCGACTGCAGATCGTGTGTCCAGCAGCTCCTGGAGGCCCTCCCTGAGCGGTGCGAGCCGGTCCTCGGTTTCGGCGATGAGTTCGTCCAGCGCCTCCAGGTCATCCTTGACGGCCTGCCACGTCTGGGCGCTTTCTTCCTGTTCGCAGGCGAGGTCGGCGATAGTCGGCAGGAGGTCGGTGAGCAAAGCAGTCGTCTTCGCAGCCTCCGCCTGCACCGCAATGTGGAGCTGAGTGGCCTCCTGCTGGCTGTGGCCGGGGTGCTGGTGCTCGGGATCCGCTCCGCAAAAGACGCAGGTTCCGACGCGGAAGTAGCCGAGGATGCTGCCAGCCTCGTTGACCATGACCAAACGCTCCAGATCGGAGCGGTACTGGTCCTCCAGCAAGCTAAACCGTCCCAGCAGATCGCTGACCTCGGCCAGCCGCTCGTCTAGCCCGGCAAGTCGGCGGGCGTGCTTCATGCGCTCGCGTACCGCTTCGCGGTGACCTTCGTCGGCCGCGCGCAGGGCAGTGCTCTGCGCATCGATCGCGGTTTTGACCCGCGCCAGGCGGTCCTTGAGGTCGCGCTCAGTCTCGTCCGACTCAAGCTTCGCGTACAAGTCAATCACGAGCTGGTCCAAGAGGTTGATCTGTCCCCTGTTTACACGCCGCTGTCCCGCGTTGGGCCCGGTGTCGACGGAAGGGTCTCCCTCCCCGGTCAGGAGGAACCGCATGACCGACGTCTCCGCGGTGCGGGTGCTGGCGGTGCCGGTGCGTAGGACCGGGGAGGGCATGGCGATCATGCGGTCCTCCGTAACCACGGACAGGTGCACCAGATCGGTCAGCGCCAGGGAACGGGTGCCACCGGATTCGTTCTTGCGGATGAGGACCTCGTCTAGACCCAATACCGGTGACTTTGGGGTGTTCGGGTCGTTGGGAGTGGTGTGCCAAGGCCCGGACAGGTGAAGTCGTCGGTGGATGACCGGCTTTCGGACCG
>NZ_JBICXQ010000006.1:0-283296 GCF_043200375.1 Streptomyces sp. NPDC048434 | reverse complement strand
TTTTGTACCTCCCGCTGTTGTTCGTGCGGGTGATCCCGGTGGGGCGCCAGCTACGGTCGGTGTTGCGGGGCTGAGAAACACCCCCTGGGGGGGGGGGGCGCGGCTGGGGGGTCCGGGCCCCCCGACCCCACAGGCGGCACCGGTCCGATGGACCGGTGCCGCCGTCGTCAGATGGCGTGCGAGGGCCGGGAGTCGGGCGGGCGGGCCCCGGCCGGCCCTAAGGTCGGGATCATGCAGAACACCGCCGATACCGGCTCCGACGCCCCCATCGACGTGACGCCCCTCCTCGACGATCCGTACACCGCCTACGCCGCGCTGCGCGAAGCCGGCCCGGTGCACCGGATCACCGGCGCCGACGGGCATCCCGCCTGGCTCGTCACCCGCTACGACGACGTCCGTCGCGCCCTCGCCGACCCCCGGCTCTCGCTGGACAAGCGCCATGCCGCGCCCGGCGGCTACCGCGGGTTCTCGCTCCCGCCCGCGCTGGACGCCAATCTGCTGAACATGGATCCACCGGACCACACACGGATCCGCCGCCTGGTGGCCAAGGCCTTCACCCCGGGCCGGGTCGAGGCGCTGCGGGCGCCCGTACGGCAGGTCGCCGACGAGCTGCTGGACACGATGGCGGAGCGCGGCCGTGCGGATCTGATGGCCGACTACGCGGGTCCGCTGCCGATCACCGTGATCTACGATCTGCTCGGCATCCCGCACAGCGACCGCCGCGACTTCCTGGCCTGGTCGAACGCGCTCATCACACCGGATCCGAGCCGGCCGGAGCTGATGAAGGAGGCGATCGGGGCGATGCTGGAGTTCTTCACCGGCCTGATCGCGGCCAAGCGTGCGGAGCCGGGCGATGATCTGTTCTCGGACCTGATCGCGGTACGCGACGACCAGGCTGGTGGCGAGGGCGACGGGGAGGGCGGCGGGCGGCTCACCGAGGACGAACTGACCTCGCTCGCCTTCCTCCTCCTCTTCGCCGGGTACGAGAACAGCGTCCACCTCATCGGCAATGCCGTGCTCACCCTGCTCGACCATCCCGACCAGCTCCGCCAGTTGCAGCGGAATCCGGCCGAACTGCCGTCCGCCGTGGAGGAGTTCCTCCGCTACGACGGCCCTTCCCCGGTCGCGATCCGTCGCTTCCCCAAGGAGGACCTGGAGATCGGTGGCGTACCGGTCGCGGCCGGGGAGAGCGTGCTGCTGTCGATAGCGTCCGCGAACCGCGACCCGGCGCGCTTCGCCGATCCGGACACTTTCGACCGCGGCCGGGACCTCTCGGGGCACCTCGCACTGGGGCACGGCATCCACTACTGCCTCGGTGCCCCGCTGGCCCGTATGGAGGCCGTCATCGCGCTGGATGCGCTCCTCAGCCGCTTCCCGGGGCTGCGGCTGGACGTCCCGCGTGGTGAATTGCGGCACCGTCGGGCGCTGCGGGCACGTGGCCTGATTTCGCTCCCCGTCGCCTGGTAAACGGCAAACGAACAAGTTTTTGAGGCATAACTGTTCGCTCATGCGGTAGAAAGGTCTCTGAGACCCGCCCGGTGTGCATCCCCCGTCGCACCGGGCGGGTCCTTCTTTGCACCCGTTGCAGTTGCGACACGCCGGGTGCGCGGCACCCCTCGTGGTCCGTCTGGCTCAACTGCGCTGCGGGTAGCGGCACCGCTTCTTAGCGTGACGGCATGGCAATTGACGCGCGTGTGTCCAAGAAGGCAGCGGCGATGACGCTGATCGCCGTCGCCGGTGTGTCGCTGACGTCCATACCGGCCGCGGCCGGCGGCTCGACGGCCCGTCAGCCCGCCGCAGCCCGTGCCGGTGTGCAGGTCCCCGCCGCCCCCGGCATACCGAGGCTGCCCGGCGGTCTGTCCGCCCTGTCCTGGATAGTGGCCGACGCGGACACCGGCAGCGTGCTGGCCGCGAAGAACCCGCACCGCAGGCTCGCTCCGGCCAGCACCCTCAAGACGCTGTTCGCGGTCACCGTCCTGCCGAAGTTCTCGGCGGGCACCGTACGCCGGGTCAGCTCGACGGATCTCGCGGGCGTCGGCGCCGGCAGCAGTGTCGTCGGGGTCCGGCAGGGCAGCCGCTACACCGTCGCCGACCTGTGGCGCGGGGTCTTCCTCCGTTCCGGCAACGATGCGGTGCATGTGCTGGCCGCGATGAACGGCGGCTGGCGGACCACCGCGCAGGAGATGCAGGAGACCGCCCGCAAACTCGGAGCGCGCAACACCACCGTCAAGTCCCCGGACGGTTATGACACGCCCGGCCAGGTGTCCTCCGCGTACGACCTGACCGTCTTCGCCCGTGCCGGACTCGCCAACGACGACTTCGCCCGCTACTGCGCCACCGCCCGCGCCGCGTTCCCCGGCACCACCCAGATCGAGAACACCAACCGCCTGCTGGTGGGCTCGCACGGGCTGTCCCGCTACCCCGGCATCATCGGCGTCAAGAACGGCTACACGACCAAGGCGGGCAACACCCTGATCGCCGCCGCCCGGCGGAACGGCCGCACCCTGATCGTCACCGTGCTGAACCCGCAGTCGAACGAGAACAACGCCGTCTACAAGGAAGCCGGTTCGCTGCTGGACTGGGGCTTCGACACCGACGGCAGTGCCCAGCCGGTGGGCACGCTGCACGCCGTGCGCACCTCCTATCACGGCGGTACCGCGTTCCGCCCGGTGGCCGCCCACGTCACCGAGGCCGAAGCACGCGGCGGTTCCCCCTGGCGCTCCACCCTCGTCCTGGGGGCGGGCGGCGCCGGCGTCGCGGCGATCGGGCTGGGCGCCCTGCTCGCCCGGTGGCGGCAGGCACGCGGGCGCGGCGGGCACGGGGGAGGCACGGTGTAGCCCCGGGGGCCGGTGGCTGAGGGCCCGGTCGGCCCGTGGCCTACGGCAGAGAGGCGGGGGCTCCGCTCGTCCCGGCGGAGCCCGGCGTCATCCGCCGGCCGTGGGGCGGTCGCCGGCCCCGTCCCCGATGGGCCGGTTCCCGGTCCCGTCCCCGGTGGCCCGCAGCCGGGGCGCGGTCTCCGCCGCCGGTACGGCCCCGGTGCCGGTGAGACGCCCGGTCAGCTCCCCGGCCCAGGACATCAGTCCCGCGATATCGATCCCGTAGGGGGCGGCATCCGCATACGGCGCGATGGCCGCCCTAGCCCGTTCGAGCAGCGCCGTACCGCCCACGGTATTGCCGCGCGCCGCATGGGTGAGTCCCACCGCGAGCTGGGCGAGCCCCCGCCACAGCTCCCGCTCCGCCTCCGGCGCGGCCTTCCAGGCGTCCTCCAGTACTTCATGGGCGTGGAACGGCATCCCGTCGTCGAGCAGCCGCTGCGCCTCGGCCAGCGACTGTGCGGGCGTACGGGGCACCCCCTCCGGCTGCCGTGCCACCCCCGGGGAGCCGTACGGCAGCGGACGGCCGAGACCGTCGCGCGGACGGGCGTTGCGGGCCCGGCCCTCCTCGTCGCGGTCCCGGCGTGCGGCCCGCCGGCCGTCGGCCGATGCTGGTGCCCCGCTCGGCTCCTCCCCCGCGGCCGTCTCCTCCGGACCGGCGCCGCAGTGCTCGCAGACCGTGCTGCGGGGCCGCTCCCGGATCCGGCCGCAGGCCGCACACACCTGGTCCAGCCAGCAGGCCGGGTCGCCGCCCTCATCGTGCGCGGGAGGCACGCCGGGCTCGCGGGAGGTGCCGGGCTCGTCCTGGGGTCGCTCCGCGTCGTTCACCCTTCGATTGTGCGCTGTGCGGGTGCCTCGCGTCGGAGGAGGGGGTGCACGCCCCTACGGCGGGGCAACGTGCCCTGCCCGTGACTCCGCGGGCCCGCTGTTCCCGGGGCGTGGGCGGCCGTCGCTCCCCGGTCGGTCAGTCCGAGTCGACCTCGTAGAAGCAGAAGTGGTCCTTGATCTGCGCCACCTCGGGATGCGGCTCGGGGTAGGCCCACGTGATGTCCTCCGGTCCGCCGGAAAGCGACCAGTAGGAGGCGGTGCCCTTGAAGGGGCAGACGGTGTGCGTCTCGGACGGCGTCAGCAGCTCGGTGCGGACGTCCTCGGGCGGCAGGTAGTAGCGCACGGGGTAGCCGGTCTCGTGGAGGAGGAGCGGGCGGTGGGTGTCGGCCAGCAGCCGCCCGTCGATCGTGACGCGAACGTGGTCGGTGCCCTGCTTGACCTCGATGTGATGGCCCTTGGTGGCGGTCATGGTCGCTTCCCCTCGGTGAGTGGTGAAGATCCTCGCTCCTTCCAGGATGGCACCGGGACCACGCGGACGGCCCGGCCGCCGGGCGACATGGCCGACGGGAGGCACGGCCGGGTCCGGAGGGACGCCCCGGCCGCGCCTGCGGTCCTTACCGGTGCGGCTGCACCTCCCGGATCCCGTTGCCCGCCCACGGGGGCGCCGGGGCCAGGAGCCCCGCGAAGTACTCCCGGCTCGCTTCGGGCAGTGCTGCCGCGCGCCCGGAGACCTGGTCGACGTGCAGGGTGAACAGCTCCTCGGTGGCCACCGGGGAGCCGGACGGCGCGCCGGCGAACATCTCGTGGAGGAGGCGCAGTTTCTTGCCGTCGACGCCCAACACGGTCGTACGGACGGTGAGTTCGCTGTCGCGGGCGACCTCGTGGAGATAGCGGACGTGGGCCTCGACCGTGTACAGGGAGCACCCGGTGCCCTCGCGGTAGGCCGCGTCGAGGCCGGCCGCGTCCATCAGGGCGTCGGTGGCGAAGCCGAAGATCAGGACGTAGTAGGCCTCGCTGAGGTGGCCGTTGTAGTCGATCCAGTCGTCCTGGACGGTCTGGTGGAAGAGGGGGAGCCCGCTCGGCGGGTGGCCGGTCATCGCGTGTTCCCCAGCCGGCCCGTGGCGCGGAGGACATCGATGACGCCCTGGTCGCGTTCGGCGACCAGGTCCGCGTACGTACGGCCGCCCGCCGCGTCCGCGCAGCCGTCGACCATGGCATCGCGCAGCTCACGGTCGAGTTCGGGCGCCGCCAGCCGGGTCCACGGCGACTTCAGGGACGGGCCGAAGTGGTCGAGCATATGGGCCATACCGCCCTCGCCGCCGGCCAGCGCGAAGGTCAGGCAGGGGCCCATGAACGCCCAGCGCAGCCCCGGGCCTTCGGTGATCGAGGCGTCGATGTCCTCGACCGAGGCCTCGCCGTTGGCGACCATGTGCAGCGCCTCGCGCCAGAGGGCCTCCTGGAGGCGGTTGGCGATGAAGCCGGGCAGCTCGCGGTCCATGGTGATCACGGACTTGCCCGCCACGTCGTAGAAGCGCGCGGCCCAGGTGACGGCCTCGCGGTCGGTCTTCTCGCCGCCGACGACCTCGACCAGCGGGATGAGGTACGGCGGGTTGAAGGGGTGGCCGACGACCAGGCGGCCGGCGTCCTCGGCCGCCGTCTGCATATCGGTCATCGGGTAGCCGGAGGTGGAGGAGGCGATGACCACGCCCGGACGGGTCGCGGCGGCGAGCTCGGCGAGCAGGGAGCGCTTCAACTCCAGCTTCTCGGGGGCGCTTTCCTGGACGAAGTCGGCGCCGGCGACCGCCTCGGCGAGGGTGGGGGCGATCGTCAGCCGGTCCTGCGAGGCGCCGTCGGCCAGGCCTATCTGCTCCAGCGCGGGCCAGGCGGCACCTACCAGGCGGCGGAGCTTCTCCTCGGCGTCGGCGGCCGGGTCCCAGGCGGTGACGTCGTAGCCGCGGGCGAGGAAGTGGGCGACCCAGCCGCCGCCGATCACTCCGGCGCCGATACAGGCGATACGGCGTACGTCCTCGGGGGCACAGGGGGCAGGGGTGGTTTCAGGCATGGGGGAGCGGCTCCTGGTGGAGAGGAGGGAAGGAGAACGAGGAGGTGGTCAGGCGCGCGGCTTCAGGCCCAGCCGGGCACGTGCCTGGTCGGGGGTGGCGACCGTGGCGCCGAGCAACTCGGTGATCCGGGCGGCGCGTTCGACGAGCTGGCCGTTGGTGGCCTTGACGCCCTTGCCGAGGTAGAGGTTGTCCTCCAGGCCGACCCGTACATTCCCGCCGAGGAGGATCGACTGGGCGACCCACGGCATCTGCATGCGGCCGAGCGCGAAGCTCGCCCACTCTGCGCCCTCGGGCAGCATGTTCACCATCGACTGCAGGACGCCCGGGTCGGCCGGCGCGCCCCACGGGATGCCCATGCACAGCTGGAAGATCGTCGGGTCGTCCAGCAGCCCCTCGGCCAGCAGCTGCTTGGCGAACCACAGCTGACCGGTGTCGAAGATCTCCAGCTCGGGCCGTACCCCGAGCTCCTGGATGCGCCGGGCGCCCACCCGCAGCATGTCGGGGGTGGAGACATAGAGGTTGGAGCCGTCACCGAAGTTGAGGGAGCCGCAGTCCAGGGTGCAGATGTCGGGCAGCAGTTCCTCGACGTGCGGCAACCGCTCCAGGCCGCTCACCAGGTCCGTACCGGGCAGCTGCCGGAGCGGCTGGTCGGGGTCGATCACCAGGTCGCCGCCCATGCCCGCGGTGAGGTTGATGACGACGTCGGTGCCGGTCTCCTTGATCCGCTCGACGACCTCGGCGTACAGCCGCGGGTCGCGCGACGGGTCGCCGGTCTCCGGGTCGCGTACGTGGATGTGCACCACCGCGGCGCCCGCGGACGCCGCCTCGACGGCCGACGCGGCGATCTGCTCGGGCGTCACGGGGACGTGCGGGGAGCGTCGGACGGTGTCGCCGGCGCCGGTGAGCGCGCAGGTGATGATGACCTCGTTGTTCACGGGGATCCCTTCGGTGGGTGTCGTGCCTCGGGGCGGGGGAGCCGGTGGGGGAGCGGCGGCCTCAGCCGGCGGAGGCGGTGAGTTCGCTGTCCACGAAGGCCAGCAGCGCGGAGTGCATCGTGTCGGGGCCGGTGCTGTCCGGGGCGGTGGCCAGCACCTGTGTGGCCAGGCCGTCGATCAGGGCGGTCAGCCGCAGAGCGGCGAACTCCGGATCGACGGCGCGGAAGACGCCCTGGTCGACGCCGCGGCGTACGACCTCGGCGACGGTGGTGCGCCACTGCCGGTAGTAGTGCTCGTGCAGCCGCCCCACGGCGGTGGAGCGGGCGGCCTGGGCCCATAGATCGAGCCAGACCAGCCACTGCCGGCGCTGCTGCTCGGTGCGCGGAGTCTGCAGCGCGATCAGATGCAGCAGCTCGCCGCGGGCGTCGGGGGCCGCGGCCAGGCCGGCGGCGCGGCGTTCGGTGTCCTCGTCCATGCACCAGCGCACGGCCGCTTCCAGCAGCTCGTCGCGGCCGGGGAAGTGGTAGTGCACGGCGGCCGGGCTGGTGCCGCAGGCGGCCGCGATATCGGCGACCCGTACGCCGTGGAAGCCGTGCTCGGCGATCAGCCGGACGGTTTCCCGCACGATCTGCAGCGGCCGGCCGCCCTCGGGCACGGCCACCGGCTCGCGGCCGGGCGGCGCCGCGGGCCGCTCGGGGGCGCCGAGCAGCCAGCCCGTGTCGACCTCGCCGATATCGGCGACACGGACGATCTCGGCCAGGGTGAAACGCCGGGTGCCCCCCAGTGACCTGGACAGTTTCGAGGGGTCCATCACGATCCGGCGGGCGAATTCGCGGTGGCTGCAGCCGAGCCGGTCGATCACCTGACGGACACGTTCCGTGACATCTCCGGCGTCGTCGGCGATCCGGGCTTCGGGGGCGTCCTTCATGGTCCGGGACCGTAACAGCGTGTTGAGAACATCGCAACGGTCGGGCGGTGGTGAAGTCGCCTGCATGCCTGTTCTGATGGGTTTTGCGGGAGGGTGTTGCGGGGCAACTGACGGGTGAGTCAGCGTTGTGGCCGGTGGTGTCGAGGAGAAGGCGGGGGAGGGGGCTGGACACGCCGCAATCCGGGTGAATGTGGCAAAGTGACGACATGGCTGACCGGGGAGCGAAGCGGCCCACCGTGTCGGTGCCGGACGACTGGCCCGCCCACCCGGACCTGACCCTGGCCCTCAACCGCATGGGCGGCTTCGACTGGGACCTCGACAGCGGGCTGATGCACATGGACCCGCCCGCCCTCGAGGTGTTCGACATGCTTCCGGCGGAGTACGACGACCGTCCGGCCACGCTCGGCTGTCGCGTCCCGGCCCATGAGGCGGCCCGGCTGGACGCGCTGGTCGCGCGGGCACTCAAGGACGGCAGCGATTCCTACGGCGCCTACTTCCGGGTGCGGCTGCGCGACGGCGAGCTGCGCTGGACCCACAGCCAGGGCAGCATCCGCCGGGACAGCACCGGCAGGCCCCGCCGCATCATCGGGGTGGTCCGCGACGCCAGCCACGAATACACCCACGCGGCGGAGCGGCTCGCCGTCGACGAGGAGCGCCGCCGGCACACCAGCGTCGTCGAGCGCACCACCGCAGCCCTGGCACACGCCCGCACGGTCGGCGAAGTGGTCGCGGTGCTCGCCGATGAGCAGGGGCTGAGCCGGCTGGGTGCGGAGAACGTGATCCTGGGGCTGGTCGAGGCGGGACGTATCCGGCTGATCTCCGAGGGCAAGGCGGGCAGCTTTGTACCCGACCTGGAGTACACGCGGGTGGGCGACGAATTCCCGATGAGCGAAGTGGTCCGCACCCTCACTCCCCGTTACGTGGGCAGCCGCGCGGAATTCAAGCGCGATTACCCCCGGCTGTGGCCGGCCATCGAGCCGCTGAACGTCCACTCCGCCGCCTATCTGCCGCTGATCGCGCAGGGCCGCCCGATCGCCGTGATCGGCCTCTTCTTCGAGCGGGAGAGCGAGTTCCGCGACCAGGAGCGCAACGTCCTGGTGGCGCTCGGCAGCAGCATCGCGCAGAGCCTGGCGCGCGCCATGCTCTACGACCAGGAACACGATCTCGCCGCGAGCCTCCAGCAGGCCATGCTGCCGCGCCGGATCCCCGGCGTCGCCGGTGCACAGATCGCCGTCCGCTACCGCTCCGCCCGGATGGGCCGGGACATCGGCGGCGACTGGTACGACGTGATTCCGCTGCCCGACGGCCGGGTCGCCGCCGTCATCGGTGACGTCCAGGGGCATGACACCCAGGCCGCGGCGCTCATGGGCCAGCTGCGGATCGTGCTGCGCGCCTACGCCGCCGAAGGGCACGCCCCGGCCACCGTCATGGCCCGCGCCTCCGCCTTCCTCAACGAGCTCGACACCGACCGCTTCGCGACCTGCATCTACGTCGACGCCGATCTGAGCACCGGCGCGGCCCGGATCGTCCGGGCCGGCCATATCGACCCGCTGCTGCGGCACGTCGAGGGCATCTGCCGCAGGCTGCCGGTGGCCGGCGGGCTGCCGCTCGGTATCTCCTCCGAATTCCGGCGGCTCGACTACCCGGTCACCACCGTCCTGCTCGCCCCCGGCGACACCCTGCTGCTGTGCACCGACGGCATCGTCGAACAGCCCGGCACCGACCTCGACGACGGGATGCGCCAGTTGGCCCGGGAGGTACGCCAGGGCCCCCAGGACGTCCAGCAACTTGCCGACCGCCTCTGCGAGTCGGCGGACGAGCGGACCGGCGAGGACGATATGGCGCTGCTCCTGATGCGCCGCCTCGGCGCGCCCGAGCACGACACCGTCGGACGGTTCCGCCAGCACATCGCGCCCGCCGACCCCGAGGGCCTGTCCGCCGCCCGGCACATGATCCGGGCCGCGGTACGCGCCTGGGGCGCCGCGGAGCGTGCCGAGGAGATCGAGCTGGTCGCCGACGAGCTGATCACCAATGCGCTGCTGCACACCGACGGCGAGGCCGTGGTCAACATCCGGATGCCGCACAGCGTCGGGCGGCTGCTGCGGCTGGAGGTCGAGGACCACTCCAGCAGTCTGCCGCGGCGCCGCGAGCCGGGTGAGGCCGGTGTCTCCGGCCGCGGTCTGCTGCTCGTGGACCGCCTGGCCGACGTGTGGGGTGTGGAACCGCGCGGCAGCGGAAAGTGCGTATGGTGCGAGTTCAATTGCTCCTGACCGGGGAGGCATCGAGCCGCACCGGCACGGGCAGACAGCGGGAACGGGCGCCGAGGCATCGGCACGGTCAGTGAGGACGGTTCTATGGGATCGCGGGCTGCGGAACAGCGCCAGGAAGCCCGCCAGTTGGCGGCACGTCTGTCGGCGGAAGGCGTCCGGAACGTGGCGCTGACCTGGGTGGACAACGCGGGTGTCACCCGCGCCAAGACCGTTCCGGCCGAACGGCTCGCGGCCGCGGCGGAACGCGGCATCGGGATGTCGCCCGTCTTCGACGTGTTCACCTCCGACGACGCCATCACCGCATCCGAGCACCTCGGCGGGCCCGACGGGGACCTGCGGCTCTTTCCCGACCTCGACCGGGTCACCACGCTCGCCGCACAGCCCGGCTGGGCCTGGGCGCCGGCGGACCGCTACGACCAGCTCGGCCTGCCGCACCCCGCCTGTCAGCGGCAGTTCGCCCGGCGGATGACGGAACGGGCGGCCGCGGCCGGCCTGGAACTGCGGATGGGCTTCGAAACCGAGTGGGTGGTCACCCGCGCCCCGGCGGGGCACCCGGCCGTCACCGACGCGGACGAGCCGCTCGACTACCCGTGCGCCGGCCCCGCGTACGGCATGACCCGGGTCGTCGAACTCTCCGACTACCTCCGCGATGTCACCGAGGCGCTGAGCGTCCAGGGCCTGGACGTCCTCCAGCTCCACCCCGAGTACGCCCCGGGCCAGTTCGAGGTCACCACCGCCCCGGGCGATCCGGTCCGCGCCGCCGACGACGTGGTGCTGGTGCGCGAGACCATCCGCGCCCTCTCCGCCCGGCACGGGCTGCGCGCCTCCTTCGCCCCGTCGGTCGTCGCCGGAGAGGTCGGCAACGGCTGCCACCTCCACCTCAGCCTGTCCCGCGACGGCACGAGCCTGCACCGCACCCCCGACGCCGCATGGGGCCTGGCGCCGGACGCGGCGGCCTTCCTCGGCGGCATCCTCGGCGCCCTGCCCGCGCTGCTCGCCATCGGCTGCCCCTCACCCGCCAGTTATCTGCGGCTGCAGCCCTCCCACTGGGCCGGCGTCTACCAGTGCTGGGGCGTGGAGAACCGGGAGGCGGCGCTGCGTCTGATCACCGGCGCCCCCGACGACCCGGACGGCGGCCATGCCGAGGTCAAGACCTTCGACGCCGCCGCCAACCCCTACCTCGCGGTCGGCGCGGTCCTCGCCGCCGGACTGCACGGCATCGAGTCCGCGACCCAGCTGCCGGAACCGCAGACCGGCGACCCGGGCGTGCTCGGCGTCCGCGAGCGCGCCCGGCGCGGCATCGTCCGGCTGCCCGCCACCCTCACCGAGGCGGCCGACCGGCTGGAGAAGTCGGCACCGCTGTACGAGGCGATGGGCGAGGTGCTGCACGGCGCGGTACTTGCCGTCCGCCGCGCCGAGGAGGCCCACTTCGCCGAGAGCGAGGACGACGCGATCGCCGCCGCCACCCGCTGGCGCTGGTGATGCCCGCGGACGTCCCGGGAAGCGTCCCCGGCGACGGCCTGCCGCCGCTGGTGGACCACCACTGCCACGGAGTGCTCCGGCGTCTACCGGACCCCGGGACGTTCGCCGGGTATCTCACCGAATCGGACCGGCCGCCCGCGGCGGGCACCACCTTCTTCGACACCCAGGCCGGCTTCGCGGTACGCCGCTGGTGCCCGCCGCTGCTCGACCTGCCGGCGCACTGCCCGCCCGACCGCTATCTGGCCCGCCGCGGCGAACTGGGCCCGGACGAGACCCGGCGCCGTCTGCTGCGTGCCACCGGCATCGGCGCCTACCTCCTGGACACCGGGCTGCCCGGCGACCTGACGGGCCCGGCCGAGACCGCCCAGGACGGTGGCGGCGCCGGGTTCGAGGTCGTACGCCTGGAGCGGCTGGCCGAGCTGACCGCGGCGGCCGCGGGCGACGCCGAGGAGTTCACCGACGCCCTCGCCCGCGCGGTCCGGGACGCCGCGCGCACCGCCGTCGCCTTCAAATCGGTCGCCGCCTACCGCCACGGCCTCGCCCTGGATCCCGCGCCGCCCGCCCCCGGCGCGGTGCACACCGCCGCCCGCTCCTGGCTGGCCGAGGGCGCGCCCCGGCTCACCGACCCGGTCCTGCTGCGCCATCTCATCGAGCTGGCCGTGGCCACCGGACGCCCCCTCCAGCTCCACACCGGCTTCGGCGACCCCGACCTCCGGCTCGACCACGCCGACCCGGCGCTGCTGACCGACCTGGTCCGGGCCACCGCCGACACCGGCACGGACCTCGTGCTGCTGCACTGCTACCCGTACCACCGCCAGGCCGCCTACCTGGCGAGCGCCTTCCCGCACGTCTACGCCGACATCGGGCTGACGCTCACCCACACCGGCCCGCGCGCCGCGGCGGTGCTCGCCGAATTCCTGGAGCTGGCGCCGTTCGGCAAACTGCTCTTCTCCACCGATGCCTACGGCCTTCCGGAGCTGTACGTCGTCGGCAGCGCACTGTTCCGGACCGCGCTGGCGACCGTCCTCGGCGACTGGACGGCCTCCGGGGCATGGTCGGCCGAGGACGCCCGGCGGGTCGGCGGGATGATCGCCGCGGACAATGCCCGCAGGGTCTACGGCCTTCCGGACAGCTGACCGGTCCCGCGGGGAGCGGACGAGCCCACTACGGCCGTACGTACCGAACGCCCGGCACGTAAGGGGCGATCGGCCCGAGCGCCGCTTCCCGCCCTGCCGTCCGGCGCGCCCCCCGCAGCGTGCTTTACTGCGGCGCGTGGCCCCTACAACGACCCCCGAGAAGAGCGAAATACCGCCGCGTTCCCGGATATTCGCCGATCTGACCCCGCTGCGCCTCTCCCCGGACTACCGCCGCCTGTGGTGCGGCAACACCATCTCCTGGATGGGCCAGCAGATGACCGCGCTCGCGGTCTCCCTGCAGGTCTACACCCTCACCCACTCCACCTTCGCGGTCGGCCTGGTGGGACTGTGCTCGCTGGTGCCCCTGGTCGTCTTCGGGCTGTACGGCGGCGCCATCGCCGATACCGTCGACCGCCGCAAACTGGGCCTCTACAGCGCCGCGGGTGCCACCGCGATGTCCCTCACGCTGGCCACCGCCGCGGTGGCCGGGTACCACCGGGTCTGGCTGCTCTACACCGTCGTCGCCTTCCAGGCCGTGTGCTTTGCGATGAACTCACCGGCCCGCTCGTCGATGATCCCGCGGCTGCTGCCCACCGAACAGCTGCCGGCGGCCAACGCCCTCAACTCTCTGACCAGCAATCTCGGTCTAATGGGCGGGCCGATGCTGGGCGGTGTCATCGTCGGTCTGTGGGGCTACCAGGCCGCGTATCTGATCGATGTGGCGGCCTTCAGCGGCTCGTTGTACGCAATGTGGCGGCTGCCGTCCATGCGGCCCGACCAGGGGGAGGGGCCGCGGCGCCGGGCCTCCGTACTGGACGGACTGCGTTTCCTCGCCACCCGGCCGAATCTGCGGATGACGTTCTTCTCGGACCTGGCGGCGATGGTGCTCGCCCAGCCGCGCGCACTGTTCCCCGCGGTCGCGGTGCTCTGGTTCGCCGGGGACGCCAAGACCGTCGGGCTCCTGGTCGCCGCGCCCGCGGTGGGCGCCGTACTGGGCGGGCTGTTCTCCGGCTGGCTCGGCGGGATCCGCCGGCACGGCCTGGCCATCCTGATCGCGGTGGCCGCCTGGGGCGCGGCCATCGCCTGCTTCGGACTCTCCCGGCAGCTGTGGCTCGGCCTGTTCTTCCTGGCCGTGGCCGGCTGTGCGGACACCGTCTCGATGGTGTTCCGCAGCACCATGCTGCAGGCCGCGACGCCGGACGCGATGCGCGGTCGGCTCCAGGGCGTCTTCATCGTCGTGGTCGCCGGCGGCCCGCGGCTGGGCGACTTCCTCGCCGGCTCGGCGGCCGACCTGACCTCCCCGGCGGCCGCGGTGATCGGCGGCGGCCTGGCCTGCGTTCTGGTGGTGACCGGACTGGGCCTCGGCCGCCGCGCCTTCGCCCGCTACGACGCGCGGGATCCGCAGCCCTAGGGGGAGACACGCCTAGGGCGCGTATCGGGTCGTGATCAATGAGCGGGTTCTCCCCTCGTGCTGATCTTCGATCCGGTGGATCGTCTTGCGTGACGCGTGCGCAGCTGACCGATGTGGAGTGGGAGTTCATCGAGCCGTACCTGCCGATCGGCGAGTATGGCCCGTACCCCGAGCGGTTGCGCGAGCAGTTCGAGGGCGTGGACAGCTGCCGTGTCATACGTCGATCTGCTCGAAGATGTGCGGGTACGACACGATGTCGTCGGGGAACTCGGCCGCCATGCGCTGGAACTCCGGGCTGCCGAACGCCGTGGCGAGCGCCTCGGTCGACTCCCAGACCGCGACGTTCATCAGGAGCTGACTGTCCGCCGTTCCCTTGTGTATCTGCAGGGAGACGAATCCCGGCTGAGCCTTCATGAACTCGGCCTGCCTGCGAAAGAGGGCCAGGAACGATTCAGTCCTCTCCTTCGGGACGAAGAAGGTGTTGGCCAGGACGATGGGCCCGGTCTTCTCCTTGAACTGCGCGAACATCGGCGTGTGCGGGTCGAGACTCTGCAGCTTGGCCATTTTCGGGTACGTCCTCTCGCTATCGGTCAGTGGGTGTCGCTGGGGCGCGCGTCCTGCGGATACCAGCGGAGTTCGAGGGTGTTGGTGTCCGGGTCCTGGATGTAGACGGAGGTGGCGGTGCCGCGGGCACCGAAGCGCTGGACAGGGCCATCCAGGACGGTGAAGGTGCCCGACTTGATGACCTCGTCCCAGTCGACCGGATGCACGGTGAGGCAGAGGTGGTCGACGTTGGACTCGCCGCGCGGGCCGGCAACCAGATCGATGATGGTCTCCGGGGTGATCCGCACCGACGGGAAGGGGATCTTGCCGGCCCGCCACTCCGCTACGCGCATCGGCTCCAGGCCGAGCAGGTTGGTGTAGAAGTCCAGGGACCGCTCGACATCGGCGACGTTGAGGACCAGGTGGTCGAACGCCTTGACGCGAACCGTAGTGACCATGGAATTTCCCTTCGGGAGGCTGCTGGGGTGATGCCTCTTATGGTCTGCCGCCCGGTGGGCCTCAACAAGGCACCATCGACGTACGGTCGTTGGGCCGTACTCAACGCCGGTGGTGCTCTGCTGGAGCGTGCGGCGGTGGAGGCTTTCCTGACGCTTGCCGAGGAACCGCACTTCGGGCGCACGGCCGAGCGGTTGCGGCTGACGACCGCGCGGGTGCGCCCGCGGGTTCAGATGAGGGGGGCGACCAGCAGGGCGAAGGCGGCGATGATGACGGCGACGCGGACGTAGTGGAAGCGGTCCCAGCGGTTCATCTGCTGCTTCCAGTCGGCGGGCCGGTTGTCAGGGGTCCAGGTCTTGCCCCGGTTGTTGATCGGGACGAGCAGCAGGATCGACATGATCACGCTGAGGATCAGCAGCGCGCCGGCGGTGACGACGAGCCCGGTGCCGTGGTGGTGCCATCCGGCGATGGCCCAGACCGCGACGAGGACGAGCGAGGTGATGTACCAGACCGGCATCACGGCGCCGAGCATCCGGCCCCCGTGGGCGCGGCCGAGTTGGCCACTGTCCTCGGGGAGTGCGTTGAGGATCCGGTTGATGACGAAGGCGACGGAGAACTCCACCCCCACCATCACGCCGACGACCACCGTGGTGACGACCTCGAGTGCGTTGAGCATGATGACCCTCTCGGTCTAGTGTTGCTAGCTGATGAGGCAACGCTAGTACTGCTGCCGCTTGCTTGTCTAGCGGTGCTAGGATCGAATCATGTCGGTACAGGAACGCAAGGAGCGTGAACGGGCGGCCCGCGAACGCCTCATCTTGGCGACGGCCCGCGAACTCGCCGAGCAGCAGGGCTGGGACGCGGTCACCACCCGCCGGCTCGCCGAGCGCATCGAATACAGCCAGCCCGTCCTCTACAGCCACTTTCGCGGCAAGCGGGAGATCATCGGCGCCGTCGCCCTCGAAGGCGCCGCCGAGATGGCCGCGGCGGTACGTGCCTCGGCCTCCAGCGCGAACAGCCCGCGCGAGCGGGTCGCCGCCCTCGCCCGCGCCTACCTCGACTTCGCCGAACGCAACCCGGCGGTCTACGACGCCATGTTCCAGCTCGACGGCGGCCTGGCGTTCGCGGACGAGGACACCCCCGAACCTCTCAAGGACGCCTTCGCCGCGCTGCTGGAGGGCCTGGAGGAGGTCGCCGGGGAAGGCGTCCATCCGGGGCTGTTCACCGAGGTGTTCTGGGCGTCTCTGCACGGGCTGGCGACCCTGACCCGGGCGGGACGGCTGCCGCCGGAGGACACCGAGCCGAGGGTGAAGCTGCTGGTGGACCGGCTCGCCATGGTCTGACACACCATCCCGGCGGGCACGCAGCCGGGGCCCTCGGGCCCCGCCGCTGCCTGCCCGCCGGGATCGCTTTTGGTCACTCGCGCCCACACGGCGCAGCCGCGGAACGCCGGGCCCGGTACCCCAGACGGGCACCCGCCCCGGTAGCTGCGATGCACGTTGATCACGACCCGATACGCGCCCCAGTACTACGCGAGGCCCGCAGCTTGAGAGGAGCTGACAGGGATCGGCGGCGGACGAAACCCGGCCGCCGCCCCGACCGCTGAGACCTGCGGCTACATCTTTTGATGCATCATCACTGCACCGTCAGGCATGCTCCGGAACACCTCGGCCGGGCAATGAACATACGGTCCCCGTTGCTCACGATGGCCCGTACCATTTCGAACAACTCCTCACGCGTCGAATCCTTTGAGATGCACGCGTACGGCCTTACGGGCATCGCCCGCTCCATCAAATCGGCCTGGCCCACTTCGCTCACCGGATGCCCTTCCCCTTCCATCGACACTGGGCGTTGCCCGCCGGAAGGGCCACCCGCAGGGATCAAGTCCGGCCGGCACCAGCCTGCGCCCGCACGCCTTTGATGTCTATGGGCAAGTCCCTTTCGGGGTGGCTCCTCCTGGAGCCCGCGCGGACAGGCGGCGTGGAAAGCCTCAGCATCACGTGGCTCGGCGAACCGCACACGTATGACGAAGGGCCAACAAGGTGAACCTGGTCAACCTGAAGGCAGGAAAAGCACCGGACAACGCAGAGGGGAGGTCTGATTGTGCGCGATCCAATCTGACGGTCCATTCGGCACAGATCTGCCCTGATGCTGCCGAAAGGCCGTCCCGCCTCCGCACCGGCAAAACATCCGAGGAGCAGGAACGACGATGGCACCCGATCCGACAATTGCCCAGGTGACCATGACCCTGGCTGCCCTTGCAGCCACCGGGGCCACCCCGCGTCCATCCGGGGAGACCCCGGAGCAGCAGACCGCACGAATCATCACCGGCATCGACGCGCAACTGAGCGATCTCAGTCTTGCGACGCAGGGCGCGTGGAAGCTGGTGTGGCTCGCCCTGAGCGAGGCCAACGCCAATATGGCCTACATCGCACGGAGTACCGACGGCTCGAACGAGTTCGCCGTGGTCGCTCGCGGAACGGACGCCGATCTGACCGACATCCTCGAGGACCTTGACGTCGGCACGGTCGTCCCGTTCCCCGAAAGCGGATCGCCGAAGCCCGTCGCCGTTTCCAAGGGGGCGATGGATGCGTTCAAACGGGTTGTCAACGCCCGCTCGATCGCCTCACCCTCCCCGAACGTCACGCTCGTTCAGGCGCTCGCCGCCGCGCTCAAGTCTGCGCCCTCCTCGCCGCAGCCGACCGTCTATCTGACCGGTCACAGCCTGGGCGGCTGCATCGCCACCATGCTCGCGCCGTACCTGCAGGCACAGACCTGGCCGAAACAGCCGAAATTCGCGGTGATCACCTATGCCGCTCCCACCGCCGGCGTGCAGAGCTTCGTCGACTACTTCGACTCCGTGCCGTGGGTCATCGACGAGCGCCAGAACAACGCCTACGACCTGGTACCGCACGCGTGGGCCGATCTCGACACCACCGCCGACTGGTACCCGAGCCCGGGACCGCAGGCGACCGAAGAAGTGAAGGTGCTCATCGGGGCGATCTCCAAGCGCACCAAGGGCAATGTCTACGTCCAGCCCGGCACGCTCTGCCTGATGAACACCGGATACACGAGCCTTGCCAAGAACCTGGTCAACAAGACCACCCAGGACTTCCTCGGCCAGGTCGCCTTCCAGCACGCCAACTCCACCTACCTGGGCCTGGTGGGGGCGCCTGCCGTCCCTCCCGGGCCGGTGGTGACCGACGTGACCCCCACCTTCGGCGCATCAGGCGCCACGGTGACCATCCACGGCACCGGCTTCAGTCAGGACAGCATGGTCGACTTCGGCCAGTTCGCCTGCACCGAGCGCGACGTCGACCCCTCCGGCATGAGGATCACCGCTCAGGTCCCCAACGGAACCGGCGTCGTCCACGTCCGCGTCACCAACACCCTCGGCACCTCCCCGGCCGTCGCGATGGGGCAGTTCGCCTATGGCGGACCCGCACCTGTGGTGGTCAGTGCGGTCGGCCCGACCAGCGGAAAGGTCGGCACCCCGGTCACCATCAGCGGCTCGGGCTTCGCCGGTGGCGCCACCGTGCACTTCAAGGACAAGGCATCCGATTCGGTCAAGTTCGTCTCCACCGGCCAGATCGTCGCCACCGCGCCCGGTCAGCTCGACGACCACCAGACGGTGAACATCACCGTGACGGTCGGCAAGGCCACCTCTCCCACCAGCCCGGCCGACGAGTTCACCTACACCGGACGGTAGCGTCCGCACGCCCCGTTCCCGGGGTGGCCCTTCGAGCGGCCCGGGCTCTTGCCGTCGACCGGTCGAACCATGCCCGGTCGAGGGATCGCCGCAGGACCGTTCGCCCTGCGGCGAGCAGGCCACGGAGCTGTGCGGCACGGCTGAGCAGCTGCCGGACGACCAGGTGTCCGGAACCCCCGGAGAGACCGGGGCCGGGACGAGTCGAGGCACCGATGTGCCGGAGTCCGGGTCCCGCGGTGCGGTGGCGGCTCGACGACGGCCCCGGCCGCCAGATCAGGTGCTGGTCGAGCTCGGCGGGCCGCCGTAGGGGTCGCCGCGGACGGCGTTGCGGTTGGCCGCGGCGATCCCCGCCGGACTGGCCGCACTCCACCGGGTTACCAGGGCGCGCAGGCCCGGGGCATGCACCTCGATCCGGCCGAGCACCCGCTCCACGTGGCCCGCGACCAGCCGCTCGTCGTCCCACCCCGCCGAGACGTCCGGCTCGCCCGCGGCATCGGACGACGGCGCGGTTACGTGGCAGGACGGGGTGGTATTCCTGCGGTCCGGGATCAACGCGCCCTGGCCGGCACGAAGTTGCCCTGGACTGGGCGGCGTTCGGCGGGCGGTGAGCGTGCGGCGGGACGTTGCGGCCGACTCGTTAGAGCAACACCGGGGTCAGGTCCGGCTCCCCGAACCCGTCGTCGTCGAAGGGGTAGAGGGGGCGCTGCACCTTGTGGTGCCCGAGCCGGAGCAGATCCTGGTCCACCCCACCCGGGGTGAGCGCGAGCAGCCAGTCCGCCGCCATTGCGTGGAGCTCGGGCTCCAGATAGCCGATCTTGACGACCACCAGGTCGTAGGCCAGCGGGTCCAGCGCCCCGAAGTCCGCACGGGTGTGGAACGGCCGGCGGCGCTCGGTCAGGACCACCGTCACCCCGCCGCGGGTGACGGCCGCGGACCGGCTGCCCCCGTCGTAGGCCGGATTCCCCCGTGGCCCGCCGGATCCGGGAGCGGGCCCGTCCTCCAGGGCGGTGACCGTGCCGGTCAGCTCGTAGGGCTCCGCATGGGGACCGGTACCCGCGCTGAACCGGCCGCCCACAGCGAGCGTGACCTCGCCGCCCAGCCCGGCACCGAAGCAGACGGCGACGGCCTCCGGGTCGGTGATGCCCGGGTGCAGTGCGGTGACCCGGCCACTCGCCAACTCCTCGTCGGCCAGCAGTCGGCCGAGCATGTACGCGAGGTCGCCGGCTCCGCCCGCGGTGGGGTTGTCGCCGGAGTCGCTGATCAGGAACGGGCGGGCCGAGGAGGCGACGGCGCGGGCGATACAGCTGTCCGCGTCGCCCGTCGGGCCGACGAAGACGAAGTCCCGGCGCACGTTCCAGTACGCGCGGGCCAGTGCCCCGGCCTGCGCCACGGCGAGTTCCGGATCGTCCGCGGTGACCACCACCGCGGCCCGGCAGCGCTCCTCGTCGGCCCAGGCATACCCCACCCAGATGGCCGCGTCCACGACCCTGTCGAGCGCCTCGACCGAGGCCAGCCGGCCGTAGAGCGACCTGGCCGGCTCCAGCCGGGTGCTGGTCTTCTCGCCGGGGAGGAGGACCGGAATCTGCACCCAGGCCCGGTGCGGGCGGCCCGTCCCGTGGACCAGTCGTTCCGCGAGCTTGCGGGCGGCCCGCTCCCGGGTCTCCCAGGCGTCCTCGTGCGGGGCCATACGGTGCGCGGTGAGCAGATCGAGCTGCGCGGCGAAGCGCCGCGAGACATTGCCGTGCAGATCCATGGCGGCCGAAATCAGGGTGGCGGGGCCGGTCGCGGCCCGTACCGCGTCCGTCAGATCGGCCTCCGCGTCGTCCAGTCCGACCACGCTCATGGCGCCGTGGATGTCGTACACCAGCCCGTCCAGTGGCCCCGACTCCCGGATTCTGTCGGTCAGTTCACCCTTGATGCGCTCGTAGGTGGCGTGCTCCACCGGCCCGCCGGGCACCGCGACGGCATGCACCAGCGGCACCCACTCGACCAGCTCGCCCAGTGCGTCGTCCGGCCGGGTCCAGGTGTAGCGGTCCAGCAGGGCGCGCCCCCGGGTGATGCGGAAGTCGTCGTAGGCCGAGCGATGCGGGCAGAACTGGCTGGACTCGATGGCCATGCCGCCGATGCCGATGCGGAAACGGCGGCTGATGGGTGAGGGCATGGGGTGCACCTTCCGTGGGGGCGATCCTGAGGCGGGGCGTGCGAGCGGCGGTCAGCCGCGCCCGGCGGCCGGCGAGGGCGCGCCGTCCGCAGTGGCGGGCGAGGGCGGTCCGTTCGCAGCGGCCGGCCGGCGCAGCACGGCATGGCCGGCGCCCAGCAGCCCCGCGTCCGGGCCGCAGACGGCGGCGGTGATGGTGAGTTCGCTGGTGGCCATCGGCAGACAGCGCTCATAGAGCGTGCCGCGTACGGCCGCCACCAGAGGCTGGGCGCCGGAGAGCGCGCCGCCGAGGATCACCGCCTCGGGGTTGAAGAAGTTCACGACGACGGCGAGCACCGCGCCGATGTCCCGGCCGGCCTGGCGCACCAGTGTGGTGGCCTGCGGTTCGCCGTTCTCGACCAGCCGGAGAATGTCGGTCGCCGAGTCGACGGCGAGGCCCTTGGCACGCAGCGCGGTGGCGATCGCGGCGCCGCTCGCCACGGTCTCCAGACACCCGATGTTGCCGCAGGAACAGGGGAGTTGGGTGCTCTCGGCCACCCGGACATGGCTGATGTCACCGGCCGAGCCGCGCGCCCCGCGGTGCAGCCGGCCGTCGCTGATGACACCCGAACCGATGCCGCGGCCCGCCTTGACGACGACCAGATGGCGCCGGGTGGGGTGGGCGGCGCGATGTTCGCCCAGCGCCATCATGTTGGCGTCGTTGTCGAGCAGCACCGGCAGGCCGAGGCGGTCCGCCAGCCGGTCCCGCAGCGGGAACAGATGCCAGCCGGGCATCCGGGACGGGGCGATGATCCGAGCGCCGTCCGCATCGACCGGGCCCGGGAAGCCGACCCCGACCCCGCGCACCGTACGGCCGGCCGCACGCTGCCGCTCGGCCAGCGCCGCCAGTTGCCCGGCCAGCGCGTCCAGGGCGGGTTCGGGCCCGGCGGTCAGATCGACGGCGTGCTCGTCGAGATCGAGTGCGTCGCCGGTCAGCCCCACCGCGCCGGTGCGGATGTGATGGCTGCCCAGATCGGCGGCGAGCGCGACGGCTCCCTGGTCCGCGACCCGCAGCAGTCGCGGGCGCCGGCCGCCGCGCGAGGCGCCCTCGCCGGATTCGGCCAGCAGCCCGGCCTCGACGAGTTCCTGGACGCGGAGGGAGACGGTGGACGCGGCGAGCCCGAGTTCGCGTACCAGGTCCGCGCGGGAGGCGGCGGAGCCGTTCGCGACGAGTTCGAGGACGTGCGCGGCGGAGCCGGGCTGTTCCTCGGAGGCGGTCATGGGGGGCGCCTTTCGGCTCGGTGCGGGAGAGGGGGACAGGGTGGGCGACGGGCGGCCGCGCCGCGGCGAGGCGAGGGGCCCTCCGCAGCGGGAACTTGGTTCGTTGGTCGAAGGAAGTCGGGCGGTCAACTCGCCGACAGTAGACCGCAGTCGGCGTTGTTTCGCCAAGGTCTTGACTTCTTTTCCCGGCCCTCCGTACTTTGCTCGCACTCTTCGACCGGCGAATCCCGGAGGCGGCATGGGTCTGCGCAGTACACGCATCCGCGGGCCCCTGGGGCGGACGGTCGCTGCCGTCCTGCTCGGTGTCTTCGCACTCGTCGGCTGTGACCCGACTGGCAACGTTGTCACCGACCTTGGCACCACCGGCGGTACGCCCGTCGAGGGCGGCACCGCCACCATGGCCCTGCCGCCCGCCGCCACCCCCAACTGGATCTTTCCCATCGGCGCCCCCGGCTATCTGGCCACGTACAACAGCGCCATCCAGAACCTGCTGTTCCTGCCGCTGTTCGCACCCGAGCGGAAGGGCGACGCGCTGACCATGGACTCGCCCCGCGGCCTCGCGGAACCGCCCCGCTACAGCGACCGGAACACCACCGTCACCATCACGCTGAAGAAGGGCTACGAGTGGTCCGACGGACAGCCCGTCACCACCCGCGATGTGAAGTTCTGGTTCGATCTGATCCGGCACAACAAGCAGGACTGGGCGGGGTATTCGCCGAAGCTGATGCCGGACGACGTCAAGGCCTTCGAGACCGTCGACGACCGCACCTTCCGCCTCCGGCTGGACCGCGCCTACAACCCGGCGTGGTTCACCGCAAACGAGCTCCAGGACTTCGTCGCCCTCCCCGTTCACGCCTGGAACCCGCGTCACCAGAGCCCCGAGCGGGCCTTCGCCCGGCTGATGCGGCATGCCAGGCAGTTCTCGCAGTTCGCCACGGATCCGCTCTGGAAGACCGTCAACGGGCCCTGGCGCATCGCGCAATGGACCACGGCGGGACAGGTCTCCCTGGTCCCCAACCGGTCGTACCGCGGACCCGACCGGCCCCGTCTCGACCGCGTGGTCCTCAAGCCCTTCACGACCGCCGACTCCGAATTCAATGTGCTGCGCGCCGGCGGCATCGACTACGGCTATATCCCGCCCTCCGTCATGGCGCAGTCCGCGAAGTTCAGGGAGCGGGGCTATCGCATCGACCCGTGGGAAGGCTGGGCGGTCACCTATATCGTCCTCAACTTCCAGCACCCCACGGCCGGACCACTGCTGCGCCAGACGTATCTGCGTCAGGCGCTCCAGCACCTGATCGACCAGAAGTCGATCTCCCGGGTGATCTGGCACGGCAGCGCCGCCCCCACCCTCGGCCCGGTCCCCGCGGGCCTCCTCGACCGTGACCCGTACCCGTACGACCCGCTGCGGGCGAGGGCGCTGCTCACCGGGCACGGCTGGGCCGACCGGGACGGCACGCTGCGCTGCACCCGGCCGGGAAACGGCCCGGGGGAGTGCGGGGCGGGCATCGAGGGCGGCTGGGAACTGCGGCTCACGCTGCTCTCCCAGTCCGGCTCGACCGAGACCTCCAACACCATGCAGGCCGTCAAGTCGGAGTTCGGCAAGGCCGGCATCGCCCTCGACATCCGGCAGCAGCCGCTGAACACCGTCCTGGGCACCACCGTCCCCTGCCGGAAGACCGAGCCGCTCTGCGCACAGTGGCAGCTCGGCTTCTTCGGTACCCAGGGCAGCTGGTACTTCCCGCCGGACCCCAGCGGCGAAAAGCTCTTCGCCACCGGCGCCCCCTCCAACATGGGCAACTGGTCCGATCCGCGCACCGACCGGCTCATCCGGGCCACCGAGTACTCCGATGCCCCGGCCGCGATGCGCACCTACGGACGTGAGGTGGCCCGGCAGCTCCCGGTCCTGTGGACCCCCAACCCCGCCTACCAGGTCTCCGTCATCCGCAACGATCTGCGGGGCGTCGACCAGAACCCGACCCTCTCCCTCGCACCGCAGAACTGGTACTTCGTGAAGAAGGGCTGGGCTCGCCGATGATCCGCTTCCTGGCCAAGCGCCTTGCGCAGGCCCTCGTCGTGCTGCTGCTGGTCTCCGTCATCGTCTTCGTCCTCCTGCACCTGCTCCCCGGCGGACCGGCCCGCGCCATCCTCGGCATCCAGGCCACGCCGGAGTCCCTCGCCCACTTCAACCATCAGCAGGGGTACGACCGTTCCCTGCCCGAGCAGTACGTCCGGTACCTGGGGCGGCTGCTCACCGGCGACCTCGGCGAGTCCTACAAACTCAACCGGAGCGTCGCCGCCCTGCTCGCCGAGCGACTGCCCAAGACCGCCCTGCTGGCCGGCCTCGCCGTCGGGCTCGCCGCGCTGCTGGCCGTCCCGCTCGGCATCCTGCAGGCCGTGCACCGGGGAAAGGCCGCCGACCACGTCCTGACCGGTGCGGCCTTCCTCGCCTACGCCACCCCGGTGTTCTTCCTCGGCCTGGTGCTCCTCCTCGTCTTCAGCCAGCAGCTGCCCCTGCTGCCCGCCGAGGCACCGCAGGCCGACACGGTCGGCGGCATCCTCGCCGACCCGCCGGCGCTCGTCCTTCCCGTCGTGACCGCCGCACTCGGCATCATCGCCGCCTTCAGCCGCTATATGCGCTCCGCCGTCCTCGACAACCTCGGCGAGGACTACGTACGCACCGCACGCGCCAAGGGCCAGTCGGACGCCCGCATCATGGCCCGGCACGTCCTGCGCAACGCTCTCATCCCGCTGGCCACCCTCCTCGGCCTCTACCTCCCCACCCTCTTCAGCGGCACCCTCGTCATCGAGTCGATGTTCAACTACCCGGGGATGGGACTGCTGTTCTGGAACGCCGCCCAGAGCTCGGACTTCCCCGTCCTGCTCGGTGTCACCCTCGTCGTCGGTGTCGCCACCGTCCTCGGCTCCCTGATCACCGACCTCGCCTATGCCGTCCTCGACCCGCGCATCAGGAGCGTGACGTGACGACCACCGCCCTCGACGCCACGCAGCCCGACGCGGCCCTGGCCACCCCCGGCCTGGCCCGCCGCACGCTCGCCGTCTTCGCCCGCAACAAGCTCGCCCTCGCCGGCGCCCTGGTGCTGCTGGCCCTGTTCGCCTTCTGCTTCCTCGGGCCGCTGGTCCACCCCACCGACCAGATCCACACCGATCTCTCCCAGGCCAACCGCGCCCCCGGCCCAGGCCACCTGCTGGGCACCACCGACCTCGGCTACGACCTGTTCGGCCGGCTGATGTACGGCGGCCGGACCTCCCTCGAAGTCGGCCTGGCCGCCGGGCTGTTGGCAACCCTCTTCGGGACGGTCTACGGCTCGGTCGCCGGCTACTTCGGCGGATGGGCGGACGCCGTGATGATGCGGATCACCGACGCCGCGCTCGCCATCCCCGCGCTCTTCCTGCTCGTCGTGGTCGCCACCATCGTCACCCCCAGCAAGCCCGTGCTCATCCTGGTCATCGCCTCCGTCGCCTGGCTCTCCCCGGCCCGGCTCATCCGGGGCGAGGCACTGGCGCTGCGCAGCCGCGACTACATCCATGCGATGCGGCTGATGGGCGGCGGCGGAGGGCGGGCCGTCTTCCGGCACATCGTCCCCAACGCCGTCGGCACCGTCATCGTCAACGCCACCTTCCAGGTGGCCGACGCCATCCTGTACGTCGCCTATCTGTCCTTCCTGGGCCTGTCCATCCCGCCGCCCGCCGCCGACTGGGGCTCCCTGCTCTCCGCCGGCATCACCTACACCCAGGTCGGCTACTGGTGGCTGATCTTCCCGCCGGGCCTGGCGATCGTGCTGGTCGTCGCCGCCTTCCACTGCATCGGGGACGGTCTGCGGGACGCCTTCGACGTACGGCTGCAGAAGAACTGACGCGGTATCGGAAGAAGCGAGGACCCACACCATGACCGACTCGCTCCTGCGGATCGAGGATCTGCATGTCGAGATCGCCGGCCGCGGCCGCACCGTCCATGCCCTTGACGGCATCGACCTCGCCGTCGCCCCTGGTGAAGCGCTCGGCATCGTCGGCGAATCAGGCTGCGGCAAGACCATGACCGCGCTGTCCGTCCTCGGCCTGCTGCCGCCCGGCGGGAAGATCACCGGCGGCCGGATCCTGTTCGAGGGCACCGACCTCGCCGCCACCCGGGAACCCGTACTGCGGGATGTCCGCGGGAACACCGTCGGAATGGTCTTCCAGGACCCGCTGAGCTCCCTCAACCCCACCCTCACCATCGGCGCCCAGGTCGCCGAACCCCTGTTGCTGCACCGGCGGATGACCAGGGCCGAGGCCTGGGCCAAGGCCGAGGAGACCCTGCGGCTGGTCGGCATGCCGCGCCCCGCCGAGCGGCTGAAGAGCTACCCCCATCAGCTCAGCGGCGGGATGCGGCAGCGCGTGGCGATCGCCATGGCGCTGGTCTGCGAGCCCCGGCTGCTGATCGCCGACGAACCGACCACCGCCCTCGACGTCACCACCCAGCACCAGATCCTCGAACTCATCGACGAGCTGCGCGCCCGCCTCGGCATGGCGATGATCCTGGTCACCCACGACCTCGGCGTGATCGCCCGCCGGGTCGACCGGGTCGCGGTGATGTACGGCGGCCGGATCGCCGAACGGGCCGCGGTCCGCCCGCTGTTCGCCGCCCCACGGCATCGCTACACCCAGGCGCTGTTCGCGGCCCTCCCCGAACTCCCCCGGCGGCCGGCCGACGGGGGGACCGGCGACAGCCGGGGGAGTGCCCCCCTCGCCGGCGACGCCCGGCACCCGCTGGCCACCCTCCCCGGCCTGCCGCCGTCCCTCGTCACCCGCCCCGTCGGCTGCCGCTTCGCCCCACGCTGCGGCTTCGCCACCGACATCTGCCGGGCCGCCGAGCCGGACCTCACCGACGGCCTCGACGGCACCGCGCCCGCCACCATGGCCCATGCCTTCGCCTGCTTCCACCCCGCCGGCCCGGCCCCCGGTGCCGACCCGGCCGCCGAGCTGCGCCCGCCGGTACCCATCGCGCCCCCGGTACGGACGGCGGAACCGCTGCTGAGGCTCGCCGACGTCAGCAAGACCTACCCGCTGCACGGCGGGCTCTTCGGCCACCGCACACCGGGCCGCAAGGGCGCAGCCGAGGTCAGCGCGGTGGCCGGCATCTCGCTCACCGTCCGGCGCGGCGAGACCTTCGGCATCGTGGGGGAGTCCGGCTGCGGCAAGTCCACGCTCGGCCGGCTGGCCGTCGGCCTGGAGACGCCGACCGCCGGCACCGTCCACTTCGCCGGCCGCGACATCAGCACCCTGAACAAGCGCGAGCTGCGTGCCCACCGGCGCCACGTCCAGCTGATGTTCCAGGACTCCTACGCGTCCATGGACCCGCGGATGCGGGTGGGCGCCGTACTGCGCGAACCGCTGGTCATCCAGGGCATCGGCGACGGGGCCGAGCAGCGGCGGCGGATCGCCGGTCTGCTGGACGACGTCGGGCTGCCGCGCGGCGCGGTGGACCGTTATCCGCACGAATTCTCCGGCGGCCAGCGCCAGCGCCTCGGTCTGGCCCGCGCTCTGGCCCTGGCCCCGTCCCTGGTCGTCGCCGATGAGCCGGTCTCCGCGCTCGATGTCTCCGTCCAGGCGCAGATCCTCAACCTCATGCGCGCACTGCAGCGCGACAAGGGGATCGGCTATCTCTTCATCTCGCACGACCTGGCGGTGGTGCGGCATCTCGCGGACTCGGTCGGTGTGATGTACCTCGGCAAGCTCGTGGAGACCGGCCCCGCCGACCAGGTCCTCGCCCGCCCCCTGCACCCCTATACCCGGGGGCTGCTGGACACCGTCAACGCCCCCGACCCGGACGCCGCCCCGGCCGGCACCCCGCTCGGCGGCGAGACCCCGTCGGCCGCCGCTCCGCCCTCCGGCTGCCGCTTCCGCACCCGCTGCCCGCTCGCGACCGGGCTCTGCGCGACCACGGAGCCGCCGCCGGCCGAGCCGGAGACCGCGGGACACCGGGTGGCCTGCCACTTCCCGCTGACCGGGGAAGCCGTCAGTAGCGGGTGAGGGCGGTCGGGCCGTACGCCGTGCCGATGGCGATATGCGGATGCGCGGACGGCCGGACCCAGGACAGGATCCGGGCCATCGCCCCGGCCGGTACGGAGACACAGCCGGCCGTGGCGCCCTTCCCGTTGACGTGGAGGAAGATCCCGGCGCCGCGGCCGTGCACCGGACGGTGAGTGTTGAAGCCGATGACCAGGGCCCGGGTGTACTGCGTGGGATGGTCCGCCAGCCGTTCGGACTCGCCGGCCGCGCAGTCCGGCGGCAGTGGCGCCACCCAGCGGTTGTAGGAGGCGGCGGCGTTGTCCTCGCACCACCAGGAGTCCGCGCCGACCCGGCGGTACGGGACGGTGGTGCCGGGCGGTGGCGGGGCGGTCCCGAAGGCGAACGGCAGGTCGTAGAGCCCGGTCGGGGTGGTCGAGGTGCCCTGCACCCGGGTGCTGCCCTCGGTCAGCCCGCCGGCTCCGAACCGGGCCGGCGCCCACCCGGCCTGCCGCCAGCGGCCGTTGTGCCGCTGCCACCACCTCACGGTCCCGGTGGTGGCGCCCGTCGTGGCCGCACGGGCGGTGAGGAGCTGGTCGCCGCCGCCGGTGTCGGCCATGAGGACGGGAAGGGGGATGCGGTCGACGGGAGGGCCGGCGGGCGCCGCGGTCGCCGGGGCGGGCCCGGCGAGCACGAGCGGCGCCACGGCGACCGCCGACAGCAGCGCCGCGCCCCGGACCCGGAGCCGGGCCGGGACCCGGAGCCGGGCCGCCCGGACCGTGCGCCCGGCCGCGGTCGTGGTCCCGGCAGCGGCCGGGCGCGTCGTCCCTGTACGCATCATCGGCATGACCGCAATGTAGAGCGCGACCGGCTCACCCGGCGTCGTCCGATCAGGTCACATACGACGCTCCCGGCCCGTGCGCAACCCGTCCGCGGCAATCCACCGTGCGCTGGGGCCATGGACGGGCGAAACTCGGGTACGGGGGCACATGTGCCACTAGCCGTCTCATTCTGGAGGCCCGCAGTGCAGCGGCAACCGCATACGCGCAGTGAGCGCACGCTCGACCGCGATCCGCAGCCCACACCTCCGGATCCGGGAGGCCCTCCGCCCGCCCCGGACCCGCTTCCCGGCCCGCCGAGCCCGCCTGGGCAACCGGATCCCATACCGCCGGAACCGTCGCCGATACCCCGTCCGCCCGGACCCGATCCCGACCCGGTCCCGGAGCCGTCCCCGGCTCCCTCGCCGCTCTCCTAGGAGCCGCCCGGACCTTTCGCCCCGCATACCAGGGGCACCCCGCTCCCGCACGACCAAGGAGGTGCTGATCATGGCGATCGCCACGGTCAACCCGGCCACCGGCGAGACCCTGAAGACCTTCGACGCCCTCAACTCGGGCGAGATCGAAGATCACCTGGTCCGGGCGGACCAGGCCTTCCAGGAGCACCGCACCACCAGCTTCGGCTACCGCAAGGAGCGGATGCTCACCGCCGCCGACCTGCTCGATGCCGACCAGGACGGCATCGCCCGCACCATGACCACCGAGATGGGCAAACCGCTGGCCCAGGCGCGCGCGGAGGCGGCGAAGTGCGCCAAGACCATGCGGTGGTACGCGCACCAGGCCGAGGCACTGCTCGCCGACGAGCACCCCGACCCGGCCGATGTCAGCGACTCCGGCGCGATCCGTGCCGTGGTGCGCTACCGCCCCCTCGGCACCGTCCTCGCGGTGATGCCCTGGAACTTCCCGCTCTGGCAGGTTGTACGGTTCGCCGCGCCCGCGCTGATGGCGGGGAACACCGGGCTGCTCAAGCACGCCTCGAACGTGCCGCAGACCGCGCTCTACCTGGAGGAACTCTTCCGCCGCGCCGGTTTCCCCGAAGGCTGTTTCCAGACCCTGCTGGTGGGGTCCCGTGCGGTCGAGGACATCCTGCGTGACCCGAGGGTGGCCGCCGCCACGCTCACCGGCAGCGAGCCGGCCGGCCGCGCGGTGGCGTCCACCGCCGGTGACGAGGTCAAGAAGACCGTCCTCGAACTGGGCGGCAGCGACCCCTTCATCGTCCTGCCCTCCGCCGACCTGGACAAGGCGGTCCGTGTCGGGGTCACCGCACGCGTCCAGAACAACGGACAGTCGTGTATCGCGGCCAAGCGGTTCCTCGTGCACCAGGACATCTACGACGCCTTCGCCGAGCGGTTCACCGACCGCATGGCCGCGCTGACCGTCGGCGACCCGATGGACGAGCACACCGATGTCGGGCCGCTCTCCAGCGAACAGGGCCGCTCCGACCTGGAGGAGCTCGTCGACGACGCGGTCCACCAGGGCGCCACCGCACTGTGCGGCGGCCGGCGGCCGCCGCAGCACTCCACGGGCTGGTTCTACGAGCCGACGGTGCTGTCCGGCATCACCCCCGGGATGCGGATCCACCAGGAGGAGGCGTTCGGCCCGGTCGCCACGCTCTACCGCGTCGCCGACCTCGACGAGGCGGTGCGCCTCGCCAACGACACACCGTTCGGGCTCAGTTCCAACGCCTGGACCCGGGACCCGGAGGAGCAGCAGCGCCTCGCCCGCGATGTGCAGGCCGGCGGTGTCTTCTTCAACGGTATGACCGCCTCCCATCCGGGCCTCCCCTTCGGAGGCGTCAAGCGCTCCGGCTACGGGCGGGAGCTCTCCGGGCACGGCATCCGCGAGTTCTGCAATATGACGACGCTGTGGTTCGGACCGGAGGACTGAACCGACCCGCCGGGGCCTGCCGCCCCCCGGTGGGCGCATGCGCCGGAGCGGTTTGCGTCATGGACGTGAAGGTGTACGTTCCGGTCAGGTCGAGTCGGCCAACGGCCAGGTTGGTCGGCTCGGCCACCGCCGGGCCTCGGGAACCAGTGCGCATTTCCCGGCCCCAGCAGCTGAATTGACGCGGACTCACCACCCCTGGACGGCCCGGGTGTTCAATGCACCGTTTCCTGCCCGTCCGGCACCGCGAACTCGCACCACAGCGCCTTGCCCGCGCCGCGCGGCTCGGCGCCCCATTCGTCCGCGAGCGCCTCGACCAGCATCAGCCCGCGGCCGGAGGTGGCGGTCTCGCCGGGGCTGCGCCGCCGGGGCCACCGGCTGGAGCGGTCCTCGACCTCCAGCCGGATCCGGCGCGGGGTGCCCGGCAGCAGCTCCATGGAGACCAGGGCGCCGCTCTCGGTGTGCGTCAGCGCGTTGGCGATCAGCTCGGAGGCGGCGACCTCGATGTTGTGCATGACGGTGCCCGCCCGCCACTGGTCCAGCGTGCGGCGTACCGCGGAGCGGACCTCCGCGGTACCCGAGGGGTCGGCCTGATGGACATGCAGCCGCATCCGCGGGGTGGCGGCGGCCCCGGAGCCGGGCAGCCGGTGCAGCAGCAGGAGGGCCATATCGTCCTCCGAGCCGGGGTCGGCCCACAGATGGTCCGAGAGCCGGTCGGCGAGCGCCTCCAGTTCCGTGGGTCCGGTGCGGACCGCAGCGGACAGCGCGTCGATGCCGGAAGAGATGTCCTGGCCGGGCTGTTCGACCAGGCCGTCGGTGCACAGCAGCAGCGTCGACCCGGGCTCCAGGAACAGCTGGGTCTCCGGGAAGTGGTCGTGCCCGAAGAGCGTGGCCAGGCCGAGGGGCAGCCCACCGCGGACCTCGGGCCAGTCGATGTGCCGGGAGCTGTTGCTGATCAGCGGGCCGAGATGGCCGGCCCGAGCGATGTGCAGCGCCCCGGATTCCATATCGGCCTGGATATAGGTGCAGGTCGCGAAGCGTTCGGTGTCCAGCTCCGCCAGAAAGCGGGACGCCCGTACCAGCACGGTCTCCGGCGGGTGCCCCTCGCTGGCGTAGGCGCGCAGGGCGATCCGCAGCTGGCCCATCACGGCGGCCGCATGGGTGTCATGGCCCTGTACGTCGCCCACGACGACCCCGATCCGCCCCTGGGGCAGTGCGATCACGTCGTACCAGTCGCCGCCGATGTCCCGGCCGACGCTCGCCGGGTGGTAGCGGACGGTGACCGCGCCGCCCTCGATCGGCGGGAGCCGGCGCGGCAGCATCGTCGCCTGCAGCCCCGTCGCGAACTCCCGCTCCTGGTCGAAGAGGGTCGCCCGCTGTACCGACTGCGCGACGACACCGGCCAGCGCCAGCGCCAGGTTCCTGGCCTCCGGCGACTGCACCGCGGGCTCGGCGTTGAACAGCCCCAGCGCGCCGATGACGGTGTCCTGCGCGACCAGCGGCAGGAACGCCGCGCTGCCCGTCGGCAGCACCTCGTTGTACGGGCGCAGCCGCGGATAGCGGGCGATCAGCTCCCCGCGGGTGCTGAGGAAGATGGGCCGCCGCGAGCGTGCCGCGTCCGCCAGCGGCAGGGTGTCGTCCAGCCGTGAGGTCATCATGTCGTCGGGCACTTCTCCGTCCAGCCCGGCGGTGGCGATGACCTCGAACTGGTCCTTCTCGACCAGGCCGAGGACCAGCCCGTCCGCGCCGAACCGCCGGGCGCCGCCGGTTCCGGTGAGCACCCGGGTCACGTCCTTGACGGACAGCGCACGGGCCAGCGCGGCGGTGGTCTGCTGCACCATCACGGTCTGGCGCTGCCGCTCCTGCTGGAGCGAGCGCAGCAGCGCGGAGTCCGCCAGCTCGCTGGTCGCCTCCCGGACGATGCCGATGACCCGGTACGGCACCCCGTCCGCGGTGTGCAGAATCCGCCCCTGGGAGTGTGTCCAGCGCTGGGTCCCGTCGCGGCACTGCACCCGGAAGTAGGCGCCGTAGGACGAGTGACCGTCCCGCAGGGCCTGGGAGAGTGCCTCGTCCAGCCGACGGCCCTCCTCCGGCGGTACCCGCTTGACCAGGGACACCGGCGTGCCGTCGTACTCCCCCGGGCGCAGATCGAAGACGTCCATGGCACCGGAGTCCAGGTTCATCGAGCCGCGGTCCAGGTCCCAGTCGAAGGTGCCCATCCGGTTGAGTGAGAGCCGCTCGCGCAGGGCGATGGGCTCGCGGTGCGACACCCCGGGCGCGTGCTCCTCGACGAGGCGCCAGTCCCGGTCGGCCCGGGGGTCGTAGTCGTCGTCGAACGGATCAAGGGGCACGTCGGTCATGGCGTGCCACGCCTTGCGGCCACACGGCGCGGGATGTGCACACGCGGGCGCCGACGGCAGCGGTGCATCGCGGCAGCACCCGGCGACCCCGGGCCGAGCTCGCCTCGTGCCCACGGTCGCGGGCCGTTGACCGGGGCCGATATCCACCGGAACGCGGCCATGCGCTCACCCTAGGCGCGGGCCGGAAGACCCGCATTTCCGGTGCCCCGGATGCCCTCCAGGGGTGCGGAGGACGGGTGACGGTGCCCACGGAGCCACTGCGTCACCCGTCCTGCGCTGTCGGCCGCCGGCCGAGGCACCGGCCCGCGGAAGGTGATCCCGGGGCCGGGCGTTACGCCCCGGTAACTCGCCCATCGCGCAAGGCTCCTGACGCGGTACGTTCAAGGTCCGAGCCAACGGGCCGAACCGCCGGCCGCACCCCCACAGGCCGGCAGCATCAGCAGGGCCGTGACCTCACCGGCTCGCCGGGCGGACCCCCGGCGAGCGCGTCGGCCCGCCCTCGCTACCGGAAGGCACCGCCCACCATGAGATCCCGAACAGTCCGGCGTGCCCTGACCGGCGCGGCCGGGGCGGCCGCGGCCCTCCTCGTACTGTTGTGGGTGGCCGCCCCGTACCCCGCCGCCCCGGAGCGGATGCAGGTCTACCTCACCACCACCTCCGACCCCGGCGGCCGCCAGGTCGTCAAGGGTCTGGAGAAGCAGGCCCCTGTCCCCTTCGCCCCGGGTGCCGCGGGCGGCATCACCGTCGACGAGTCGAGGACCTATCAGCGGTTCGAGGGCGGCGGGGCGTCCTTCACCGACACCGCCGCCTGGCTGCTGAAGAGCAGCGGCACGCTGAGCAAGGCCACCCGCGACGCCACGCTGACAAAGCTCTTCGACCCCGTCGAGGGCATCGGCCTCGGCTTCGTCCGCAACCCCATGGGCACCTCCGACCTCGCCCGCTTCGGCTACACCTATGACGACATGCCCGCCGGGCGGACCGACCTGGACCTCAGGAACTTCTCCGTCGCACACGACCTCGCCGGCGTACTGCCGCTGACCGCCCAGGCCCGCACCCTCAACCCGGCCGTCAAGGTGATGGCCTCGCCCTGGAGCGCACCCGCCTGGATGAAGGACAACGGGAAGCTGGAGCAGGGGCGGCTGCGCGCGAGGTATTACGCCACCTACGCCCGGTACTTCGTGAGGTACCTCCAGGCGTACCGGGACCGAGGGGTGCCGGTCGACTATGTCTCCGTCCAGAACGAGCCCACCTGCTGCTCCGGCTATCCGTCCATGCGGTGGAACGCCTCCGGGCTGGCCTACTTCACCAAGAACGACCTGCTCCCCGCCCTGCGGCAGGCCGGACTGTCCACCAAGGTCCTCGCACTGGACTGGAACTGGGACCGCTACGACGAGTTCGCGCGGGCCACCGTCGACGACCCGGCCATCCGCCGCCACCCCAACTTCGGCGGGGTCGCCTGGCACGGCTACGGCGGCGACGTCAGACAGCAGGCCCGGATGCACGACCGCTATCCCGGCCTGCGGGCCTACGACACCGAGCACTCCGGCGGACGCTGGATCGACAACCAGCAGCGGGAGGACATGCACAACCTCATCGACTACACCCGCAACTGGGGCCGCAGCTGGGTCAAGTGGTCGCTCGCCGTGGACCAGAACGGCGGCCCGCACCACGGGGGGTGCGGCAACTGCACCGGGCTGGTCACCGTGCACCACGGCGACGGACGGCGGCACGGCACGGTCGACTACACCGTCGAGTACTACACGATGGGCCACCTCACCAAGTTCGTGAAGCCCGGCGCCCGCCGCGTCGGCTCCACCGCCTCGGCCACCGTCCCCAACGTCGCCTGGCGCAACCCCGACGGATCCAGGGCGCTGATCGCCTACAACGCCACCGGCCGTACCCGGCGGACCGCCGTCAGCTGGGGCGGCCGGCACATCACCTACGATCTGCCGGCCGGGGCCGCGGCCACCTTCACCTGGTAGGCCCGGCAGCGCCGCTTTGCCCCACCGGAGAGCCGTCCCGGGCGAGCGGCACTCCGGGACGGCTCCCGCCGTCAGGCGTGCGCCGGCGCCGCCGCCGCTACCGGCCGGGTCTGGCGGGCCCGGTGCCGCAGAGTGGCCTTCCGCGTCGGCACGTCGACGGTGTACGCATCGATGGTCAGCCGCGCGCCGGACACCTTCAGCACCATGAAGCCGTGGTCGGAGAAGTTCTGCCAGGCCGCCGCGTGCCCGAAGTGCGCCGTGCCGTCCTCCGTCTTGGCCGACGCACCGCACACCACCTGCCGGGTGCCGCCCGTACGGGCCGTCGGCTCCAGGATCTGCAGTGTGTGATCATGACCGGACAGAATCAGATCGGCCCGTCCGCACACCACGTTCTCGTACATGTCCTGGAGATGGACACCACTGGTGTAGTTCCCGATCTCGAAACCGTCATAGGAACCGGCGCTGCCGTGCTTGCCGTTGTTGAGGTACGGGTGGTGTCCGATCACCACCTTCCAGCGGGCCCGCGAGGCGCGCAGCGCACCCTCCAGCCAGCTTCGCTGCTCGCGCATGTACGGCCCGTCCCACCGGTAGTGCGGGTCGAGCTGGGCGACATACGACGACCAGGGAATGGTGTCGATCGCGAAGAACTCCACCAGCGGATCGGCGGCCGGCAGCGGCACACTGTAGTAGCGGTCCGGCATGTACCAGCGCCGTGACGTGGCGGCATAGGCGACCTCGCGGTCACCGCGCGAGGGGTCTCCGCCGCTGCCGGGGATCAGCCCCGAGCAGTCGTGATTGCCCAGCACCATCAGCCACGGCACATCGATGCCGCTGTTCGGCTTCTCGAACTTGTCCTGGAACTCCTCGTCATGAGCGGACTCGGGGCCGTTCTCGTAAATATTGTCGCCGAGCCCCACCGCAAGGCCGATGCCCTCGGCCTTGCAGATATCCCGCGCGGCGGCCGCCACCGCGTACTGCGCCTCGTCCCCCGTCCCCGCGTCACCGGTGACCAGAGCCGCGAACTCGCCCTTGCCATCGGGGTGTTCGGGGAACGGAAAGGCCCCAGGGCCGCCGAGGCGGGGCTCGGCGGACGCGGGGGACTGGGCCGGCGAAGGCAGCACCGCGAGCGCCGCACCGGCCATCGCGCCGCCCAGCAGCGTCCGCCGGTTCACCCACTGCGGAACGCGTCCCGTCGTACGCATCGGCGGCCCCCCGGCCGTCGTGGCCGAGCCGGCCCGCAGCCACTCCTGCTCGGTCATGTCCGCCTGCGGCGGGATCAGTTCGTCTTCACACATGCCTGGTTTCTTTCACGATCGGCAGAGGTGCTGGTGACGAAATGATGAAGCCGAGGTGGACGTATGGCGATCGTGAGCCGCACCGCTACGCGTCGGTAACAAAGCGTATTCCAGGGGCCATCAGGGGGTGAGCGGAGCGCCGAACCAGGCGGTGAGAGCGTGCTGGAGACAGCTTTGCTGTCGCCCGGCCGCGTCCGGCGAGGCGGCCGCTTCCGGCGCCGCCCACGCCACCTGTCCGTCCGGCCGGACGAGGAGCGCGGCGGCCGGCGGTCTGCGGTCCGGACACCGTGCGGGAACCGTTTCCACCCGGCCCGGCCACCCGTGCTCCACCACCGCCCGCACATCGTTCCGCCCGGCGAGGTCGAGCAGCAGCGGCCGGGCGCCCCGCATCAACGCGGCGAGCCGAGTCGTGCCCGTCGGGGTCTCCAGCTGGAGATCCGGTGCGAACCTGCCGACGAGCGGATGCGCTGCCGCGCCGGCCGTCGGACGCTGCACCTCCGCGCCCGCCATCAGCTCGGCGATCCGCCGCAAGCTCCCCTCGTCCTGCAGGAGTTCACCGAAGACGTGCGCAGCGCGGTGACACCTTCACCCGGCGCCATCAGCGCCAGCTGCGCCTGGGAGTGCAGGGTGACCCGCTCCGCGACCGGGTGCCGCTCGGCGTGATAGCTGTCCAGCAGCCCGGCCGGGGCCGTGCCCCGGACCTCGGCGGCGAGTTTCCAGCCGAGGTTCGCCGCGTCCTGCAGCCGCAGGTTGAGCCCGGGGGCGCCCACCGAGGAGTGGACGTGAGCCGCATCGCCGGCCAGCAGTACGCGGCCCTTGCGATAGGTCTCGGCGAGCCGGGTGTGACGGCCGGACAGCCGCCGCCGCAGATGCGGTCCGGGCGTGGCGGGCGAACGCCGGCATCGGCTCCGGCGGCCCCGCCTCGCCGCGGCACCGCTCGTACAGCCCGCGGTGGTCGAGCAGCTGCACCACCTGACCGATCAGCCCGTTCGCCTTGGGCTCCGTGCTGCGTTCGGGCAGCCGCTCCAGCACCACGGGCCGCACCCCGGCCAGGCTCAACTCGCAGGCCGGCATGAGCCCGTTGGGCCCGCCACCGGCTATGACGACATCGGCAACGGCAGCTGTCCCGGTCACCGGCCGCTCCTGCTCGGGTCGGGGAGTCCGGCGGCCAGCTGCCGCAGGGCCTCGGTCATCAGGGACAGCAGCGGCACCGGCGGATCGGACCGCAGCCACTGGTCGACGGACACATGCACCGCGCTGGTCACCGCACCGGCCACCAGCCGCGGGTACAGATCCCGTTCGACATCGGTGCCGGTGCGTGAGGCGACCGCCGCCGCCAGTGCGCTGTCCGCCGCGAGACCGGCCTTCAGCACCTCGCCCAGCAGCGCGGGCTCGTCGGACATCCGCCGCAGCGCGGCCAGGGTGCCGGGATCGGGGGCGCGCTCGGCGCCCGCCGCCCCGTCCAGGGGTGACACCACGGCCCGGGTGATCGCCTCCCACAGCGGCTCGTCCCGGGGGCGGGCCGCCAGGGCGTCGGCCGCCATCCGGGCACGATCGACGTTCCGGGACGCGATCGCTTCGTACTTGCTGGAGAAATAGTTGTTGAAGGTCCGCGGCGACACCCCCGCCGCGGCGGCGATGTCCTCGCTCCGTACGTGCTCCAGCCCGCGCTCGGTCACCAGCCGCACGGCGGCCAGGCTCAGCGCCTCCCGGGTGGCTCGTTTCTTGCGCTCCCGCAGGCCCGGGGGCGGGCTGCCGGTGGCGTCGTCCGGCGTGCGATCGGTGGTCATACCGACCACCGTAGCCGCTGAACTTGCTCGTTCAGCAAAGTTTCTTGAGGCGCAAAAATCAGCTGGGGCCGGCGAGGCGGCGCAGTGTCCGGCCGAGGTGGCGGGCGTACCGGCGCTGGAACACGGGGACCAGCGGGCCGGCGAGCCGGGTGACCGGCCGGTCCGGGCGGCTGAAAGCGGTCACGGTGAACCACACCGAGCCGTCGTCGCGCAGCTCGGCGACGAACGCCTCCTCGCCGGACTCGGGATGCCCCTTCCTGGCCCCGTACCCGAAGCCGATGCGGTCCTCGTCGTCGACCGTCCACACCACGGTGCACGGCGCGCGCAGCCGCAGCGGGCCGATGCCCAGCGAGACCTCGACGTCCACTCCCGGCGCGGCCCGCGGGGCGTCGGACCGGATGCGGGCGCCGGCCGCGCGATGCATCCGGAAGGTGGTGATCGCCTCGCCCGCCGCGGCCAGCACCGCCCGGCCGTGACCCACCGGCAGCTCCTCATGGAGGTGGTGGTAGCCGGGCGGCAGCGGGGTGCGCCGAGTGCCGCCCTCCTCGGGGTAGTTCAGATCGCTCACGGGTGCGCTCCTTGAGGGACGGGCCGGGCGGGGGAGGGCGACGGTACGCGGAGAACGTCAGGCGTTCAATAACGCCCGCCCGCTCTGCGGCGGCCGCTCCGACGGCACCGCACACGGCCGTGACCAGGACGGAAGCAGGGCGGACCAGGAACGGCCCTGGAGTGGTCCCGGGGCCTTTCTCGACCGGGGCGCACCCGGCGCGGACGGATACCGACCGGCGCCCTGACCGGGTGATCACGCGGGGCGGCGCGCCGAAGCGGACGTCCATAGGACGCGCCCTAGCCCCGCACCCCCTGGCCCCCGTCCGGGACTCCGTGCCGCCCCGCCCCCGCGGCGAACCGCGCCGCGCCCTCCATCGACTCGGCCAACACGGCCTGGCCGTAACGGAGTTCAGCGGACATCGCCGACTGCTCGTCCCGGCCCTCCTGGTCCAGCAGGGAGGCGCGGTCGCTGCGCAGACACGCTTGCGGGAAGCGGGCGATCTCCGCCGCCAGCAGTTCCGCCTCCGCGCGTGCCGTCCCGGGCGGCACCACACGATGGACGAGACCGATGTCCAGCGCCTCGGCGGCCGGAACCGGACGCCCCGTCAGTACCAGGTCCATCGCCCGGCTCGCACCGATCAGCCGCGGCAGCCGCACCGTACCGCCGTCGATCAGCGGCACCCCCCAGCGCCGGCAGAACACCCCGAAGACGGCGTCCTCCTCCGCCACCCGGAGATCGCACCAGAGCGCCAGCTCCAGACCGCCGGCCACCGCATGGCCGGCCACTGCCGCGATCACCGGCTTGCCGAGCCGCATCCGGGTGGGCCCCATCGGCCCGTCCCCGTCCGGGGTCACGCGATTGCCGCGCTCGGTGCCGATCGCCTTGAGGTCGGCACCGGAGCAGAACGTCCCGCCCTCGCCCCACAGCACCGCGACCCGTGCGCCGTCGTCGTCATCGAACTCCCGGAAAGCGGCGGCGAGTTGCCCGGCCGTCGCACCGTCCACGGCATTACGGGACGCCGGCCGGGACAACACCACCGTCGTCACCGACCCGGCACGCTCCACCCGTACGGACATCAGACCCCGCTCCCGGCCGCACCCGCGTCCGGCGTGCCCGGCCGGGTGCGCTCCAGGATCGAGGTCAGGTCGGCGGCGGCCGGCAGGGTGCCGAAGGCATTGCCCCACTCCCCGTCGAGCCGCGAGGCGCAGAACGCATCGGCGACCGCAGGGTGGCTGTACCGCACCAGCAGCGAACCCTGCAGTATCAGCGTCATCCGCTCCGCCAGCGACCGGGCCATCAGCTGCGCCCGCTCCGGATCGCCGAGCCCGCCGAGCATCTTGCGGACCCCGGCCACCGCCGCATCCAGCCGGCGATCGGCACCCGCCGCGGTCTCCACCTCCGCGAAGAACGCGTCCAGCGCGGCCGGCTCCTTGCCCAGCGCCCGCAGCACATCGAGCGCGGCGACATTCCCCGAGCCCTCCCAGATGGACAGCAGCGGCGCCTCCCGGTAGATCCGCGGCATGCCGGAATCCTCGACATAGCCGTTGCCGCCCAGGCACTCCAGCGCCTCCGCCGCATGAGTGCTGCCCCGCTTGCACACCCAGTACTTCCCGGCCGCCAGTGCCAGCCGGCGCAGCGCCGACTCCCCGGCGTCCCCGGCCTGCGACCGGTCCACCGCCGTCGCCAGCCGCAACCCCAGCACCGTCGCCGCCTCCGACTCGACCGCCAGGTCGGCGAGCACCGAGCGCATCAGCGGCTGCCGGCCCAACTCCCGCCCGAAGGCCTGCCGGTGCGCCGTGTGGTGCAGCGCCTGCCGCAGCCCCGCCCGCATCCCGGCCGCCGACCCCAGCACACAGTCCAGCCGGGTCATGTTCACCATCTCGACGATGGTCCGCACCCCACGGCCCGGCTCCCCGACCGGCCAGGCCACCGCCTCGTCGTACTCGATCTCGGAGGACGCGTTGGAGCGGTTGCCCAGCTTGTCCTTGAGCCGCATCAGCCGCATGCCGTTGAGCGTGCCGTCCGGCAGCACCCTCGGCACCAGGAAGCAGCTGAGCCCCTCCTCGGTCTGCGCCAGCGCCAGAAAGACATCGCTCATCGGTGCCGAGGTGAACCACTTGTGGCCGGTGAGGCGGTAGGTGCCGTCGCCGGCGGGGACCGCGCGGGTGGTGTTGGCCCGTACGTCGGAGCCGCCCTGCTTCTCCGTCATCGACATGCCCGCGATCAGGCCCGACTTGGTCAGCGGCGCCCGCAGCCCGAAGTCGTAGCTGCGGGCGGCGAGCAACGGCTCGTACTGCGCGGCGAGTTCCGGCGCGGCGCGCAGCGCGGGGACGGCGGCGTACGTCATCGAGACCGGGCAGCCGTGCCCCGCCTCGGCCTGCGACCAGACATAGAACTTCGCGGCACGCACCAGATGCGCCCCGGGGCGGTCGTCGGCCCAGGGCGCGGCGTGCAGACCGTGCTCCACCGCGACGGTCATCAGCTGATGCCAGGCCGGGTGGAAGGCGACCTCGTCGATGCGGTGTCCGAACCGGTCGTGGGTGTGCAGCCGGGGCGGCTGCTCCTCCGCCCAGCGCGCCTGGTCCTGCACCGCAGCGGAACCGGCCAGCGCGCCGAGCTCGGCCACCTCCCGGCTGCCCCACTCGGCGCCGTCCCGGAGCAGCGCCTCCAGCAGGGCCGGCTCGTCCGCCGTACTGAACCCGGTCAGCGGCGGAGCCTGATTCACGACTTCATGAGTGACGGTCATACCGTTGACGTTACAGAATCAGAACACCCGTGGGAAGTCTGTAATGCGGACGTCCGGCGTCGCTAGAATTTCGTGCACATATGAACGACGACACCGGCACTCCCGACGACACCGAGGCCGCCGCCCGCGCGCTGCGGCCGCTCACCGCACGCTCCATCGTGCTGAGCACCCTCCTCGGCCATCACCCACCACGGCTGCCCGCGCGCGCCCTGGTGCGGGTCGGCGAGCTGTTCGGCATCGCCGAGGGCACCGTCCGGGTCGCGCTCTCCCGCATGGTGGCCGCCGGCGATCTGCGGCAGGCCGACGGCGCGTACGCCCTCACCGCCCGCCTCCTGGCGCGCCAGGCCCGGCAGGACGAGAGCCGCTCACCGAGGACACGGCCCTGGAGCGGGGACTGGGAGGTCGCCGTGGTCGCCACGGCGGAACGCCGGCCGCCGGCCGAGCGCACCGCACTGCGCCAGGCCATGGCAGCACTGCGACTGGCCGAACTCCGCGAGGGCAGCTGGCTGCGCCCCGCCAACCTCGACCGGCCCCGCCCCGCCGTCGTCACCGAGCAGTGCACCTGGCTCACCGGCACCCCGGACGACGACCCCGCCGCGCTCGCCGCCCGGCTGTGGGACCTGACCGGCTGGGCGCGCCGCGCCCGCGCCCTGGCCTCCGCACTGGACCGCGCCGACACCCCCGCCGACCGCTTCACCATCGCGGCGGCCGCCCTCCGTCATCTCCTCTCCGACCCCCTGCTCCCCGCCGAGCTCCTGCCCGAGGACTGGCCCGGCGGCCAACTCCGCCTGAAGTACGCCGGGTTCGAGACCGAACTGCGCGATCTGCTGCGGCAGTATCTGGCCGACTAGGAGTTGTCCGGCCGCCGGGTGACTCCTTCGGCCGGCCGGCCATTACGTGACGCCGCTGTCCCGTCCCGTCGGCCAAGCTGCACGCAGATGACGCATGTCGATGTCCTCACAGCAGCTCAGCCCATTCGCGCACGGGGCTGAATATGCGCCACAACACATCCGGAAAGGGTGCCTCGAAGACATGGCACACGAGCGTGTGGGACTACCACGGAATTCAGGGAGTGAAGGCGCGTATTGCCACCTTCAAGGGAAAGAGGGTGGCGCATTCGTGCACGAAGAAAATCGACCCCACGGGATGACAGCGGTCGCCCAAGCTTGTTGGAGCTACGGGCCTGAGGCGATCCGACAGCCACCCTCCCGGCCGGGCTGACGGCGTATCCGCCCCGGACCCGTATCCGCCCCGGAGCCGCACCTCCGCTTCAGGCGCGGCGCGCGCCGGATGCGTCCGAGCCGGCCCCGGCCTCCGCCGCGCCGGAATCCTCCGGCCGCGGTGTGCCGGCCGGTCCCTTCCTGCGGCGCAGCTCGTACGCGGCCAGCACCACGGCCACCGTCAGCAGACTCAGCCAGAACTGCGACCGGCTGTCCGGCAAGAACGCCATCGCCGCGATCACCGACGCCATCAGCGCAATGGTCACCCAGCTCAGCCACGGGAACAGCCACATCTTCAGCGTCAGCCGCTCCGGCTCCGTGCGCTCCAGCTTCCGCCGCATCCGCACCTGCGCGACCGCGATCGCCAGATAGACGAACAGGGCGATGGCACCGTAGGAGTTGATCAGGAACGAGAAGACGACATCGGGCGAGATCCAGGCCGCGATCACCGACAGATAGCCGACCGAGGTTCCGGCCAGCAGCGCCCGGCGCGGTACCCCGCTTGCGCTGACCTTGGTGAATCCGCGGGGCGCATCCCCGTGACGGGTGAGCGCGAACAGCATCCGGGAGGACGTGTAGAGAGCGGAGTTCAGGCAGGACAGCACGGCGATCAGCACCAGTGCGTTCATGACCGTGCCGGCCGCGGGCACCGCAAGACGGTCCAGCACCGCCGCGTACGGGCTCACCTCGATCGCCTTCGACGTCCAGGGCACCACCGTGACGACCAGGAAGATCGACAGTACGTAGAAGGCCACCACCCGCAGCACGATCGAGCGGATCGCGTCCGCCACCGCCCGCTCCGGTTCGACCGACTCGGCGGCCGCGATCGTGACGATCTCCGCGCCGGTGAAGAACCCGATGCAGGGCACGACGGCGGCGAGCACCGCGCCGGCGCCCTCGGGCGCGAACCCGCCGTGCGCGGTCAGATTGCCCAGCCCACCGGGGGCGTCCGGCCACAGCCCCAGCACGAACAGTGTGCCGAGGAACAGAAACACCACGATCGCCAGGACCTTCACCGACGAGAACCAGTACTCGAACTCGCCGTAGGAGCGCGCCGAGACCATATTGGTCGCGGTCAGCAGCGCCATCAGCACCAGGCTGACGGCCCACAACGGGGCTCCGGGAAGCCACAGTTGGACGATCCGTCCGCCGGCCACCGCTTCGACGGCGACCACGATCACAAAGAAGTACCAGTACAGCCAGCCGACCGTGAACCCCGCACGCAGCCCCAGGGTCTCTCGGACATGGGCGTAGAAGGACCCCAGCGCCGGGCGGGCGACGGTCATCTCGGCCAGCATCCGCATGATCAGTACGGTGAGCACCCCGGCCGCCAGGAAGGACAGCACGGCGGCCGGACCGGTGGACCGTACGACCACCCCGCTGCCCACGAACAGCCCGGCCCCGATGACCCCGCCCAGCGCGATCAGCTGCATATGGCGGCGCTTGAGTCCCTGCTGCAGACCGCCCGGTGCCGCCGGCGCCCCGGTCTCCGTCGTGCTGTCGTCCCGTACCGTTCCCGTGCTCATGGAAACCGACGCTAATCGGCCAACCATGCAGGAATGTTGCCGCAGTATTTCAGTGGCCCGGGTGCCGCGGGGGGCCGTGCTCCGCGCTCACAGCGGCAGGACGCATACCGGGACCGGAGCCGCGAACGGCTCGCCCGTGGGTTGGAGCGCCCCCGTCCGGGCGTCCACCGAGAACACCGTCACCGAAGCCGACTTCTGGTTCGCCGCGAACAGCCATCGCTGATCCGGCGAGAAGGCGATCTGCCGGGGGAAGTCCCCGCCCACCGGCACGGTGTCCAGCAGCCGCAGCCGTGCCCCGTCCGCCTCCACGGCGTAGCGGGTGAGGCTGTTGTGACCGCGGTTGGCGAGATAGGCGAAGCGGCCGTTCCCGGTGACCAGGATCTGCGCCGGGTAGCTGGTACCCGGACCGGTGCCCGTGGACTGCGGTGCACCGGGCGTCAGCCGCCCGCTTCCGCGGTCGTAGCGGCAGACCACGACCGTGTTGTCGACCTCGTTCGCCAGATAGGCGAAGGCGCCCGCGGGGTGGAACGTCAGATGCCGGGGACCGGCGCCGGGCCGCAGTGCCGCAGACGACACCTGGGTGAGTTTTCCGGCCGCCTCGTCCAGCCGGTAGGTGTAGACGGTGTCATTGCCGAGGTCGACGGCCAGCACATGCCGGCCGTCCGGGGCGGTGATGATCTGGTGGGCATGCGGCCCGTCCTGGCCGGGGCCGGGCGGCGGGCTGGAGTGGGTGACCAGGTCCGTGCGTTCGCCCAGGGCGCCCGTGGCGCGGTCGACCGGATGCACGGCGACGCTGCCGGAGAGGTAGTTGGCGCTGAGCAGCCAGTGGCCGCCCGGATGCACCGACAGATGACAGGGGCCGGCGCCGCCGGTGGACCGGGTGCCCAGCACCGTGGGCGGGCCGTCCGGCATCAGCGCGATCGCGGTCACCCCGCCCTGCTGCTGCTCGTCGACCGCGTAGAGGGTACGGCCGGACGGTGCCAGGGCGAGGTAGGAGGGGTCGGCGACTCCTGCCACGACCCCGGTGGCGGTGATCCGGCCGGTCGCGGTGTCGTACGTACCGAGTCCGACACCGGTCCCGCCGCCAGGGGCCGAGGTGTAGGTCCCCAGGAAGAGCGGACGGGCGCCGCGCGGGTGGTGCCCGGCGGTGGCGTGCGCGGGCGCCGAATTCCGCACCGCCAGCAGTCCCGCCCCGCCCGCCGCGGCCAGCCCCGTCGCGACGGTGCCGAGGAACCGTCGACGGTCGATCCCTGTCCCGGCCTGCGTTCCCGTACGTGCTGCGCTCATGCCACACCTCGGTGCTCGGCGATCCGTGATCGGGTGGTCGTGGCAGCAGGGTGGCGCCTCCGGCCCGCTCCGGCAAGTGATGCAACCCGAATTGCATGGTGTGCAACGCAACGGCGGCACCCGAACCGGCCGGGTGACCCTGACGTTCCCCTACATCCCCATGATGACCACCACCCCCCTGCGTAGCACTGGAGTCGTACAACACAACACATACGCGGACTGATTCGCCGCACCCCTCACCACTCGTAGTTTCTTGATCAAGGCATGAAGATGATCGAGAGGCCACGGATATATGTACGGCAAGGCATTCGCCCCGGAATATCAGGGCGAGTTGGGCACGGCACTGGGCGTGAACTCCTCCTACGAGGAGGTGCTGGCGACGGCGAGCCGCGCGCACACCGAGGCGGGCACGACACTGGAGCGGTCCCGGGCCGCGCTCGCGGTCGCCGAGGCCAACCGGCGGCTCGGCCGGGTGGAGCAGGCGGGTGACGCCTGGCGGGAGAGCTACCGCAGTGCCCGCACCGCCGGGGACCCGGGCGCCATGGCCTGGGCGCTGTGGAGCGGCGGCACCCTGGCCCGCCAGTGCGGGACCCTGCCGCTCGCCCGTCGGCTGCTCACCCACGCCGTCGCGCTGGCCGCCGACAGCGGCGACCGTCTCGCCCACGGCTACTCGCTCGCGGGCCTCGCCGAGACCGGCCGCATCCAGGGCGATTACGCCGCGGTCGCCGAGCTCCACGAGCAGCTGCTCGCACAGGGCCGGGAGCACGGTGAGGCCCGGCACATGGTCTGGGCGATGTCCGGCATAGCCCAGATGCACCGCAACACCGGCGGCTACGACAAGGCCCTGGAGCTGTTCGAGGAATCCGCCCGCATCGCCGCCGAGGCCGACGACTTCCGCGGGCGCGCCTGGTCGCTGCGCGGCGTCGCCGATGTCCTGTCCGTACAGGGCGAGACGGACCGGGCACTGACGCTGCTGTCCGAGGCGGAGGCCATCTGCCGCACCATGGACCTCGCGAGTGCGCTCGCGTACAACCACAAGATGCGCGCCAACGTGCTCTACCGGGCGGGCCGTTACGAGTCGGCGCGCGAGACCTACACCCTCTCGCTGCAGGAGTTCCGCGAGATGCAGGAGCCCCGTGGGGTGGCGCTCTCCCGGCTCGGCCTCGTCAAGTCCCGTGCCCGCCTCGGCCGCGACCGGGACGAGACCCTGGCCGAACTCGACTCCCTGGAAGGGGACTTCATACGCATCGGACTGCGCCACGCCCGCGATATGGTCATCGCCTTCCGTGCAGAGCTGATCGCCCGATCGGCGCCAGGAACTCCTGCTCCTCGGTGCGATGCCACCACGCTCGGGTCTCCCGCAGTTCCTGCCGGGTCGTGAAGCGGTAGCGGAAGACCCGGGCCCTGATCCGGGCCGGCGGCAGATCGGGGAACGGGTTGCTGTGCAGCAGCCGCAGTGTGTCCCGGTCGTTCTCCAGCAGCCGCGCGACGAACGGTACGAACCACGACCGCGCATAGGCCGGTGACAGCGCGGCGAACCACATCAGCCAGTCCAGCCGCAGGTGGTACGGCGCATACTGCCGCGGCAGCCGTCGTACATCGCCCGGCTTGCCACGGAATTCGTACGGAAGCCAGGTCGTTTCCGGCCCGGTCACCGCGTCCGCCGTCCCCTCCACGATGATCTCCCGGCGCACTCGCGTAATACTGCCGAATGCCCCGTACGAATTGACCAGATGCAGCGATTCGTAGGACGTGTTCATCATCTGCTGCCGGGCCAGCAGATTGCGCGCCGGCCGATAGCTGAGCACGAGGACCCCGGCCGTGGCGATGAGGACCAGGATCGCGAACCACAACGGAGGCGGCGGGAGCGGCGTGGACGGTCCCCCCAATAGCGGGGCGGCGGCCGACATGGCCAGCGCGATGGTCACCCAGTTCAGCCAGGCGAAATTGCCGGACAGCACCAGCCACAGCTGAGTGATGACCATCGCGACCGCGGCCCACCCGGCGATCGGCTGAGGCGTGAACAGCAGTACGGGAACGCCGAGTTGGGCGACATGATTGGCGGCCACCTCGACCCGGTGGAGGGGCTTGGGCAGATGGTGGAAGAACCAGCTCAACGGGCCGGGCATCGGCTGGGTCTCATGGTGGTAGTACAGGCAGGTCAGATCCCGCCAGCAGCGGTCGCCGCGCATCTTGATCAGCCCGGCCCCGAACTCCACCCGGAACAGCAGCCAGCGCAGCAGCCACATGACCGGCACCGGGGGAGCGGTCTCGTCATTCCCGAGGAATACCGCGAGCGAGCCCGCCTCCAGCAGCAGCGACTCCCAGCCGAAGCCGTACCAGGTCTGTCCGACGTTCACGATGGACAGATACATCGCCCACAGCGCGGCCCACAGCACCATCGCCGCCCACAACGGCACGGCATCCGCGGCCCCCGCCGCCACGGCCGCGGCCAGCAAGGCCCCGCCCCACGACCAGAGGGCGAAGAAGCGGTCCGAATAGTGCCGGTGAAAGACCGAGGGCGCCGCGCGGAACGGCACCCGCGCCACGAAAGCGGGCACCGGCAGCATGCCGCGCGCCCCGATGAGCGCCCGGAACTGCCGGGCCGCCGCGATGAACGCGACGATGTAGAGGACGGCCAGCATGCGCTGGAAGACCAGCCGCCCGAGCCAGTAACCGGAATCCGAGAACCATGCCACCCGCCCATGGGTAGCACTGCCGCCGTATGCCCTGCAGCAGGGCGCGCGGTGACGGAGGCTGGATACCTCGCTCACTCTTCAGCGTAGGGATCGGGGCGAATGCAGCAACCGCAGGGCCATTGGAGTGAGTGATGTGCATCACATAATCCACCCCTTTTCCCCGCCGCTTATGGGGGCCGTATCCGCATCTTCCGATGACGTGCCTTCGCCGCCGGAAAACGTCGAGCGCGCGGAGTGTGGCGTCGTTACTCTGAGGGGCGACGGACGACCTTTCTGGGAGACGCCAACACCATTGGCCCGTCGCGGGAACGCCACAAACCTTGGCTGACCTCCCGGTTTGTGAACAAGGCGCCACCGCGTCGGACCAATACCTCGAAGAAGGAGTGCGTGGTGGCATTGCACAAGGCTCAACACAAGCAGCCCCGTTTGAAGCAGGGCGAGCGGCCTGGTCGGATCAAGGAAGTCCGCAATCTGGAAGTCTGGGACCGCTGCGCCCCGGTGCGCCTCGCCGGCTGCGATGACGATCCCGCCGAGCCACATATCTTCCGCGGCATCGACTGAATCACTGATAGCTCGGGCGTCGGCCCTGACCCCGGGGCCTCATCCTCGGGGTCAGGGCCGGCGTCCGAGCAGACACAGCAGGCGGGTGAGAGCGTCGGCGTCGGCCGGCGGCTCCGCCGCGGGAGCGAACAGCCCCGAGGCAGCGAGCCCGGAGGCGTACGGCTCCACTTCGCGCAGCGCCGCCTGCGCGAGATGACCCGGCAGCCGCTCATCGGCGCCGATCGCACGGGACAGGTCCCAGGCGTGCACCACCGCATCGGCCATCATCTGCGTGCAGTAGGCGTCGGCCGGACCGGATCCGTACGAGAGCTGGACGGTGCGACTCAGCGCACCGCGCTCCGAGAACGCCGCTACGGCGGCCACCGCCGCGCGGTCCCAGACCCCGGCCGGATCCTCCCCGAGCAGATCGCCGTCATACTCCGACCCCACATCGGCGATCGTCGCGCCGTCCCGCACCAGCCGGGGCACCCACAACTGCTCGGCGGTGAGGTGGTTCACCAGATCGCGCACCGACCATTCCGCGCACGGCGTCGGGGCGTGCCACTGGTCGCCGCGGACGGCATGCACCCGGGTGCCGAAGAGCGCGATGGCCTCGCCGTGGGTCCGCAGGATCTCGTCGTCGTTCATGCTCCCCGAGAATAGGAGCGGGCACTGACAACGGCGCCCCGACGCACGGCGCCCACCCGACGTCCCCGAGGGATCGGACTCACCCGACCGGCCCAACCGGGGGCGGGAGCTTTCCCGCCCACCGGTCGGCACCGCGGGTACGGCCGCGGGCAGCCCGTACGGGCCGTGGTCAGTCGGCGTAGAGCTGTCGTTGCGGCACGATCTGCTGGGACTGACTCGGGCTGGACCAGAGCAGCTTCATATGCGCCTCTCCGGTCTGCTCCGTGTAGTCGATCCGGATGCTGTGCCGGTGACCGGCCTGCAGGGTGACGGTCCCCTTGTCGACCTTCGGGCCGTGCGGGGTGGTGCTCTCGATCACCGGTTTGCCGTCGATCCACAGCCGCACGGTGTCGTCGGAGACGGTGGTGAAGGTGTAGGTCTCGTCGAAGCGCGGCTGAATGCTGCCGGACCAGCGGGTGCTGAAGTGATCGGCGGGGATCGCCGGGTCCGGTGATCCGTCGAAGCGGTAGGACTTGTTCACCGTCGGATCGACGGTGGTCACCGCGGGCGGACCGGAGAAGGAGTCGTTCGCCCAGCTCTGTGCCGTCAGCCCCGTGCCGGTTCCTGCGGGTGCCGCGGCCGGGGGCTTGATCGTGAGCCGGATGACGCTCGCGAGCGGACCGGTACCGGTGCCGGACGGAGTGAGGTCGAAGCCGTCACCGGCCGGGGCGACCTTCACCTGCTGCGAACTGCCCAGGACCCGGGCCGCGGTGATCTGGAACCGGCCCTTGGCGGTGAGGTGGAGGGACGCGCCGGCGGCCGGCCAGGAGGTGACCGAGGCGTACAGCTCGTTGCCCCGGCGGGAGACCGTGCCCCAGGACGGGTCCGCCACCAGCCCGGTGTGCCCGGCCCCGTGGACCGCATCGCCCTGGCCGTGCGCGCCCAGCCACCGGCCGGTCTCGCGGAGCCGGTCGAGGGAAGGCTGCGGGATGCGCCCGAGCTTGTCCGGGCCTACGTTGAGCAGATAGTTGCCGCCGCGGCTCGCCACATCCAGCAGGTTGCGCACCACCGTCGCCGTCGACTTCCAGTTGGTGTCGTACGAGGCGAAGCCCCAGTGGTCGTTGAGCGTCATACAGCTCTCCCACAGCTGCCCGTCGACCGGCTCCGCGGGGATCTCCTGCTCAGGTGTGCCGAAGTCGCCGTCGACCACATCGCGCTTGCCGACGCGGTTGTTGACGATCAGGTGGGGGTTGAGGCCGTGCAGATACGCCTGGAGGTCGGCGCCGTCCTGACGTGACCAGCGGTTGGTGGGGTTGTCCGCGTCCCATTCGCCGTCGAACCACAAAAGCGCCGGGTCATAGTGGTCGACCAGCTCCTTGAGCTGGCCGTACATCCGCTTCTTGTAGCGCGGGAAGGTCGCCGGATCGGCGAAGTCCGGGTCGTGCCAGTCCCAGATCGAGTAGTAGAAGCCGAGCTTGATCCCGGCGGCGTCGGCGGCCTTCTTCAGCTCGGCGAGGATGTCGCGGTGCGGGTCGAAGGCGGAGTGGTCGCGCAGATTCCAGGTGTTCTGCTTCGTCGGCCACATCGCATAGCCGTCGTGGTGCTTGGACGTGATGACGATATAGCGCTGACCTGCGTCCTTGGCTGCCCGGACGATCGCCTTGGCGTCGAAGGCGGACGGGTTGAAGGTGGCGGCCTGCTTCTCGTACGCCTCGTCCGGGATCCGGCATTCGCGCTTGATCCACTCCGCGTTGCGGCACACCGTGCCGTCGGGCCGGGTGTACTCGCCCTCCAGATTCGAGTACGCGCCGAAGTGGATGAACATCCCGAAGCGGTCCTGGCGCCACCACGAGGTGCGCGACGAGGTGAAGGGATCGTCGGTCGCGTGGTTGGTTCCGGGGCCGGCGGCGGGCCGCGGCGGCGGCTTCGCGGCGGCCACGGGGCTGCCGACGGCCAGCAGCAGGGCGCCCAGCACCCCCATGAGCCCCAGCAGACGGAACGGTCTTGTGCGGCTGTGCATCGCTCGCTCCTTGGGTTATTTGGTCACGTACGTGCCTCCTGTGCCATCCCGCATGGTGCAGCGCCGGCACCTGGACCGGAAGACCCTGGACGCGACAAACATCGGAGCATCTTGGCGAAAGCGGGCGGCAGTTGGGGTTGCGGAAGGGCAGGGAGGCATCAGACCTCGGATCTAAGGCGGGCGTCGGAAAGTGGCCGAGAGAGGTGCAGCCGATGGCCGGGGGAGTGCTGACCTGAAGTCAGCGCTCTGGCAAACCACCGGACTTGTCGGTTCAATGGGCGATCAGGTCGCACTCATTGGAGGCACCATGGAAGCCGTCGCCCCACCCGCTGCCGGCGCCCCGGCCATCCGCTGCGCGGGTCATGAACGCGACTATCCGTCCTTCCTCGACCGTGCGGCGCGGATCGCCACCGCACTGCGTGCGGCGGGAGTTGAGCCCGGCGACCGGATCGCCGTCGTGCTGCGCAACGAGCCCGCCCATCTGGAGATCACCGCCGGGGCCGCCCTGCTGGGTGCCTCTGCGGTACCCGTGAACTGGCATTTCCGGCACGACGACCTGCGGCATGTGCTCACCGACAGCGGCAGCAAGGTGGTCTTTGCGCACAGCGACATGCTCGACGCGGTGACCGCCGTGCTCCCCGACGGCGTACGGATCGTCGAGGCCCCGGTTCCCGCTGGTGTCGCGGCCGCCTGTGGGATCGCCGTAACGCCCGCCACCGGCGAACACCCACTGCTCGACCGGTGGCTGGAAAGCCATGCGCCGCTGGACCGGGCCGCCGGTGAAAGCCCGCCCACCGTCATCTACAGCTCGGGAACCACCGGGCTCCCCAAGGGGGTTCTGCGCGAACCCGTCGCCGCGGACCAGCTCGAAGAGGGGGTGCGGTTGTTCCTGGAGCACTTCGCCGTCGCCCCCGGCGGACGGACGCTCATCCCCGCCCCGCTCTACCACGCCTCGCCCAGCCAGCACGCGGTCCTCGCCCTCGCGGCCGGGCTGGACATCACCCTCATGCCGCGCTTCGACGCCGAGGAATTCCTGCGGCTGATCGCGCACCACCGCATCGAGCAGGTGCAGGTCGTGCCCACGATGTTCGTACGGCTGCTGCGACTGCCCAAGGACGTACGGGAGCGCTACGACCTGTCCTCGCTCACCTCCGTCGTGCACGCCGCGGCGCCCTGCCCGCCGCATATCAAACACGCCATGATCGACTGGCTGGGACCGGTACTGCGGGAGTACTACGGCGGCAGCGAGACCGGCGCCGTGACGTGGTGCGACAGCGCCGAGTGGCTGGCCCACCCCGGCACCGTCGGACGGGCCACCGGAACCTGCGGAGTCGCGGTCATCGGCGCCGACGGAAAGCCGCAGCCGACCGGTGCCACCGGCGACATCTATCTGAAACCCGGCGACGGCTGGCCCCGGTTCACCTACCTCGGCGACCCGGACCGGCGTGCCGCCATGGAAGCGCCGGGCCTGCCCGGATACGTCACCATCGGCGACATCGGCCACCTCGACGAGGACGGCTATCTCTACCTCAGCGACCGCCGGAACGACATGGTCATCTCCGGCGGCGTCAACATCTACCCGGCGGAGATCGAAGGCTGTCTGCTCGCCCTCGACGGGGTCCGTGACGTGGCGGTCTTCGGTATCCCCGACGAGGAGTTCGGCGAGGTCCTCGCCGCCCATCTGCAGACCGAACCCGGCGTGCTGCTCAGCGCCGAGGAGGTGCGCGCCCATGTCGGTGAGCGGCTCGCCGGGTACAAGGTCCCCCGGGCCGTGGTCTTCGAGGAACTGCTGCCGCGCGACGAGTCGGGAAAGCTCTTCAAGAGGCGGCTGCGGGACCCGTACTGGGCGGAGCACGACGGCGCGATCTGAGCCTCGTGCCCCGCCCGCTGCTGCCCCGCCTCAGCAGGCCGGACCGTCGAGAACGGGGATCAACTGCTCCTCCTCGTACGCCAGATGCTTTTCCACCTCCTCCGTGAGGCGCTCGACTTCGGAAAGCACCGACCGGGGGTCCGCACCCTCGGCGGAAATGACCTTTTGCAGCGCGGCGAGGAGGACCGCGAGTTTCTCGTGTTCCTGCTGCATTCGCTCCAGCGCCGGGGCGAGTTCGGGATGGTGCCGGCCGAGCATCGGGAACATTCCGGCGTCCTCACCGGTGTGATGGTTGTGCAGCCCCTGGCAGAGGGTCAGGCAATTCACCCGGAGCTGGGCGCCCAGACCGGGGCCCGATTCGGTGATTTCCTTGCGGATGAGGGCGAGTTCCCGCCGGAATCCGTCGTGCACGGCCTTCAGCGCGGCGCCCGCCGAGGCGGCGCTGATTTGCGGTGGACCGGCGGGGATTTCCTCCAGGGCCACCACTGGAAGTACGCGCTCCGTTTTGGCCTGGTACTCCGACCATCCGGGATCGGCCGCTGCCGCGCGGGCGAAGGCACGGTCGCGTTCGGCGCCCTCCAGGACAATTGCCTGCGCCTCGTAGGTGAAGACACCGGCCTCGACCGTGACCCGAGGATGGGCCACGAGATTGTGGAACCAAGCCGGGTGTTTCGGTGCGCCGGCGGCCGAGGCGATGACCAGGACACGCCCGCCGCCGTCGGGGAGATAGCCGAGCGGGGTGGTGTGCGGGGCGCCGGAGCGCGCGCCGAGAGTGGTCAGCAGAAGCAGGCGGCCGCCCTCGAAGGGGCCGCCGACGCGACCGCCGTTGGCGCGGAACTCCTCGATGATCTGTCGGTTGAAATCGATCGGCATCTTCGGTGTTTTCTCCAGGAGTGGTAAGTGCGATGGATGAGCGTGGATGAGCCCCCGGTTGTGTGGGGGCATGGCGGAAAACCCCGGTCGGTGAGACGGGGAACCGCGCTTCGGGCAGGGCGCATCGACCGCGGTCGACAGGAACTCGACCGTGGTGCGGAAAGGTGGAACGGCCCAAAGGCCGAAAGGGGGGAGGAGTTGCGCGCGCAGGCGGACGGTGCGGACAAGCGCGGTATGCGCAGGCCGGCGAAATCTGCGGGCAGAAAGGAAGCATCTGCGGAGGAAATCGCCGTACGGACGACATCCGTCAGCAGACGAAAGGCGCGAAACGCGCAAACAGTGGAGGAGAGGAGGGGCGGGCCTCTGATGGCCCGCCTGGCGGTCACGAGGTGACCGGGTACCTCACTCGCTCGTGGCACATGGCCGACCCGGTAGTCACGGGTCAAAGGTAATGCCGTAAAGGCATCGAGGCAACGCCGGACGGTTATTTCGTGCGTCTCGTATCCCGGCCGGTCCGGGGCGCCAAGGCTCCGGCGGGACGGCGCCGTGTGCGGCACGGCGTCCGGATGGCGCCCGCGGTGGTGCGCCCTGGAGGCGTCCCGAACCCCCCTTCCACAACCGGGAGTTGGCTGTCACCATGTCCCTCGCTGCACATCACATGAAAGAACGCTGTTCGCGTACATGAATGATGCGGGCAGGTGCCTGCAGGGACATGTCGGTGTTCAGCCGCATGCCTGAACGTCCGTACCGGAGGGGTGTGTTCATGGAACGTCGGCAATTCCTCGCCACCGGTGCCGCGCTGACGGCCGGCGCCGCACTGTCCGCCCGACCCGCCGCCGCCACGCCGGGCCGCCGCCCCGCCGACCGGCTGCCGGCCCGCGCCGAGACCGTCGCCGTACTGCGCCGGGTCGCCGACCACTGGATCGGCGCGCACGCCGACCCGGGTGACAACCAGTGGGCCCGCGCCACCTTCTTCAGCGGGCTGCTGGCCCTGCATCGCCTCACCGGGGAGCCTCGCTACCTCGCCCATGCACGCGGCTGGGCGGAGCATCATGCGTACGGGCTGCACAACGGCGTCACCACCCGGCATGCGGACGACCACTGCGCAGGTCAGGCCTACCTCGATCTCTATGCGCTGGACGCCGCGCCGGACCCGGCCAAGATCGCTGCCATCGAGGACTCCCTGCACCGCATGGTCGTCACCTCGGCCGAGCGGCACGACGACTGGTGGTGGGACGACGCACTGCACATGGCGATGCCGCCGTTCGCCCGGCTCGGCGCGCTGCGCGCCGACCCCGCCTACTGGGACGCGATGCACGCGCTCTACACCCACACCAAGAGCGCCGAGGGCGGCCCCGGGCTCCACGACCCCCACAGCGGCCTGTGGTACCGCGACAAGCGGTTCCTGCCCGGCGGCATCTCCTCCCCGAGCGGCAGGCCCGTCCTGTGGTCGCGCGGCAACGGCTGGGTCGCCGGGGCCCATGCCAAGGTGCTCGCCGTCCTTCCCGACACCTTCGCCCCGGTCCGCGCGTACCGGGCCACCCTGGTCGGGGAACTGGCCGCGCTCCGGGCCGTCCAGCGGTCCGACGGGTTCTGGAATGTGAACCTCGCCGATCCCGCGCAGCTGCCCGGTCCGGAAACCAGCGGCACCGCGTTCTTCACGTACGGGACGGCGTATGCGCTGCGGGCCGGGCTCGTCCCGCGCGACCGCTACCGTCCGATGGCCGCCAGGGCGTGGAACGCGATGGTGGAGACCGCCGTACACCCCGACGGTTTCCTCGGCTACGTCCAGAACGTCGGCGACCGGCCGGAATCCAGCCAGCCGGTCACCTACGACTCCACCGCCGACTTCGGCGTCGGCGCTTTCCTGCTGGCGGGTACGGAGGTGGCGGCGCTGGGCTAGGGCATGTCACCCAGGTCCCGTCGTGCGCCCGCGGGCCAGGCGGGACGTGGCGGACACGCCCCGTGCCCTGGCGCCCTGGCGGGCGGTCCCCGCCGGGACCGCCCGCCGAGTCCGCGGTGGACGCGTTCGCCGAGGTCAGGCGAGCGGCCCGCGCGGGACGATCTGCAACTTGCGGCCGGAGCCCTGCTGGAAGGTGTCCAGCGCGGTGACGTACTCGTCGAGCCCGAAACGGTGCGTGATCATGGTGTCGGAGTCGATGAAGCCCTTGCCCAGCAGGTCCAGGGCGCGGCCGTAGCTGTGCAGAATCGCCATGCTGCCGACGATCCGGATCTCGTCGTTGTAGATACGGAACGGGGAGAAGCGCGCCTCCTCCTGGTCGGGCGCGCAGCCGAACTGCTGGAAGGTACCGCCCCGGACGGGCCGCGTCAGCCCGTCCTCGATGGCCTGGATGTTGCCGGTGCAGTCCGTGACCACCTCCCAGCCGCGCGGGTGGGCGGCGGTCAGCGCGTCCGCGCTGGTGGCGACGGCGTCGGCGCCGAGCTTGCGGGCCACCGCCAGCCGGTCCTCGTTGAGGTCGACGACCGATACGGAGGCGGCGCCGGCCCGCTGGGCGACCTGGAGATAGAGCAGCCCCATGGTGCCGGCGCCGTAGATCAGGAAGTTGTCGCCGAGCTTGGGATTCACGAGGTCGAAGCCGCGCACGATGGTCGACAGCGGTTCGATCAGCGGGGCATGGGCGAGCGGCACGGTCTCCGGCAGCCGGTAGCAGTTGCCCGCCGGCACCTTGACGTACTCGGCGCAGGCGCCGTCGACGGTGATGCCGATGGTGCCCCACTGCTCGCAGAGGTTGCCGCGGCCGATGGCGCAGAAGTGACAGGAGCCGCAGTAGATCGCCGGGTCGGCGGCGATCGCGTCGCCCTCGGCGAACTCCGTGACATCTGCGCCCACCGCGACGATCTCGCCGGAGAACTCGTGGCCGGGGATCACCGGATAGCGCGTCGGCCCGAACTCCCCCGCCAGCATGTGCACATCGGTGCCGCACAGACCGGCCGCGGTGACCTTGACGACGACCTCGCCGGGGCCTGGCGTGGGGTCCGCGACGGTGCTGACGGACAGCTGGTTCGGTTCCTCGAGGACAACTGCACGCATGGGCGTTACCGCCTTTCGGAAGTGGAAACGGGTGAGGACGGGAGCTGACGGGAGAGGGGGAGAGGACGGGGACGGGAACGGGGGCCGAGGGCGGGCGGGGAACCGCGGGCCGGTCCCGCGCGCTCCGGACGGAGTCGGGGCGGCGGACTCAGGCCGCGCGCAGATTGCGCGATTCGACCTGCTTGATCTTCTCGACCTTGGGCGCGGAACCCCCGCCGGCGAAGTCGGAGACCAGCCAGTGCTGCAGGCACACCAACGCGGCCTCCACGCCCATGGTGCGACTGCCGAAGCAGGCGATCTGTGCGTCGTTGGACTTCCGGGCGCGCTCGGCGCTGTAGCTGTCGGGGATCTGGGCGGCGCGGATGCCGGGGACCTTGTTGGCGGCGATGGCCATGCCGATGCCGGTGCCACAGATCAGTACGGCGCGTGCGTGCTCGCCGCGGGCGACGCTCCGGGCAACGCGTTCGGCGACGTCCGGGTAGTCCTCGGTGGCGGTGGCACTCATATCGATGACCGGGTAGCCGTGTCCGGTGAGGTAGGCGACCATCGCCTCCTTCAAGACGATCCCGGCGTCGTCGGCGCCGATCGCGATGCGGTAGGTGTCCTGCACGATGGTCTCCCTCGAGGCTGGTGCTGAGGCGGGCGGGCGGTGGACTGCGGTGCGGTGTGGCGGTGCCGGTCGTCAGCCGCCGGGGATCTTCACCCCCGGGACCTCCGCTCCGGCGATCTCTTCGAGGACCTTGCGCAGGCCCTCGGTGTCATGGGCCAGCCGGCCCAGGAACAAACCGTCGACGGCGCCCGCCAGTTCGCCGTACGTACCGGGTCCTGCCGTGCCGCCGTAGATCAGGCGCCCGCGAACCCCGTGATCGCGCAGCACGCCGCGGATGGCCCCGGCCACCGTGCGGACATGCCGGGCGGGGGCCGGTTCACGGGCGCCGATCGCCCAGACCGGCTCATAGGCGATGACGACCTCGCTGCCCGGTGCGGCGCCCGCCAGCGCGGCCCGTACCTGGGACAGCGTTTCGCCGACGGCCGTGTCGAGTTCCTCGGCACGCCGCTCACCGGCGCAGATCACCGGGATCAGCCCGGCACGGGTGGCCGCGCGCGTTTTGGCGGCGACTGCCTCGTCCGTCTCGCCGAAGTACCGGCGGCGCTCGGCATGGCCGACCTCGACATAGCGGGCGCCCGCCTCGGCGAGCATCCCGGCGGAGACCTCGCCCGTGAACGCACCGGTGTCGGCCCAGTGCACATTCTGGGCGCCGAAGGCGATGCGGGTGGCGCCGAGCAGTTCGCGGGCGTCAGTGAGGGCTGGGAAGGAGGGCAGCACGAAGAGGTCGACGGGGCGGGGGAGGGCGGCCAGTGTCGCGTCGAGCGCCGCCACCTCCGCGAGCCAGGTCCGGGTACGCGCCAGGCCGAAGTAGAGCTTCAGCGAGACGCCGATCACCGGGCGAGGGCTCACGGCGGATGGCGAGTTCTCAGGGATCACGTCGTTCATGATGCTTCAAACAAAATCACATGTGAAGTTCTCAAATCAAGACGTGAACTTCACGGGATGCCTGTGATTTTTCTGCCCGCCAGGAACCGCCGACACTGCATGCCCCCACACGCACCCACCCCCACTCATCTCCGCGCCCCACTCATCTCCGCGCCCCCACTCACCTCCGTATGCCCGCTCACCTCCGTACGGCCTCCAGCAGCACCAGCCGCTCCGGGAACAGCGTCGGTGCCTGCACCCCCACCTCGGCCAGCACCCGGCCCGGCAGCGTCACCCCCGTCTCCCACCAGGGCAGCGCCGAGGTGAACGGCCCCTCCGGGCGGTCACCCGGCGCCAGTGGCGACAGGTGGTAATCCGCATCCGGATCCAGCCCCGGCAGCCGCACCCGTCCGGCCGGCGACTGCACACTCGTCGCCATCTGCACCAGCGCGAACACCGCTCGCCCGCCGTCCCCGCCCACCACGCCATGCACCCACAGCGCCGGATCGGGATGGTCGCCGTGCACCACCGTCCCGCTGTGCAGCAGCGGCCGCAGCTCCCGGTACAGCGCCACCCACTCGGCCAGCCGCGCCCGCTCCGCCGCGCTCGCCGCCGTCAGATCCCACTCGATCCCGAAGTGGCAGAACAGCGCCGTCCCCGCCCGGAAGTCCAGGGTGTGCATGCGTCCCGTCGTATGGGCGACCGGCGCCCCGACATGCGCGCCGAGCAGCTCCGGCGGGAGCAGCAGACCGGTCCAGCGCTGGATCCGCTGGCGCTCCAGCGCATCGATGCAGTCACTGGTCCACACCCGGTCGGTGCGCTCCAGCACCCCCAGATCCACCCGGGCGCCCCCGGATGAACAGGACTCGATCTCCAACCGGGGGTGCCGTGCGCGCAGTTCGTCCATCAGCCGGTAGGCGGCCGTCGTCTGGTGGTGCGCGGCCGCGTCCACGAGGTCGCGGTTGTGGTCCCACTTGAGGTAGTCGATACGGTGCTCGCGCAGCAGGGTGTCCAGCCGCTGGAGGATGCAGGCGTACGCCTCGGGGCGCGCCAGATCGAGGACTTGCTGGTGACGTGAGGCCGGCGGCAGCCGTGCCGGAGAGGCGGCCAGGATCCAGTCGGGGTGCGCACGGGCCAGATCGGAGTCCGGGTTGATCATCTCCGGTTCGACCCACAGCCCGAACCGTAGCCCCAGACCGTGCACGGTGTCGATCAGCGGATGCAGTCCGTCCGGCCAGACCTCCGCATCCACATACCAGTCACCGAGCCCGGCACGATCGTCCCGCCGCCCCCGGAACCACCCGTCGTCCAGCACGAATCGCTCCGCCCCGACCTCGGCCGCCGCTTGCGCCAGCCGAGTCAGCGTGGCCAGGTCCTGGTCGAAGTAGACCGCCTCCCAGGTGTTGAGGGTGACCGGCCGCGGGGACGAGGGATGCCCGTCGCGGGTGCGCAGCTCGCGGTGGAAGCGGCCGGCCAGTTCGTCCAGGCCGTGGCGCCCGTAGGAGCCGTAGATCCACGGGGAGCGGTAGGTGTCGCCGGGCGCCAGCCGGATCTCGCCGGGCAGCAGCAGTTCGCCGCCGGCGAGTACGGCCTGCCCGGCCGGGGTGCGCTCGGCGAGCGAGCGGTGGTTGCCGCTCCATGCCACATGCAGCCCCCACACCTCACCGGACCGGAAGCCGAAGCCCGCCTCCCCGGCGGTCTGCAGCAGCGTCGCATCGCTGCCGGTGCGCCCGCGCCGGCTCTCCCGCAGATGGGTGCCGAGGGTGAACGCATGCCGCTGCGGGGCGCGTTCGCGCAGATGCCGCCCGGTGAGATCGAGGAGCTCGGTGGCTTGCGCGGGCACCGGCAGGGCGGGGGTGAGCTCGGTGAGGTGGTACGGGTCGCCGCCGGTGTTGGTGACGGCGGCACGCAGCCGCACGAGCCCGGCATCGGTCAGTCCCAACTCCAGCGTGAGCGCCAGCCCGCCGTCCGCGTCCGCCGCCTCGACGGTCAGCCGGCGGCCCTCCTCCTGTACGGACCTGTTGCGCACCGTGAACGCGGGCGCGGCGGCGGAGCTTTCGCGATGCCCGCTCAGCCCCGGGGTGCCGAGCCAGCCCGCGGACTGCTGTGGCAGCACGCTCAACGGCACCGGCTCGTCCAGCCCATTGGCGACGGTCTGCGCGACATCGGCGGCAAGCAGCCCGGCGAGCCGGCCGGGCGTGAGCGCGCCGAGGTCGGCGCCCCAGTGCGCCATGCGCGGCAGACCGGTACCGGACAGATCCAGCACCAGGCTGGTGCCGGCGGCCCGGAAGTGCAGGAGGTCGTCCATGGCGGGATCCCTTCGTTACGGACGGGACGGCGGGATGGTGCTGCCCGAGGTGCGGGGGTGTGCAGTGTTCCCTGTTCCGTCTTACTCAGGTCAGGCATCCAAGCCGGGTTCCGGGGCGTCGGAGCCTTCCGCTCCAAAGATGTTGTCCAATCGCCTGGGCTCCCTCCTTGATGACGGGGCGCCGTTGGCGAGAGTCGGCCTGTCGCGGCATGCGCGGGGAGCGGGCAGTACGTGGTTGCTGCCAGATGTCCACGTGCCAACCCGGCACACGCGGGTCAATCGATCCCGTCACTTGCCATGGCCGCCGCCGTGGTTGTTACCGCTTCGGTCGCCGTGGCCGACGATCGTCCACGGGCGCATCAGGTCGTCGTCCTCGTGTTCGAGGATGTGGCAGTGGTGGAGGTACGTCGCCGGCAATTCGGCGCCGCTGCCCGGAATCGACGCGATCGTACCCGTCGGCGGGCTGAATTCCTGAATGATGATTCTGGTCACCGTCTCCGGATAGGACTTGAACGTGTCCTTGTCGGACAGTGCTTCGTCCGGGTCCGGCGGACTCGGTGGTCCGGTGAAATAGTTCGCCACCACCGGCCGGTCCTCCGGTTTGCGACCACCGAAAAGCCACTTTTCGTAAGCTACCTGGTAGCCGGCTGCGTCGATCGGCTGCCTGTTCAACACCTGGAAGTTGACGAGGTGGACATGCATCGGGTGGGCGTCGTGGTTGGGATTGATGTACTCCCAGATCTCGGTCGAGCCCGCCTCGATGAAGTCCTGGGACGGCTCCATGAACGGCACCGCGTTGAACGTCATGGTGCCGAAGAGCTTGTGCTGGTACGTGACCCATTCCCGCCGACGGGTGTGCGGTTTCGGCTCGATAGGTACGACCGCCGGCAGATTGAGTTTCTTGGGCGGCGTCGTATTGTCCGCGCCTCCGGACAATGGTTTGGTGACCTGGAATTGCATGATTTCCGAGATTTCCGGACCTTCACCGGGCATGCCGGGGTAGTGGACCGGCGCGTGGTAGTTCATCAATGTGACGTTCGTGCCCATGGGCATCTGACTGAAGTCGATGAGCAGCTCGTACCGCTCGGCCGGCGAGATCAGGAAGTTCAGCATGGGCAACGGAGTACGGAAGCCGCCGTCGGTGCCGATCAGCCAGAACGGCAGTGTGGGCTGAGGCAGTACGTCCCTGGGAACCTCGAACCTCAGCCGCCAGAAACGCTCGTTCGAAGCGTTGAGAATGCGCAGCCGGTAGCGTCGCGGCTCGACGGCCAGGAAGGGGTACGCCTTCCCGTTGACGACCGGGGTGTCCTCGCCTTCCCTCTGGGCCATGGTGTAGGCGAGCGAGCCGTCCCGGTGGAAGGTCCGGTCCTGCAGGATGAGGGGGACCTCGAATTCGCCTCGCGGCAGCCCGAGCCGCTCGTCGGCGGGGTCACGAATGAGGTAGAGACCGGCAAGGCCCGCATAGACGTTGACGCTGGTCATCCCCATGCCGTGATCGTGATACCAGAGCATGCACGAACGGTCGTGGTTGGTGTAGCCGGAGATCGTTTCGTTGGGTTTGACCCGGCTCGGGTCCAGGGTGGCGTAGGACTCGGCATGGAAGCCGTCCGGGCTGAATGACTGCAGCGGCATGCCGTCGGACTGTGGTGCCGTGAAACCGCCGTGCTGGTGTACGACGTTCCACACGCTGACATTCGGGGGAAATGGCGGTTTGCTCTTGTAGGGAGGCGGAGCGGTCGGGGTGAGCTGGGGGTCCCCGTTGCGAATGCCGTCGATCACGGACTGGAACAGGTGGGTGGTCGGTAGCTTGTTGCGGTACTTGACGACCGTCGGGTGGTCCCTGGTCACGCTGAGGGTCGGCCCCAGATAGCCCATGCCGATCGCCTTGCGAGGATCGTGCGGGTTCGCGGCCCAGTAACCCCACACGGTTGCCGGCCCGAGATCCCGGTGGAAGCGCCACGAACCCTGCCGCATCGTGATCTCGTAGTAGTCGGCGCCCGGATAGACGGAAGGATCCGAGATGGCCGTCATCGGCGTGGGCAGCGGGTCAACGTACCTCTCCAGCGGAGGGGTCTGCGTCACCGAGGCGTCCGAAGACCCTGTTCCGTGAGTGGGTGATGCATGCTGCGCTCCCAGAAAACCCCGTGAAAGCATGGCCGCGCCCCCCATGGCACCGGCCGTGGCACCGGCCATGAGGAATTTCCTTCGCCCGAACATCGTCTCCAGCCTTCCATCGCCGCACGTAACGGCCAAGGGATACCGGGCTGGTTGGGAACTTTGCCGCAGCATGCCGGTCCGGTTCGGGAAAGCCACTCATTGAGCCGATCTCAGCAGCAATTCGGCAGGCATCGGAATGGGAATCACATTATTACTGCCGGCCTGAATACGTGTCACACCCTCGCACCTGGTGCGGCCGAGCTCGTTCATCCCGTCCCCGTCCCCGTCCCCGTCCGCTCCCGTCGAACGGCGACTTCCATCCCAGGAACCCACCCGGGTTCGTTCCCATCTTTTCCCGTTCGCACGGTGCCCCCACTCCGGATCCTCTTACCCCGGAGGTAATCGACCCGTACCGCGGCGGCTGGAAACGTGGCAGCCGACGCACCGGTTCACCCACGGGAAGGGCACTCCCATGACCGCATACGCCATCGCTCACCTCCGCTCCGGCGCCCCGCACCCGGAGGTCTTCGACTACATCGAGAAGATCCAGCCGACCCTGGACCCGTTCGGTGGCCGATTCGTCGTCCACGGCGCCGAAGTGGAGGTCAAAGAGGGCACCTGGCCCGGATCCGTGGTCGTCATCGTCTTCCCCGACCTGGCACGGGCCCGCGGCTGGTACGGCTCACCCGCCTATCAGGAGATCCTGCCGCTGCGCACCCGGCACATCGAGGGTGATGTGGTGCTGGTGCCCGGGGTGCCGGAGGGTTATGACCCTGCCGTGACGGCGGCGAAGCTGCGGGCGGCGGCGGCCGGATGACGTGCGGGGCGGGTGCGCGACGGTGGTGGATGACGTCCGGCGCCGGGTCCGCGACCGTGGCCGGATGACGTCCGTGGCCGGTCCGCGACGGTGGCCGGCGCGCATCGTGCGAAGCGGGCGAAATCTTCGTACCCGACCGTGACCGGCCGCTCGCTCCCCCGCTAAAGTCTCCCCAACAGCGCAGGTGAAACCGCTTCTACAGGGTTCCGGGGGCAGCCGCCCCGGGGGGAGGACACAGAGCGACATGAGCCGCCGTTCCCATGGATTAATGGCCGTCTGGGCCGAGGCGCAGCGTCAGCAGCAGCGCCAACAGGAAGCCCAGCGCCGCGCGCAAGCACAGCAGCAGCGCGACCAGGAACGGCAGGCACGGGACGCCGAACGTGCCATGGCGCGGATGCACCGTGAGCGGCAGACGGCCTACCGGCAGCAACGCGAGGCGGACGCCCGCCGGCGGACCGAGGAACTGGACGCCCGCGTCGCCGCACTGACCGGCCTGCTCGTCGACGGCTGTCGCGCCCCCGCGTTCTCGGCTGCCGTGCTGCTGCACCCCGAACGGATAGCGGAGTTCGCGCCCGGCGCCCTCGCCGGCCCGGTACCGATGCCCGACCCGGTCCGCTACCAGGCGCCGACGGGCGGCTGGCATCTCGGCGCCCGCCGCGACCGTGTCCAGGAGGAGGCCCGCGCCCGCTACGAGCAGGACTGGTACACGGCGCAGGCCGCGGAGAGCCGGCGGCAGGCCCAACTCGCCGCCTACCGTCAGCAGTACGACCAGTGGGCCGCGGGCGCCCTGGCCGAGATCCGGCAGCACAACTCCGGCATCGAGGAGCTGCTCTCCGGCCTGCGCGCCGGCGACGCGGACGCGGCCGTCGAGTACTTCTCCGCCGCGCTGTACTCCTCCACGGCCTGGCCGGAGGGCTTCCCCCGGCAGATCGCGGCCGCCTACGACCCGACGGGCCGCCAGCTCGTCCTGGACTGGGAGCTCCCGGGCTACGACATCGTCCCGGAGACCAAGTCCGTCCGCTATATGCCCACCGCCGACAAGGAGAAGGAGACCGCCCGGCCGGCCGCGCAGCGCCGGGCGCTCTACCGCGAAGTGCTGGCCCAGAGCGTGCTGCTGGTGCTGCGCGACCTCTTCGCCGCCGACAGCCACGGCACCCTGGACTCGGTGGCGCTGAACGGTTTCGTGGACGATGTGGACCCGGTGACCGGCCGCCCGGCCCAGGTGTATCTCGCGACCGTCATGGCGCCCCGTAGCTCCTTCGACTCCTTCCACCTCGCGCAGGTCAGTGCGGTGGAGTGTCTGACCGACGGGCTGCGCGGGCAGCTCGCGGCCCGCCCCGACCAGCGGACCGCGGTACGCCCGGTACGCCTTCCGGGCGATGTCGGCGGCGGGGTCGTCTCGCACGGCACGGACAGCGAACCGGATCTGTACGAGATGGATCCGATCGCCTTCGAGAACCTGATCGCCGAGCTGTTCCGCGCCATGGGCATGCAGGCCGTGACCACGCAGCGGTCCGGCGACGGCGGGGTCGATGTGGACGCGCTGGACCCCGACCCGATCCGCGGCGGCAAGATCATTGTGCAGGTCAAGCGCTACCGCAACACCGTCCCGCCGACCGCCGTCCGCGACCTCTACGGCACCGTCCAGTCCGAAGGCGCCAACAAGGGGGTGCTGGTGACCACCTCCCGGTTCGGCCCCGGCGCCCACACCTTCGCCAACGGCAAGCCGCTCAGCCTCATCGCCGGCCCCGAACTCGTCGATCTGCTCGGCCGCTACGGGCTGCGCGGACGGCTCGGCGCGGACGCCCCGTCCGGCTCCGCCACCGCCGACGAGGCGCCGGACCACAACATCCTCGGTATGAACTGGTCCGGCGAGGTCGCCCTCGATGTCTGCGCCCTGGTGTGCAAGGGGACCAGCGTGCTCAGCGACGATCACTTCGTCTTCTACAACAACCCCCGCAGCCCCGACGGTTCGGTGCGGATGCTGCCCGGCTTCGCCCCCGACCGGGCCGCGATGCAGGTGCGGTTCGAGGCGCTGCCGCCGGCCGCCGACCGGCTGGTCCTGGTCGCGGCGATCGACCCCCAGGTCAACCCCGACGCCGATCTCGCGGGCTTCACCGACGCCCGGGTCCGGCTGCTGGACGCGTCGGGGGAGGAGCTGGGCCGGCTGGAGGTCTCGGACGGGCGGCGCGGCGAGACCGCGCTGGTGCTCGGCTCGTTCCGCCAACGGCCGGGTGGCGACTGGGACTTCGTGATCGGCGGCCGGGGCTTCCCCGGGGGCTTGGAAGCGCTGGTGCAGGAGTACGGCATCGAGGTCGCCTGATGGCCGGGTTCCGGGTTCCGGGCGGCTTCGTCAGCTCCCGGCCATGCGGGAGCTCCGCGACCCGGCGGACCCACGGCCCCGCCGGCCCGGCGGATCTCCTCCAGCGGGTACGGAGTCTCCCGGCTCTCCTTATGGGGCTTCCGGTCATCATGAGCCCCCGGCACATTTACCTGTGTATTACGCAAGTAAGTTCACGGGCGTTAGGCGAACGTTCGGCTCATGGCGCACGCCCTGCCGGTGTGCGCGCACTCAGCGAGATGAGCGAGATGACACTTACCAGCGCCCCGGCGCCGCTGCCCGTGGAACCCCCGAGCGGCTGCGTCTTCGATCCTCCCCCACTGCCGAACCTGCCGGACCGGCCCCGCGCCGCATTCGGCGCCGTCCGTCCGGCCGCCGTGAGCGAGGTCCACGTATGACCGGCCTGCCGGTCGCCGTCGTCGGCGCCTCGGCGGCCGGTCTCGCCGCGGCCGAGGCGCTGCGCCGCTTCGGCTGGCGTGGCCCGCTCACCCTCATCGGTGCCGAGCCCCATCTCCCGTACGACCGGCCGCCGTTGTCCAAGCAGCTGCTGCACGGCGCCTGGGCGCCGGAGAAGCTGCTGCTGCGCACCGCGGAGCAGCTCGCCCCGCTCGATCTCGACCTGCGGCTCGGCACCCGGGCGACCGGGCTCGACGTGGCCGGCCGCACCCTCACCCTCGACGGCGGCGAGCGGCTCGGCTGCGCCGGCGTGATCATCGCGACCGGTGTCGCCGCCCGCACCCTGCCCGGCGCCGAGGGCATCGCCGGAGTGCACACCCTGCGCACCCTCGACGACGCACTGGCCCTGCGCGGCCGGCTGGCCAATGGGGGTACCCCCGGCAGTGGGGGCGTAGCCGCCGGGGGAGGCGCTCGCCGCCTGGTGATCGTCGGAAACGGCGTGCTGGGCTGTGAAGCCGCCGCGGTGGCACGGGAGTTGGGGCACGAGGTCACCCTCGTCGGTATCGAGGCGACACCGATGGCCGCCGCCGTCGGCACCGAGGTCGGCGAGCTGCTCGCCGAGGAGCACCGCGCCCGCGGCGTCCGGCTGCTCACGGGGGCGGTGGCCGGCTTCGAGACGGCGCCCGCCGACCCGGCCGGTGCCGACGGCCCGCAGGTCACCGCCGTCCGGCTGGCCGACGGCAGCCGGCTGCCGGCCGATCTCGTGCTGCCGGCGATCGGCTCCCGGCCCGCCGTCGGGTGGCTGGACGACCCGGCCCTGGACACCACCGACGGGCTGCGCTGCGATGCCTACTGCGCCGCCGCCCCCGGCATCTATGCCGCGGGAGATGTGGCCCGCTGGGACCATCCGGTCCACGGCCGCCCGCTGCGCTTCGAGCACCGGATGAACGCCACCGAACAGGGCATGGCCGCCGCCCGCAACCTCCTGGCCGAACTCGCCGCGGACGCCCCCGCCGCCGGGGCCGTGGACGCCGCCCCCGCCCAGGAACGCCGCCCGTTCGCCCCCGTGCCGTACTTCTGGTCCGACCAGTACGCCGTCAAGATCCAGGCGTACGGGCTGACCGCGGGCGCCGACCGGGTCGAAACCACCGTCCTGGACCGGGCGGAGCGCCGTGCCCTTGCGCTCTACGGCCGGGACGGCAGCGCCGTCGGTGTGCTCGCGGCCGGGCTCCCGCCCCGCCAGGTCCGGGCGCTGCGCGCGGTCGTCGCCACTCCGCTGCCCTGGAAGGAGGCGCGCGAGCGGATCCATGCCGCCACGGCGGCCGGCTGACCGTGCCCGACTCGCGGTGGACCGGGCCCGAGCATGGCCGACCGTGCCCGATCACGGCCGACCGGGCCCAGTCGCGGCTGACCGTGCCCGGTCGCGGCGGCCGTGCCCACTGGTGACCGTGCCCGATGATGGAGGGATGACCGACTCGTACGTACGGGTGCGCGGCGCCCGTGAGCACAACCTCCGCACCATCGATGTGGACATCCCGCGGGACGCGCTGGTCGCGTTCACCGGGGTGTCCGGGTCGGGCAAGTCCTCCCTCGCCTTCGGCACCATCTACGCCGAGGCGCAGCGCCGCTACTTCGAGTCGGTGGCCCCCTACGCCCGACGGCTGATCCATCAGGTCGGCGCGCCCAAGGTCGAGGACATCACCGGACTGCCGCCCGCCGTCGCCCTGGAACAGCGGCGCTCCGCGCCCACCTCCCGCTCCTCGGTCGGCACCGTCACCACCCTCTCCAACACCCTGCGCATGCTCTTCTCCCGCGCCGGCGACTACCCGGAGGGGGTGACGGAACGGCTCGATTCCGACGCCTTCTCGCCCAACACCGCGGCCGGCGCCTGCCCGGAATGCCACGGTCTGGGCACCGTCCACCGCGTCACCGAGGAGTCCCTCGTCCCCGACCCCTCGCTCTCCGTCCGCGAGGGCGCCATCGCCGCCTGGCCCGGGGCCTGGCAGGGCAAGAACCTCCGTGACATCGTCGCCGCCCTCGGGTACGACATCGACCGGCCATGGCGTGAGCTGCCGCGGGCCGACCGGGACTGGATCCTGTTCACCGACGAACAGCCCGTCGTCACCGTGCACCCCGTCCGCGAGGTCGGCCGCATCCAACGCCCCTACAAGGGCCAGTACATGAGCGCCAGACGCTATGTGCTGCACACCTTCGCCGACTCCAAGAGCGAGACCCTGCGCAGGCGCGTCCAGGGGTTCATGGTCGCCGAGCCCTGCCCGGTGTGCCACGGGCGGCGGCTGCGCCCCGAGGCGCTGGCCGTCACCTTCGAGGGCCACGACATCGCCACCCTCGCGGGCCGCCCGCTGAGCGCCCTCGCGGAGCTGCTGCGGCCCACCGCCGGGGGGACGGACGACGAGGTGGCGCCGGTGCTGGCCCGCGACCTGGTGGCCCGTATCGAGGTCCTCACCGAACTCGGCCTGGGCTATCTGAGCATGGACCGGCCCTCGCCCACCCTGTCCGCCGGCGAGCTCCAGCGGCTGCGGCTGGCCACCCAGCTGCGCTCCGGCCTCTTCGGCGTCGTCTACGTCCTGGACGAACCGTCCGCCGGCCTCCACCCCGCCGACACGGAGTCCCTGCTCACGGTGCTGGGCCGGCTCAAGGAAGCGGGCAACTCGCTGTTCGTCGTCGAGCACGACATGGACGTGGTGCGCCGCGCCGACTGGATCGTGGACGTCGGCCCGCACGCCGGGGAGCACGGCGGGCAGGTGCTGCACAGCGGCCCCGTCGCCGCGCTCGCTGACGCCCCCGCCTCCGCCACCCGCCGGTTCCTCTTCGACACCGCACCGCCCGCCGAGCGCACCGTGCGCAGCCCCTCGGGCACGCTGACGCTGCGCGGCGTCACCCTGCACAATCTCCGCGGCCTGGACGCGACCTTCCCGCTCGGCGTCTTCACCGCCGTCACCGGCGTCTCGGGATCGGGCAAATCGACGCTGGTCACCCGCGTTCTCGCGGAAGCCGTACGGGACCACCTCGGCGCGGGCGAGGAGCAGCAGGAGCCCGCCGACGGCGACGGCACCGGACCGATGGCACGGGCACAACTCACCGGCGCCGAGGGCCTGGAGGCGATCGACCGGCTGGTCCGCGTGGACCAGAAGCCGATCGGCCGGACCCCGCGCTCCAACCTCGCCACCTACACCGGGCTGTTCGACGCGGTACGCAAGGTCTTCGCCGCCACCGACGAGGCCCGCGCCCGCGGCTACACGGCGGGACGGTTCTCCTTCAACGTCGCGAGCGGCCGCTGCGAGACCTGCCAGGGCGAGGGCTTCGTCGCCGTCGAACTCCTCTTCCTGCCCGGTACGTACGCGCCCTGCACCGCCTGCCACGGCGCCCGCTACAACCCCGAAACCCTCCAGATCACCTACCGGGACCGGACCATCGCCGACGTCCTGGCGATGACCGTCGACGCCGCCGCCGCGTTCCTGGCCGATGTCCCCGCGGCGGCCCGCAGCCTGCGCACCCTCCAGGACGTCGGGCTCGGCTATCTGCGGCTCGGCCAGCCCGCGACCGAGCTGTCCGGCGGCGAGGCACAGCGCATCAAGCTCGCCACCGAACTCCAGCGGACCCGCCGCGGCCACACCCTCTACCTCCTCGACGAGCCCACCACCGGACTGCACCCCGCCGACACCGAGGTGTTGCTGCGCCAGCTGCACGGCCTGGTCGACGCCGGGCACTCCGTCGTGGTCGTCGAGCACGACATGGGCGTGGTCGCCGGCGCCGACCACGTCATCGACCTCGGCCCCGGCGGCGGTGCGGACGGCGGCCGGATCGTGGCGGCGGGAACCCCGGCCGAGGTGGCGGCGGCACCGGAGAGCCGTACCGCGCCCTATCTGGCGCGGCGGAGGGCGCGGCCGGACGCCTCTTGAGGGTCCGCTAATGTACGCAGGTCAGATCACCAGTCAACAGCACCGCGCAGCACTGCGCAGCACCACGAAGGGGGCACCTCTCATGGCAGACATAGAGAAGGCCAGGGCGGCGTTCGACCGGTTCGACGCGGACGGCGACGGCCAGGTCACGCCGGAGGAGTTCAAGCACGCGATGGCCGAGATGGGCGACCCGTTCGTCACCGGCCCGGTCGCCGAGGCGGTCATCAAGGCCAAGGACACCGACAGCGACGGCCGGATGTCCTTCGACGAGTTCTGGCAGTCCCTCCAGGACTGACGTCCGTACCCCGGCCTTCCTCAGGCCCCCTTCGCCTCCCGTTCGCCCGCGGCCGCGCGCAGCGCCGCCAGCCCGCGGGCGATCGGGGGCTGCCGCTCACTTCCGTGGCGGACGGCCGCCACGAACCGCCGTACCGGCAGGGGCTCGCCGCGCAGCGGGACCCGGACGACCGGGTACTGCTGCGGCACCGGCGCCGGCCGCGGCACCAGCTGCGGCACCAGTCCTGGGACGCCCCGCTCGGGCCTATCTCGCCTTTCTGGGACTGACGTTGATCAATCCCTGGGCGGTCCTCTACTTCTCCGCGCTGGTGCTCGCCGGTGGTGCGGGCACCCCCGGCGCCGGTGCCGCCGGCCCCGCCGCCTTCGTGGCGGCGGTGACCCTCGCCTCCGCGAGCCGGCAGCTGTTCCTGGCTGCCGGGGGGACCGTATGGGGCAGGACGCTCAGCGGCCCGCGGGGGCGGGTCGCCACCGCGCTGCTCTCCGCCGTGGTGATCTCAGCGCTGGCGACCGGACTGCTGCTGCGCGGATGAGGTGCCCACGGGCGGCGGTGCGGCATGGTCGCCGGTGCCCCAGCGGGAGGGCTTCGGGCCCACGGTGAAGGCGAGTTCACGGCCCGAACGCAGCTCATCGGTGGTGAGGTACGTCCGGTCATGTCCGGCACCGTCCAGGCGTACCGACTGCACATAGCGGTCGGTGGTGGACGTACCGGGTGCGGCGACGGTGAAGTGCCCGGCCGGGTAGTAGCGCCGGTCCAGGGTCAGGTCCACCCGGTCGAAGACCGGCGTGCTCAGCCCCCAGCTGTCGGTGCCCGGCTGCACCGGGAACACCCCGATCGAGGAGAGCACCATCCACGCCGACATCGTCCCCAGATCGTCGTTCCCGGTCATCCCGGTGGGGGCGTCGGTGAACAGCGTCAGCGCCGCATGCACCACGTCCGTGGTCTTCCAGGGGCGGCCGGTGGAGAGATAGGTGTACGGAGCGATGAGATCGGGCTCGTTCTGCGGGTTGTACTTGTCCGCGTTGTAGTAGTCGTACGGCCCGTTGACCCATACCTCACGGGCCGTCTTCTCCGGGTCCTGCAGCAGCTTCGGGTAGGCGAAGAACGAGTCGAGACGCTCATCGGCCTTGTCCTTGCCGCCGATCAGCTTCAGCATCCCCGGCAGATCCTGCGGAACCAGCCACTGGTACTGCCAGGACGTGCCCTCGTGAAAGCCCTCGCTCTTGGCCGGATCGGCGGGCCCGGCGAAGGCGCCCTTCCCGTCGCGGGCCCGGAAGAAGCCGGTCGAACTGTCGAAGATCTTGCGGTAGTTCTGGGCGCGGGCCGCATACCGGTCGGCGTCCTCACCGTGCCCCAGATCGCGTGCCATCTGTGCCAGCATCGCGTCCGACAGGGCGTATTCGAGGGTGGCCGAGGCGCCGTGGTCGAAGTCGGAGTCGCCGGGCTTGGCGTGCGGACGGCCCTTGAGGTACGGGGCGAAGCCGTCCTTCAGGTACTGCGCATTGGCCTCCCGTCCGACGGCCGGCGCATCGGCCGGCGGCACGCCGTCGGCGTTCTTCTTCAGTGCCGCGTACGCCTGCTCCTCATGACCCCGCAACAGCCCCTGCTGGTAGGCATTGGTGAGGAACGGAGTGACCGGATCGCCGGTCATGATGTTCGTTTCGACCGTTCCGTAGCCCCACTTGGGCAGCCAGCCGCTCTCCTTGTCGATCCGCAGGACCGACAACGCCATATCGCGGGACTCCTGCGGCGCCAGCAGCGCCAGCAGCTGCGCCTGGGTGCGATAGGTGTCCCACAGCGACCAGTTCTGGTAGTACGTGAAGCCCCTGGCGCGATGAGTCCGCTGGTCCCAGCCGGTGTAGCGGCCGTCCACGTCACTGCCGATGTTCGGCGCGAGGAAGGACCGGTAGAGGGAGGAGTAGAAGGTGCGGCGCAGCGTCTTGTCCCCGCCCTGGGCCTTCACCAGTCCGAGCCGCCGCTCCCATGCGGCATCGGCCGCTGCCTTCGTACGGTCGAAGGAACCGCCGCCCTCGGCCCGCAGATTGCGGGCCGCACCCGCCGCGTCCACATAGCTGAGCGCGGTGGTCGCCTCGACGGTGCGGTCCTTGCGGGTGTCGAAACGGGCATAGGCGCCGTGCCGGCCGGTGGCGGTGGAGTCCTTGGAGCCGGCTGTCACCTTGTCGCCGTCCCAGGATCCGTACGAAGCGAACGGCCGGTCGAAGCGGGTGATCGTGTAGACGGTGTACGGCTTGGTGTCCTGGCAGAAGCCGCGGCCGGTGATGGCGGTGCGGATGGTGCGGGAATCCAGCACCTCGACCCGCGTCGAGACCGTCTTGTGCAGCGACTGGCCCGCGTTGAGCAGCACATTGGCCTTGTCGGTGGCCGGGAAGGTGTAGCGCTGTCGGCCGGTGCGGGCGGTGGCGGTCAGCTCGGCGGTGATCCCGCCGTAGGACGTCAGGCCGACGCGGTAGTAGCCGGGCCGGGCCGACTCGTCGTCATGGCCGTAGCCGGCCGCGTACTTGGCATAGTCGGTCTCGGTGATGTCGCCCGTGGTGGGCAGCACCGGCAGATCACCGCCGAGCCCGCAGCCGACGCCGGAGATGTGCACCGAACTGAAGCCGCGGATGTGGTCGTCGTCGTAGCCGTAGCCGGTGGTGTGGCCGGTGTCGGGGGAGAGCTGCACCATGCCGAACGGGACGGCCGCGCCCGGGTAGGTGTTGCCGTCGTTCCGGCTGCCGATGAACGGGTTGACCAGGTCGGTGAGCGGGCCGCCGGGCGGCTCCGCCTGCGCGGCGGGGGCCGCGAGCGCGCTCCCGATGAGCGCGGCCGCCAGCACCGCGCCCGCGGTACGCAGCCGGGTGCGACTGAGCCATGGCATGGATCCGGACCTCCGGGATCGGGTCGCCGAGCGGCCCGTCGGGCGTGCGAGGGCGCACACGGCCGCACGGTTCGACAACGTTGTCAGGGCGCGCTCATTCTTGGCGCCGGTCAGGTGCGCGTCAAGAGGTGGCGCGGCGGTAACTCCGGCACGTCCGGCCCCCGTCGCGGGCCGGGTGCGGGCCGTCGCGAGTGTGTGCGGGGGCCGGACGTGCCGGGCGTGCGGGGCTGGACGTGCCGGGTGTGCGGGAGCGCGACCGGGCGATGCGCTCAGCGGCTTCCGCGCTCCGTCACGGGGTGTCGCAGGGCATCGAGGCGGGATCGGACGCATCCGAGATCAGCGCGCGGTGCGCCGCCGCCAGCCGCCCTACATCGGGTTTGATCACCTTGCGGTCATAGGTCATCAGACCGTTCAACTCGCCCTCCACATCGCTGATCTGGGTGTAGACGGCGCCATTGCCGCCCTGGCAGGCGAGCTTGCGGACGTGGGCCAGCTCGGCCAGATAGTCGTCCGTGTACTCGGCCTGGTCCACGCCGACATAGGTGTGCTGCACCGGCCAGGCGTGGCCCGGTACCGCCAGTCCCAGCCCGCCGTACTCCCCGCTGACCAGCGCGCGGGTGCCGTCCGCCGCGGGCAGCTGCGGGCTCGGATAGCCGTGGGCGTCGGCCACGTCGCCGTTGCCGCCGTCGTGCGCGCCACAGCAGTTGAGCCCGCTCATGTTGTTCACCAGCCGGGTCGGGTCCCAGGACTTCACTTCGTCGCCCAGGGCCGGCGTGCCGCCGACCGGATGATCGAGGCGACCGGCGGCAAGGGCGATAGCGTTCGCCGCGGTCGCGAGGGCGCCGACCCATCCATTGGCGCAGACACGTCAAAAATCATGAAGTGTCTGCCTTGCTCTCTTCAGGGGCGCGTGCCTCAATGGTCAGCGATTCAGGTCGCTGACCACCCGTCAGATCTGGACGGTGGCCGGCACGGGGCCCGACCGCGGGCCCCCACATGGCCGCCAGTCGTTCCCTCGCATCCCCCCCGGCGACCGGTGCCATGGGCCTGCACCCCCCTCAAGAAGGCGGTACCCCCCATGAGACACCTCAGACCAGGCACGCTCGGATTTGGTTCGGCACTCGCCGTCGCAGTCGCCGCCGCGGGCACGCTCGCGATGGCGCCGGCCGCCACCGCGGTGACCCCCGACACCGCCACCCTCTCGTTCGACTGCGGTAGCTTCGGCTCCGGCACGGCGACGCTCACCGCCACCCAGGACGGCACGGCCGCGACCATCAGCCTCGCCACGTCGGCGATCACCTCACCGATAGACATCGGCGCGAACTCGGTCAGCTCCACGCTGACCCTCACCAAGAACGGCTCCGGGACCACGGAGTTCAGCGGCAGCTCCAACCCGGCGATCCCGGCCGGCAGCGAGGTCTCCACCGGTCCGCTCAGCGGCACGGTCGCCGCGGGCGACAGCCTGGAGGCCACGTCCCTGAAGGTCGTGGTGTTCGGCGTCACGGCCACCTGCAATGCCACGTCTCCGCAGTCCCCGGGACCGTTCGTCTTCTGATGCCGAGGGCAGGCGGGGACCGGCGGGCCTTCGTCCGCCGGTCCCCGCCGTCCCTGCCGCGCGGTTCAGCGACCGCGGCTCACGGCCGCGTCCCGCCGCTCGCGCCACCGGCGCTCTCCCGTTCCGCCTGTGCCAGGTTCGAGCGGCGGTAGGAGTACGCGAAGTAGATGACCATGCCGACCAGGAACCACACCACGAACCGCACCCAGGTCTGCCAGGACAGGAACGTGATCAGCCAGATCGAGAAGCACACCCCGATCGCCGGGACCACCGGCATCCCCGGCGTGCGGAACGTCCGCGGCAGGTCGGGACGCTTGTAGCGGAGCACGATCACCGCGACGCAGACCACCACGAACGCCAGCAGGATGCCGATGTTGGTCAGTTCGGCGGCCTCACCGATCGGCAGGAAGCCCGCGATGACCGCGGAGGCGAAGCCGACGATCCAGGTCACCCGGGTCGGCACATGGTGTTTGGGACTGGTCTTGGCGAACCACTTCGGCAGCAGCCCGTCCCGGCTCATCGAGAACCACACCCGGGTCACCCCGAGCATGAAGGTGAACATGACCGTCAGAATGCCGATGATCGCGCCGACCGCGATGACATCCGCCAGGCTGCCCAGGCCCACCGACTTGAACGCCGAGGAGAAACCGCTCTCCGGGTCGATGGACTTGTAGTTCTGCATACCCGTCAGCACCAGGCAGGCCAGGATGTACAGCACCATCGAGATCGCCAGCGAATACATGATCGCCTTCGGCATATGGCGCTGGGCGTCCTTGGACTCCTCGGCCGCCGTGCTCATCGCGTCATAGCCGAAGACCGCGAAGAAGACGGTGGCCGCCCCGGTGAAGGCGCCGCTCGCCCCGAACGGGAAGAACGGCGTGTAGTTCGAGGTCTTGATGTGGAAGAAGCCGACCGCGATCACCACGATCACCACGATGACCTTCAGGGCCACCACGACCGTCTCGAAACGCGCGGCGTTCTTGATGCCCAGCGTCAGCAGATAGGCGATCAGCAGGCACAGCACCGCGGCGAAGAGGTCCACCCGGTGTCCGGGACCGGTCCCCGGCGCGCCCATCATCCAGGCCGGCAGATCGACGCCGAGATCAGTGAGCAGAAAACCCAGATAGCCGGAGATGCCGATCGCGACCACCGCCACGATCGCGGTGTACTCCAGCAGCAGGTCCCAGCCGATGAACCAGCCCGCCACTTCACCGAGGACCGCATAGCCATAGGTGTAGGCCGATCCCGCCTTCGGGATCAGCCCGGCGAATTCGGCGTACGAGAAGGCGGCCGCGGCGCTCGCGATGCCCGCGATGAGGAAGGAGATCAGGACCGCCGGCCCGGCCTTCCCGTTCGCGACGGTGCCGGCCAGCGTGAAGATTCCCGCGCCGATGATGCCGCCGACGCCGATGGCCGTCAGCTGCCACAGGCCGAGTGCCCGGGTCAGCTGCTGGCTCGCGGTCCCTTCCGTCTCTTCGATGTGCTCGATCGGTTTACGGCGCAATACGCCCTGTCCAGCGCGCAGCCCCATGCGTCATCCCTCCGTACGCTCCATCGTGGTCCGACGGCGGATCATCATGGACCCTCAGGAGCGACTAAGGAAGGCGACTCCCTAATACTGCCGGGACTCGCCGGGAGACGTACACGGGAGAGGCGTCAATCGGCGTCCTCAAGCCGGAAACCGACTTTCAGGCCGACCTGGTAGTGGTCGATTTCGCCCTCGACGATATGCCCGCGGACCTGGGAGATCTCGAACCAGTCGAGATTGCGCAGGGTCCGCGAGGCGCGCTTGATGCCATTTCTGATCGCGTCGTCCACGCTCTGCTGGGACGTACCGACGATCTCGGTCACGCGATACGTGCGGTCGGTCACGGTGGTCTCCCTCGCCGGGGCGGCGCTCCGCCCGTCCACCCTCCACCGTGCCCCAGGGCGGCCCACCCCACCAGCGGGAGCGTCCGGACACGCTCTAGGGGACGACGGTGACCGGCCAGCGCCCGGCCTTGACCAGGCGCACCGCGACCGAGCCCATGATGCGGTGCCCGGCCGATTCCGAGGCACCGACCACCACCGCGTCGGCCTTGAGCTCGTCGGCCATCTGCACCATGCCGTTGTACGGGTCACCACGCAGGGTGTGGAACTCCCAGCGCAGGCTGTAGATCCCCGCAAGCCGCTCGGTCGCCCGGCGGATCTCAGCCATCAGCTCCTCGGCGACCTCGTTGGTCGTATCCGCGACCGGGGCACCCATCGCCGCCCCGGCCGGCAGCACCGGCTGGACGTAGACCAGCACGAGCTTCGAGGACTGGCGCCTGGCCAGCCCCGCCGCATACGAGGCGGCACGCCACGACGAGTCGGAGCCGTCGATGCCGACGACGATGACCTTCGGGCCGTCCGTTCCGCGCTCGAACTGCGCGGCTGCGTTCTCCTCCACACCAGGGAGGTTATCCGCACAGGTGTGCTGCCGGCATGGCGGGCCGTACCGCCGGGCCCCGCGGAGGTGTCCGACCTGCTCAGGCGGGGGCCGGCGGCCAGCTGTCCGGGGACAGCACGCCCAGCACGTACGCCCTGGCGACCAGCGCGGTACGGCCCTGCACCCGCCAGCGGCGGGCCAGTCGGGTGAGGTGGTAGTTCACCCCGTCGACCGTCAGCCCCAGCGCCGTACCGATCGACGCCGTGGTCGCGCCGCCCGCGGCCAGCGCCAGGATCCGGGCCTCCACCGGACTCGCCGACCCCCGCGGCGCCGGCAGCGGGGCACTCTCGCTCACCCGCAGCAGCGCCAGCAGGGCGGGCGGGTGCACCGAAGGGTCACCCACCGGATCGATCGTCAGCTCCCCTTCCCGCTCCGTCCCGTCCGACCCGGCGCGCCAGCGCACCTCGACCGGATAGCGCGAACGGCGCCCCAGGCGCAGGGCCTCGGTGAGCCGGTCGAGCTGGGCCTTCGCGCGGGGCTCGAAAAGGTCCAGCAGATTGCGGCCGCGCAGCGCTCCCGGGGCCGTGCCCCACTGCTCGGCCATCGCCGGATTGGCGATCAGCACCTCGCCGTGCGCCCGGCACACCGCGATCGGCGTGGGGATACGGTCCAGCAGAATCAGGAAGTAGTTGCGCCACGGGCCGCCCGCGTACGGCCCGGCCGGGTCGATATAGCCGCTCCCGCAGGCCGGCGCGCCCGTGCCGTCGGCGTCCGTGTCCGGCGTCCCGTCGCCAGTCCCGTTGTCCATTTCCCCTTCTCAGGTCCGCGCGCAAGAGCGAGCACCGAAAAACCACTGCACAATCATGCAGTTGTCCGGGCGTGACCTGCACGTGGGGGCCCTCACGCTGGAGGTATGACCGACACCATCGCGCTCCACAGCGACGAACGCGCCGCCGATGACGACATTCCGGTGGCCGACCTCACGGCGGCCGGGCTCACCCACACGCCCATCCAGCAGTCCATGGACCTCGCCCGGGTCCACGGCCCGGTCTTCAAGCGCAAGTTCGGCGACCGCGAGACGCTGTTTCTCTCCTCACTGGACCTGGTCACCGAGGTCGCCGACGAGTCCCGCTTCGCCAAGGGCGTGTCGGTCGTCCTGGAGAACGTCAGAGAGTTCGCCGGTGACGGTCTGTTCACCGCTTACAACGACGAGCCGAACTGGGCCAAGGCACATGAGGTCCTGATGCCGGCCTTCGCCCTCGGCTCGATGCGCACCTACCACCCGGCGATGCTCAAGGTCGCCCGCCGGGTCATGGCTTCCTGGGACCGGCGGGTGGCCGACGGCACGCCCGTCCAGGTCGCCGAGGACATGACCCGGATGACGCTGGACACCATCGGGCTCGCCGGTTTCGGCTTCGACTTCGAGTCGTTCTCCCGCGGCGACACCCCGCATCCGTTCGTCGAGGCGATGGTGCGCTGCCTCGAATGGAGCATGACGAAGTTCTCCCGCGACCCCGACGCGGACCACTCCGCTGCCGACGCGGACTTCCAGCGTGACGCCGACTATCTCGCGTCGGTCGTCGACGAGGTCATCGCCGCCCGGACGCAGAGCGGGGAGAGCGGTGACGACGATCTGCTGGGCCTGATGCTCGGCGCCGGGGGCCAGGGGGACGGCGGACCGGCCCTCGACCTCGCGAACATCCGCAACCAGGTCATCACCTTCCTGATCGCCGGCCACGAGACCACTTCGGGCGCGCTCTCCTTCGCCCTCCACCACCTGCTCAAGGACCCGCTCGCGCTGCGCATGGTCCAGCGCGAGGCCGATGAGCTGTGGGGCGACCGGAGCGACCCCGACCCCTCGTTCGAGGACATCGGGCGACTGCCGTTCACCCGCCAGGTCCTCAACGAGGCGCTGCGGCTGTGGCCCACCGCCGCCGCTTTCACCCGGCAGGCCCGCGAGGACACGCTGCTCGGCGGCCGCTACCCGGTCAAGGCCGGCGAGCTGGTCACGGTGCTCACCCCGATGCTGCACCGCGACCCCGTCTGGGGCGACAACCCCGAGCTGTTCGACCCGTCCCGCTTCAGCCCGGAGGCCGAGGCGGCCCGCTCGCCGCATGCGTACAAGCCGTTCGGGACCGGTGAACGCGCCTGCATCGGGCGGCAGTTCGCGCTCCACGAGGCGACCATGCTGCTCGCCCTCCTCGTGCACCGCTACCGCCTGATCGACCACGGCGACTACCGGCTGCGCATCAAGGAGACGCTGACCCTCAAGCCCGACGGGTTCACCTTCACCCTGGCCGCCCGTACGCCCGCCGACCGGGCCGCGGTCCGCGCCGCGCTGGCCGTGCTCCCCGGCGGCGGCGCCGGCACCACGGACGACACCGCCACCGACGACGGGCTGCCGACCCGCGTCCCGCAGGGCACCGGCCTGCTGCTGTTGCACGGCAGCAACTACGGCACCTGCCGGGAGTTCGCCGAGCGGCTCGCCGACGAGGCCACCGGCCTGGGCTTCGCCACCGATGTGGCGCCGCTCGACGCGTATGCCGGTGCGCTGCCCGCCGACCGTCCCGTCGTCATCGTCGCCGCCTCCTACAACGGCCGGCCCACCGATGACGCCGCCGCCTTCGTCAACTGGCTCAACACCGCGCAGGACGGCGCCGCCACCGGCCTCCCGTTCGCCGTCCTCGGCGTCGGCGACCGCAACTGGGCCGCCACCTACCAGCACATACCGACCCTCATCGACGACCGGCTCGACGCGCTCGGCGCCCACCGGCTGCTGCCGCGCGCCGAGGCCGACGCCTCCGGCGACCTGAGCGGCACCGTCAAGGAGTTCACCGCGGCGCTGCGCACCCAGCTGCTGACGCGCTACGGCGATCCGGCGAGCATCGGCGCGAGCGCACCGGACGCCGAGGACACCGGGTACACCGTCACCGAGATCACCGGCGGCCCGCTGGACGCGCTCGCCGCACGTCATGACCTCGTCCCGATGACCGTCACCGAGTCCTACGACCTCACCGCACAGGACTGGCCGCGGCCCAAGCGCTTCCTGCGCATCGCCCTGCCGGACGGCGTCGGCTACCGCACCGCCGACCACCTCGCCGTGCTGCCGGTCAACGCCCCGGCCGCCGTCGAGCGGGCCGCCCGCGCCCTCGGCGCCGGCCTGGACACCGTCCTCGCGCTGCACTCCGGCCGCCGCGCGAGCCGCGACACGCTGCCCGTCGACCGCCCCCTGACGGTCCGTGAACTGCTCACCCGTCACCTGGAGTTGGGCATGCGCCCGACCCCCGGGCAGGTGGCGGAGCTGGCCGCCCACAACCCCTGCCCGCCCGAGCGCCAGGCCCTGGAAAACCTCGCCGAGGACGACCCGCGCACCCTGATCGACCTGATCGAGGCCCATCCGGCGCTGCGCGGCGCGCTGCCCTGGCCGACGGTCCTGGAGCTGCTGCCGCCGCTGCGCATCCGGCACTACTCCCTGTCGTCCTCGCCCGCTGCCGACCCACGGCACGCCGATCTGATGGTCTCGCTGCTGCCCGGCGGCACCGGCTCGACCCATCTGCACGCGCTGCGGCCCGGCGACACGGTCCTGGCCCGCGTCCAGCCCTGCCGTGAGGCCTTCCGCCTCGATGCGGCCGATGACACCCCCGTCATCCTGATCGCGGCGGGCACCGGTCTCGCGCCCTTCCGCGGGGCCGTCGCCGACCGCGTCGCCGCGGGCCGGCAGGCCCCCGCCCGGCTCTACTTCGGCTGCGACGACCCCACCGCCGACTTCCTGCACGCCGCGGAGTTCGCCGAGGCCGAAGCCGCCGGCGTCATCTCCGTACGCCCCGTCTTCAGCGCACGCCCCGAGAACGGCCACCGCTTCGTCCAGCACCGGATCGCCGCCGAGGCGGCAGAAGTGTGGGAGCTGCTGCAGGCCGGTGCGCGGGTGTATGTCTGCGGCGACGGCAGCCGGATGGCTCCCGGTGTACGGGCCGCGTTCCGCGAGCTGCACGGAGCCCGCACCGGCGCCTCGCCCCAGGAGTCCGAGGCCTGGCTGCGCGAACTGACCGCCGCCGGCCGCTACATCGAGGATGTGTACGCGGCGGGCTGAGACCCGGCGCCCCCTCCCGGCGGGCCGGATCTTCCGGCCCGCCGGGGTCGAGGCGGCCCCGCGCCGGCCGCAACGACCCTCTCCACCCGCTCCCTGCGCAGTTCCTCGTACACGGCGAAGGCGCTGCCCCCCGGGTCGGGCTCGTCGCGCAGGCACCTGGCGAGGTCGACACCGTCCTCGATGCTGGCCGAGCTCACCGCCTCGGGGGCGACCGGCCGCCCCGACAGCCACAGCCGTACGGAGCGCGGCAGCGCGGGTGCCGACAACTGGCTGACGGGCTACCGCATCGAGCGGTGAGTCCGCGGGGCGGGGAGCGGCGGCGCGCCCGCTACTCCCCGCTCCGGTCCTTCCCGGCCGCGCCCGGCAGATGGACGACCACCAGCGCGATCCCGGCGACCGTGAGATTGCGGGTCGCGGCCTCCAGCCCGTTCCACTCCTTGGACTGCCACATCGCGAACCACTCGCCGCCGATCGCGAGGAAGCCCGCCCCGAACAGCAGCACCACCATCAGCAGCCCGAGGGTGCTGATCTGCCGGGCCCGAGCGAAGCTGCCGCGCCGTGCGCCGACGGCCCACAGTGCGGTGGCCACGAGCAGCACCACCGCGGCCACCGTCTCCCAGGCGATGACCGCCTGGTAGGCGGCGTCCTGCAGCGCGTGCGAGGTGATGGCCCGCCACATCAGGTCCTGGTCCTTGAACGTGGTGTCCATGGCCAGCACATGGCGGACGAACTCCCGGTTGGTGTCGAAGTCGGTGATGTTGCCGAAGGCGACGAGCGAGACGCAGAGCGCGACCGTCCCGGTCAGAAGGGCCGCCGCGAGCGGCAGTCCGGTGCGTGGTGTGCTGTCGGTGCGTTGCTTGTCGGTCATGCGCTCTCCCCGGCCGGTTCCTGTCATCGGCTGTTTCCTTACCCGCCGTTCGCCCGCGTGGCTCCTCCGGTACCGAACTCCCGTACGCTGCTGCCCGATCGACCGGGTGACCGACCGGTCGAAACGACGTTCGGGAACCTTACCGACGGCCGACGACCTAGGGGAAAGCGGGGCACATGAACGGGAAGCGGTGTGTGGGGACGGTCGCCGTCGCGGCGGCGGCAGTGATCGCGGTGAGCGGGCCGGCGGGCGCCGAGCCGGCCGCCACGACATACGGCACCAGCACGTCCGTGGGCGTCCACAACGCCTATGACAAGGAGAAGTACCACTATTTCGCGGACGCCCTGGACTCCGGCGCCGCACTGCTCGAACTCGACCTCTGGTCCAACGGACTGGGCCGGTCCTGGCGGGTCTCGCACAGCAACCCGCTCGGGAACAACAGCAACTGCGAGGGCGCCGCGAACGCCTCGGAACTGCGCACCAAGAGCCGGGACCAGGACTTCGCCGGCTGCCTGGCCGATATGAAGGCCTGGCACGACGCCCACCCCGGCCACCGTCCGGTGCTGCTCAAGGTCGAGATGAAGGACGGCTTCAACGCCAAGGGCGGCCGTGGCCCCGCCGAGTTCGATGCGCTGGTACGGCAGAAGCTGGGCGATGCGGTCTACGGCCCCGGGGACCTCACCGGCGGACATGCCACCGCCGACGAGGCGGTGCGGGCCGGCGGCTGGCCCTCGCGCGCCGACATGGCCGGCAAGTTCCTGTTCGAGCTGATACCCGGCACGGTCGAGGAGAAGAACCCGTTCGACAAGCTGTGGACGGACGTCGAGTACGCCGGCCACCTCAAGGACCTTGCGGCGCAAGGAAAGCTGGCGCAGTCGACGGCGTTCCCCGCGGTGCACGGTGCCGTGCCCGGCGACCCCCGGGAGCGCTACGCCGACCCGGCGCTGCGTCCCTGGTTCGTGGTCTTCGACGGCGACGCCGCGACCTATCTGAACGGCAGTATCGACACCTCCTGGTACGACACCCGCCACTACCTGCTCATCATGACCGACGCCCACAATGTGCCGCCGGTCATCGACGGCACCCACCCGACCGAGGCGGAGGCGCTGGCCCGGGTCGGGCAACTGGCCGCGGCGCATGCGAGCTTCGCGACCGCCGACTGGTATCCGCTGCCGTCCGTCCTCAAGACCGTGGTGCCGCGCGGGGCATGACGCCGGAGGCGGCGGCCCGGACGCCGGGCTGTGCGGCCCGTGGATCCGGCTCCGTGGTCGCCCGCCGGTAGAGCGTGGCCACGTCCTCGCCGAACCGGCTGCTGTACGAGACGAGGTCGTCACCGCCTTCGTCGAGCCCGCCTATCACGCCGATCAGCGACCCGGTGCCGGTGGCCGGGTCGAGGTCGGTGAGCATCGGCCCGCCGCTGGTCCCGTTCGGGAACCCCGCGCAGACGAAGCGGAGTTGGGTCGCGCTCTGGGCGTCCACCGTGTGCCGGCAGCTGACCGGTGCGTCCTGGTCCTCGGGGTAACCGGTCAGCAGTGCCGGCCGTCCGGCCGGTGCGCCGAACCGGATCCGTTCGGCGCCGGTGACGTCCTCTATCCGGCCGCCGGCCTGCCCCGCTCGGCGCACCCTCAGGAACGCCACATCGTGGTCGGGGTCCCGGCTGCTGATCCAGCGCGGATCGACATGGATACGGGTCGGCACCCACAGGCCGTACGGTGCGATCCCGTCGTGCAGTCCGGGCGCGAACACCAGCCGGGTGCGGAAGCCGTCGTCGTGCACACAGTGCGCCGCGGTGACGACGAGGTCGCCCCCAGGGGCATGCACCACGCTGGCCGTGCAGTGGTGGACCGGGGCACCGTCATCGTCGGGGGAGAAGAGCGCGCCGATCGCCGGTGAGGCCGCCGCCGGGGCCGCCAGCAAAGGGTGCGACGCCGTCAGCGGGGCCGCCCTCCCGCCGCCGTACCGCGCCGTCACCGGTGGCCCCGGCCGCTCCCGGTAGGGGCCGGCGAGGACCGCGGCGGCGGCCCGGTCGCCGTCGGCGCGGGTGGCGAGATAGGCGCCGGTGGCGGTGTCCCCGGCGGCCAGGAAGGGGTCGCGTGACGGGGACCCCAGGGCCAGCGCCGTGCTGCCCACGACCACGGTCAGCACCCCGAGCGCCAGGGTCGCCCGCAGCGGAACGCCGACCCGGCCGCGGCCCGTGCAGGCCGGCCCGCCGGGACCGAGGCAGTCCTCGGCCGACGGTGTCCCGGCGTACCGGTCCGCCCCGCCGGCGTTGTCCGCCGGTTCGGTCCCGCGTTCGCTCGTCTCCACCAACAGCCGCCTCGCCGCATCAGCCGGCGGACGCTGGGGCCACACCGGAACCAGACATTTCACCCAGTCTGATGCAGGGATGCGTGCCGCGGTTCGGTCACTTGGCGCATCATTCCGCTCAGGCGTCGAAGATCACGGCAGAGATCCGCGCCGGAACAACCGGCACATCCGCCGTCCGAGGGGCCCGACGGGCCGGGGGCTGACGAGCGCGGCGACCGTACTGCCGGAGCCCGCCCCGCTGAGCCGTTCGGGTGAACCGCGCCGCGCCCCCGCCGAGGCCGGTGCGGACCTCTGCGGCCCGCCGTCCCGCGCGCGCCCGCCGGCCCCGCTCACGCCGCGAGCCGCACTCCCCGCCCCGCGAGGTTGTGCCGGATCAGCGTCTCCGCCAGGCCGGCCTCGTTGGGGAAGTCCATCGGGACGATGCCGAGACCCGTCCAGCCGATCCCCTCCGAGCCCGCCAGCAGATTCTTGACCTGCGGGTTGAGACGGTCCGCGTTGGAGCGGGGCGGAAGCAGGGCGGCGGTGCTGACGTAATTGACGAAGAGCTTGCCGGGCTGGGTGACGGCCTTGCGGAACTGGGTCTCGATCTTCGGGTACTTGCCGAACGGCTCCGCCATGTAGTCGTCCTGGATGTCGAACAGCTGCGGATCGGCGTAACGGACGCCGCCCAGACCGTCGGAGTCCGCCAGCAGGACCACCCGGCCGCGGGCCTGACCCAGCGTCGGCAGGCCGTCGTCCAGCCGGAACAGCGACCGGTAGCCCTTGTCGTCCAGGTAGCTGCCGAAGATCCGGCGGAACTCCTCGGCGCTGACCTCCGAGTACTCCTGCTTGACCCGCATCAGCACCGTCTCGGAGGGATGGGCCTGCAGGAACGCCCGGCAGGCGTTGAGCACATCGCCGAACATCAACTCCTGGTAGAAGGCGCCGTGATGGATGGCGAAGGCGTTGTCGATGGCCCGGCAGCGGACGTCCAGGAAGCGGATACCGCTGTTGAGCTGGGCGTCGACGGGCGTGTTCTGGCAGGCGACCCAGGGGCCGCCTATCCGGGCACCCGAGTCATGGGTGCCGGGGATCGTCAGCCGCTGGACGGGGGTGGCGTCGCCGAGCGCCGACATCCAGTCCTGCACGGACAGTACGGACGCCCGGCGCTGGGCCGCGCCGGCCGTGAACTGCCCGCTGCCGACGCCCGCCAGCGCCCCGGCGGCCGACAGCCCGGCCGCGCCCCGGAGGAAACCCCGCCGATCCAGTCCCAGCCCCATGCCGCTTCCCCTGTCCGTCGAGTCTGCGTGGGTGCGCAGCGGCAGCCCCGGTGCGCACCTGCGGTCGGGGCATCGAACCACATGGAGCGTGCGCGCGGCACCCGGCCGGCGGACCGGAGGGTCACGCCGGCCGGGAAGGGGCGAATATCAGACGCGGAAGGAGAGCGACAGCGCGAAGCGGTCCGCGCTGTCCGTCCACCAGTTGGTCAACTCCAGTCCGGCGGCTGCGAGTTCGGCCCGCACGCCGTCCTGGCGGAACTTGGCCGAGATCTCGGTCCGCAGCTCCTCGCCCGCGGTGAAGCTCACCGCCAGGTCCACTCCGGGAATCTTGACGCTCAGGTCCTTGTGGGCCCGCAGCCGCATCTCGATCCACTCGCGTTCGGTGTTCCACAGTGCGACATGGTCGAAGTCCGCCGGGTCGAAATCGCCGCCCAGCTCGCGGTTGATGACCTCCAGGACGTTCTTGTTGAACGCGGCCGTCACGCCCTGCGGATCGTCATAGGCGGCGACGAGCGTGGCCTCCTCCTTGACCAGGTCGGTGCCGAGCAGCAGCGCATCGCCCGGGGAGAGCATGTCGTGCACGGAGTGCAGGAACGCGGAGCGTTCCTCGGGGAGCAGATTGCCGATGGTGCCGCCGAGGAAGGCGAGCAGCCGCGGACCGGGGGTGTCGGGGAGTTCGATGCCCTGCTGGAAGTCGGCGACCAGTGCATGCACGGTGAGTCCGGGGTGCTCGGTGAGCAGCGTCTCGCCCGCCGCGGCCAGCGCGGATTCGCTGACGTCGATGGGCACATAGGCGTGCAGCTCGGTCAGCGCGCCGATGAGATGGCGGGTCTTGTCGGAGGAGCCCGACCCCAGCTCGATCAAGGTGCGGGCCTGGGTCGCCGCGGCGATGTGATCGGCACGGGTGAGCAGGATCTCCCGCTCGGCGCGGGTCGGGTAGTAGTCGGGCAGCTTGGTGATGTCCTCGAACAGCTCGCTGCCACGGGCGTCGTAGAACCACTTGGGCGGCAGCTGTTTGGGGGTACGGGTCAGGCCCTGGCTGACATCGGCGCGCAGCGCGGCCGCGGTGGCGTCGGCAGGGAGGGTGCGGGTGATGCTGAGCGGGCTCACGTAGCGGGCTCCTTGAGCGGGATGAGGTGGACATCGGTCCGGGTGGCGCGCAGCAGAGTGCGGTCCGGGACCTCGGTCCAGTGGGGGGAATCGTCGTACGGTTCGGAGGCCACTACCGTGCCGCCTCCGGGAACGGCCAGGTGGCACAGCGTGTCGCCCCAGGCGGTGGCGGCGATGGCGGTGCCGTCGGTCAGCAGCAGATTGAGCCGTGAGGCGGGCGCGGCCGCGACGACCGCCGCGACGGTGCCGGCCAGCGCCTCGCCGAGCTCGTCACCGCGCGCCAGCCGGTGCCGGACCAGCGCCCACAGGAACGCCGCGTCGCAGCGGGCCGGCAGCCGCAGCAGCTCCCCCGGCGGCAGCTCGGCAGCCAGCGGGGCGAGCGACTCCGGCCAGCCGGACACCGCGCCGTTGTGGCTGAACAGATAGCGCCCCTCGGCGAACGGCGCGGCCGCGGCCTCGGCGTCCGCACCGGCCACGGTGGCGTCCCGTACGGCGGCGAGCAGCGCGCCGGTGCGTACCACCCGCCCCAGGTCGGGCAGCAGATCGTCGCCCCAGATCGGCCCGGCCCGGCGGTAGCGGGCGGGCACCGGATCGCCCGGCGCGTACCAGCCGACGCCGAACCCGTCCGCATTGACCGTGCCGTGGCGCTGCCGGCGCGGTTCCCACGACTGCCGGTAGAGGCTGTACGGCGGAGCGAGTACCACCTGGCCGAAGGGTATCTCCGGCCCCAGATAAGCAAGATGACGGCACATCAGGCAACGGCCTCCCGGGCCGGCGGGGCCGCGGCCGTCATGCGTCCGCCGCCGGGTCGGCGTCCCGGGCGGTACGGAACCCGGAGAAGATCTGGCGCCGGACGGGCAGGTCCCAGTTGCGGAAGGTGCCCCGGCAGGCGACCGGGCCGACCGCGAACGAACCGCCGCGCAGCACCTTGTACTCGTCGCCGAAGAACACCTCCGAGTACTCCCGGTAGGGGAAGGCGGCGAAGCCCGGATACGGCAGGAAGTCGCTCGCCGTCCACTCCCACACATCGCCGATCAGCTGCCGTACGCCGAGCGGCGACCGGCCGTCGGGGTAGCTGCCGATGGGGGCGGGCCGCAGATGCCGCTGGCCGAGGTTGGCGTGCGCCGCCGTGGGGTCCTCGTCGCCCCAGGGATAGCGCCTGGCCCGCCCGGTCGCCGGGTCGTGCCGGGCGGCCTTCTCCCACTCGGCCTCGCTCGGCAGCCGTCGGCCGGCCCAGCGCGCATAGGCGTCCGCCTCGTACCAGCTCACATGCAGTACGGGCTCGTCCGGCGGCACCGGTTCGGTCACCCCGAACCGCCGGCGCAGCCACTGGCCCCCGTCGCGCTTCCAGAAGAGCGGTGCGCGCAGCGTGTGCTCCTGTACGTGGGCCCAGCCCTGCGCGGACCACCAGCGCGGCTCCTCGTAGCCGCCGGCCTCGATGAACCGCTGGTAGGCGCCGTTGCTGACGGGTGTGGTGTCGATCAGGAAGGAGGGCACCAGCCGGCGGTGTGCGGGCCGCTCGTTGTCCAGCGCCCAGGGCTCGGTGGAGGTGCCCATGGTGAACGGCCCGCCGGGAACGAGGACTTCGGCGGGCAGGATGTCGTCGGAGGCGGGCGGCGGCTCGGGCGCGGTGAGTACGGCCGGGCCGTGGCGCAGCTGGTGGGTGATGAGCATGGTCTCGTCGTGCTGCTGCTCATGCTGCGCGATCATGCCGAAGGCGAAGCCGGAGTCGAGCAGCGGACCGCCGTGCAGCGGAGCGCGCTCCAGGATGTCCAGCACCCGGCCGCGGACCTCGGCGACATAGCCGTGCGCCTCGTCGGGCGCCAGCAGCGGCAGGGAAGGGCGCTTGGCGCGGGGGTGCTCGAAGGCGTCGTAGACGGAGTCGATGTCCGGGCGCAGTGCGTCACGGCCGCCCACGGTGCGCAGCAGCCACTGCTCCTCCTGGTTGCCTATGTGCGCCAGGTCCCACACCAGCGGGGACATCAGCGGGGAGTGCTGCGCCATGAGGTCGGGATCCTCGACGCAGGTGGTCAGCAGGCGGGTGCGGTCGCGGGCGGCGAGCAGTGCCGAGGCCGCGCGTTCACGAAGGAGCTCGGGGTCGAGGGTCACTGGCTGTCCTTCCCAACTATGAGATCGCCCTCCGCGGCGTACAGGGCGTCGAGATGATCGTCCGCGGGGCAGCGGCCGGGTGTCACATAGCGTTCGGTGAACTCCGCGACCGCCGCGAGCACGTCGGGGGAGGCGCCGAGCCGTGGCAGGGCCTCCTGTGCGGCGGCGAAGCAGCCCACCGCCGCCGCGTGCAGTTCCGGGTCGGTCAACGCCCCGCGGGCGGCCCGCCGCCACAGCGGATTGCGCGGTGCGGGGCGGGAACCCGCCGTCTCCGCCAGGGGTTTGACGATGCGGTACGCCCGCTCCGCGGCCTCCGGGTCGTCGAACAGCGCGGCCGTGACGGCCAGCGGAACGACCCACCCGGCGTCGCCCGACTGTGCGTCGATCATGCGCAGTTCCAGATGGCCGCGCGGCCGGACGGGCGGGAAGAGGGTGGTGACGTGGTAGTCCAGATCCTCCTGGGTGGGCGGTCTGGGCACGCCGGTACGGATCCACTCGCGGAAGGTGAGCCCCTCCGGCGCGTCCCAGGGGCCTTCCTCGGCGCGCAGGCACATCACCGGAGCGTCCAGGACGTAGCTCACCCAGGCGGTGCGCGGATCGGGCCCGTGCGACGGGGCGAGCGTACGGCCGGGGTCGAGCTGCGACCAGACGACCTGGCGGGTGGTGCGGTAGCCGGTGGGGCAGCCCTCGCTGGTCGGCGAATTGGCGAAGGCCGCGGCCAGCACCGCGCCCAGCAGATGGGCCAGCAGCCAGCGCCGGCCGTACCCGAGCGAGCCCGGCTCCTCGTAGCCGGCGTCCACACACACCTGCACGGACGCGGTGGCGCACATCATGGACCGCCCGGCGGAGCCCCAGCGGTCGAAGTACGCCTCCATGGCCTGGTAGCGCGGTTCGGTCAGCACCCGCTGCGGGCGGTGCCACGGATTGTGACCGTGGCCGGCCATGCCCAGGCCCATGGCCAGCATGGCGGGGCGGACCAGTGCGAGATCGGCGGTGACCGTCTCGATGCACTCGGTGAGGGAGCGGGCGGGGAGCGAGCTGAGCTCCAGCTGGCCGCCGGGCTCGAAGGTCAGCAGGGAATGGAGGGGAAGGGCGCGCAAGGTGGTGGCCGCGCTGTGCAGCCGGTCCGGCTCGATGGGACATCGGGGGTTGCGCGCGTCATGGACCAGCCATTCGATCTCGACCCCGATACGGCGCGGCGGACCCGTCTTGAAGCATATTCCGTGCAGGTGAGCTTCCAGCTCCGCTTCTGTTTCTGCAGGCCGTACGGGCATGGAATCCCTCTCCCTGGTGGGGTGGCGGCAGGATTGCCGCCCTCCACCTAATCTCCTGCGGGCGATGCGCTCAAGGGCGCGTTCGCGCCGCGGCGGGCGGGACGGGCGTCCACGGGGCGAGGGGGCCGTCCGGGGCGGGAGACCACCGGACGGTGCCGCGGCAACGTCCGGGCGCCAGGACGGCCTTCCCGCCCGCCGCCGGGGACTGGGACCGGACCGGCGGGCGGCGGGTGGGGACGGGGGAGGGGTACGGCCGTTCGAGTGAGTGCCGGGTAGGGCGGGTTTTGCCGCCACGGTGTCACGGCACGTCCGCCGCCCGATGTCACTGTCGGTAGCCCGCCAGGAAGCGTCCGATCCGGCTGATCGCCGCGTCGAGGTCATCGGCGTGGGGGAGGGTGAGGATGCGGAAGTGGTCCGGGTGCGGCCAGTTGAAACCGGTGCCCTGGACGACCTGGATCTTCTCCCGCAGGAGCAGATCCAGAACGAACTTCTCATCGTCGTGGATCTTGTGGACGGCGGGATCGAGGCGGGGGAAGGCGTAGAGCGCGCCCTTGGGCTTGACGCAGGAGACGCCCGGGATCTCGTTCAGCCGCTCCCAGGCCCGGTCGCGCTGCTCACGCAGCCGGCCGCCCGGCAGTACCAGGTCGTTGATGCTCTGCCGGCCGCCGAGCGCGGCCTGGATGGCGTACTGGGCGGGCGCGTTCGGGCACAGCCGCATGGACGCGAGGGTGCCCAGGCCCTCCAGATAGTCGGCGGCGTGCTGCTTGGGGCCGGAGACCACCAGCCAGCCGGAGCGGAATCCGGCCACACGGTAGGACTTGGACAGCCCGCTGAAGGTGAGGCAGACCAGGTCGGGGGCGAGCACCGCGGCATGGTGGTGGACCTCGTCGTCGTACAGGATCCGGTCGTAGATCTCATCGGCGAAGACCATCAGCTGATGGCGCCGGGCGAGATCGAGCATGCCGTCCAGCAGCTCGCGCGGGTAGACCGCGCCGGTCGGGTTGTTGGGGTTGATGATGACCATCGCCCGGGTCCGGTCGGTGATCTTCGAGGCGAGGTCGTCGAGGTCCGGCAGCCAGTCCGCGGACTCGTCGCAGAGGTAGTGCACGGCCTTGCCGCCGGCGAGCGTGGTGACCGCCGTCCACAGAGGGAAGTCGGGGGCCGGGATGAGAACCTCGTCGCCGTCGTCGAGCAGCGCCTGCACCGACATCGAGACGAGTTCGGAGACGCCGTTGCCCAGGTAGATGTCGTCCACGCCGACATCCGGCAGTCCGCTCTGCTGGTAGTGCTGGGCCACCGCGCGGCGGGCCGAGAGGATGCCCTGGGACTCCGTATAGCCGTGCGCGCGGGAGAGGTTGCGCATCACGTCCTGCAGGATCTCGTCGGGGCACTCGAAGCCGAACAGCGCCGGATTGCCGGTGTTCAGCCGCAGCACACTGTGGCCGGCCTCCTCCAGCGCGTCCGCGTGCTCGATCACCGGCCCGCGGATCTCGTAACAGACGTCGGCCATCTTGCTGGACTGCTTGAACTGCATGCGGTGGCCTCCAGGTCCCTCGCTCACCGCGCGGCGCGGCAGCACTCGTAATACCGTACTTGGTTTTACCAAGTGGAGACTTGGAAAGTCCAACCTCTGTCTATGCTGGTGTCATGCCGCGCCGAAGTTATGACCAGTACTGCGCCGTCGCCCGAGCCCTGGATGCCGTGGGCGACCGCTGGACGCTCCTGATCGTCCGGGAACTGCTGGGCGGCTCCCGGCGCTACACCGATCTGCACGCCGACCTGCCGGGCGTCAGTACCGACATGCTCGCCTCGCGCCTCAAGGACATGGAGCGGGACGGCCTGGTCACCCGCCGCCGGCTCGCCCCGCCCGGGGCCGCCTTCGTCTATGAGCTCACCCCGCGCGGCCGTGCGCTGCTGCCCGCGCTCACCGCCCTCGCCGACTGGGGCGCCCCCGCCCTCGACGAGAAGCGCCCGACGGACGCGGTGCGGGCCCACTGGTTCGCGGTGCCCCTCGTCGCACGGCTGGCCCGGCACTTCACCGACGGCATCGACGTGGTCGACATCGCCCTCGACGAGGGCGAGTTCCATGTCGTCCTCGGGGGCGACGGAGCGGGTGGCGACGGGGCGGACCCCGGCAGCCCGGATGGCGGGCCCGGTTATGCGGACGGCCCCGCCGAGCGCCCCGACATCCGGCTGCGCATGGACACCGTGACCTGTGCCGAGATCGCGTACGATCGCCTCTCCCTCGCACAGGGAATCGCCTCCGGCCGGATCGTGGTCACGCCGCCCGAGGTGCCCGGCGAACGGCGGCGACGGAAGAGGACGACAACGGCATGACGACGCGCCCCCTGGCGGTCTTCGACCTGGACGGCACACTCGCCGACACCACCCACCGGCAGCATCTGCTGCAGCGCGCCCCGCGCGACTGGAAGGCCTTCTTCGCGGCCGCCACCGAGGACCCTCCGCTCGCCGAGGGGGTGGCCCTGGCGCTGCGCAGCACCGAGGACTGCGAGGTCGTCTACCTCACCGGCCGCCCGGAGCGCTGCCGCCGCGACACGCTGGCCTGGCTCGCCCGGCACGGGCTGCCCAAGGGCCGGTTGTGGATGCGGCCCGACAGCGACCGGCGCCCGGCCCGGCACGCCAAGCTGGACATCCTGCGCCGGATCGCCCGCGGCCGCGAGGTCCGCCATGTCGTCGACGACGACGAACTCGTCTGCGACGCATGCGAGAAGGCCGGCTTCCGGGTGATACGGGCCCGGTGGGCCACGCCGTCCGACACCCTGCGGGACGCCCAGCAGCGGGCCGGGCGAACCTGAGATCCGTCCGGAGCCGGGTCCGGGCCGCGGAGCGCCCCGGGCCCGCCCCGCCGCCGGGCGCACCCCGTTCGGTCGAACTGACGATGCGTCAGCAATGAAACCGGGCACGCTCCGGAAATGGATCATGCATCAAGAACCCGGACGCGCACCGGGCTTGCGCTCCTGCTGACCGTGGCGGTGCTCACCGGGCTCTGGACCCCGCCGGCCGCGGCGGCGACGGACCCGAGGGGCGGCGGGCGGACCGGCTCGGCCTGGCTGCCCTACTGGGGCGACATGGATGCCGCCTACCGCGACGCGCTGCGGCACGCCTCCCAGCTGCACACCGTCAGCCCCTTCTGGTACGAGACCTCCTCCGACACCACCGTCACGGGACACCCGGGCGCGGGACGGCGCGACATCATCGACGGGTTGCACGACGCCGGGATCGATGTCGTGCCGACCGTGACCGAGACCCTCGGCGCCGAGGAGATGGCCGACCTGATGCACGATCCGCAGCGGCGGCGGGACCACATCGACACGCTGCTGGATCTGGTCGCGAGCCGTGCGTACGACGGGATCGACCTGGACTACGAGGCGATGGCGGTCACCGGCGACCGCGAGACCCGCGACGACGTGCGGACCGGATACAACCGGCTCGTCAAGGAGCTGTGCGCGCGGCTGCACGACCGTGACAAGCAGTGCGTGGTCACGGTGCTCGCCCGGGTCCGCGGCAGCGGCCAGGCCTTCGACTACGAGCGGCTCGGCGGGTACGTCGACCGGTTCCGCATCATGGGCTACGACCTGCACTGGTCGGGCGGCGAGGCGGGCCCGCTGTCCGCCAAGGACTGGTACGACGAATTTCTGCGCTACGCCACCGACACCGTCCCCCGGCACAAGATCGAGGTGGCCTTCCCGGGCTACGGCTGGGACTGGATCAGCGGGGTCACGGGCCATGCGGCCCATCTGACCTGGAAGGAGGCCGAGGCGCTGCGCGAGCGGGAGGACGCGGACTACCTCTTCGACGAGCGGTCCGGCACCCCGCACTTCACCTACCGCAAGGACGGCGTCGACCACGAGGTCTGGTACCAGGACGCACGCGGTGTCAGCGAGCAGCTGCCGCTGCTGAGGAAGTACGGGGTGCGGGGCACCGGCCTATGGGCGCTCGGGTTCGAGGACCCGGAGTTCTGGGCCGCGCTCCGCGGCGAGTAGCCGCAGGGCCGCCTCGGACGGTGAGCCCTGCGCCGCGGTGTACATCAGCACGCCCTGCCCGGAGCCGTCCGGCGTCTGCATCATCTCGAAGTCCAGCTCCAGATCGCCCACCAGCGGATGGTGGAACCGCTTGGTCCCGAAGGTGCAGTTATGGACGGCATGACGTGACCACAGACTGCTGAACTCGGTGCTCTTCATCGACAACTCACCGATCAGTTCGGCCAGTTGCGGATCGTCGGAGCGCTGCCCCGCGGCCACCCGCAGGGAGGAGACGGCCCGCCGGACCTCCTCGTCGCGGTCCGGGTACAGCTCGCGGGTGTGCGGGTCGAGGAAGAGCAGCCGCTGGGCATTGGGGCGGTCCTGCGGGCGGCCGGGGCTGTCGAAGTCGAGGTGCCCGGCGGTCAGGGCGTGCCCCAGGCGATTCCAGGCCAGGATCTCGAAGCGCGGCCCGAGGGCGAGGGCCGGTACGTCCGCCACGGCGGCGAGCAACTGCCGTACGCCGGGGCGGACCTTGTCGTGGCGTACCGCGGGGCGGCGGCGCGCCTTGGCCGGGCTTGCCAGCTCGCGCAGATGCGCCCGCTCGTCGTCGGTCAGCCGCAGCGCACGGGCCAGCGCGTCCAGCACCCCCTCCGAGGCCTGGTGGCTCTCCCCTTGTTCGAGGCGGGTGTAGTACGCGACGCTGACGCCGGCCAGCTGGGCCAGCTCCTCGCGGCGCAGGCCGGGGACGCGGCGGCGCGCCCCGTAGGAGACCAGCCCGACGTCCTCCGGCTGCAGCCGGGCGCGGCGGGTGCGCAGAAAGTCTCCCAAGGCGGCGGGTGAGTCCATGGCGGGTGAGTCCATGCCCGCCAGTCTCCGGCATCGGGCGGGCACGAGCATGACCCTGTCAGTACCAGCCTCGGGCCCCGCACAGTGGGTTCTGCCGGGGCATCGCCGCGATGTGGCGGAGACTGTTCCCTGCGGGATACCGACCGCTTAGTATGTCGCTGGCGAGGGCGCCGGTGCGCCCTCCGTCCGACCCGCGTATCCAAGGTCTGTGGAGGCACCAGGTGAAGGCATGGCGCGTACACGCGAACGGCGAGCCGCGTGAAGTGATGCGGCTGGAGGAGGTGCCGGACCCGCAGCCCGGACCCGGGCAGCTGCTGCTGCGGGTGCGGGCCGCCAACGTCAACTTCCCCGACGCCCTGCTGTGCCGGGGCCAGTACCAGGTGCGGCCGCCGCTGCCGTTCACCCCTGGCGTGGAGATCTGCGGCGAGGTGCTCGCCGCGGGGGAGGGGGCGACCGGTGAGATCGGGGCGCGGGTGCTGGCCCAGCCGCCGCTGCCCGACGGCGGTTTCGCCGAACTCGCCGTCGTCGACGCGGCGACGGTACGCGCGGCCCCCGAGGCTCTGGACGACGCCGAGGCCGCCGCGCTGCACATCGGCTACCAGACCGGCTGGTTCGGACTGCACCGCAGGGCCCGGCTCCAGGCCGGCGAGACCCTGCTTGTGCACGCCGCCGCAGGGGGCGTCGGCAGTGCCGCCGTACAGCTCGGCAAGGCAGCGGGCGCGCGGGTGATCGGCGTCGTGGGCGGCGAGGACAAGGCCAAGGCCGCCCGCGAACTGGGCTGCGATGTCGTCCTCGACCGCCGCAGTGACGACATCATCGCCGCCGTGAAGGAAGCCACCGGCGGCCGCGGCGCGGATGTGGTCTACGACCCGGTGGGCGGTGAGGCGTACGCCAAGTCCGTCAAGTGCATCGCCTTCGAGGGCCGGATCATCGTCGTCGGCTTCGCCGGCGGCGCCATCCCGACCCCGGCGCTCAACCACGCGCTGGTGAAGAACTACGCGATCCTGGGCCTGCACTGGGGCCTCTACAACACCAAGGACCCGGCCGCGGTCGACGCCTGCCACGAGGAGCTCGCCAGGCTCGCCGCACAGGGCGCCGTCAAGCCGCTCATCGGCGGCAGGTTCCCGCTGAAGGACGCCGCCGAAGCCGTCCAGCGGGTCGCCGACGGTACGTCCACCGGCCGGCTGGTCGTGCTGCCCGCGGCGGAGGAGACCCGATGACCGACGCCGAAGACCTGCGCCGGCGCACCGCCGAGCTGCTCGCCGCACACCCGCCCGCCACCACCGGCCGGCTGGATTTCCTGCGCGCCCGCTTCGACGCGGGGCTGGCCTGGGTCCACTTCCCCAAGGGCCTCGGCGGGCTGGACGCGCCGCGCTCCCTGCAAGCGGTCGTGGACGCGGAGCTGGAGGCCGCCGACGCCCCCGGCAACGACCCCGGCCGCATCGGCATCGGCCTCGGCATGGCCGCGCCCACCATCCTGCGCTTCGGCACCGACGAGCAGAAGCAGCGTCTGCTGCGCCCGTTGTGGACCGGCGAGGAGGTGTGGTGCCAGCTGTTCAGCGAGCCCGGCGCCGGCTCCGACCTGGCGGCGCTGGCGACCCGCGCGGTACGTGACGAGGCGGGCGACTGGATCGTGGACGGCCAGAAGGTCTGGACGTCCAGCGCACATCTGGCCCGCTGGGCGATCCTGATCGCCCGTACCGACCCCGACCTGCCCAAACACCGCGGCATCAGCTACTTCGTATGCGATATGACCGACCCCGGCGTCGAGGTGCGTCCGCTGCGGCAGATCACCGGCGAGGCCGAGTTCAACGAGGTCTTCCTCACCGGCGTCCGCATCCCCGACGCCCAGCGCCTCGGCGAGGTCGGCGAGGGCTGGAAGGTCGCCCAGACCACGCTGATGAACGAGCGGGTCGCCATCGGCGGCTCCCGCACCCCCCGCGAGGGTGCGGGCACCCCCGCCGACGGCAGGGGCAGCATGATCGGCGTGGCCGCCGCCGGCTGGCGTGCACGCCCCGAACTGCGCACCCACGATCTGCACCAGCGGCTGCTGAAGCTGTGGGTGGAGGCCGAGGTCGCCCGGCTGACCGGCGAGCGGCTGCGCCAGCAGCTCACCAAGGGCCAGCCCGGCCCCGAGGGCAGCGGGATGAAGCTGGCCTTCGCCCGGCTCGCCCAGGAGATCAGCGGCTGGGAGGTGGAGTTCCTCGCCGAGGACGGGCTGACCTACGACGACTGGACGATGCGCCGCCCCGACGGCGTCGACTTCACCGGCCGCGAGGGCGGCTACCGCTATCTGCGCGCCAAGGGGAACTCCATCGAAGGAGGCACCTCGGAAGTGCTGCTCAACATCGTCGCCGAACGTGTGCTGGGGCTGCCGCCCGAGCCGCGCACCGACAAGGACGTCGCGTGGAAGGACCTCCCCCGATGAACGACGGGACATCCCTGACCGGCACCCCGGCAGCCGACCCCGACCTGCTGTACTCCGAGGACGAGGACGCGCTGCGCGACGCCGTACGGTCGCTGCTCGCCGACCGCAGCGACCCGGCCACCGTGCTCGCCGGGCTGGAGTCGGAGGTCGCCTACGACACCCGCCTCTGGCACGCGCTCGCCACGGAGATCGGCGCCGCGGGGCTGCTGGTGCCCGAAAAGCTCGGGGGAGCGGGCGCGAGCGCCCGCGAGGCCGCCGTCGTGCTGGAGGAGGTGGGCCGCTCCGTCGCGCCCGTCCCCTATCTGACCAGCGCGGTCATCGCGGTGACCGCCCTGCTCGGCTGCGACCACGGCCAGGAGGACGTCGCCGCGCCGCTCGCCGCGCTCGCCGGGGGCCGCACCGTCGGTGTGCTCGCGGTCCCGCTGCCCACCACTCCGGGCGGGCTGCCGGAACCGGCCGTACGAGCCACGGCGGACGGCGCCCTGACCGGCCGGGTGACCTCGGTCGCCGACGCCGCGGGCGCCGAACTCCTGCTGGTCCCGGCCCAGGGACCCGACGGCCCGGCCCTCTACGCGGTCGAGGCCTCGGCGGACGGCGTCCGTACCGACCCCGTGACCGCGCTCGACCTCACCCGCCCCCTGGGCCACCTCACCCTCGACGGTGCCCATGGACGGCTCCTGGCCGGCGGGGACCGGGCCCGCACCGCCGTCGAACGCGCCCTGCTCACCGGGGCCGGGCTGCTCGCCTCGGAACAGCTGGGCGTCGCCGAATGGTGCCTGACCGAAACCGTGCGCTACACGGCACAGCGCACCCAGTTCGGCCGCCCCATCGGCTCGTTCCAGGCGCTCAAGCACCGGTTGGCCGCGCTCTGGCTGGAGGTGGCCTCGGCCCGCGCCGCCGCCCGCAACGCCGCGGACGCGCTGGCCACCGACAGTCCGGACGCCCCGGTGGCGGTGGCCGTCGCCCAGGCGTACTGCGCGCCGGTGGCGGTGCGCGCCGCCGAGGAGTGCATCCAGCTGCACGGCGGCATCGGCATGACCTGGGAACACCCGGCCCATCTGTATCTCAAGCGGGCCAAGAGCGATGAGCTCGCCCTGGGGACGCCGGGGCGGCACCGGGAGGCCCTGGCGGGACTGGTCGCGCTCGGGGCACCGTAGGCCACCTCCCCGGGCCGGTGGTGTGCGGTCATTCGGTGATGGCGAAGGTCCGGCTGACATCGCCGACCGCGGCGTCACCGGCGGTGGCCACCTCCAGGAAGTAGCGGGGGCCCGGCGGCACCTTGGGCAGCGTCACGATCGCCTCACCGGTCGGTCCGGCGTCCGCCCGGGGCACCACCAGGGCCACCCGCTGCGACCGGCCGTGACCCGTCGCCGTCCGCAGCCATACGTCCACCTTCTCGCCCGTGCTGTTCTTCCAGGCCACCGTGAAGCTGCCGTTCGCCTTGTAGTCGACACCCGGCTCCGGCGCGGTCACCTCGATCCGCCCGGTCGGCGGCGAGGCGAACTCCTCGGGTTCCTCGGGCTCCTCGGGTCCGGCACTGGCGGTGGTCGCGTTGAGGGCGGAGGTGGCGGCCCGCGCGGCCGAGCCCGCATGGCCGGACATGGCGGCCGTCGGACTGCCCGCCGAGGGCCAGCTCTTGCCGGCGTCCGGGCGGGACGGCGTCAGCGAGATCACCAGCATGCATCCGACGGCGGTGGCGGCGACGGCGACGGCCAGATTGGTGGCCATCGAGGTGGCCCTGCACATCGTCTCCTCGTTTCCTCGGGGGAGTGGCGAGCCGGAACATCCCCGGCGCTTTGACCGCCAAAAACGACGCGCGGAGCGATCACCTGGATGGACATCTCCGGCGCGACAGCCCTCCGTGAGCGAGGGAAAATACCCCGATGCGGACCGGATCGACCTCTGCATCGGTGATGTCCTGAAAGTGCGGTTCAGGTAGCGTCGAACACATGAAGACCGCAACGCGTCGTGCGCTGATCGGACCGGTTCTGCTGCTGGTGGCCGCACTGCTGGCGGTGGTCGCCGCGATGGCACCGGGAGCCCGTGCGGCCGGCGGGCTCGACGAGGCTGCGGCAGCCCTCAAGAAGGGCCCGGTCTATGTGGATCCCCGCGCTTCGAGCCAGTTCTCCTCGGCCCAAGCGGATGCGCTGGCCAAGAAAATCAAAGACGCGAACAAGCCGGTCTTCGTCGCCGTGCTGCCCCGGGCCGCCGAGTACCAGCCCAGCACACTGCTGCGGGATCTGCGCACCAAGGCCGGGATCAGCGGTGTCTACGCCGTCGAGCTCGGCAACGGCTTCAATGCCGGCGCCGACCCGCGGGTGATGTCGCGCAGCGCGGTGCAGAACCTCGTCGGATCGGTCCAGCGCTCCCACTACCCGAACGTCAGCGGCCGTCTGAACAGCTTCGTCGACACCGCGCTCAAGTCGGCGCACGGCCAGGCCCCCTCCTCCTGGGGCGGTTCCGGCGGCAGCGGCTTCGACACCGGCACCGCCATCGGTCTCGGTGTGCTGGTGGTCGTCGGCGGTGGCGGCGCGTACGCCATCGCCCGCCGCAACCGCAGAAGGCGGGCCGAGGAGGAGCGGGCGGCGCTGGAGGACCTGCGGGTCGTCGTCGACGAGGACATCACCGCCTTCGGTGAGGAACTGGACCGGCTCGACTTCCACCCCGGTGAGCGCGGCGCCGACGACGCGATGCGGGCGGACTACAGCCATGCGCTGGACACGTACGAGAACGCCAAGTCGTCGATGGCGGCGGCCGGGCACCCCGGCGATGTGCAGGCCGTGACCAAGGCCCTGGAGGACGGCCGGTTCTCGCTGGCCACCCTTGCCGCGCGCCGCGAGGGCAGGCCGCTGCCCGAGCGCCGGCTGCCCTGCTTCTTCGATCCGCGGCACGGTCCGTCCGTCGTCGATGCCGCCTGGGCACCCGCGGGCGGCGCCGAGCGCACCGTGCCGGTCTGCGCCGCGGACAAGAGCCGCCTGGACGACGGCCGGGAGCCGCTGGCCCGTACGGTCCGGACCCCGAACGGCGACCGCCCCTACTGGGATGCGGGCCCGGCCTACGGCCCCTGGGCCGGCGGCTACTTCGGCGGCGGCCTGCTGCCCGGCCTGCTGGTGGGCACGCTGCTCGGCAACATGATGTGGTCGACCGACGCCTACGGCGCCGGCTTCGGCGGCCCCACGGGCGCCGAGGGCGGCGACTCCTCCGGAGCCGACTTCAACTCCGACGACTTCGGCGGCGGCTTCGGTGACGGCGGAGGCTTCGGAGACGGCGGCGGCTTCGGCGGCGGTGACGGGGGCTTCGGCGGCGGTTTCTAAGCGTCGGGCGCCCTGCGTGGTGAGTGCTCCAGGCCCCTGAGCGTGTGAGCTGCCACGCCCCCCGCGGTGAGCGCTCTCGCCCCGCCGCCCCCGGGGCGCTCAGCGATCCGCCGCGCGCACCGCCCGCTTGGCGCCGAGGAAGCGCCCGTAGCGCGGGCGCGCCGCGAAGTCGGCATAGCGCCACACGGCGGGCCGGCCGACCTCCCGGCACAGATGCAGCACCTGGTCGGGCCCCAGGTGCACGCCCACATGCGCGCCGTATCCCGGTGGCCGGCCGGCGGCCGGCCCGGAGTCGAACAGCACCAGATCCAGCGGTTGCGGACGGCCGGCCCGCCGTGTTGCCCGTTCGTCCGCCCAGAGTTCCGCCGAGCGCAACGGCGGTATCAGCAGGCCGAAGTGGCGCAGCACCGCATAGGCGTAGCGCTGGCAGTTCGCGCCCCCGGCCAGGTCGGCGAAGGCGTCCGGGGCGGTGCCGCCCGGCGCATCGTCCGCCCCGTCCGGACCGTATGACGGGCATTCAGGTGTCTGCGCTCCCGGATGGCGGGCGCCCGAGTAGGTCACCTTGCGCAGCGCCTCGGGCAGCCGACGGAACGCTACCGCGCCATGGGGGGCGGGGACTTGGCGGCCGGGGTCGTGGATCACCCGGTCATGATGCAGGGGATCTCCCTCATGCCGCACGCGCCGGTGTCGAGCAGGCTCGACGAATCGGATCCGACGTGCTCTCGACACCGCGAGGAGATCCCCGATGGAACGCCGCTTTCGCAAGGCAGCTCTCTGGGGCGCGACCGTCGCCGCCGTCATGGCGGCTGCCGGCCCGCTCAGCCCGGCGCGTGCCGTGTCGCGGCCCGACCCGTCGCCCCAGCCCTCGCCGCGCGCCATGCTGGACGCGATGCGCCGGGACCTCGGGCTGACGGCGGAACAGGTGCGCACCCGGCTCGCGCAGGAGGCCGCCGCCCACCGCGCCGCGGCCGTCGTGCGCCGGGCGCTCGGCGCACCGCCCGCCGGAATGTGGTTCGACAAGTCGGCCGGCAAGCTCGTCGTCGCGGTCACCGGCGCGGCCGATGCACAGCGGGTACGGTCCGCCGGGGCGGTGCCCAAGACGGTGCCGCACGGCCACGCCGCGCTCACCGGGCTGGTGCGGCAGATCACCGGCCGGGCCGGCAAGGGCGTACCGGGCGTCACCGGGTGGGGCGTGGACGAGCGCGCCAACGGCGTCGTGGTCCGTATCGACCACACCAAACGCACCGCCCGGACCGACACCTTCGAGAAGGCCGTCCGCGCTCTCGCCACGCACGCGAAGATCCCCGTCACCATCGATCGTAGCGACCGGACGCCGCGCCAGCAGGGCGGCTCGGTGGTGGGCGGCGAGCGGTGGATGCCCGGCAGCGAGGGCATCTGCTCCATCGGTTTCTCGGTGACCGGGCCGGACGGCTTCCAGGGATTTCTGACGGCCGGTCACTGCACCCTGACCGCCGACCAGGCCGCGTACGGCAAGGACGGCAGCCGCCTGGGGACCTCCAACCAGGGCGGCGGACACAGCATCAACGACCGCGAGGGCGACTTCGGGCTGGTGGAGGTCGACCAGCCGGGCTGGACCGTCAGCTCGTACGTGGCGGGCCAGGGCGGTACGCCGGTTACCGTCACCGGCTCCCAGGAGGGCATGGTGGGTATGTCGATCTGCCGTTCCGGGCAGAGCAGCGGCTGGCACTGCGGGGAGATCACCCGGGTCGACCAGACCGTGGACTACGGCAACACGGTCATCGAGGGCCTCTCGTTCACCAACGCCTGCTCGGCGCCCGGCGATTCGGGCGGCTCCTATGTCACCCAGCCCAACGCCCCGATGGCCATCGGCGTGCACTCCGGTGGCGGCGCCGCCACCTGCGGCAACTTCGGCGGTGCCACCGTCACCATCTTCCAGCCGGTCGGTGAGGCCCTGGCCAAATGGAACCTGAGGCTGAAGACGGGCAGCCCCTGACGGGCCGGCCGCCGCCCGCCGGTCCCCGGCGCCTACGATGGCAAGCTGGCGGCCATGGGGCCGGGGTGCGTCCGAGTGGCGCACGGCACGTACGGGGAACGGGGAGAGATCGTGGCGGAAGCGGCGCAGTCGGGGGACACGGAACGTGGCACGGACGCGGCGGAGCCGTTCGCGGTCCCGATCACCGTGCGCGGATACGAGACGGACACCCAGGGCCATCTGAACCAGAGCGTCTATCTGCAGTACGCCGAGCACGCCCGCTGGTCGCTGCTGCAGGCGAGCGGCATCCGCCAGAGCTCGATGGTGGACCGGCACATCGGCCCGGTGACCATCGAGACCACCATCCGCTATCGGCGGGAGCTGCGGGCCGGTGACGAGGTCGAGGTGAGCTGCGCCTTCCTCTGGGGCGAGGGCAGGACCTTCCGGATCGAGCAGACCGTCCGCACGGCGGACGGGACGGTGGCCGCCGAGGTGAGCGCCGTCGGCGGGGTGCTCGACCTCACCGAGCGCAAGCTGCTCAAGGACCCGCGAGCGGCCTTCCGCGACCTGGCCGATGACCCCTCGCTGCTCGGTCTGGCCGACGACTGACGAGCGTCCCCGGGGCCGCCGCGGTCCGCGAACGGCGGTACCGGCCCCGGGTAGTGTGGTCGTGTGGACATGCTGCACCTGCGCTACTTCGTGGCGGTCGCCGAAGAGTTGAATTTCTCCCAGGCGGCACGCAAGTTGCATATGGCGGCCTCTCCTCTGAGCCAGCGGATCAAGGACCTTGAGCGTGAGCTGAACCAGCCGCTCTTCGACCGCACCACGCATCACGTCGAGCTGACGCCCGCCGGTGCCGCGTTGCTGCCGATGGCGCGCGATGTTCTCGAACGCGTCAACTCCATTCCCTGGCGGCTGCGTGACGCCGTCCGTCCGCAGCGCACCACCCTGCTCATCGGGATGCCCTCCGGGGTGCATCCCGCACTCCGCGCCCGGGTCCGGGAGCTGGAGGACGCCTGTGGGGAGACCTACGAGCTCAAGCGCTGGCCCGGCCGCTCCACCAGCCTCGCCGAAGCCGTCCGCGACGGCCGGCTGGCCCTCGCGCTGGCCCGGCTGCCGGTCGCTGACCCCGCGCTCGGCCTCATCGAGGTCATGCGGGAACGGCTCGGGGCGGCGGTCCCCGCCGACCGGTTCGAAGGCCGGGAGTCGGTCACCCTGGACGAGCTGAAGCAATTCCCCTATGTGGCCACCGCCCCCGAGGCCATGCCCGCGTATTTCGATGAAATCGATGCACGGCTGAATTCCGCGGGGCTGAGGAAGAGAATTCGCATCAATAGCTCCGACTATGCGGGGACCTCGGAACTGGTTTCCGGCGGGCTCGCCTTTTCGATGACGATGCTCTCTCCGGAAAGTCCGATGCATCTTTACCGGCTGGACAATGTGCGGGTGCTGCCGGTGCTGGATTTCCAGCCCGAACTGGCCACCGGTCTGCTCTTCCGCAAGGACCGGGCGGAGCCCGGCGGTGACCTCGGCGACCTCGTCACGGCGGCGCGGCGCATCTTCGCCGAGGAACTCTTCGCCTGATTCACGCGCCCCATAACCCGGGAAAAATGGCATGACCGCTGTGGTCATGCCATTCTTCGTTTCTTGATCGTTCTCATTCCGCGGCATCTCGCCTACCGTCGAAGACGGAAACATTCGCAGTACAGCTACTTCCGCAGGAGCGACAATGGACGCCACGACCGAAAGCGCCAACGGCCCGCTGGACGGCGTACGGGTGATCGATCTGTCCACGGTGGTGATGGGCCCCTACGCCGCCCAGATCCTCGGGGACCTCGGCGCCGACGTCATCAAGATCGAGTCGCCGTCGGACACCGTACGGTCGGGCCGGTACCGGACCACGCCCGGGATGACACCGCTCAACCTGAACGTCAACCGCAACAAGCGCAGCGTCTCCCTGAACCTCAAGGACGAGGACGACCACGAGCGCGCACTGGCGCTCATCGGCACGGCCGACGTGCTGATCACCAATATGCGCCCCGGCGCCCTGGCCCGGCTCGGTCTGACCCACGCCGACCTCGCCGAGCGCCACCCCGGTCTGGTCTACGCCCACGCCCAGGGCTTCCGCAGCGACTCCGACCGCGCGGGGCACGCCGCCTACGACGAAACGGTGCAGGCGTCCTCCGGTCTGGTGGACGTGGCCAACCGTGCGCTGGGCCGGCCCGTCTACCTGCCGACGATCATCGGTGACAAGGTCGCCGCGCTCACCATCGTCTACGCGGTGCTCGCCGCGCTGGTCCACCGCGACCGCACGGGACGCGGCCAGCACATCGAAGTCCCCATGACGGACACCCTCATCGCCTTCAACCTCGTCGAGCACCTCTCGGGCCATGTCTACGAGCCGGCCGAGGGCTCCACCGGATTCCCCCTGTCGATGAAGCGCGGCCACCGGGCCGTGCCCACGGCCGACGGGCTCGCCTGCGTCGTGCCGTACACCCCGCAGAACTTCCGCGACTTCTTCGCCGCCGCCGGCCGCCCCGACCTCGCCGAGGACCCCCGGGTGGCGGGCCCGGTCATCGAGGACGCCGACGTCGACCCGCTCCTGGAGCTGGTGGCCCGGAGCGCGCCGAGCCTGACCACGCAGGAGTGGGAGGACGTCTGCGCCAAGCACAGCATCCCCATGGCGCCCGTGCTGGAACTGGACCGGGCGGCCGACGACCCCTACGTCCGCGACGGCCACCTCCTCGACCTGGTCGAGCACCCGAGCGAGGGGCCGATCCGTTCGGTCGGCATCCCCGTGCGCTACTCCGCCACCCCGGGCTCGGTCCGGCGGCTCGCCCCGCTGCCCGGCCAGCACACCGAAGAGGTCTTCGACGAACTCGACGCGGCCCGGCGCTGACGGCCCGCCACGCCGTCACCGCTCCCGCACCACACTCCGACCATCAAAGGACCCGGGCCATGCCCAGCACACCGGACACCACCCCAGCCCCCACCCGTCCCGCGGACCCCGCCCCCGAAGTCCGCACCGAGAGGATCGGTACCGCCCTCCTCATCACCCTCGACCGGCCCCGCGCCCGTAACGCGGTCAATGCCGCCGTGGCGGCCGGACTCGCCCGCGCCCTCGACGAGTTGGCGGCCGACCCCGCGCTCCGGGTCGGCGTCCTGACCGGCGCGGGCGGCACCTTCAGCGCCGGTATGGACCTCAAGGCCGCGCTGGCCGGTGAATCGCCCGAGATCCCGGGCCGCGGCTTCGGCGGGCTGACCGAGACCGTGACGGCCAAGCCGCTGATCGCCGCAGTCGAGGGCTGGGCCATGGGCGGCGGCTTCGAACTCGCCCTGGCCTGCGACCTCATCGTCGCGGCCGACGACGCCCGGTTCGGCCTTCCGGAGGTCAAGCGCGGCCTCATCGCGGCCGGCGGCGGGGTGATCCGGCTGCCCAAGCGGATTCCCCACCACCTGGCCATGGAGCTGCTGCTGACCGGAGAGCCGGTCTCCGGCGAGCGGGCCGGTCTGCTCGGCATCGCCAACCGCGTCGTACCGGCCGGCGAAACCGTCGCCACGGCACTGGAGTTGGCCGCACAGCTCGCGGCGAACGCCCCGCTCGCCCTCGCCGCGGTGAAGAAGATCGCCCACGCCGCCGACGGCACGCCCGAGCCGGCCGCCTTCGCCGCCCAGCGCAGGGAGATGGCCGCCCTCGCCGCGTCGGCCGACGTACGGGAAGGCATGACGGCCTTCGCCGAGCGCCGCGCCCCCGTCTGGCAGGGCAAGTAGGAGGAGCACACCATGAAGCAGCACGACGTCACCCGGCACCATGCCACCCCCCTGATCAACCCGGCGTACCCACCCGTCATCCCGCGCTTCACCCACCGCGAGTACCTCAACATCGTCTACCGCACCGACTACGACGCGCTGCGCGCGGTGGTACCCGAGCCGTTGGAGATCGACGAGCCGCTGGTCCGCTTCGAGGTGATGCGGATGGGCGATGTCAGCGGGTACGGGCCGTACACCGAATCCGGCCAGGCGATCCCGGTCCGCCACGAAGGCGAGCGGGGCGAGTACCTGCACGCCATGTACCTCGACAACTTCCCGGCCACGGTCTCCGGACGCGAGGCCAGTGCCTACCCGAAGACCGTCGGATCGCCGGCCCTGTACGTGGACCACGGCGCGCTCGTCGGCGTCCTCGACTACGGCACGGTCCGGGTGGCGACCGCCACGATGGGCTACAAGCACCATGAGCTGGACCCCGAAGAGGCGGCCGCGCAGATCACGGTGCCGACCTTCATGCTCAAGCTGGTGCCCGGGTACGACGGAGCGCCGCAGGTGGCCCAGTTGGTCCGCACCCAGATCAGCGATGTGGTCGTCAAGGGCGCCTGGACCGGCCCCGCCCGGCTGCAACTGGGTGCGCATGCGCTGGCCCCGCTGGCCGATCTGCCGGTCCGCGAGATCGTCTCGGCGAGCCACCTCCTCACCGACCTCACCCTGGCGCCGGTCAAGCCGGTGCACGACTACCTCGCGCGCTGACGCCGCGTACGAAAGAAGCATCTGCCATGAGTCACACCCACCCCACCGTGGCCGTGATCGGCGCCGGGACCATCGGCCTCTCGTGGGCCGCCCTGTTCGCCGGGCACGGACTGAACGTGCGGGTCACCGATCCGCGCCCCGACCTCGCCGAAGCCGTCGATACGGCGCTGACCGAGGCCGCCCCGCAGCTGGCCCGGCAGGGCCTCGACACAGCCGGCCTCGCCGGCCGGGTCCAGCTGGCCGACGAGGTCACCGAGGCGGTCCGCCACGCCGATGTGGTCCAGGAGAACGGCCCGGAGAACACCGCCTTCAAGCGTGAGCTCTTCGCCACCCTGGTGCGCGAAGCCCCGTCCCACGCACTCCTGTTGAGCTCCTCCTCCGCCATCCCGTCCACCGCGTTCACCGACCGGCTCGACGACGCCGGGCGCATCCTGATCGGCCATCCGTTCAACCCGCCGCACCTGGTGCCGCTGGTGGAGGTGGTGCCCGGCCGGCGCACCAGCGAGGACTCCGTCACCCGGGCGGTGGCGTTCTACCGCTCGGTCGGCCGGGTCCCCGTGGTGGAGCGCAAGGAGCTCCCCGGCTTTGTCGGCAACCGCCTGCAGAACGCGCTCAGCCGCGAGGCGATCCACCTGGTGGAGCAGGGTGTGGTCAGCCCGTCCGAGCTCGACGCGATCATGGTGAACTCGCTCGGTCTGCGCTGGTCGACGGTGGGTCCCTTCCTCGGCGCCCACCTGGGCGGCGGCCCCGGCGGCTACCGGCACATGGCCGAGCACATCGGCCCGTCGATGCAGCAGATGTGGGACTCCCTCGGCCGCCCCGAGCAGAACCCCGAACAGACCGAACGGCTCATCAGGGCCGTGGAGGACGCGTACGGCTCGCGCTCGTACCGCGACCTCACCCAGGACCGCGACCGCAAGCAGCTCGCCGTCCTCGGCGCCCTGAAGAACGCCGGCACCACCAGCGAGCAGAACGAGGAGACCCGGTCATGACCGCCACCCACCCCGAGACCGCCCTGTCCGACGGCCTCACCGCCGACTTCTACGGCTATGAGAACCTGCTGCCCGACGAGGAGCGCAAACTGCTCCTGCAGGCCCGTGACTTTATGCGTACCGAGGTGAAGCCGCTGGTCAACGACGCCTGGGCCAAGGGGGAGTTCCCCCGCGAACTGATCGGCAAGTTCCGCGGACTGGGCCTTTCCGGCGTCCCGTACGAGGGGTACGGCGACCCGCTGCCCGCCGGGAGCCATCTGCTGGTCGGCATGCTCGCGATGGAGTACACCCGCACCGACGCCTCGTCCGCGACCTTCTTCGGCGTCCACAACGGCCTGGCCATGTACAGCATCTACCGCGGCGGCGACCAGGAGCAGCGCGACCGCTGGCTGCCGGCGATGGCCGCCCTCGACAAGATCGGCGCCTTCGCCATGACCGAGCCCCTCGGCGGCTCCGACGTGGCAGGCGGTATGCGCACCACCGCCCGGCGGGCCGGCGACCACTGGATCCTCAACGGCGCCAAGCGGTGGATCGGCAACGGCACCTTTGCCGATCTGGTCATCGTCTGGGCCCGCGACGAGGCCGACAACAAGGTCAAGGGCTTCGTGGTGGAGCGGGGCACGCCCGGCTTCTCGGCTGCCAAGATCGAGAACAAGACCGCCTTCCGGATCGTCGAGAACGCCGATCTCACCCTGACCGAGGTCCGTGTCCCGGAAGCCAACCGCCTCCAGCGGGTGGACTCCTTCCGCGATGTCGCGGAGATCCTGCGCGCCACCCGCAGCGGCGTCGCCTGGCAGGCCCTCGGCGTGATGATCGGCGCCTATGAACTCGCGCTCGCCTACGCCAAGGAGCGCCGGCAGTTCGGCCGCCCGATCGCCCGCTTCCAGCTGGTGCAGGACCTCCTCGTCAAGAGCCTCGGAAATATCACCGCTTCCTGGGGGATGCTCGTCCAGCTGGCCCGCCTCCAGGACGCCGGCATCTTCCGCGACGAGCACTCCTCCCTGGCCAAGGCCTTCGTCACGGCCCGGATGCGCGAGGTCGTGGCCTGGAGCCGGGAGATATTCGGCGGCAACGGCATCGTCCTCGACTACGACGTCGCGCGCTTCTTCGCCGACGCCGAGGCCATCTACTCCTTCGAGGGCACCCGCGAGATGAACACCCTCATCGTGGGCAAGGCCATCACCGGCGAGAGCGCCTTCGTCTGACCTCCCCGGCCCTCCCGCGGAACGCGGGGCGGACGGCGATCCCCTGCCGCGTCCGGTGCCCAGGCACCACCGGGCGCGGCCTTCCGCTGGGTGCAGCACCCCGCCGGTCCGGCGGCCGCCGTCACGGTCCGTGAGCGGGCCCGGCGTGGCTCCGCGTGTCGGCCCTCTCGAAAGGGTGAATCCGTGCACCCATTGTGACGCCTCGATGTCACCTTGCGAACGACGTCGATCCTACGTTTGAGGCCTTCGGGGGCATCCACACCCGTCCACTGAAAGGCTCCTCGATGGACACACGGATCGCACAGGTGAAGATCCACCCCGCCATAGGAATCGCCCGGATCGGCAACAGCGACAAACAGCCCATCATAGGCCCGGAGTCACCGGACCAGCCGCCGCTGCCGGCCGGTTCCTACAAGGACAGCTCAGGGAAGATCATCCGGCAGGCCGCCCGCTTCCGGATCTACGGCTACAACCAGGCGGGCGAGATCGTCCGCGAGCTGACGCTGGACGACGAGGACGTCACCGAGATCAAGTGGTCGGTGCACCTGGCCAACAAGAAGGCCGCCTGGTACCAGTTCCACATCCCGCTCGACATCCCCGAGGCCACCGGACTGCCGGACACCCAGCGGCGCCGGCGCAATGCCGACGTCAGCGGAGCGGAGCGCAAGAAGCTCGTCATCGACCCCGGCCGCCAGACCATCCGCGCCTCCCAGCACGAGACCGCCACCTTCGCCGGAAAGATCATGACCCGGGCGGTCGCCCTGGGCTCGATCTCCACCCAGACCGACGGACGCCTGCTGGTCGTCGGCGGTGCCGGCAAGTCGGCCTCCTACGCCACACCCGAGAAGCCGATCTCGGGCGTCGCCAACAACGACACCTGGTACGACGACGTCTCCGACGGCCCGGTCACGGCGGAGGTCACCATCGGGGGCGCCACGAAGACCGCGACCCCGGCCTGGGCCGTGGTCGCCCCGCCGCACTACGCGCCCGGTGTGAAGACCGTCCGCACCCTCTACGACCTGCTCCACGACGTGTTCGTCACCGAGCACACCCTGCCCGTCGAGCCGCAGGTGTCCTACCCCGACCACATCGAACCGATCCTGCGGCGGTTCTGCGACCTGCAGTGGGTCAACCACGGCTTCGCCACCCAGTTCGGCTGGGACGGCCCGTACCACTTCCTCGCCCCGGCCATGCGCAAGCGGCTCGCCGACCCGGGCCAGGCCAGCCAGGAACTCCGCCGCCAGGTCTACGTCCACATGCGCGACTACGACCGCGACGGCACGTCCCCGCTGCCCTGGCCGTGGCTCTACGGCGATGCCATGTCCGGCGGCAAGGCCACCTCCGTCCGGCAGCACATCACGCTCTCCGCCGCCCAGGACCGGATGCTGGCCCTGTGGGCCGACGGCCACTTCACCTCCGGCCCGACCCGCACCGGCTTCCCGGACGTGGACGAGGCGCCGCCCGCCGACCAGCCGCATCTGCTGGACCGGGCCGCGCTGGAGAACTGCGCCGCCGACGCGTTCCACCCCGGCTGCGAGGTCACTTGGCCGATGCGGCACAAGACCATGTACTCCGAGCCGTTCCGCATCCTGCACCGCAGCCCGGAGAACCCGGAACGCGACTACGGCGAGGTGCTCACCCTCCAGGACGCCCTGGGCAAGAACGGCCCGCTGTTCGCGCAGGGGCCGGGCGACCTCACCCGCTGGATGGCCGCCCCCTGGCAGTGCGACACGGCGAGCTGCCGCTCCGGCTACCAGGTGCAGTCGGGTCTCGGCCCCCGCTACAGCCCCTATCTGCCCACCTTCTGGCCCGCCCAGATGCCCAACCATGTGCTCAAGCAGTCGGACTTCGCCACCGTCAACACCCCGCCGACCGGCTCCGACGACAGCGCCAGGGAGAAGGCCTTCGAGAACCGCGCGGTGTGGCTGCGCGGCCTGAAGGGCACCAACTTCAACGTTCAGCGCCGGCAGATGATCGACGACTGGTTCAAGTTCGGCATCGTCGAGACACACGAATACACCGTGGGCGACGCGAAGTTCCCCCGGTACCTCCAGGTCGAGTCCGAGCCCGGCTATCCGCCGGCCGCCGACCACGCCAACCTCATCAACATCCAGGTACCCGAGGCGGGTGTGCCCCAACGGGCCGGCGCGGCCGATGCCTGGACCGGGGAGGTCCCGGCCGAGACCGTCGAGTCCATGCTCGTCCAGCAGGCGGTCCAGGAGGTCAAGGAGGCGACCGGCCAGGACGAGACGGCGATCGCCGCCGGTTATCTGGAGAAGCTCGACCCCTTCCACGGCGCCCAGTGAGTCCCGTCCCGGGCTATGACGTCGTGGTCGCGGGTGGTGGCCCGGCCGGCAGCGCCGCCGCGCTCGCCCTCGTACGGGCCGGGCGCACCGTCCTGCTGGCCGACGCGGGCACCGGCCCGCCCAAGGCCGGCGAGGCACTGGTGTCCATGGGGCGGCTGCTCCTGGCCGACCTCGGCGTCGAGGAGCCGGTCCTCGGCACCGGCCATCTGCCCTGCCACGGCAACCTGTCCGCCTGGGGCTCGGCCGAACTGCACGCCGTGGACTTCATCAACGACCCGTACGGCCACGGCTGGCACCTCGACCGTCCGCTCTTCGACCGGCGGTTGCGCGATGCCGCCCGTGCGGCGGGCGCCGAGGTCGCCGAGCACACCCGCGTACGGTGCCCCTCCCGGCAGCCGGACGGCACCTGGCGGCTCGCCCTGCGCGACCGCTCCGGCGGCGGGGAGCGGACGGTCCGCTGCCGCTGGGTGGTGGACGCCACCGGACGGGGCGCCGCGATCGCCGTCCGCTCCGGTGCGCGGCGGCGCACCGGGGACCGGCTCACGGCCTTCCACCTCACCCTCGGCCCGGCCCCGCAGGCCACCACCGACGGCCGTTCGCTGGTCGAGTCCGACCAGGACGGCTGGTGGTACACCGCCCTGCTGCCCTCCCGGCACCGGCTGGTCGCCTACTTCACCGACCCCGATCTGCCCGTCGCCGCCGCGCGCGGTGCCGAGCGGTTCCGCGACCGTCTGCTGGCCACCCGGCACATCTCCCGCCGGGCCCGCCCGCACGGCCTCACCGCCCTGCGGCCACCCCGCCGCGCCCCCGCGCACAGCGCACATCTGGACCGGGTGCACGGCGACGGCTGGACGGCCGCCGGAGACGCGGCGGCCGCCTTCGACCCGCTCAGCTCGCAGGGCATCCTGACCGCCCTCTACACCGGGCTGAGCGCGGGCCGGGCGGTCGACGCCCGGCTGCACGGCGACCGGGCGGCGCTGGCCGACTACGCGGCGAAGGTCGCCACGGCCCGAGCCGCCTACCAGCACGGCCACCGTGCCGTGCACGCACAGGAAACCCGCTGGGCCGACCGCCCCTTCTGGGCCCGGCGCCGGCAGAACACCCGACCGAACCCCCACCCGACGAAAGGCGAGACCTTCTCATGAACACCACTCCCGGGCCCGACCACGACGGACACGAGCACATCCACCGCTTCCTGGTGCTGGGCAAGAAGAAGCTGTTCTTCTACCACCTCGCGCTCTACAACCCCCAGTCCGGCCACAACTACCAGGCGGTGTTCACCTTCACCATCAAGGACAGCGGTGAGCTGCGGGAGAGGTACCTGCAGGACCTGGCGCAGCACGAGAACGAGCGGGTCTTCTACGCCCTGCGCTGTCCGCACCACTTCGAGCTCCCGGAGCTGCAGCAGGGCAAGGAGTTCAGCGTCCATCTGGAGCGGGTCGTCGTGAAGCCGGACGGCAGCCGCGACTTCCAGCAGATGACGACGACCGAGACCCCGGTGGAGTGCAAGAGGGAAGACGTCCGCTCCTTCCGCAAGCTCGGAGACCTGGCCTACCCCGAGTACCTCACCTATCTGATGTTCGGCGAGGGCGACGAGATCCACCTCGCCCACCAGCTCGCGGACCGCCCGAACTGGGACGAGGCCGTCACCGTCGCCACCACGAGGCCCATCGACCCGGCGACGCTCAAGAAGGTCCCGACCCTCGTCATCGACTCGATCCAGGACGCCCACGACAAGCTGATCGAGAGCCCGCTGAAGAACGGCCAGCAGTACCAGGGCAAGATCGACGGGACTGGCCAGACGGTCGACCTCACCGTCGGCCGCCAGGGCTGGTGGAACCACACCAGCCTCAACAACTGACCTGCCGCGCCCTTTCACTCCGTCCCATCGGACATCCGGTGGGGCGGAGCCGTGAACGGCAGGTCCCGTCACCCACGTTGCGGGGGCAGCGCACACCCTCACCCCTACGACGTGGTGCCCGGCTCGGCGTCGCCGTCCCCCGTTCCGGACGGGGCCAGGACCGAGGCCGCCAAGTGGTCGCGGAACCAGCGGTGGCCCGGGTCCGAAGAGTTGCGGGGGTGCCAGGCCATTCCGAGGTCGAGGGGTGCCAGGTCGAGGGGGAGGGGGAAGGTGCGCAGTCCCAGTGCGGAGGTGGTCCCGGGGAGCCAGTCGGCCAGGGTGAGCGCAACGAGGTCGGTGTCCCGGGCGAGCATCATCGCGCTCGTATGGCTGGGTACCACGACCGCGATCCGGCGCCGCAGCCCGCGTTCCGCGAGCGCGCTGTCGATGGGGCCGAGACGCTTGCCGAGCCGGGAGATGCCGATGTGGCCGGCCGCGGCGAAACGGCGGGCGTCGATCCGCCCGTCGAAGAGGGGATGACCGCTGCGGGCGATGCCGACCAGCGTCATCCGGGTGAGCTGCCGGGTCCGGATCTCCGGGTCGAGGTGTCCGAGGACACCCAGTTCGACGTCCACCCAGCCCTGCCGTAGCGCGGGGCCGCCCTCCATGGCCTCCGGCAGGAAGACCACGTCCACGTGCGGGGCCTCCGCGTGGATCCGGTCGGTCAAGGTCCCGGCCAGCCCCGTCAGGAGCAGGTCGGTGGCCTGCACGGCGAAGGTGCGCTGGAGATGCACGGCATCGAAACCGGCTCCGGGCCGCAGGACGTTGTCGCAGTTGCGCAGCAACGCGCCCACCTCCTCCCGGAGTTCCAGGGCTCGCGGGGTCGGGACCATCCCCTGGCCCGCGCGGACCAGCAGAGGGTCGCCGACGGCGCGGCGGAGCCGGGCCAGGGTACGGCTGGCCGCCGCGGGCGACGTGCCGAGTCGCTCCGCGGCGCGGGTCACGCTGTTCTCCTGGAGCAGGGCGTCCAGGGCGCGGAGCAGGTTGAGATCCATTGACGCTCCTGAGCTGCACTTTTACGCCTGAGTCAATTATTGGATGCCAATCTTTGCATTGCCGCGCAATCCTCTGGTGCCGAGAGTGGAGGTGTTCGTGAAGACGCGTCACAACCCTTCGCCCCGTAGGAGCCCGCAATGCAGCAGTCCCCCCGTGCCGGTCGGGAAGGAGAGGTGCTGGCCGTGGTCAGTCAGAGCGGGCCGACGGTCTCGTTCTTCGACGCCGCCTCCGACCGGCACCTCGGTACGACGGAAGTCCTCGCCGAGCCACACGAGTTGTGCTTCGACCCGACGCAGCGACTGCTGTGGTGCACAACGGCCTATCACTCGGGCTACTACCACGCGCACACCGGCCGACGGACCGAGCTGACCGTCATCGACCCCGACACCCGCCGCATCGTCGAGGTCGTCGATCTCGCCCCGGAACACGGGCCGCACGGACTGGCATTGGACACGGCACGTCGTCGCCTCTACGTCAGCGTGGAGGGCTCGGCGGACCGGCCCGGCGGTGTCGTGGTGATCGACACGGAGACCCGTCGGCCGCTGGGCAGGATCGACACGGACGCGCCCGGCCCGCACTGGTTCGCCATCGATCCGGCGGGAAGGACGGGTTACGCCACCAACAAGGAGGCGCCGTTCGTGTCGGTGGTCGACCTCGAACGGGGAACCCTCACCGCGAAGATCGAGGTGCCGGGCAGCGAGGGACTCGCCGTCTCCGCCGACGGCACGCACGTTTTCGTCGCCGAGCCCTACGCCGGTCCCTTCTTCGCCACCGACGAGGAGCGGCCGGCCACCGGGATCGCGGTCATCGACGCCCGGACGGCATCCGTCGTCGACACCCTGCCCACGGAGAACGTCGTCGTGCCGGTGCACCTGACGTCGACGGGAAAGCTGCTCGCGGGCGAACTGCGCATGGCACCCGACCCGGTGTCCCGACTCGGGCGCCAAGCGCCGGGCCGCCTCACCGTGTTCTGCGCCGACACCCGGAAGCAGCTGGGCGAGCTCGAGGTGGGGCTCGGCCCGCTGACCATCACCTCGTCGCCCGACGGCCGGATCGCCTATGTGGCCTGCGTCGTCTCGTCCACCGTCAACCTCGTCGACCTGGAGACGCTGCAGGTCCTGGCCCGGCTGGACATCGCCAAGCTCGGCGAGCCCGGCGCCCACGGCCTGGCCTACCTCCCACGCCCGGCCTGACCTCGTGACACCGCGAACCCTGCGGGCCGGCGATGCCGCCGCTTTCGGGGACGTCGGACTCCATGCCGGGGTCGCGCTGCGTGTGCTCACGACCGCCGCTGTCTGTCACCACCACCCGAAGAAACAGAAACGGAAAAGCACCACATGATCGTCATTACCGCACCCACCAGCACCATCGGCCGCCGGCTCGTCGATGACCTGCTCGACCGCGGGGCGCCGCTGCGCCTCGTCGTCCGCGACGCCTCGCGGCTCGCACCCGAGGTCCGTGAGCGCGTCGAGATCGTCGAGGGCTCGCACAGCGAGACCGCCGTGATCGACCGGGCCTGCGAGGGCGCCGCGGCTGTCTTCTGGCTCGCGCCGGGCGAGCCGGCCGCGCCGACCGCCGAAGCCGCCTATCTCGACTTCACGCGCCCCGCGTGCGAGGCGTTCGCTCGCCACGGCGTCGAGCGCGTCGTCGGGATCTCCGCGCTCGGTCGCGGGACGCCGATGGCCGGTCAGGCCGGCCTGGTGACCGCCTCGCTGGCGATGGACGACCTGATCGCCGCCTCGGGCGTCGCCTACCGAGCGGTGATCTGCCCGTCGTTCATGCACAACCTGCTCCACCAGGTCGGCGCGATCAAGGCGCAGGGCATGTTCTCCATGATGGCCGACCCGGACCTGAAGAGCCCCACCGTTGCCACCCGTGACATCGCCGCCACCGCCGCGCGGCTGCTGCTCGACGACGCGTGGGAGGGGTCCGGCCAGGTCGCCTGCCTCGGGCCCGAAGACCTGTCGCCCAACGAGATGGCACAGATCATCTCCGAGGTCCTCGGCACCGGGGTCAGCTACCGGCAGACTCCGGGCGCGGCGCTCAAGGAACGCCTCACCGGCTTCGGGACGACCGACGCGATGGCGCAGGCGATGGTCGACATGTTCGACGCCAAGAACCAGGGCCTCGACAACGCCGAGCCGCGTACCGCGGAGTCGACGACCCCGACGACGTTCCGGCAGTGGTGTGAGGAGGTCCTCAAGCCGGCCGTCACGGCCTGAACCCGCGATCCAGCGGCCCCCGATCACTCCGTGCCGGTGTCACCCGCCGGCGCGGAGTGGTCCGGGGGCTCAAAGTCCTGCCCTGACCTCGTTGCAGGTCAAAGCCGTTTCCTGGGATTCTGATTTAAAGAACGCCGGAATGACGGTTCGACATCACCGTGCGCACAACCGGTCCAATGCCGACTGGCTCTCATCGTCCGCGGCGCGGTAGATCACCAACCGCTGGTCCGGATCTTGAAGTGGCATCAGCACTTCGAAATGCACGGCGAGCGCACCGACGTCAGGATGCCGCATCACCTTGCGCCCGCGGCCGTTGACCTTGACGTCTCGCTCGGCCCACAAGCGCGCGAATTCCTCGTCATGAGCGGTGAATTCGGCGATGAGGCCGGTCAACGCCTGATCCTCCGGATGCGCGGCCCACGCAGCGCGCAGGTGGGCGATCCCCTCCCGCACGACGCGTTCGCGGTCGACGTAGAACTCGCGTATCTCCGGATGCATCAGGCACAGCCACATCGAATTGCGCTGCGACGGCGGCAGGGTGTCGAAATCCAGTAGCAGCCTCGCCATTTCGCCGTTCCAGGCCAGGATGTCGTAGCGGTGGTTCATCAGCATGGCCGGCAGCGGCGCCAGGTCGGCGACCAGCCGGGCCAGCGGCGGCACTGCTGTGGTGGCGGGCTTGTCGGCGTGGCGGGGGCGGCGCTGCCGGGCCAGGTCGAAGAGGTAGGTGCGTTCGTCGGGGGCCAGGCGCAGCGCACGGGACAGCGCCTCCACCACGTCCGCCGAGGGCCGCAGCCCACGAGCCTGTTCCAGCCGCACGATGTAGTCGACGCTGACCCCGGCCAGTTCGGCTACCTCTTCGCGGCGCAGTCCCGGGGTCCGCCGGGACTGCCGACGCGACGGCAGACCGAGGTCGCGCGGGTCCAGACGTTCGCGCCGGGTCCGCAGGAACGCGGCCAGCTCCTGTGTCGTGTCCACGGTGCGTGTCGTCATGGTCGATCCAACAGCCAGGGTGGGATTGGTGTTCCCAGGATCTTCTTTCCCTTATCCCCGGCTCGCGGCGGTCACAGGCTTGTTCTCGACGACGGATCACAAGCACAGGAGGACATGATGTCGCTCACCCTTGACACCTATCGGCTGCTGGGCTGCTCCGGGCTGCGGGTCTCACCGCTGGCGCTGGGGGCGGCGACCTTCGGCACCGAGTGGGGCTGGGGCGCCGAGCAGGATGAGGCGCGCAAGCTGTTCGACCTCTACGTCGAGCGCGGCGGCAACTTCATCGACACCGCCAACACCTACACGCAAGGCAGCTCCGAGCGTCTGCTGGGCGAATTCACCCGCGATCACCGCGAAAGCCTGGTGCTGGCAACGAAATACACGACGCTGCGCCGGCCCGGCGATCCGAATTCCGGTGGCCCGCACCGCAAGAGCCTGTTCGCGTCGGTGGAAGCCAGTCTGCGACAGCTGAATACGGATTACATCGATCTGCTCTACCTGCACATGTGGGATTTCACGACACCGGTCGAGGAGATCCTGCGCGGCATGGACGATCTGGTCCGGCAGGGCAAGGTCCTGTACGTGGCGATGTCCAACGTCCCGGCCTGGCAGGTGTCGCGCATGCAGGCGATCGCCGACCTGCGCGGCTGGTCGCCGCTGGTCGCGCTGCAGATCGAATACAGCCTGATCGAGCGTACCGGGGAACGTGATCTGATCCCCATGGCACGCGAGATGGGGCTGGGGGTGCTGCCGTACTCACCGCTGGCCGGCGGGGTGCTCACCGGCAAGTACAGCCGCGACGACCTGACCGCGACGCATGCCGACGTCGACGACGGCACCCGCAAGAGGGTCACCATCGCCAACGGCGCGCTCACCGAGCGCAACTTCGCCATCATGGACGTCGTGAAGGAGGTCGCCACGGAGCTGGGCCGCACATCCGCCCAGGTCGGGCTCGCCTGGACCCTGCAGAACCCGGGCGTGACGGCACCGGTCATCGGCGCCCGCACCCCCGCGCAGCTGGCGGACAATCTGGGCGCCCTGGAGGTTGACTTCACCGCCTCCCAACTGGCCCGCCTCGACGAGGCCGGCGCGATCGGACTCGGCGTCCCGCACGACCTGCTCGCCGGCGACTTCGGCCGCACGCTGACCCGCGGCGATCTGAAGGTCGAAACTCACCGCTGATACCCGATCGAGCGCCGAGGGCAGCACTACCGCCGCCCTCGGCGCGATCTCCAGTCCACTCAGGGGGTGGGCAGGCCGCCCGGGCGGGCAGGGCGGCCGAAGCGGACCGGCACGCCGGGGGAGTACAGCACGCTCACCGGTGGCCCGACCGGCGACGGCAGCCCGGCGGCGGTCACCAACTCATCCTCGCAGTGCAGGAGTTCGGCCCGGTGCAGTGGCCAGCGCGGGTGGATGTTGGGCAGATACACCGACCGGCCGAAGAAGGCGTTGTGCATGCCCCAGCGGGCGGTCAGGAAGTGTTCGAGGGCGGTCGGCTCCTCGATCCGCTCGCCGACCCGCACCCCGATCCGACAGCACGCCCCGCGCGGCCCCGGCCAGCGTCGGCTGCTGGTGTAGCTGATGGTGTCCCCGTCGCGGTGGATCGCCATCTTGGCCCACATGTAGGGCAGCCGGAAGGCGCTGCGGGCGAAGGCCACCGGTAGCAGCCGCGATGCCTCCAGAGAGCGGAACACCACGCCGCGTCGGCCGTGCCGGTCCACCGAGTAGAGCCGCACGTTGGTCTCTGGAAAGGTGCCGAGGTACGGGATGCCCGGCACCCTGAACCAGCCCACCTGGTACATCCTGAACGCCACCAGGCCGAGGTAGGTGAGCCCGTCGTGCGTGTCCGGCACGGTCCCGGCCGGCAGCAGCGGCGCCACGTCCGCAGGGTCGGCGGCCCAGTGCAGGAACGACAGGTCGAGCCAGGACTGGGTGAGCAGCGTGCCCGGCACCTCGCGCACCGGATCGGGCGCTATCGGCTCTGCGGGGTCAGGGGCGAGCGACATCGCATCAGCGTCGCACACCCATACGGCCATCGACCCGGGCACCCCCGGCCGGCCCGTCGTGGCGGATGCCGCAACGCGCCCGAACCCACGCGTGGTACCGCTCGGCTGTGCGCGCTCTATCGTGTCGAACTGCTCACCGAGGACGGGGAAGTGACCCTCGCGGCCGAGCGAGCCTGTCGATACACCTGTCGATACACCTGGGGCCTATCGAAGGCACAGAACCGAGCGGAGCGGAGCGGGGCAAGCTAGCCCCGGGCCGGTACCACCAACACCTCGGTGCCGCCCGCCCGTACGTCCCGTACCTGCTCCGCGGGCAGTCCGTCGTCGACGATCAGCAGGTCGAAGTCGGTCAGCGGGGCCAGCGCATAGAGGCCGCCCTTGGCGAACTTGGTGTGGTCGGCGACCAGGACGCGGCGGCCGGCGCTTTCCATCATGGCCCGCTTGACCTGCACGGTCTCCGGTGAGGTGTGGTAGCAGCGGCCGTTGGTGACGGCCGTGGTGGACATGAACAGCACATCGGCGCGAAAGGCCCGTACGGCATCGGCGGTGTGCGGGCCCATGAAGGCGTCATACGCCGGGAAGTAGGCACCGCCCAGCGTGATCAGCGAGATGCCGGGCTCCTTGGCGAGGGTGGTGATGGCCGGCAGCGAGTTGGTGATCACCGTCAGCGGGGTGTGCTCGGCGACCTGGTGGGCCAGCAGCAGACAGGTCGTGCTGTCGTCGAGCAGCACCGTCTGGCCGGGGACCAGCAGCGTCGCGGCGGCCCGTGCCAGCTGCTGCTTGGTCTGCGCCATGGTGGCCATCCGCTCCGCGACGCTGCCGTGGAACTGCGCCGACGGCAGCCCGGTCGCCCCGCCGCGCACCTTGCGCAGCCAGCCCTGCGCCTGAAGGGCGTCCAGGTCGCGGTGCGCGGTCATCAGACTGACGCCGCACTCCTCGGCGAGGTCCGCGGTGCGCACGAAGCCGCGGGCGATGACCGTGTCGCGCATGCGGCGCCGCCGCTCCTCCTGGGCCTCGACCCGGTCCATGGCTTCGCTCCCTCCGGTCCCCGCGCGGCCGCCCGGTGTGGTGATGCGGCCCGTCGTACGGATCCGCCGCGTGAATTCGCCGCGTTATGTTCGCACGGATTTCACATGGCGCGCGCGGTGACCATGGCGTCCACATGCGGTTCCGGTACGACACAACATGGCAGGTCGCGGCCCCGATGCGAAGATTCCGGCGGCCATTGACGCCCGTTTCTGCCCGGCGGTTCCATCACAGCGTTCACCCCTCCTGCCCCGCCGCAGCAGAAAGGGAGATTCGATGACGAACTCTCCGCCGCGTTCGCTGATCACACGCCTGGGTATCCCGCCGACGCTTGCCTGGGGATACCTCGGACTCCTCCTCTTCATGATCGGGGACGGGGTCGAGTCCGGCTATCTCTCGCCGTACCTCATCGACCAGGGCATCTCGGAGTCCCGGGTCGCGCTGCTGTTCACCGTCTACGGGATCGCGGCGGGCATCGCCGCCTGGCTCTCCGGCGTGCTGTCCGACCTGTGGGGCCCGCGCCGCGTCATGTGGACCGGACTGGGCATCTGGGGCGCCTTCCAGCTGCTCTTCCTGCTCGTCGCCATCCCGCTGACCAGCTATCCGCTGCTGATGCTCGCCTACGGGCTGCGCGGTCTGGGCTATCCGCTGTTCGCCTACGGGTTCCTCGTCTGGATCGCCAACGTGACGCCGCGCGTCCGGCTCGGTACGGCGATGGGGTGGTTCTGGTTCGCCTTCACCGGCGGTCTGCCCACTCTCGGCTCGCTGGTCGCGGGCGGCCTCATCCCGCACATCGGCGCCTACGCCACGCTGTGGGCCGCGCTGGTCCTGGTGGTCGCCGGCGGTCTGATCGCCCTGCTGCTGGTCCGTGACGACCACGGCGCACGGCGGCCCCGCGGCGCGGGGGAGGGGCCGGTGGCCACCCTGCTCGGCAGCGTCACGATCCTGTGGCGCAACCCGAGGGTCGGGGCCGGGTCGGTGGTCCGGGTGATCAACACTGCCTCGCAGTTCGGCTTCTTCGTGATCATGCCGATCCACTTCACCAGGACGGTCGGCTTCAGCCTCACCCAGTGGCTGCATCTGCTCAGCGCGATGTTCGCCACCAATATCTTCGCCAACCTGCTGTTCGGCGTGGTCGGCGACCGGTTCGGCTGGCGCCGCACCATCGCCTGGTTCGGTGGTGCCGGCTGCACGCTCAGCACCCTGCTGCTCTTCTATGTGCCGGATGCGGCGGGCGCGAACTTCCCGCTCGCCCTCCTGGTCGCCGCGTTCTACGGCGCTACGCTGGCAGGTTATGTACCGCTATCGGCGCTGGTGCCCACCCTGGAGCCGAAACACCAGGGGCAGGCGCTGGCCGCCCTCAACCTGGGCGCGGGCGCCAGCACCTTCGTCGGCCCGGCCGTCGTCGCCGCCTTCGTCGGGCCGCTCGGCGTCGAAGGGGTTGTCTGGATCTTTGCGGGGATGTACGCGGTGAGCTGTGTGCTCGCCCCTTTCCTGAAGCTGCCGGACGAGCCGGGTACGGCGGATGTGCGGGGTGTTGCCGCACAGCGCGGCGACGCCCCGGAGGACACCGCGGCCGGCGCCGCCTCGGCCCCGGCGTGAGAGGACCCCACTGATGTCCGTACTGACCATCGACGTCGGCACCACGGTGATCAAGTCCGTCGTCTTCGATGACGAGGGCACCGAGATCGCCGTCGCCCGCCGGGCCACCGAGGTCCTGCGCCCGCACCCCGGCTGGGCGGAACAGGACATGGACGCCGTCTGGCACGCCGTCGTCCACACCGTCCGCACGGTCCTCGACGGGCTGGCCGACCCGGTCTGGCTGGTGTCCTTCACCGCCCAGGGCGACGGCGCCTGGCTCGTCGACGACCGCGGCCGGCCCACCGGACCCGCCATCCTGTGGTCCGACGGCCGCGCCGGGGAGCTGCTCACCGGCTGGCAGCAAGACGGCGTCCTGGAGGCGGCCTTCCGCCGCAACGGCTCGCTGACCTGCGCCGGGATGCCCAACGCCCTCTTCAGCTGGCTCGCGGCCCACGACCCGGACCGGCTGGCCCGCTCCGCCACCTCGCTCACCGCCGCCGGCTGGCTCTTCCTGCGCTTCACCGGTGTGCGCGCCAGCGATGAATCCGATGCCTCCGCCCCGTTCCTCGACCACGCCACCGGTGACTACGACCCGTACATCCTCGATCTGTTCGGCCTCGGCGGGTACGAGCGGCTGCTGCCCACCGTCCTCGGGGAGTCGCAGCGGATCGCCGAGATCACCGGCGAGGCGGCGGGCGAACTGGGGCTGCCGGCCGGGCTCCCGGTCGTGATGTCCCCCTACGACATCGCCGCCACCGCCCGTGGCGTCGGCGTCGTCAACCCCGGCCAGGCCTGCAGCATCCTCGGGACCACGCTGTGCACCGAGATCGTCCGTACCGACCTCGACACCAGCGGCGAACCGTCCGGTATCCACATCGCCTACCGGGGCCGCGAGCGGGTGCTGCGGGCCTTCCCCACGCTCAACGGCGCCGAGGTGCTCGGCTGGGCGGCGCGGCTGCTCCATCTGCCCGGTCCCCCGGAGCTGGCGCAACTGGCCTTCGAGTCGGAGCCGGGCGCCCGCGGGCTGATGTTCCTGCCGTACCTCTCCCCGGCCGGTGAGCGGGCCCCCTTCCTCGACCCGGGCGCCCGCGGCTCCTTCTGGGGCCTGTCGCTGGAGCACACCCCCGCCGATCTGGCACGCGCCGTCTTCGACGGACTCTCGCTGGTCCTGCGCGACTCGCTGGCCGCCGCCCGTACGGACGTCAGCGAGCTGCGGCTGTGCGGCGGCGGCGCCAACAGCGACGCCTGGTGTGCGCTGATCGCCGATGCCACGGGTGTGCCCACCGCCCGCTCCGGCGACACCGAACTCGGCGCCAAGGGCGCCTTCCTCACCGGCCTGGTCCGCACCGGCGCCGAGACCAGCATGCACAGCGCCGCCGCCAAGTACGTCCGGATGCAGCGCAGTTGGGAGCCCGTGCCGGAACGCGCGGAGTTCTATGCCGCGCTGTACGAGGACTTCCTCGGGTGGCGGGCGCGCGCCCGGGAGGCCGGCTGGCGGGGCGGCGCCGTCTGGCGGGGGAGCGCCCGCCGGCGGGCCGAGGCCCCCGGCCGCCCGACCGAAACCCCCGCCCGCCCCGCCGGCACCACCCCCGGAGGCCCCCGTGACTGATCCGCGCCGCAACGGCGGTACCCCCGCCCCGAGCCTCGACGGCATCTGGCTCGGCCTCGACCTGGGCACCCAGAGCGCGCGCTGCGTCGCCGTCGACGGCACCGGGCAGGTCCTCGCCACCGCCGCCCGCCCGCTCACCGGCCGCCGCGACGGCAACCGGCACGAGCAGGACCCCGAGGAGTGGTGGAGCGCGCTGGCCGCCGCCTGCCGGGAGGCCCTGGGGGGTATCGACACCCGGCGGATCCGCGGTCTGGCGATCGACGGGACCTCCGGAACGATCCTGCTCGCCGACGCCCACGGCACCCCGCTCACCCCCGGGCTGATGTACGACGACGGGCGCGCCGCCGCGCAGGCCGCGGCCGTCAACGCCGCCGGGGAGACGGTCTGGCAGGAGCTGGGCTACCGCAGCATGCAGCCGTCCTGGGCGCTGCCCAAACTCGTCTCCCTGCTGGCGGACACCCCCGCCCTCCGGTCCCGCGTCCGGCTGCTGCACCAGGTCGACCTGGTGACCTGGCGGCTGGCGGGCCACCAGGTCGCCAGCGACGCCAGCCACGCCCTCAAGACCGGCTACCACCTCGTCGAGGAGGGCTGGCCGCACGAGGTGATGGCGGAACTCGGCGTACCCGAGGGCGTGTTGCCCGATGTGGTACGCCCCGGCAGCCCGCTCGGCATCGTGTGCGCCGCCGCGGCCGAGGTCACCGGCATCCCCGAAGGGACCACGATCGTCGCCGGGATGACCGACGGCTGTGCCGCGCAGATCGGCGCCGGGGCGCTCGCGCCGGGCGCCTGGAACTCGGTGCTCGGCACCACCCTCGTCCTCAAGGGAAGCAGCCCGCATCTGGTCCGCGACCCGACGGGCGTCGTCTACTGCCACCGCGGACCGGACGACAACTGGCTGCCGGGCGGCGCCTCCAGCAGCGGCGCCGGGGTCCTCTCCCGGCACTTCCGCGGCGCGGACCTGGACGCGCTCACCGCACAGGCCGCGGCCCTGGACGCGGACGCGGTCGCCTACCCCCTGGTCTCCAGCGGCGGCGAACGCTTCCCCTTCCGCGCCCCCGACGCCGAACCCTTCGTCCTGGGCCAGGTCCCCACCCGGGCCGCCGAATTCCACGCCTGTCTTCTCGGCGTCGCCTGCCTCGAACGGCTCTGCTTCGACTATCTCGACCACCTCGGCGCCCCCGTCGACGGGCCGCTCACCCTCACCGGCGGCGGCGCCCGCAACGCCTACTGGTGCCAGCTGCGCGCCGATGTCCTCGGCCGCCCCGTACGGCTGCCGCACCAGGCCGAGGGCGCGCTCGGCATGGCCGTCCTCGCCGCCACCTCCTCCGGCGCCGGCCTCCAGGAAGCGGCGGCCGCCATGGTCCGCATCGACCGGGAGCTGGCGCCCGCACCTGAGCGCACCGCCCGCTACGCCCCCGTCCATCTCCGCTTCATCGACGCACTCACCCGCCGTGGCTGGCTCGACCAGGCCGTGGCCGACCACGCCCGCAGGAGGGCAGCACCGTGACCGACTTCATCCTCGTACGCCATGGCGAGACCGTCTGGCATGCGGAGAACCGCTACGCCGGCCGCACCGATGTGCCCCTCACCGCCCACGGCCGCGAGCAGGCCGCCGCCCTCGCCACCTGGGCCGCCACCGCCGGCCTCACCGCCGTCGCAAGCTCCCCGCTCTCCCGCGCCCGCCTCACCGCCGCCCCGGCGGCCGACGCCTGCGGCCTCACCGCGCACACCGACGAGCGGCTCTACGAGCTCGACTTCGGCCAGGGCGAGGGCCTGACCAGGGACGATATGCGCCGGCGCTTCCCGGAGCGGCTCGCCGCCTTCCTCGCCGACCCGGTCGAGAACCATCTGCCCGACGGGGAACACCCGCGCCACGCCGCCGAGCGCGCCGCCGACTGCCTCGCCGACCTCGCCCGCGCGGAGCCGCACGGCCGGATCCTGGTCGTCGCGCACTCCACCCTCGTCCGGGTCCTGCTCTGCCATCTGCTGGGCATCCCGCTCGCCGACTACCGCCGGGTGTTCCCCCTGCTGCACAACGGCGCCCTCACCGAGATCCGCATCGAGAACGGGCGCACCGCACTGCTCAGCTTCAACACCCCGGCCCTGGCCCAGGCTCCCGCCCTCCACTGACCGACCGACCCCGGCCCCCGCCCTCCACCGGCCGTCCGGCCACCCGCACCGCACCCGCCCCTCAGGAGAAGCCCCTCATGAGCACCACCGTCCTCGCCGCCGGCAACCACTTCATCCGCCCGAGTCTGTTCACCCGGTCGGTGCACGAGGCCGCCGGGGACGCACCACTGGACGTGCGCGAGATCCAATTCGACTGGCCGCACACCCCTTTCGGGCCGGTCGCCGAGGTCATCGAGGCCTCCGGCAGTGAGGACGAGATGATCGAGGCCCTCCAGGGCGTCGAGATCTGTGTCACCGAGCACGGCCCGCTCACCGAGCGGATCCTCGCCAACTGCCCCGATCTGAAGCTGTTCTGCACCAGCCGCGGCGGCCCGGTCAACGCCAATGTCGAAGCCGCCACCCGGCACGGCGTCGCGGTCTGCTACGCCCCCGGCCGCAACGCCACCGCCACCGCGGAGCACACCCTCACCCTGCTGCTGGCCGCCGCCCGCGGCGTCGGCGACACCCACACCGATCTGCGCAGCGGCGTCTGGCGTGGCGACTACTACGACTTCGACAACTGCGGCATCGAGATCGACGGCACCACCGTCGGGCTGATCGGGTTCGGCGCCATCGGCAGCCGGGTCGCCAAGGTCCTTACCGCCATGGGCGCCCAGGTCCTCGTCCACGACCCCTACGTCCGCCCCGAGGCGCTGACCGGCCTCGCCGAGCAGGTCTCTCTGGACGCACTGCTGACCCGCTCCCGCATCGTCTCCCTGCACGCCAGGGTCACCGAGGAGACCACGGGCATGATCGGACGCAAGGAGATCGCCGCGATGCCCCGTGGCGCGATCCTGGTCAACTGTGCCCGCGGTGCGCTCCTCGACTACGACGCGGTCTGCGACGCCCTGGACTCCGGACAGCTCTCCGGCGCCGGCTTCGACGTCTTCCCCGAAGAACCGCTGCCCGCCGGCTCCCGCCTGCTGACCGCCCCCGGCGTCGTGCTCACCCCGCATATCGCGGGCGGCAGCCAGGAAGTCGCGCACAAGGCGGCACGGATCGTCGCCGCCGAGGTCGGCCGCTATCTGCGGGGCGAGCCGCTGGTGCACTGCGCCAACCCTGGTGTATTTCAGGCCAGTTGAGACATCGGGAATCGGTCGCCCGGGGCGCGTCCGCCGAGGTGCCGGGGAGGTGGCGGAGGTGGAACAGCACTTTTGTGACCTTGGCGGAATCAACTACTGCCTGATGCACGTGCGTTGACAGTGCATGGGGGTGGCTCCACCATGCAACGCGGCATCAGCGGGCTGACCGCTGGTTACCGCAGGTGGCAGTGGTAAAGCGTGTCCGCCCCCAGCAGAAGGAGCGCCCGTGGCCCCCTGGCCCCCTCTCCCCGGCACCCCCTTTTCCGGTTCTGGTGACCCCGGTTCCCGGCCCGCCGGCTCCACCGGTCCCGGCCTCGCCGCCGCCGCGCCCCCTCGCCCGGAAACCGCCGGCCGGGACCTCGTCGTCGCGCTCTCGCCCTTCGAGGAGCCGGGCGAGCGGATCGTCGTGGCGGCCGAACGCGCGGGCGCGCTCGGCCTGCTGGACCTGGGCCGGGACGCCGAAGCCGCCCGCGACGCGCTCGCCCGGACAGGGCGATTACGTCACGGAGTGCGGGTACCGGTGGGGTGTCCGCTCACGCCCGCCGACCTGCCCGATGGGGTCGACACCGTGCTGCTCGCCGACCCGCGGGCGTACGCCGCCACCGGCCCGAGGGCGGTCCCCGGGCCGGACGACTGGGCCGGCAGCGGGCGGCGCCGGGTATGGGCCGAGATCACCACCCCCGAGGAGGCCGCGGCGGCGTGTGCCGCCGGCGCCACCGCGCTCGTCGCCCGGGGCCATGAGTCGGGCGGCCGGGTGGGCGAACTCACCACCTGTGTCCTGCTGCAGCGCGTACTGGCCGACCCGTCCGTGACGGTGCCCGTGCTCGCCGCCGGGGGGATCGGCCCGCACACCGCCGCCGCGGCCGTCGCCGGCGGAGCGGCCGGGGTGCTGCTCGACTCCCAGCTCGCGCTGACCACCGAGGGGGCGGCCCGGCTGCCCCGCGCGGTCGCCGACGCGATCCGGGCCATGGACGGCAGCGAGACCACGCTCATCGCGGGCCACCGGGTCCTCACCCGCCCGGACCTCGGCACTCCCGCGGCGGCCGCGGACACCGCAGGCGACCGCGCCGGGACCGCCGCGGCGGACGCCGGTCCCGTCCGCGTCGCCGCTCTCCTCGGCGCCCGGGACCTGCACACCCAGCTGCTCCCCATCGGGCAGGACGGGGCGTTCGCCGCCCGGCTCGCCGCGCGGCACCGCACCACCGGCGGTCTCGTGCAGGCGGTGCGGTCCGCCCTCACGGAACACCTCGCCGCCGCGGCGCGCACCCGGCCGCTCGCGCCGCGCCCCGGAGCCCGTCATCTTCCCGTGGCCCAGGGGCCGATGACCCGGGTCAGCGATGTGTCCGCCTTCGCCGCCGCCGTCGCCGCCGAGGGCGGACTGCCCTTCCTCGCCCTCGCCGTCATGGACGGCGAGCAGGTGCGCCGGCTGCTGGCCGAGACCGCCGAGCGGCTGGGCGAGCGGCCCTGGGGCGTCGGCCTGCTGGGCTTCGCACCGCCGGAGCTGCGGAGTCAACAGCTGGCCGCCGTGGCCGAGTTCGCCCCCGAGTACGCACTGATCGCCGGTGGCCGGCCCGCCCAGGCCGCGCCTCTCGAAGCGGCCGGGACACGGACGTATCTCCATGTCCCGGCGCCCGGCCTGCTGGAGCGCTACCTCGCCGAAGGCGCCCGGAGATTCGTCTTCGAAGGGCAGGAGTGCGGTGGTCACATCGGCCCCCGCGCCAGCTTCCCGCTGTGGGAGGAGCAGATCGAGCGGCTGACCGCCCACACCCGGACGCACGGCGGGACGGCCGAGGACCTGGACCTGCTCTTCGCGGGCGGCATCCACGACGCCACCTCCGCCGCCATGGCCGCCGCCGCCGCGGCCCCGCTCGCCGAGCTCGGCGCCCGCATCGGTGTCCTGATGGGCACCGCCTACCTCTTCACCCAGGAGGCCGTGGCCACCGGCGCCGTACTCCCGGGCTTCCACGACACCGCGCTGGCCTGCGACCGGACCGTACTGCTGCGGACCGCACCGGGTCATGCCACACGGTGCGCCGAGACCGCCTACGCCGAGGAGTTCGCGGCCGCCGAACGACGCCTCACCGAGCAGGGCACGGACCCGCGAGCACGGTGGGAGGAGCTGGAGCGGCGCAACCTCGGACGGCTGCGCCTGGCGAGCAAGGGGCTGCGCCACACGGACGGCGGGCGGCCCGCGCCGGCGGGGGAGCGGGAACAGCGCCGGGAGGGCCTCTACATGCTGGGCCAGGTCGCCACCGCCCGCAGCGCCGCCACCACTGTCGCCGCGCTGCACACGGCCGTGACCGAGGGGGCCACCGCGCAGCTCACGGCACGGGCCGAGCGGTTCAGGACCCCCGACGGGCCTCAGGACCCCTACCGGGGGCGGGAGGCGGAGCCGCTGGACATCGCCATCGTCGGGATGGCGTGCTGCTACCCCGGAGCGGCCGACACCGCCCGATTCTGGTCCAATGTCGTCGCCGGCGTCGACTCCGTCACCGAGGTCCCCGCCGAGCGCTGGGACACCGGTACGTACCACGACCCGGACCCCGCGCGGGCGGGCGAACGCACCCCGTCGCGCTGGGGCGGCTTCCTGCCCGCCATCCCCTTCGACGCCCTCGCCCACGGCATCCCCCCGGCCTCCCTCACCGGCATCGATCCAGTGCAGCTGCTCGCCCTCGAAACGGCCGCCAAGGCCCTGGCGGACGCCGGATACGCCGAGCGCGACTTCGACCGCGCCCGCACCAGCGTCGTCTTCGGCGCCGAGGCGGGCACCGAACTGGCGGGCGCCTACGGCCTGCGCGCGCTGCACCCTGCCTACCTGGGAGAACTGCCGCCCGAGCTCGACGCCGAACTGCCCCGCCTGACCGAGGACTCCTTCCCCGGCGTGCTCGCCAACGTCATCGCCGGACGCATCGCGAGCCGGCTCGACCTGGGCGGCGCCAACTGCACCGTGGACGCCGCCTGCGCCTCCTCGCTCGCCGCACTCGACCTGGCTTGCCGTCAACTGCGCGACCATGACAGCGACATGGCGCTGTGCGGCGGCGCCGATGTGCACAACGGCATCAACGACTACCTGATGTTCGCGTCCGTGCGCGCCCTGTCGCCCACCGGCCGCTGCCGCCCCTTCGACGCCGCGGCCGACGGCATCGCGCTCGGCGAGGGCGTCGGCGTTCTGGTCCTCAAGCGGCTCGCGGACGCCGAGCGCGACGGCGACCGGATCTACGCGGTCGTCAAGGCGGTCGGCACCTCCAGCGACGGGCGCTCCCTCGGGCTGACCGCACCCCGGCCCGAGGGCCAGCGGCGGGCCCTCGAACGCGCCTACCGACGCGCCGGGATCAGCCCCGCACAGGTCGGTCTCATCGAAGCCCACGGCACCGGAACGGTCGTCGGCGACACCGCCGAACTCGGCGTGCTCACCGACGTGTTCGAGGCAGCGGGCGCCGCCCCCGGCAGCTGCACACTGGGCTCGGTCAAGTCGCAGATCGGACACACCAAGTGCGCGGCCGGCCTGGCCGGTCTCATCAAGGCCGCGCGCGCCGTACACACGGGCGTCCGGCCGCCGACCCTGCATCTGACCCGGCCGGCCGCGGACACCGGCCCGTTCCGCTTCGACGCCGCAAGCGCCCGTCCCTGGCCGGTCCCCGTGGGGCGGCGCATCGCGGGGGTGAGCGCCTTCGGCTTCGGGGGCACCAACTACCATGCCGTGCTGGCCGGTTACGAGGGTGCTCCCGAGCCCGCCCACGCCCTGACGCACTGGCCCGCCGAGCTCTTCTGCTTCCGGGGGGCCGACCGTCCCGCCGCTGTCCGGGCCATGGAGCGCCTCGCCGCGCGACTGGCGGACAACGACGCCGCCGGGCGGCCGTGGCCGCTGCGCGACCTGGCCGCCGAGACCGCGTCGGCCACCGGCCCGGTCCAGGTCTGTGTGGTGGCCGACGACCTCGACGATCTCGCCGCCAAGCTGGCCGCCGCCCGCCGGTCCGACGCCGCCGAGGGCGTGTATCCGCGCCGGCCGGACGCCGATCCCGGGCTGGTCTCCTTCCTCTTCCCCGGACAGGGGAGCCAACGGCCCGGAATGCTCGGCGAGTTGTTCCTCGCCTTCCCCGCGCTGCGCGGCCTCCTCGATGACGCCGATCCGGAGTGGGTCGCGGCCATGTTCCCGCCCACCGCCTTCACCGCCGAGCGGCGGGCCGCCCAGCAGGCCGCCCTCACCGACACCCGCGTCGCCCAGCCGGCGCTCGGCCTCGCCTCCGCCGCCGCGCACCGGCTGCTCAGCACCCTCGGCGTGCGCCCCGACTGCACGGCGGGGCACTCCTACGGCGAGCTGACCGCACTGTGGGCCGCGGGCGCCTACGACACCGGGACGCTGCTCCGGCTCAGCGCCCGCCGCGGCGAGGCGATCCTCGGAGCTGCCGGGGACGACCCCGGGGCGATGGCCGCCGTCGTGGCCACTCCGGCGCGGGTAACGAACCTGACCCACGGTGCCGGGGTCGTCGTCGCCAATCACAATGCGCCCGAACAGTGCGTGATCTCGGGGCCCACGGACGCCGTGGAAGCGGCCGTGGCGGCTCTGCGCACGGCCGGCGTGCAGGCGCGACGCCTGCCGGTGGCCTGTGCCTTCCACAGCCCGCAACTCGCCGCCGCCCGCGAGACGCTCGCCGCCGAACTGTCCGCGGCACAGGTGTCCGCGCCCGCCTTCCCCGTCTGGTCCGGCGCCACCGCACGCCCCTACGACCGCGAGGCGTCCGCCGTACGCGCCACACTGGCCGGCCAGGTCGCCGCGCCCGTGCGCTTCGTGGACCAGATCGAGAACATGTACGCGGCCGGGGTGCGCACCTTTGTGGAGGCCGGGCCCGGCCGGGTGCTCACCGGCCTCGTCGGGCACATCCTGGACGGGCGGCCGCACACGGCCGTGGCGCTGGATGTCCCGGGCGAGCCGGGACTGGCCCGGCTGCCGCACGTCCTGGCCCGGCTCGCCGCGGCCGGGGTCCCGATCGACCCGGAGGCTCTGTTCCACGGGCGCACGGAGACACTGCCCCCGGCCGCACCCCGCCGCCCGGGATGGCTGGTCGACGGGCATCTGGTGCGCACCGCCGACGGCGCCTGTCTGCCGGGCGGGCTGCGCCCGGCGCGACGGGTGGACACCCGGCGGGGCGGCGAGGGGGCGACACCCGAAGGCGGTGCCGCACCCGGTGACTTCGCCCGGCAGGATGCGGTGCTGGAGTATCTGCGGGCCTCGCGCGAGCTCGTCGCCGCCCAACGGGACGTCGTGCTGCGGTATTTGGGGGAAACAGGGGAGACAGGGGAGGCAGGGGAGGCAGGGGAGGCAGGGGAGGCAGGGGAGGAGACCGCGGGCGCACCGCCGATGCCCGTCCCGGAGCGGGCGGTCGCCCCGTCGTACACCGCAGCCGTCGGATCCGGAGCCGGGGCGGTGGCCGGTGCCGCCGTCGGGCAGGAGCCCGTCACCGCGGCACGGCGTCTGCGTCCCGAGGAACTCCTGGATGCCGTACGGGAGATCATCCACACCCGCACCGGTTATCCGCACGAGATGCTCGACGCCGGGCTCGACCTGGAGGCCGACCTTTCGGTGGACTCCATCAAGCGGGTGGAGATCATCGGTGCGCTGGCCGACCGGATCGGACTGCCGCAGGACGCCGACGGGGCCACGGAGTCGGCGGTGGAACAGCTCGCCCGGGTGAAGACCATCCGCGGCATCGTCGACTGGATCGCCGCCGCCCACACCGAGCCGGCACCGGCGGCCCCGTCCTCATCCGAGTCCGTACCGGCCCCCGCCCTGCCCGAGCCCGCACCGGCCCACTCGCTGTCCGAACCCGCACCGGCTCCGGCCTCCTCCGCGCCAGGAACGGCCCCCGCCGCCCCCGGGCCCGCACCGGCCGCGCCGTTGCGGCCCGCGGTATCCGCTCCCGCGCCGCCCGTCACCGCGAACCCGCCGGCCGAGGGCGAGGCCGAGGGCGTGCCCGTGCCGCATCGCCCCACCCGATACCTGGTCCAGATCGCGCCCCTCGGACCGCCCGCGAGCCGGCCGCCCGCCGAGGTGGTGGCGGGCAGCGACTTCGCCGTGGTGGAGGACGGGCAGGGCGTGGCGCTCGCCCTCACCGCCCTCCTGGAGAGCCATGGAGCCCGGGTACGCACCGTCCCCGCCGAGCGGCTGGCCGAGGTCAGCGCGGACGGGGTGGGCGGACTGGTGGACCTCAGCGCCCTGCGGGCGGGCCGCGGTGCCGTACTGCCCGGCCAGTACGCGGGGCTGCGCACCGCCCTGACCGGCGGGGCCCGGTGGCTGCTGTTGGCCACCGCGGCCGGCGGCAGCTTCGGCCAGGACACCACCGAGGACGCTCCCGACCCCCTGCCCGGCGCCGGGCTGCGCGGCTTCGCCCGTACGGCAGCCCTCGAATACCCCGACGTTCTGATCCGCGCCGTGGACATCGACCCCAAGGACCGCCCCGAACGCATCGCGGCCCACCTCCTCGCCGAACTCTGCGCCCCCGGCGAACCGGTCGTCGTCGGCCGTACCAACGGCACCCGCACCACCCTGCGCACCGTTCCCACGCCGCTGCCCCACGGCCGGCCCGCCACCGGCCGGCCACCGCTCGGCGCCGGCTCCGTGGTGCTGCTGACCGGCGGCGCGCGCGGCATCACCGCCCGTACCGCTCACGCCCTGGCCCGCGCCCACGGCTGCCACATCGAACTCCTCGGGCGCACGCCCCTGGAGGAGACCCCCGAGGACCCGGCGCTCGTGCATGCCCACGACCGCATCGCGCTGCGCGCCGCGCTCATCGCCCAAGGGCTGCGCAGACCGGCGGAGATCGAGGCGGCGGCCACCCGTGTCCTGGCCCGCCGGGAGATCACCGGCACCCTCGCCGCCCTGGAACCGCTCGCCGCTTCCGTGCGCTACCACGCGGCCGATGTCACCGACGCGGACGCCGTGCGCGCCGTGGCGCGGGACATCCGGGACCGGCACGGCCGCCTCGACGGGATCGTGCACGGCGCGGGAACCCTGGAGGACAAGCTGCTGCGGGACAAGGACCCGGCCTCCTTCGCCCGGGTCTTCGCCACCAAGGTCGACGGCGCCCGTCATCTCCTGTCGGCCGCCGGTGACGACACGGGCCTCCTCGTCCTCTTCGGCAGCGTCGCCGGGGTCTTCGGCAACCGCGGCCAGGCCGACTACGCCGCCGCCAACGACGCCCTGGACACCCTCGCCAGGCACTGGTCGGCCCGTACGGCGGGCCGCGTCCTCGCCGTCGACTGGGGGCCGTGGGCGGCCGACGGCGGCGGCATGGTCACCCCGGAGCTGGCACGCGCCTACGCCCGCCGCGGCATCCCGCTCCTGGACCCCGACGCCGCGGTCGCCGCCTTGCTGGACGAACTGGCCCACGGCTCCTCGGCCCAGGTCGTCCTGGCGGCGGGGGCGGGCGGGGAGGTGGCGGGCGATGAGTGAGACCGGTGCCCGGCGGACCGGCCCCCGCCCCACGGACGCCGCGATCGTCGGCATGGGGGCGCTCTTCCCCGGCGCCGCTGATCTCGCCGCGTACCGGCGCAACCTGCTGGCCGGTACGGACTGCATCACCGATGTGCCGCCCGGCCGCTGGGACCCGGAGATCTACTACGACCCGCACGGCGCCGAGGGCCCCGTCCGCAGCGACCGCTTCTACTGCCGGCGGGGCGGTTTCCTGGACGAGCCGGCCGCCTTCGACCCCACCCGCTTCGGCATCATGCCCGCCACCGTCCCGGGTGCCGAGCCCGACCAACTGCTCGCGCTGCACGTCATCGCCGACGCCATCGCCGACGCGGGCGGCCAGGAGCGGCTGCCCGCCGACCGCTCCCGCATCGGCGTCATCCTCGGCCGCGGCGGCTTCATGGGCGTGGCCACCGCCCGGCTCGACCAGCGGGTCCGCACGGCCCACCAGCTCGCCGTCACCCTGCGCGAACTCGCCCCGGAACTGGGGGAGTCGAAGATCTCCGCCGTACGGGAAGCCTTCCAGGAGAGCCTCGGCCCGGAGCGTCCGGAGGCGTCCATCGGCCTGGTGCCCAGCTTCACCGCCGCCCGGACCGCCAACCGGCTGGACTTCCGCGGGCCCGCCTACACTCTGGACGCGGCCTGCGCCTCCTCGCTGCTGGCCGTGGCACAGGCCGTCGATCTGCTGGCCGCCGGGCGCTGCGACATCGTGGTCGCCGGAGCCGTGCACCACTGCCATATCGCCACCCTCTGGAGCGTCTTCACCCAGCTGCGCGCCCTCAGCCCCACCCAGTGCATCCGCCCCTTCGACCGCCGGGCCGACGGCACGCTGCTGTCCGAGGGCACCGGCGTCGTCCTCCTCAAACGCCTGGCCGAAGCGGAACGCGACGGGGACCGGGTGTACGCGGTCCTCCGCGGGACGGGGGTGGCGGGGGACGGGCGGGCATCGAGCCTGATGAATCCCCGGACGGAGGGGCAGATACGGGCGCTGGAGCAGGCCTGGGGCAGCGCCGGCCTCGACCCCGAACACCCCACCGCGCTCGGCCTGCTGGAGGCGCACGGCACCGGGACCCCGGTCGGTGACGGCGCCGAACTCGACACCCTGGCCCGGGTGTTCGGGCCGCCCGGCGCGGGCCGGGCGCCGGTCGGGCTGGGCTCGGTGAAGTCGATGCTCGGCCACACCATGCAGGCCGCCGGCATCGCCGGACTGATCAAGGCCGCCCTTGCCGTCCACCACCGGACCCTGCCGCCGACCCTGCACCTGGACGAGCCGCACGAGGGCCTGGCCCGGACCCGGATGCGTCCGGTCACCGAGGCCGAGCCCTGGGACGCCGGACGCGCACCCTTACGGGCCGGTGTCAACGCCTTCGGCTTCGGCGGGATCAACGCCCACGCCATCCTGGAAGAAGCCCCGGGGCGCCGGAGCGCCGGAGCGCCGCCCGTGCCCCGTCACTCCCCGCTGCGGACGGCGGAGCCGGAGCGCACCGTCCTCCTCACCGCGGACTCGCCCGGCGAACTGGCGGAGAAATTACGGAACATGGGAGACGGGGACGGGGGCACGGGCGTCCCCGCGGACGACGGGCCCTGCCGCCTGGCCCTCCTCGACCCCACCCCGCAGCGCCGCGCCCTGGCCGCCAAGATCCTTGCGCGCGGAGTGCCCTGGCGCGGACGCGGCGAGGTGTGGTTCACCCCGAGCCCCTTCTTCGGGCCGTACGCCCGGGAGGCGGGCGCGCAGCTGGCTTTCGTCTTCCCGGGACTGGAAGCCGAACCACCGCCGCGGGTGGACGACCTCGCCGAGCTGATGTCCCTGCCGCGCCCCGCGGTCTCCGGCGGCAGCGGCCTGGTCGAACGGGCCGTCGACTCCCTCGCCGTCGGCCGGCTGCTCGCACGCGCCCTTGCCGAACTGGGCATCGCCCCCGATCTGCTGACCGGCCACAGCCTGGGCGAGTGGACGGCCATGGTGGTCGCCGGAATGTATCCGCCGCAGGCCGTGGACACCTTCCTCGACTCGCTGCGGCCCGGCTCCCTCGCCGTACCCGATCTGGTGTACGCGGCCCTGGGCTGCGGTGTCGTACAAGCGCAGGCGGCGCTGGAAGGCCTGGAGCAGGTCGCGGTCAGCCACGACAACTGCCCGCACCAGTCGGTGATCTGCGGAGCTCCGCGGCAGCTGGCCGAGGCCGTCCGCAGACTCGCCGGTCAGGGCGTACGGGCTCAGGAGATGCCGTTCCGCTCCGGCTTCCACACGCCGATGTGGGCGCCCTACCTCGACCAGGCCGGCGCCGCATTCGACGCCCTGCCGCTGCGGGACCCGCACCTGCCCGTCTGGTCGGCCACGACCGTCGCACCCTTCCCCGAAGACGCCTCGACGGTACGTGCGTTGGTGCTGCGGCACCTACTGGAACCGGTCCGCTTCCGGCAACTGACCCGCCGGCTGTACGAGACGGGGGTACGCGCCTTCGTCCAGATCGGCGCCGGCAGCCTGACCGGCTTCGTCGGCGACACCCTCCACGGTGCGGACCATCTCGCCGTGGCGGCGGCCGACGCCCGCGGCGACGGAAGGACGCAACTGCTCCGGCTGGCCGCCGCGTTGTGGGCCGAGGGGCTGAACCCGCGCTGGGAGCGGCTGGCGCCTCCCGTCGGCGCCGCCCCGGCCGTGGACCGGGCCACGGTCCCGGAGGGAGCCGGCGCACCGGTCCAGCTCGACCTCGGCTCGCCGCTGGTCCGCCTCGGCGGCGCGGCGCCGGGCGGTCGGCTTTTCGCGCCCGCGGACCCACCCCCACCCCCGAACCCACCCCCCGCCCCCTCCCCCGAAGGGGGAGGAGGGGGAGGGGCCGGGGGAGCGCTGCCGCACCCCCGCCCGCCCGCCGCGGAACCCGTCCGGCAGGCCCTGGACGCCCTCCTCGCCGAAACCCGGGCCGCCACCCGCACGGTCGCCGCCGCAGCCGCCCGCCCGACCCCGGCCCCGGCCCCGGGCCCCCGCCGCACCGCCGGGCCGGCCCCGGCACCAGGCTCCCGCCCCACCACCAGCCCGGGTCCGGCACCGGGCCCCCGCCCCACCACCAGCCCGGCCCCGGGCCCCCGCCGCACCGTCCGCCACCTCTCCCTCGGCACCCTCCCGTACGTCCGCGACCACTGCGTCTACCTCCAGCCCGACGACTGGCCGGAGCCCGCCGACCGCTTCCCCGTCGTGCCCATGACCACACTGCTGGAACTGGCCGCCGAGGCGGCCCATGAGGCACGGCCCGGACACACCGTCACCGGCTACTCCGACGTACGGGCCCTGCGCTGGCTGCCCGTCGCCCCGCCCGTCGACCTGGCCGTCACCGCCACCCCTGCCGACGACGGCCGCGTACGGGTGGCCCTCGGGGACCACGCGGCCGTCACCGTTCACCTCGCGGCACACCACCCGGCTCCGCCGCCGCCCGACACCGCGGCTCTGACGTCCTGCCGACCGGCGCCCGTGAGCGCCGAGGCCCTCTACCGGGACCGGTGGATGTTCCACGGCCCGGCGTTCGCCGGGGTCCACGAGGTCAGCACGCTCGCCGCCGACGGCATCCGCGGAACGCTGCGCGCACTGCCCGCGCCCGGCGCACTCCTGGACGCCGCCGGCCAGCTCCTCGGGCACTGGATGCAACTGCAACTGACCGGTGACCGGCTGGTCTTCCCCGCGACTCTGGACCGCGTACGGCTCTACGGGCCCCCGCCCCGCGAGGGCGCGCTGCTGGCGGCCACCGCCCGGATTCGTGAGGTACGGCCCGGCTCGGTGCGCGGTGATGTGGAGCTGCGCGGCGCCGACGGCGGCGTATGGGCGCGGCTGGAGGGCTGGACGTACCGGCGCTTCGGGGCGGACGAGCGGGTGTGGCCGATGAAGTTCACCCCGGAGGTGTGCGGCATCGGCGAACCCCGGCCGGGCGGCTGGTGTCTGGCCCGGCGCCGCTGGACGGACCCGGCCTCGCAGGAGCTGGTCATGCGCCGCTATCTGGGCGCGGCCGAGCGCGCACGCTACGAACGGTGCGCACCGCGCGCCCGCGCGGCCTGGCTGCTGGGCCGGATCGCCGCCAAGGACGCGGTCCGTGAGCTGCTGTGGGAGTCGGGAGCCGGGCCCGTCTTCCCCGCCGAGGTGGCCGTCGGCAACGACCACCACGGCCGCCCCGGGCCCGAGGGCCCGCTCACCGCCGGCATCCATCTCTCGCTCGCGCACAAGGACCATGTCGCCGTCGCCCTCGCCCACCGTTCGGGCCCCGTCGGCATCGACATCGAACCGGTCACCGACGATCCGCAGGCCCTCGAACGGATCGCCCTCACCCCGGCCGAACGCCGCCTGGCGGACGGCCTCCAGGCCCGGGAGGCAACCGGGGGCACCGGCCGTGCCTACTGGCTCACCGCGTTGTGGTGCGCCAAGGAGGCCGCGGCCAAGGCGGCGGGCAGCGGGCTCGGCGGCCGGCCGCTGGAGTGGGCCGTGACGGCCGCACCGGGCGGCGCGCTCCAGGTGGTCTCCCCGGACGGCCGGCACCACCTCGTCCACCTCGACTCCGTCCACGACCTGTCCGCGCGCCATGTCGTCGCCTGGACCGGGCCGCCGCCCGAGGACGGTACGGGCACCGACACCCCCACTTCCACGGAGGCCACCCATGGCAGCTGACCCGTTCCCCGAGCGCACCGGGGCGATCCTGGCCGAGATCACCGACATGCTGGTGAGCGTCGTCGGCGACGAGCTGCTCGTCGTCGGCGAGATCACCCCCGCGACCACCTTCAACGACGATCTGGCGCTGGAGAGCATCGAGTTCGTCGCGCTCGCCGAGCTGCTGCAACAGCGCTACGGCAGCTCGGTGGACCTCCTCGGTCTCCTCGCGGAGAAGGACATCGACCAGATCCTGGCCATGACGGTCGGCGAACTCGCCGCCCATATCGACCGGGTCACCGCCGCCGACCAGGCCTGCGCGGGCTGAGCGCACCATGGCCCTGACCCCCGCAGGCGGGCTGCGCCTCCACACCCAGACGCTGCCGGGCCGCGGCGGCCCCACGGTCGTCTTCCTCCACGGCCTCGTGATGGACAACCTGTCGAGCTTCTACTGCACCCTCGCGGGCCCCGTCTCCCGCGCCGGATACCAGGTGCTCCTCTACGACCAGCGCGGACACGGCCGCAGCGAACGCCCGCCCGGCGGCTACGACAGGGACACCGCGGTGGCCGATCTCACCGCCCTGCTCGCAACCCTCGGCCTCGACCGCCGCCCGGTCCACCTGGTCGGCAACAGCTACGGCGGTGTGCTCGCCCTGCACACCGCGCTCGTCCGGCCCGACCTGGTCGCCTCACTCGTGCTGATCGATGCCCAACTGACCGGTGACTGGGTCGCGAACATGACCGACACCCTCACCGTCGCGGCCCTCGGCCTCGAACACCGCCGCCTGCCCGAGCAACTCGCCGCGCTCGGGCGGCGCAAGGAGGCCCGGCTGACCGCCGGCGCCGACGCCCTGCTCAACCGCACCTCCCTGATCGAGGACATCGCGGCGGGCCCCGCCTTCACCGCCCACGACTTCGCCCGGCTCGGCCGCCCGGTCCTCGCCGTCTACGGAGAGCACTCCGAACTCCTCCCCGGAGCACGGGAACTCGCGGCCGCCGCGCCGGACTGCGAGCTGTGTGTGCTCCCGGGGGTGGGACACACCGTGCTCAACGAAGCCACCGAACGGCTCTGTGCCGCCGTGCTGGAACGGCTCGGCGCCCGGGCAGGGGCGGTGGCCGGATGAGAGTGCTGTTCGTCGTCCCGCCACTGGTAGGACATGTCAACCCCACGGTCGCCGTCGCCGCCGAACTCACCGCGCGCGGCCACCGGGTCGCCTGGACCGGCCCCGCGGCGTCCCTCGCACCGCTGCTCTCCGCGGGCTCCCTCCTGTACCCGGCGGGAGAGCGGGGCGCGGGCGACGGCACCGACGTACTGCACGGGCGGTGGCGCGATCTGCGGGGTATCGCGGCCCTGCGCTTCCTCTGGGCGGAGGTCCTCATCCCCCTCGCCCGCGCGATGCTGCCCGGTGTGCACACCGCCGTCGAAGCCTTTGCGCCCGATGTGGTGGTGGCCGACCAACAGGCCCTGGCCGGGCCCCTGGTGGCGCGGCGCCACGGTCTGCCCTGGGCGACCTCGGCGACCACGTCGGCCGAGTTCACCCGTCCCTTCGACGGTGTCCCCAAGGTGGGGGAGTGGGTGGCGCAGCGCATCGCCGCACTGCTCGCCGAATGCGGCGCACCCGGCGGCTGGGACCCACGCTTCTCCCCGCACCTCGTCCTGGTCTTCTCCACCCCCGCGCTCATCGGGGACGGCGGGCCGGCCGGCGACGCGGTGCGCCCGGGTGGGCCGGCCGTCGCCGGAAAGGGCGCCGTGGCCCGCCCCGGGGGACGGCGGTATCCGCCCCACTACGCCTTCGTCGGGCCCGCCTTCGGCGCCCGCCCCTCCGCCGGAGACTTCCCGTGGCACCGGCTGGACCCCGGGCGCGCGCGGGTGCTCGTCTCCCTCGGCACCCTCAACCGCGAGGCGGGCGCCCGTTTCTACCCCGCGGTACTGCGCGCCGCTGACGCCCTCGCGGACCGGGCGCAGCTGATCCTGGCCGCCCCCGGAGAGCTCGCCGGGACCGTCCCGCGCCATGTGGTGCACCAGGAGTACGTCCCCCAACTCGCCCTGCTGCCGCACCTCGACGCCGTGCTGTGCCACGGCGGCCACAACACCGTGTGCGAGGCGCTCGCCCATGGACTGCCGCTGGTCGTGGCGCCCGTCCGCGACGATCAGCCGATCGTCGCGGGGCAGGTGGCCGGGACCGGTGCGGGGGTGCGGGTGCGGTTCGGCCGGGCCCGCGCGGACGAGCTCCACCAGGCGCTGGCCGCCGTACTGGACGACCCGGCCCACCGTCGTGCGGCCCGCCGTATCCAGGCGTCCTTCGCCGAGGCGGGCGGCGCCCGCACCGCGGCCGACCGTCTGGAGAAGCTGCCGCCCGGCACATCCGCAGGCCGGCACCCCGGCCGGCCCGCACTCTGCACCGCCCCCACCGAGACCGAGAACGAGAAGGGACCGTGAGCCCGATGACGCGAGTGCACCGTTCGGGACCCCGTACACGATGGGTGGCGGCCGCCGCCGTGGCGGCCCTGGGAGCGGGCACCGTGCGCGCCCGCCGCAGGCTCGCCGCGCTGCCGGTGCTCGCCCCCGCCCCGCCGCACGATGCCCCAGGACCGCTCCAGGGCTGGCACCTGATCACCGCGCCCGGCGTCACGGCCGACGAGGCGACCCTGCGCGCCGCGGTCGACCACGCCGTACGCGAGGGGCTGTGCGTCGTCGACCTCATCCCGGCGCGCCTGGACACCGAGAGCACCCTCGGTCTGCTTCGGCTGCTCGACCCCGCGGCCCACCGCACCGACCGGTGCGCCCCGGGCCACGGCGCGGGCCACGCCCTGCTGGTGGCCGACGACGTCCACCGGCGGGCCGGGCTCGGCGACGGGACACCGCCGCGTTCGGTGCCCGATCTGCTCCGCCTCGTCCGCACCCTCAAGGAGTACGCCCCCGACACCACCGGCTGGGCCCTCGCCCCCGGTCTCACCGTGCCGCCCCCCGACCCCGCGCGGCACGCCGAGGAACTCAGGGCCCGCGGCCTCCCGCCGGCCCTGCTGGCCGCCGCTCGGCTCGCCGGCCTCGCCCTGCTGGTGAAGTGCCTGGTCTCGGCGCCGCGTTGGGGTGCCGCGGCAACCGCCCTGTACTGGCTGCAGCCCGCCGCCGTCCTGGGCCCGGTCCCCGGACCGCGCCCCGCGGACCTCGCCCGCGCCACCGCCTCCCGTCCGCTGCGCGCCCTGTCGACCGCGCTGCGGACCCTCGCCACCCCGGCCGCCGAGGGGCCGGACGCCGCCGGTGCCGCGGCCCGCCGGGACGCGTACGCGGCCGAACTCGCGGGCGGCATGGACCGGTTCTTCGAGCCCCGCCGCACGGACTGCCCCTGGTGCTCGACGCCCGGACCCGTCGTGCGGATCCGCACGCCCGACCTGCTCCAGGGCAAGCCCGGCCGGTTCACCCTGGAGGAGTGCCGCCACTGCGGCCACATCTTCCAGAACCCCCGGCTCACCCCGGACGGGCTCGACTTCTACTACCGCGACTTCTACGAAGGCCTCGGCGGTGACGGCGCCTCCCTGGTCCTGGGCCGGATGAGCGGCACCTACCGTGCCCGTGCCGAGATGCTCCGGCCCTTCACCACCCCCAGAACCTGGCTCGACGTCGGAACCGCCGCGGCACACTTCTGCAACGCCGCACGTGCCGTATGGCCCGACACCCGCTTCGACGGGCTGGATATGGGCGAAGGGGTGCACGAGGCCGCTCGCCGGGGCTGGATCGACACCGCCTACCAGGGCCAGTTCCCCGACCTCGCCGACCGGCTCGCCGGACGTTACGACACGGTGAGCATGCACCACTACCTCGAACACACCCGGGACCCCTTCGCCGAACTCGACGCGGCCGTCAAGGTCCTGGCCCCCGGCGGCCATCTGCTCATCGAACTCCCCGATCCCCGGTCCCGTGCCGGCCGGCTGCTCGGCCGCTACTGGCTGCCCTGGTTCCAGCCCCAGCACCAGCACCTCATGCCGGCCGGAAACCTCAAACAGGCCCTGGCAGCACGGGGATTCACCGTCCTCGCCGAGCAGCACGGCGCGGCCCACCAGCCCAACGGCGATTTCCTCGGCGCCGTCGCGCTCGCCGCGAACGGGCTCGCCCCCGACCCGCTCGCCCCCTGGGCCACCGTCCCCGCCACCCCGGCCCGCCGCGCCGCCCGAAGCGCCGTACAGGCCATGGCGGTGCCCTGCTACGCCGCCGCGCTCGCCCTCGACAGCCTGCGCACCGTGGTGGCCCGGGCCACCGACGGCGGCAACGCCTACCGGCTGCTGGCCCGCAAAGAGCTGGGGTGAGCGCGGTGGACCTGGTGTACCGCACCACGGCGGACCCGCTGCTGCGCCTGCTCTCCCACGGCTTCGCGACGGCGTACCACCGCCCGCCCGACGCGGTGTGGCGGGCCCCGTACGCCTTCCGGGTCACCGCGTCCGCCGTCCCGCCCGGCCCGCCGCGAAACGGGACGGCGCCACGGACCGACTGGTGCGCGGCGGCCGACCAATACGTCGATGTGGCCGTCGCCCCGCGCGCCGACGGGGTGCTGCGCTGCGCCTCGCTCAACCACCCGGCCGAGACCGCCGAACTCCCCCTCACCGGACCGGCCGCCCAGGCCCCCGGCTGGATCGCCCGCCCGTACGCCGTGCTGCGCACCCTCGCCGCCGCCGGATGCGGCCGGGGCGGCGCCGATCTGCAGCTGAACGCCCCCTTGCCCGAAGCCGTGGGGCTGCCCGTCGCCGAACCGCTGGAGTGCGCGGTCGCCCTCGCCGTCGCGGACGTACACGCCGGCCGGGGCGAAGGCCCTCCGGTCCGCGCGCAGTTGGCGCGTCTGCTGGGCGCCGCCGTGCCCGGCGATGACGGGCTGCGCCGGGCCGTGCTCTTCGCCCGGGCCGGCCACCTCCTGGCGGCCGACGGCAGCCATCAGCCGCTGCGTGCCCCTGACGGCGGTACGGACGCCTGTCTGCTGCTCCTGACGGCCCGTCCCGCCACGGGCGGCGGCGCGGGTATGGACGGCGCCGGCCCGGCCACCGCGACAGCCGCTGCCACCGCCTCTTCCCTTGCCACCGGCCTCGCCGACGCGGTCCGCGCGGCCCTGCGCGCCGGTGCGTGGTCCGCCTGGTGGCCCGGCACCCGGCCGGGGCGCAGTGTGCTGCTGCTGGTGCCCCCGGACCGGCGTGCGGCGGTGCGGACCGCCGCCGCCGATGCCTTCCGCCGCTGTGATCTGCCCGTGCCCCGCGTACTGCGGATCGCCGTCGCGGCCGCGGCCCGCCGCGAGGACCGATGACCACGACCTCGGCAGCCCCCGGCAAGGAGGGAGAGGAGACCTGATGACACGCACAGCGGCCCGTCTGCGCAGGGCGACCGTGGCGGTGCTCGGCGCGCTCGGCCTGATCCTCGCGGCCACCACCGCCGACGCCCACACCCCCCGAGGAGACACCGCCGTTGCGGGCAGCGGCACCCGCACCGCGCTGCCGTCCTACGACCACGTGGTGATCGTCGTCTTCGAGAACAAGCAGTACGGCGAGATCATCGGCAGCGCCGACGCGCCCTACCTCAACCAACTCGCCCAGGACGGCGCCGGCCTGACCGGAATGAAGGCGCTGACCCACCCCAGCCAGCCGAACTACTTCAACCTCTTCTCCGGCACCACACAGGGGATCACCGGCGACGGCTGCTACGCCGCGCAGTCGATGACCGCGCCCAACCTCGGCCAGGAGCTGCTCGCCGCCGGCAAGACCTTTGCGAGCTACAACGAGGGCCTGCCGGCCGAGGGTTCCACGACCTGCGCCGACGGCCGGTACGCCCAGAAGCACAACCCCTGGTTCGCCTTCACGAACGTGCCCGTGCAGACCGGCAAGACCTTCGCCCAGTTCCCCAAGGACGACTTCACCCGGCTGCCGACCGTGTCCTTCGTCATCCCGGACATGTGCAACGACATGCACGACTGCGCCGTGGGCAGCGGCGACACCTGGCTCAAGAACAACCTCGCCTCCTACGCCCAGTGGGCCAAGGAGCACAACAGTCTGCTGATGGTGACCTGGGACGAGGACAACTACCTCGGCTCCAACAGGATCGCGACCGTGTTCCACGGCGCCCATGTCCGGCAGGGCACCGTCAGCGGTGCCTACAACCACTTCAGCCTGCTGCGGACGGTCGAGGACATCTACGGCACCGGGCATGCGGGCAACGCCGCCACCGCCGCCCCCGTCACCGGGGTGTTCGACACCGGAGGCACCGAGCCGCCCGGCGGTGATCTGAAGCTCACCGCCCCCGGCCCGCAGACCTGCCGCTTCCTCCAGGACTGCACCGTCCCGCTGACCGCCACCGGCGGCACACCCCCGCTCACCTACCGCGCCACCGGTCTGCCGCTGGGACTGAGCGCCGACGCCGCCGGCGGCCGGATCGGCGGCCGGCCCTGGCAGACCGGCTCCTTCCCGGTCACCGCCACCGCCACCGACTCCCTCGGCGCCACGGCCACCGCCTCCTTCCCGCTCACCGTCACCTGGTTCTGACGGCCCCGGGCACGGTGGCCGACCGCCGCACTCCCGGCCGTGCCCTTCCCGGTGACTGCGGCACCGGCCCGTGCCGAGCCGCCTGCGCACGGCGAAGGCCACCACCGAGCGGTGGTGGCCTTCGCCGTGCGGCCCGCCGTGACCGGGCCCGGAGTGCCGTCAGCGGCGCCGCACCAGCGGGAACGGCAGCGTCTCGCGGATCGACAGACCGGTGAGGAACATGACCAGCCGGTCCACACCGATGCCCAGACCACCGGTCGGCGGCATCGCGTACTCCAGGGCCTGCAGGAAGTCCTCGTCCAGCTCCATCGCCTCCGGGTCACCGCCGGCCGCCAGCAGCGACTGGGCGGTGAGCCGCCGCCGCTGCTCCACCGGGTCGGTCAGCTCGGAGTAGGCGGTGCCCAGTTCGGTGCCGAACGCGACCAGGTCCCAGCGCTCGGCGAGCCGCGGGTCCCGCCGGTGCTGACGGGTCAGCGGCGAGACCTCGGTGGGGAAGTCCTTGTAGAACGTGGGGAGCTGAGTCCGCTCCTCCACCAGCCGCTCATACATCTCCAGCACGATGTCGCCACGGCCCATCTCCGGCTTCAGCGGCACCGAAGAGGCGTGGCACAGCCGGCGCAGCACGTCCTGCCCGGTGTCCGCGTCGACCTCCTCGCCGAGCGCCTCGGAGATCGCGCCGTAGACGGTCTTCACCGGCCAGATGCCCGAGATGTCGTGCTCGACCAGCCGGCCGTTCTCGTCCGCCTTGCGGGCGGTGGCGCTGCCGAACGCGGCGATCGCCGCGCTCTGGATCAGCTCCCGGGTCAGATCGAGCATCACGTCGTAGTCGGCGAACGCCTGGTACGCCTCCAGCATCGTGAACTCGGGGTTGTGCTTGTAGGAGATGCCCTCGTTGCGGAAGGTCCGCCCCATCTCGAAGACCTTCTCCATACCGCCCACGCACAGCCGCTTGAGATACAGCTCCGGCGCGATCCGCAGATACAGATCGAGGTCGTAGGCGTTGATATGGGTGTGGAACGGGCGGGCGTTGGCGCCACCGTGGATCTGCTGCAGCATCGGCGTCTCGACCTCGAGGTAGCCGCGGTCGATCAGCCCCTGGCGCAGCGCCTGGACGGCCGTGCTGCGCGCCCGTACGTTGTCCCGCGCGTCCGGCGAGACGACCAGGTCCACATACCGCTGGCGGACCTTGGCCTCCGGGTCGGACAGTCCGCGCCGCTTGTCCGGCAGCGGCCGCAGGCACTTGGCCGTCAGCCGCCACTGCGTCACGAACACCGTCAGCTCACCGCGGGCGCTGCTGCCGACCTCGCCCTCCGCCTCGATGTGGTCACCGAGGTCGATGTCCGAACCGAAGCGCTCCAGTACCTCCTTGCCGCTGCCGTCGCGGGTCAGCGCGATCTGCAGATCGCCCGACCAGTCCCGCAGCACCGCGAAGAGCACGCCACCGTGGTCGCGGGTGAGCAGCACCCGCCCCGCGATGCTGACGGACTTGCCGGTCCGCGCCCCGGACGTCAGGTCGGGGTACTCGGCGCGGACCTCGCCCAGGGTGTGCGTACGCTCCACGCCCACCGGATACGGGTCGGTGCCGGCCTCCCGCAGCCGCTCCAGCTTCCGGTGGCGCACCCGCACCTGCTCGGGCAGCGCGGCCAGTTCCCGCTCGTGCAGCTCCTCCTCGGTGGCCGGACCGGTCTGCACCAGGCCGAGCTCGTCCAGCGAGGGCAGGCCCGCGGTGCTGGCCGGGGCCAGCACCCGCTTCTTGTGGCCCTTGCCCCACAGCTTGCCCAGGCTCGGCACGGCCACGAAGCCCTCGGCGATACCGGAGGCCAGGCCGATACGGGCCAGCGCGCCGGCGTCCGCGTAGCACAGGAACCGCGGATACCACTCCGGGTTGTACTTCGCGTTGGATCGGTAGAGGGCTTCCAGCTGCCACCACTTGGAGAAGAACAGCAGCAGCTTGCGCCAGAACTTCAGCACCGGCCCGGCACCGATCCGGGCGCCCTCCTCGAAGGCGGACCGGAACACCGCGAAGTTCAGCGAGATCCGGCGCACGCCCATCGCACCGGCCTGGGCGCACAGCCGGGCCACCATGAACTCCATGACACCGTTGGGCGCGGTGCGGTCACGGCGCATGACATCCAGCGAGATGCCGTCCTTGCCCCACGGCACGAAGGACAACAGCGCGATCATGTTGCCGTCGCCGTCGAACGCCTCGGCCAGCAGGCACTCACCGTCCTCCGGGTCGCCCAGCCGGTCCAGCGCCATCGAGAATCCGCGCTCGGTCTCGGTGTCCCGCCAGGCGTCCGCCCGGTGGATGACTTCCTGCATCTCCTCGTCGCTCAGCGCGGAGTGGCGCCGTACGCGGAAGGCCGCGCCGGTGCGCTCGACGCGGTTGACGGCCTGGCGGGTCACCCGCATCTCCCGGCCGTCGAGGTCGAAGTCCTTCACCTGCAAGATCGCCTCGTCGCCGAGCTGCAGCGCCCCGAGCCCGCTGCGGGCGAAGGCCTTGGCGCCGCTCTCGCTGGCCCCCATGACGGCGGGCTGCCAGCCGTACCGTCCGGCGACCTCCAGCCATGCCTCGATGGCCTGCGTCCACGCCTCGCGGTCACCGACCGGGTCACCACTGGCCAGACAGACACCGGCCTCGACGCGGTAGGTGACGGCGGCCTTGCCGCTGGGGGAGAAGACCACGGCCTTGTCGCGGCGGGAGGCGAAGTAGCCGAGCGAGTCCTGGCTGCCGTAGCGGTCCAGCAGCGCCCGGATCCGGGCCTCCTCGTCGCCGTGCAGCGCGGCCTCCATACGCTGCGAACGGAACAGCGCGGCCGCCGCGTTCAGCAGTGCCAGCGCACCGAGCAGCCCGAGAACGGCGCTGGTCCAGTGCGGCGGATGGCCCTCGATCAGCCGGCCGCCGACCAGCCCGCCGCAGACGCGATTGGCCGCCCACAGCAGCCGGTTGGCGGCGCCGGGCTCCAGCGTGCCGGGGGCCAGCGACACCAGTCCCCAGCCGATCAGCACCGCCGCGGCGAGCCCGCCGATCAGCACCCCGATCGCGCGCAGGAACGCGCCGCGCCGGGTGATCGCATAGAACTCGCGGTGCGAGACGAGCAGAAGCACCAGCGCACCGGCGCACAGCACCAGGGAGAAGGCGTACTCCCAGTACCCCGCGGCCAGGAACAGCGCGTCCGCCAGGGTGACCAGCACCATGTAGGTCACCACGAACCACAGCGCGACCTGTTTGCGTGCGGTCATCGCCGCGGCCAGGAGGAAGAGGAAGGCCGCGTAGGCGAAGTTCGGCACCACCGGGATGGTGAGCGTGTCCAGCCAGTAGATCACCGGGTGGAACCCGCGCCGGAGGGGCCCGATCAGCGCCATCAGGGCACAGAAGAGCCCCAACAGGCTGAAGACGATGGCGAAGCCATTGGGGACACGGCGCCGGAAGCGCTGCCACCCCGCGAGTTGATCCTGGTCCTGCACGGTGCTCATTCCGTCACACTAGGCTCTGAAAGGGGCCAGCTGCTCGACGCTCGGGCGCTGGTTCACTGCCACGGGGATCAGCCGTCATTCCGGTCTCCGATCCCGATGGCCCTGTTGTCTTCCCCTCCCCGTAAGGAGGGTGTGGTGACCTCTACAGGGTCACCCACGTGGACCCTGCCACAAACCCGCCCCGTGTCCGAGTCGGTGCAACTCCGGCCGATGGTGAAGTTCAGGTCATAGTCGTTGGCGAAGTAACGGCCGCCGCCGGAGTCCACCCCGTCGAGATCCGCCCGTAGCGTGACCTCGGTGCCCGGCTTCCAGGGCCGCGCGGGCCGCCAGTCCACCCGGTCGCTGCCGCTGCGGTCCTTCCCCCAGTCCCACGACCCGGTCATGCGGTGGTCGGCGGTGACGCTCAGCCGCCGCTCCACCGTGGTCCGGTCGGTGACCGGGAAGTCGAAGACGATCGAGAGGGGCCGGTCGGCGCCGGTCGCCGCGCCCGGTGAGCGGGGATCGAGCATCAGCGTGTTGAGCTCGGCGGCCTTCGCGGTGGTCAGCGACTCCTTGGCCGCACCGGCACCGCCCTGTGCGTTCCTGGTCCTGGCGACGACGGAGTACCGGGTGTCCGGCGCGGCCTTCTCCCTGGACGTCCAGCTGGTCGCGCCCCGGCCGAGGCCGCCCGGCAGCTGCCGTCCCCTGGGGTCGGTGACCCTCACCCCGGTCAGTACCCCGCCCTCCGCGGTCACCCGGAGGCGGTCGCCGGCCTGAACGGTCCTGGTCCCGCTCGCCGCGCCCAGCGCCACCTTCACCGGACCGCCCTGCGGGGCCGGCTCCGCGTTTCCCCCGCACGCGGTGAGCGTGCCCGCACCGAGCACCGCGACCAGCGCGAGTGCGCCGCGCTGCGGCCGGAGGGGCCGGCGGCGGGCGGGGGGCTGGCTCATGTCGGGGGCTTTCGTCTGCGGTGCGGGAGGGCGGCGCTGTCGGCCGCTAAGACGGCCGATCGCTCTACCTCGTTGCAGGGAGTGATGTGATACACGGCACACCGGCCGGCGGCCTGCGGTGTGGAGGGTGAACGGCCGAGCGCCGCTTGGCACTTGCGGCGATATGGGCGATTCCTTCCGAGCGGACCGGCCGGTGGCAGGTGAGGGGGCGGATCGGCGGACGGCCGGCCGGCGGCGGAGGTGCCCGCCCGGGACGTGGGTAAGTGGACTCCCGGCCCGGGTGGGCTCACCGGTCCGCTGCGCCCCGCGGCCGCTCCCCGTGACCCGCAGTGATCACCTGATCGGAGCACCCGGACGAGAACCGTACATACCCTGAAATACGCCAAACTGGCCACCCCTTGCTGCCCGTTCGGGCGGCGATTGAGGAGGCGTGCGTCCCATGGCCATTTCCATCTCGGTCGTACTGCTGCTGGTGATCCTGACCGTGATCTTCCTGCGCAGCGGAAAGCTCAAGATCTCGCACGCCCTGGTGTGCGCGCTGCTCGGCTTCTACCTGGCGAACAGCAGCCTCGCCCCGGACATCCACCAAGGGCTGTCCGGCGCCGCCGACGTGGTGAGCAGTGTGCGTCCGTGACACCGGCGGCCTGCCGGAACCTCATCCTCGCCACCCTCGGTTTCACGGTCACCTTCTGGGCCTGGAACCTGCTCTCCCCTCTGGGCAACGCCTTCCAGGCCGGCCTCGGCCTGACCGACGTCGAGGCCTCGGCGCTGGTGGCGGTGCCGTTGCTGGCCGGCTCGCTGGGCCGGGTGCCGGTCGGTGCGCTCACCGACCGCTATGGCGCCCGGGTGATGTTCCCGCTGGTCTCCGGGCTCACCCTCGTGCCGGTGCTGCTGATCGTGCCCGCCAAGCACTCCTACGCCCAGATGCTCGCCATGGGCGTTCTGCTCGGCCTGGGCGGCACCACGTTCGCCATCGGCGTCCCCCTCGTGAACGCCTGGTCTGGAGTCCCGGTAACACCTCGGCGGCACCGAAGCGGGCACCGAAACGGCCGGCTTCGTCCTGGCCGCCGTCGTCTTCCGGCCCCTCGGCGGCTGGTGCGCGGACCGGGTGCACCCCGCCGTCGTCACCGCAGGGGCGCTGGGCGTGGTCGCGCTGGCCGCGATCTTCCAGGCCTTCGACCCGCCGCTGAACCCGAGGGGATGCGCGCACTTCCTGGTGAGGGCGGCGGGCCTGGGCGCGGCCGGCGGTGCCCTCTTCGCGCTCGTCCCGCGGGTGACGCCGCAGTCGCAGCTCGGCAGCGTCACCGGCATCGTCGGCGCCGCCGGCGGCCTGGGCGGCTTCGTTCCGCCGCTCGTCCTGGGCGCGGTCCACCGCGGCAAGGGCACCTGCTCCCTCGGCTTCATGCTGCTCTCCGACCTGGCCCTGGCCGGCAGCGTCTACGCCGTGGTCCGGATGCGCACCGCGGGCGCCGCGACCGCCGGGAAGGCCTGACCCCCGGCCGGGCGCCGCCAGTTGGCGGCCCGCCGCTCACCTGGAGGAGAACACCCCGATCGCGTTGGGCACCGGCCGCTCGGCACCGCCCGACGGATGGTTGCGGACCGTGGCCCCGTACCTGTCGCCGGTGACCAGCGTCGAGGAGCCGCCACCGTCCAGATCCATCGCGTCCCGCGCGCCCAACTCCTCCATCAGGTCCGCCAGTTCGTGCACCGTCAGACCGGTCTGGCCCGGGGCCCCGTCCAGCGCCATGAGATACAGCAGCCGCCCGCCGTCCCCGATCCCCGCTGACGTGCGCACCGCCACCGCGACGGTGTCCAGACCGGCCACCGGCTCGTCGTCCCGCACGATCGGGAAGCCGCCCACCGCGAACCGCAGGGGGACGGGCCCCCGGCCGACGAGGTGAGGGGTGAGGTGCACCGGCTCACCGGTCTGCAGCGTGCGCAGCTGCCGCGCACCGTCCTCCCGGCCCACCAGCACCACGCTGCCCGCGGGCACTCCGCCGGCCCCCGGCACGTCCTCCACCGCCGTCACCCGGCCGTGCCGGACGGTCACCTCCGTGGTGTCCGTACTGCACGGCGCCGCCCGGTCGGTGTCCGTGCCGCAGGTGGCGCGCACCCGGGACGCCGGGCCCCACCGGGCGGTGTAGGCGCCGATGCCGCCCACCGGCAGTGCGTACTGGTTCAGCCCGTCCAGCGGCAGCACCCCCTGCGCAGTCAGCACCGCACCGCGCAGTGTGAGCCGGTCCAGCCGGGCCCGGCGGTCGTAGCCGACGCCGAGGACGTCCTCGGTGGTCGCGCCCGGCGGCATGACCGGCCCGAACCGCTGACCGTCGGGCACCGCGCCCTTCAGCTGCCGCCCCGAGGCCACCGCCGGGCCGACCGAGGCGCCGGTCGCCTCCACACCCGGGTGCTGGGTCTCGGTGATGTTGAAGAAGTCGCCGTTGACGGCCCCCACCGCGCGGCGGTCGGCCGCCAGTTGGGACACCGGCGACCGCGCGCCGACCGCCCCCGGATAGAGCAGATCGACAGAGACCCGCGGATCGGCCAGATCGACCGTCAGCAGATGCCCGTGCACGATGCCGCGCGGCACCGTCATCCGGAATTCGCCGTATGCCACACCGGGCGCCACCGACCTGGCATGGAAGCGGTGGACAGTGGGGCCCGCGGCGGTGGCCGGTGCCCCGCCCGCCATCCCTCCGCCGGCCAGCACCCCCCACGCCACCAGCACCGTCAGCACCGCGCGCACTCGACCGAATCGCCGCTTCACGATCCCCCCTGACGTCATGCCAACTGTCCCAGGTGCCGAAGACGTTCACTATGACCCGGAGATGTCATGAATCCGTACACCCGCAGAACGGCCGTCGTGTCGCTGGGAGCCGTCCTCGCCGCGGGCCTCACCGCGCCCGCCGCCGCCCGTGACACGACCGTCCGCCCCAGCGGCTCCCTGCCGCTGCGCCGTGCCCATGCGCACAACGACTACGAGCACCCCCGGCCGCTGCTCGACGCCCTCGACCACGGCTTCGGCAGCGTGGAGGCGGACATCTGGCTCGTGGACGGCCGGCTGCTGGTCGCCCACGAGGAGGGCGACCTCGACCCGGCCCGCACCCTGGAGTCGCTGTATCTCGACCCGCTGCGCCGACGGATTCGCGCCAACGGCGGCACGGTCTACCGGGGCCACCGTCTCTCCCTCCAACTGCTGATCGACATCAAGACCGCGGGTGACCCCACCTACCGCGCGCTGTCCCGTGTCCTGTACGGCTACCGGGAACTGCTGAGCGTCTGCCGCGCGAGCCGGGTCCACGGCGGCCCGGTGACCGCCGTGATCTCCGGAGACCGGGCCGCCCGTGTGCCCATGGAGGCCGAGCGGGTGCGCCACGCCTTCTACGACGGGCGCCCCGAGGACCTGGGGACCGCCGTTCCCGCTTCCTTCGCGCCGCTGGTCTCCGCCTCCTGGACGGATCTCTTCGGCTGGCAGGGCGTGGGCCCGATGCCGGCCGCCGAGCGCGAGCGACTGCGCCGGCTGGTGGCGGCCGCGCACGGTGAGCGGCGCCGGCTGCGTTTCTGGGCGACGCCGGACGCGGCCGGACCGCCGCGGGAGGCGGTGTGGACGGCGCTGTTCGACGCCGGCGTCGACCACCTCAACTCGGACGATCTCCCGGGCCTGGAGCGCTTTCTGCGGGCGGCTCACTGACCCTCGCGCCGAGCGGCGCCGCCGGAATGTGCGCGCCGTACCGCGGTCCTTCGGACCCCCCGGAGGGCGTGGTATGGCGCGCCGCGTCATCCGGCGCTCCGCCAGGTGGCCTCGTTGACCAGTTGCAGATAGCGCGCCCAGTCCCAGAATTCCCCGGGGTCGGTGTGGTCGGTGCCGGGCACTTCGACATGGCCGATGATGTGCTCGCGGTCCTTGGGGATCCGGTAGCGGTCGCAGATGGCAGCGGTGAGCCGGGCGGACTGCTCGTAGAGCGGGTCGGTGAACCACGTCGGGTCGTCGATCCAGCCCTCGTGCTCGATGCCGATGCTGCGGGTGTTGTAGTCCCAGTTCCCGGCGTGCCAGGCGACATTCCGCTCTTTGACGCACTGGGCGAGACGGCCGTCGGCGGACCGTACGACATAGTGCGCGGCCGCTTTGTGCCGAGGGTCCTGGAACAGCTTGAGGGTGTCCTTGTAGGTCTCCTGGGTCACATGCACCACGACCATCTCGACCGGGTACTGCGCCGGGCGGTCGGCGGTGGTGAAATTGGACGGGCTTGCCGGAACCTGCTGGAGCGGAGGGTAGGCGCTGCCGCGCGGAGCCTGCCGGCGCCCAGCGGCAGCCGCCCTGGCCGCGGTGAGGGGAGTGAGAGCGGCGGATGCGGCGAGCGCGGCCGCACCGGTGAGCAGGCGCCGGCGGTCCGGGCGACGGTGGTCGGGCTCCATATGAACTCCTGACAGGACCGTGGGGGCGTGGTCGCGTACATGTCACGCACAGGCGGTGCGTTCATGATGCGCAACAGGGCACGCCCTGCCAAGGGAATGGCCGTTCTGCCAATGGCTCGACCAAAGGCAGAACGGCGCAGGTCAGAAGAAGCGAGATACCTGATCGGACGTCACCCGGGTGCCACGCCAGCGGCCCTGACGGCCGGTCGTGAGCGGGCACCCGGACCGAAGCCCCCGCGGGTCAGTGACCGATCTCCACGTCCTCCAGGATGCCCAGCGCGTCCGGCACCAGCACCGCCGCCGAATAGTAGGCGCTGACCAGGTAATTGATGACGGCCTGGTCATTGATGCCCATGAAGCGCACCGACAGTCCGGGCCGGTACTCGTCCGGGATGCCGGTCTGGTGCAGTCCCACCACGCCCTGGTTCTCCTCGCCGACCCGCAGCGCCAGAATCGAGCTGGTCTGCTCCGGGGTGACCGGGATCTTGTTGCAGGGCAGCAGCGGGATGCCCCGCCAGGCGCGGACCGCCGTGCCCTCGCACTCCGCGGTGGTGGGGTAGATCCCCCGGGCGTTCCACTCCCGCCCGATCGCCGCGATGGTGCGCGGATGCGCCAGCAGGAACTGGGTCTTCCGGCGCCGGGAGATCAGTTCGTCCAGATCGTCGGGGGTGGGCGGTCCGCTGCGAGTGTGGAGGCGCTGCTTGAGGTCGGCGTTGTGCAGCAGCCCGAACGCGGGGTTGTTGATCATCTCGTGTTCCTGGCGCTCGCGCAGCGCCTCCACGGTCAGCCGCAGCTGCTGGTCCAGCTGGTTCATCGGGTCGTTGTAGAGATCGGCGACCCGCGAGTGCACCTTCAACACGGTCTGAGCCACGCTGAGTTCGTACTCCCGCGGCGCCAGCTCGTAGTCGGCGAAGGCGCCCGGCAGGGCCGGCTCCCCGACATGGCCCGCGGCCATCTCGATGGCCGCCTCACCGTGCTTGTTCTGCGCCGGCGCCAACGCCGCACGGAACTCCTCCAGGTGGGTGCGCAGCGACTGTGACCGGCCCAGCACCTCTTCGAGGTCGCTGCGGTAGAGGGTCAGCGCGGTCACCCGGGTCACCGCCCGTACGGAGTGCTCCCACTCCGCGTCCGGCGCCAGCAGCGCCGCGGCACCGAGGGCGTCACCGTCGGCCAGCACTCCCAGAACCGTCTCATCGCCGTACTTGCCGGCGCCGATGCGGTCGAGCTTGCCGTGGGCGATCAGGATGACCCGGTCCGTGGGGGCGCCCGTCCGGGCCAGCACATCACCGGGCGCGAACTCCCGCTGGACGAAGCGGTCCGCCAGTGCCTCCAGCGTCGCGGCGTCGGTGTACCCGCGCAGCGGCGCCAGCTCCCGCAACTCCTCGGGGATCACCCGGACTTCGGTGCCGGTCGAGGTGAATTCCACCCGCCCGTCCCCGAGGGTGTGGGTGAGGCGGCGGTTGACGCGGTACGTACCGCCGGAGACCTGCGTCCAGGGCAGGATGCGCAGCAGCCAGCGGGAGGAGATCCCCTGCATCTGCGGCACGGTCTTGGTCGTGGTCGCCAGCTTGCGGGCGGCCGCGGTGTCCAGGCTGGAGCGGCTCTGCTCGGTCGCGGACGGCTGCGGGCCGGACGTCGGATCCACCGATGTGGTCATGAAGAAGGCTCACCTGTTCTTGTCGGTGCCTGCTGTGTGGTGCATGCGATGCCTGCACGTGTGTGCGGCCGGCGCGGCCGGGCGGCGATACGGGCCGTTCCCCGGGGCGCGCCGTTCCCCTCCGCGGGCCGTTCAGTGGCCGATCTGTACGTCGTCGAGAACGCCCAGCGCATCCGGCACGAGAATGGCCGCCGAATAGTAGGCGCTGACGAGATACTTGATTACGGCGCGATCGTCGAGACCCATATAACGCACCGACAGGCTCGGTTCGTATTCATCAGGAATTCCGGTCTGGTGCAGGCCGACGACGCCCTGCTTTTCCTCGCCGGTGCGCATCAGCAGAATCGAACTCGTCCGCTCCTTCGTCACCGGAATCTTGTTGCACGGGAAAATCGGCACCCCGCGCCAGGAGGGCAGCGAATGCCCCATGAAATCGACCGCGGTCGGATACAGTCCGCGGGCACTGCACTCCCGGCCGATCGCGGCGATCGTGAGTGGATGCGCGAGGAGGAAGCCCGGGTCCTTCCATACCGTCGCCAGCAGATCGTCGAGGTCGTCGGGGGTGGGCGGGCCGGTGCGGGTGTGGATGCGCTGCTTGAGGTCGGCGTGGTGCAGCAGCCCGAACCCGGGGTTGTTGATCATCTCGTGTTCCTGGCGCTCGCGCAGCGCCTGGACGGTCAGCTTCAGCTGCTCCTCGACCTGGTTCATCGGGTCGCTGTAGAGGTCGCCGACCCGGCTGTGGGCGCGCAACACCGTCTGCGCGACGCTGAGTTCGTACTCCCGCGGCGCCAGGTCGTAGTCGACGAAGGTGCCGGGGAGGGACGGCTCGCCGTGGTGCCCCGAGGTGACGGAGACCGCCGATTCCCCCGTGGCGTTCGTCGGCTGTGCGTCGCCCTGCCGGGCGGTCGCCAGATGCTCGCGCAGCCCGGGGGAGCGGTCGAGGATCTCCTGCAGGGCCTGCCGGGGCAGCGCCATGACGGTCACCCGGGTCACCGCGCGATAGCCGAACTCCCAGGTCCCCTCGGGGTCGGTGAGCGGCACGTCACCGAGGTGGTCGCCGCCGGCCAGCGCTTCGAGCACCGCCTCTTCGCCGTATTTGCCGGTACCGATACGGTCCACCCGGCCGTGCGCGAGCAGCACCAGCCGGTCGCCCGGCGTGCCGGCTTCGACGATCACTTCACCGGGTGCGTATTCCTGCTGGGTGAACCGCCCGCCGAGCGCGGCCAGTACCTCGGTATCGGTGAATTCCCGCAGGGCGGGCAGCTCGCGCAGCTCCTCGGGGATGATGGAGACGTCGCTGCCGCTGATATCGAAGTCGATGCGCCCGTCGCCGAGCGTGTGCGTCAGCCGGCGGTTCACCCGGTAGGTGCCACCGGACACCTGCACCCAGGGCAGCAGCCGCAGCAGCCAGCGGGAAGTGATGCCCTGCATCTGCGGCGCGGTCTTGGTGGTGGTCGCCAAATTCCGCGCGGCGGTGGTACTCAGACTGGAATTCTGGGCTTCTTCCGCACTGCCGTGCAGCGATTCGTCGGCAATCGTCACCATGCCACCTATCTCTTCGAAGGGTGCGATGCGGACCGCCTCCGAAACCGCGGTTCAAGGCAGCTCCGCGGCAACCCGCCGAACCGACGGTAGTCGTGCTGTTTTTATCGGCACAATCGCTCGATGGGGTGGCATGGAATTCCTGTTCCATGGAAAGGTTTAGCGGGTTCAATTCCGGGGAGAGTGTGCCGGGGCGCAGGAATGGAGGGGATCGTCCAGCACGGCCTGCAGCGCCGCGTGCGCCGCCCCGAGCAGCGGTCCGTCCGCGCCCAGGCGGGACACCGTCACCCATGGCCCGCCGGCTCGTCCGGGATCGGCCGCGACGGCCGTCCGCAGCGCCAACTCCCGCTCCAGGGAGGGCAGGATCCAGGGGGCCAGCCCGGCCAGTGCGCCACCGAGGACCACCGCCCGCGGATCGAGCAGATTCACCGCCCCGGCGAGTGCGATACCGAGCGCCGTCCCCGCCTCGTGCAGCGCACGCACGATGGCCGTGTCCCCGTCGGCGGCACGGCGCGCCAGCAGCCCGATACGGGCACCCGGCCCCGGATGGGCGGCCGCCGCCCGCCCGGGGGTGAGCCCGCCCGCGCGCAGCACGGCCTCTTCCCCGGCGTACTGCTCCAGGCAGCCCCGGCCGCCGCAGCCGCACGCCGGGCCGTCCGGATACACCGGCACATGCCCCAGCTCACCCGCGAACCCCCGTGCCCCCCGCAGTAGTTGACCGTCCACGACGACCGCGGCACCGATACCGATCTCGGCCGACACATGCACGAAGTCCGGTGGCGGGCCCGGCAGCCCGTCGCCCGCGCCCAGCCGCAGTTCGGCCAGCGCGCCGAGGTTGGCCTCGTTCTCGACGGTGAGCGGGAGGGCCGGGGCACCGTCCACCGGGGCCGTCACCCCGGCGAGCCCCGGTGCGAGATCGGCCGCCCGCCAGCCGAGGTTGGGGGCGTGCACCACGGTCGTCGCTCCGCGGGCCACCAGTCCGGGCACGGCCACCGCCAGTCCGGCCGGCCGCAGCCCCTCGGCGGCGATCTCGGCGGTCACCTCTGCGAGCAGCGCGGACAACTGCCGCAGCACGGGCCCGGGAGCGCTCCGCCGGTTCGCCGCGTCGGCCGCCACCCGGGCCCGGACCCGCCCGCGCAGATCGACCGCGCACACCGCCAGATGATCGACGCCTATCTCGGCACCGATCCCGGCCGGGCCACGGTCGCTGACCGCCAGTTCGCCGCCCGGCCGGCCACGGCCGCTGGGCGCCGCCCGCCCCGTCCCGACCAGCAGCCCGGCCCGCAGCAGCTCGTCGACCAGCGGGGCCACTCCCGCCCGGGTCAGCCCGATCCGCGCCGCGACCGCCGGCCGGGAGAGCGGCCCCTGCGCGGCAACGGTCTGCAGCACCCGGGCCAGATTGCGCCGCCGGATGCCGTGCTGGGTGTCGCCGCCGGGCGCGGTCACGGGGTTCTCCTCGGGGTGTGGGCGGGAGCGTGGTCCCTCCAGGTGTTCGGCGACGGTGTCACGGTCACCGTCGCAGCAGTGCCCCGCCGTCGGCGAGCGTCGCCGCCAGCCGGTCACAGGCGGCGCCGTCCCGCGGCTGCGCCCCGTACTCGGCGCCGCGCGCCGTCCCCCAACGACGGGCCACCGCCGCCGGGTCCTCCTCCAGCAGCAGCCCCGCCGCCTGCGCCGCCGCACCGAGCGCCACCAGCTCCTGCGCCTCGGGCACCACCACCGGGCGGCCCGACAGCCGGCGTACGGTCTCCCGCCAGGCCCGGCCCTTCGCGCCGCCGCCGATCAGCAGTAGCGGCGTATCGGGCGCGGCGTCCGCGTCCAGCACCCGGTCCAGGGCCTGCAGCAGGGTGAACACCGCGCCGTCGTAGGCGGCCTGGAGCAGCTGACCGGCCGTGGTGTCGTGCCGCAGCCCGTGGACCAGGCCCGAGGCCCCCGGCAGATTGGGGGTGCGCTCACCGTCGAGGAACGGCAGCATCACCACCTCGCCGCCCTCCTCCACGGCCTCCCGGTCGCGTCCCAGCAGCGCCGCCACCCGGTCCACGGCGAGCGTGCAGTTCAGGGTGCAGGCCAGCGGCAGCCAGCCGCCGCGGGCATCGGCGAAGCCCGCCACGGTGCCGGTCGGATCGGCGGGCCGGCGGGTGGAGACCGCATAGACCGTCCCCGAGGTGCCCAGGCTCAGCACCGGCTGCCCGGGACGCAGGCCCAGCCCGAGTGCGGCCGCCATGTTGTCCCCCGTCCCGGCGGCCACCAACGCGCCGTGGGGCAGCGGCAGATCGTCGGCGTGCACCGTCCCGGCGGCCTCCCCCGGGAGCGCCACCCGCGGCAGCGCCTCGGGGGCGAGCCCGACATGCTCCAGGATCTCCGGGTCGTAGGACTCGGTGGACGACGCCCACCAGCCCGTTCCGGACGCATCGCCGCGATCGGTGACGGACTCGCCGGTCAGACGCTGGGTGAGGTAGTCGTGCGGCAGCCGCACCGCGGCGGTGGCGGCTGCCGCGGCCGGCTCGTTCTCCCGCAGCCAGGCCCACTTGGCCACCGTGAACGCCGGCCCCGGCACGCTCCCCACCCGCTGTGCCCAGGCCTGCGCGCCGCCCAGCTCCGCGATCAGCCGCTCGCTCTGGGGCGCCGGCCGGACGTCGTTCCACAGCATGGCGGGGCGCACCGGCTCACCGGCCGCGTCCAGGGTGACCAGCCCGTGCTGCTGCCCGCCGACGGACAGCGCCGAGGCCTGCCGGGCCGCCGCACCGCACTGCGCCAGCGCCTCGCCCAGCGCCCGCCACCACTGCGCGGGGTCGCTCTCCTTGCCCTCGCCGCCGCTGACCGTGTGCGGCGCCTGGCCCCGGGCGATGACCGCACCGGTCGCCGCATCCACGACCAGCGCCTTGGTGGACTGCGTCGAACTGTCCACCCCGACGACCAGCGGTCCCGCTGACTGTGCGCCCATCGTGCACTCTCTCCCTCGGCGGCCGTACTCCATGGTCTCTGTCCAGGGGGTTCCCCGGTGTGCTGCCGCATATTAGTTTGGCCGCGGCGCAATTTGTAAAGCGCCTTGACGAAATGACCGAGGGAGTCACGATGAGCCACCAGCCCGTGCCCGAGGACAAGTTCAGTTTCGGACTGTGGACCGTCGGCTGGCAGGGCCGCGACCCCTTCGGGGACGCCACCCGCCGCGCCCTGGACCCCGTCGAATCGGTGCATCGCCTCGCGGACCTCGGCGCGTACGGCGTCACCTTCCACGACGACGATCTGATCCCGTTCGGCGCCGGGGACATCGAGCGCGAGACGGCCGTCAAACGCTTCCGGCAGGCGCTGGACGCCACCGGCCTGGTCGTCCCGATGGCCACCACCAACCTCTTCACCCACCCCGTTTTCAAGGACGGCGCCTTCACCGCCAACGACCGCGGCATCCGCCGCTATGCGCTGCGCAAGACGCTCCGCAACATCGATCTCGCCGTCGAGCTGGGCGCCCACACCTATGTGGCCTGGGGCGGACGGGAAGGCGCGGAATCCGGCGCGGCCAAGGACGTACGGGCCGCCCTGGACCGGATGAAGGAGGCGTTCGACCTCCTCGGCCAGTACGTCGTCGAGCAGGGCTACGACCTGCGGTTCGCCATCGAACCCAAGCCCAACGAGCCGCGCGGCGACATCCTTCTGCCCACCGTCGGCCACGCCCTCGCCTTCATCGAGCGGCTGGAGCGCCCCGAGCTCTACGGCGTCAACCCCGAAGTGGGGCACGAGCAGATGGCCGGGCTGAACGTCCCGCACGGCATCGCGCAGGCGCTGTGGGCGGACAAGCTCCTCCATATCGACCTCAACGGCCAGAGCGGGATCAAGTACGACCAGGACCTGCGGTTCGGCGCGGGCGATCTGCGTTCCGCCTTCTGGCTGGTCGATCTGCTGGAGACGGCCGGATACGACGGGCCGCGGCACTTCGACTTCAAGCCGCCGCGCACCGAGGATCTGGCGGGCGTCTGGACCTCGGCGGCCGGCTGTATGCGCAACTATCTGATCCTCAAGGAGCGCGCCGCGGCCTTCCGGGCCGACCCGGCCGTCCAGGACGCGCTGCACGCGGCGCGCCTGGACCAGTTGGGCCGGCCCACCGCCGAGGACGGCCTGGCCGGGCTGCTCGCCGACGGCACCGCCTACGAGACCTTCGACATCGAGGCGGCGGCCGCCCGCGGGATGGCCTTCGAGCATCTGGACCAGCTGGCGCTGGAGCACCTGCTGGGGGCCGTCTGAGAGGTTCCGCCCCTGCGCGCCGGGCCGCTCAGCCGAACAGCTTGCGCACAAAGCCGACTTCGGCGGCCCGCTGCTCGCCACCGCCCCCCTCATGGGCGTTGAACCGCCATACCTTCAGCTCCTTCTCGCCCGCATAGTGGTGGAAGGCGGCGAAGCCGGTGGAGGGCGGTACCACGTCGTCGCGCAGCGCCGTGCCGAAGAGTGCCGGGGCGGTGGCGCGGGCCGCGAAGTTCAGGCCGTCGAAGTGGTCCAGGGTGTGCAGTGCGGTGTCGATCTGGCCGCGCGCACCCGCGAAGTAGCGGGTGAGCTCGCCGTAGGGCCCGACGTCCGTGATCTCGACGGCGCGGCGCACATGGGTCAGGAACGGCACATCGATCAACGCGCCCGCCAGACCGGGGACCAGCCCGGCCGTCGCCAGGGCGGCGGCGCCACCCTGGCTGCGGCCGGCGACCACGATCCGGCCGGCGTCCACCGCCGGGTGTCCCCGTGCCGCCTCCACGGCCCGTACCGCGTCGCTGAACAGCCGCCGGTAGTAGTAGTCATCGGGATCGAGCAGTCCCTGGGTCATCTTGCCGGGCACGCCCGGATTGCCGGATCCGACCGGATCGGGGGTGTCACCGGGCCGGTTGGGGCCGCTCTGCCCACGGGTGTCCATGACGAGCGTGGCGTACCCCGCGGACGGCCACAGCAGCCAGTCGTGCGGCAGCAGCCGGCCGCCGCCGTAGCCGAGGTACTGCACGATGCACGGCAGTGGCCCGTCGGCCGCGCGCGGGAAGAGGAACCAGCCGCGGATACGGTGCCCGTCGAAGCCGGAGAACGTCACGTCACGGGTGCACAGCAGCGCCAGCCCCGCATCGACCTCGGTGAAGCGTGCATCGAGGTCGTGGGCACGGGTTTCTTCGAGGGTGCGCTGCCAGAACGCCTCAAAACCGGCCGGCTCGGGGCGGGGTGGGCGGTAGGTGTGCAGCTCGTCCAGGGGCAGGTCGGTGAACACGGAGGACCTCCGAGCCGTAGGGTGGCTTGCTGCCTGTCGCCAACGGTGCCCACGGGCCGGATATTTCAGACGCGAAATGTTCCAGGTTGGTCACCGAGTCCCTGAAAACCGATTGAAGAAGCGATCATTTCCACCATGAGTTTTCCTCCGCCTCCGCCGTCGAACCCGCCGAATCAGCCGCCCCACGGCAACCCGGGCGGCTACGGCCCGCCGGCCGGTGGCTACGGTCCGGGCGGTCCGGGCCAGGGCGGGTACGGCCCGGGTGGTTACGGCCCGCCCGCGGGCGGCAATCAGCCTCCCGGCGGCTTCGGTCCGCCCGCGGGCGGCTACGGCCCTCCGGGCCCGGTCGGCCCCGGAGGCCCCGGCGGTTGGCAGCAGCCGCCCGGCCCGCCCGGTGGCGGCGGCAATGGCAAGATCATCGCGGCGATCATCGGCGGTGGCGTGGTCGTACTGGCCGCCGTCATCGCCTTCATCGTGATCAACAACAGTGACGACAGCGACAACAACAACCGTGCCCGGCATCCCGGTTCGAGCGCCGGGCCCACACCCTCCGAGAGCGCGTCCGCGACGCCCTCCTACGACCCCACCCCCACCGAGACGCCCACCGGCAGCGACTTCGACAACAGCACATCGACGCCCGCCGACGGCAAGATCCCGTTCTATCTGCTGAAGGTCGGCGACTGCTACGACCTGCCGGCGGGCGGCGGCGGCAACAACGACGAGGCCTCCTGCAGCGGCCCGCACGACGCCGAGGTCGTCACCGTCCACCGCCTCGAATCCGGCCTGACGACCGAAACCGGCATCAAGGACAAGGCGTCGTCGCTGTGCCGTAACGAACTGGAGCGCAAGGCCGCCCGGCAGCCCGCCGGGACCGCCGAGGGCACCTACGTCCAGTACCCCAGCCTCAACGGCTACAAGCTCGGCATAAAATCCGTCAGCTGCAGCCTGATGGGCAACCGCACCGGCACCAAGAAGCTCACCAAGCCGCTTTCCTGAGCCGGACGGTCACCGCCGTCGTCGGCACCCCGCTGTCCACGAGACGGCCCTGCGCGTCGAACGCACCGGGGCCGTCCGTCATCCCGAAGTCGTTGTCGTTGATGAGCGTGAGGGTGCGCCGTCCGCTGACCGCGATGCCTTCGATCTTCTGCGGCACGCCCTCGACCTTGCGCAGATCGACGACCAGCCGCTTGGGCAGCACCGGCGCACGGCCGCCGGCCTGCTCCAGCGACGGAGCGGTCGCCGGGTCGTCCCAGCGTGAGCCGAGAAGGTCCGTTCCCCCGTCCAGCTCGACCCGCTGCAGCCGGGCTGCCCTGTCGGTGCGCTCCTCCACCAGCAGCCGGTCGCGGCCCACCGCCACCACCGAGGAGATCTTCAGCTCGGAGGTGTCGTCCTCGCCGGGGTCGACCTCGCCGACCGGATCGAAGCGGTATGCGTACTCGGCGGTCACCGCGCCCCTGGCGGGCGAGAAGCGCAGCAGCCGGGCGGTACGGGAAGCCTCGCCGGCCGCGGTGTCGGGGTGGGACAGCGGGCTCTGCACGGCGGCCACCAGATCGCCGTCCGGCAGCAGCGCCAGACCCTCGAAACCGCGGTTGGTCTTGCGCTTCAGCAGCAGTCCTGGCAGCGACTCGACGACCGGATAGCCGGTACCGGTCAGCCGCAGCCCCTTGGGGACATGACGGGCCAGCACCCGCCCGGACGCCGACACATGAACCAGGGAAGGGCCGTACTCGTCGGCCAGCCAGAAACTGCCGTCGGCCGCCCGCACCACGCCCTCGGTGTCCAGGCCGTCGGGGTCGAAGGGCAGCGGCTGCCCGGCGTCGTAGGTGTAGGGCGCCTCGTCCCGGCCGCGCTGGTCGGGCAGCCCGGTGACCGCCTTTCCGGCACGGGTGGTGATCGCTCGCGACTCCAGCACGGTGATCCGGTCGCCCCGCACCCTGATCTTCACCAGGGCCGGGTCGAAGCCCGGCACCGGGAATGTCCGCCGCTTGTCGCCCGCCACCTTGATCTGGCCGTTGGGCCCGCGGTCGGTGACCGTCCAGAACTCGCCGGCCCGCCCGGCCGGGAAGAGGTCGCTGCCGATGCCGCCCAGCTTCACCCCGCGGTCATCGCCGACACTGCCCGGCAGCAGCGCATTGCTGAACGCGCCCAGCGGGATCGCCGGCAGCCGGGCGGACCCGGTGACGGCGGCCGGCGGCGGACCGGCCTGGGCCGTGGTGGCACCCAGCACCACGGCCGCGGCCAGCACCGCGGCCGGCAGCGCCACCCCGAGCGGACGGCGCAGCTGACGTAGGGACATCGAACCTCCAGGACAGTGACGGAACACAGCTTTCCCAGCGTTCCGGCACTGCCCCAACGGCAGGTGAACGGCGGCCGATCAGCGATCGACGCGCTTGCCCGCCGCGCCGGTGTCCGTGACCTCGCCGACCTCGGCGGCCGCCGGATCCAGCACCCGCGCCAGAAAGGTCCTGGTCCGCTCGTGCTGCGGGGCGCCCACCACCTGCTCCGGAGTGCCCTCCTCGACGATCACCCCGCCGTCCATGAACACCACCCGGTCGGCGACCTCCCGCGCAAAGCTCATCTCATGGGTGACGACGAGCATCGTCATGCCCTCCTGCGCCAGCGCACGCATCACCGCCAGCACATCGCCGACCAGCTCCGGGTCCAGCGCCGAGGTCGGCTCGTCGAAGAGCATCAGCTCCGGGTCCATGGACAGCGCACGGGCGATGGCCACCCGCTGCTGCTGCCCGCCCGACAACTGCGCCGGATAGGCCGCCGCCTTGTCACTCAGCCCGACCCGTTCGAGGTTGGCGCGGGCGATCCGCTCCGCCTCGCCGCGGTCGCGGCGCAGCACCCGCCGCTGGGCGATCGTCAGATTCTCCAGCGCGGTCAGATGCGGAAAGAGGTTGAAGGCCTGGAAGACCATCCCGATCCGCCGCCGGACCCGGTCGATGTCCACGTCGGGGTCGGTCACGTCGGTACCGGCCACCATGACCCGGCCCGCGCTCGGCTCCTCCAGCAGATTCACACAGCGCAACAGGGTCGACTTCCCGGACCCCGAGGGCCCGATGACACACACCACCTCGCCGCGCGCCACCGAGAAGTCGATCCCGCGCAGCACCTCCAGCTCCCCGAACGCCTTGCGCAGGCCCTGTACATCGATGGCCTTCGCGTCTGCCGTCTCCGGTGCCGCCTGGTCGGTCGTCACGCCGCTCACCTGGCCTTCGCCGTACGGGCCTCCAGCCGACGGACCAGCTGGCCGAGCGGGAGGGTGATCACGAGATAGAGCAGTCCGGCGATCAGGATCGGGGTCAGGCTCTTGTGCTCATTGAGCGCATCCCGGCCGAAGTTGGCCAGCTCGAACTGGGTGAGGGAGAGCCCCAGCAGATACACCAGCGACGAATCCTTGGTCAGCAGGATCAATTCATTGGTCAGCGGCGGCAGCACGATACGGAACGCCTGCGGAATGACGATCGAGAGCATCGCCCGCCCGTGCGACATCCCCAAAGAACGCGCCGCCTCCGTCTGTCCCTTGGGGACCGCCTGAATGCCGGCCCGGATGGTCTCCGCCATATACGCCGCGCCCACCAGCCCGAGCGACAGCATCACCGTGATGTTCATATCGAGCGCGACCTCGAAGGCCAGCGGCACACCGAAGCCGAGCGCGATGAACACCAGCAGACAGGGGATTCCGCGGAAGAACTCGATATAGGTGACCGCGATCCAGCGGTAGGGCGGCACCGACGAGAGCCGCATCAGTGCGAGCACCAGCCCGAGCGCCAGCCCGAAACCGAAGCCGAGCAGGGTGTAGAGGACCGTGTTGACCAGCGCCGTGGTGATGATCTCCGGGAACAGCGCCTTCGCGACCTCCACGTCGAAGAACGCCATCCGCAGCTGATGCCAGTCGGCGATCAGTGCGAAGACCACCACGGCGACGACCAGGACGCCGTACTGCACACCGCGGATCACCCGGGCGCGCTGTCGTTTGGACAAAGACATGACGGCCGGCCTCAGCTCTGCGGGGTGGTGCCGAACCACTTCTTGTAGATCCGGTCGTAACTCCCGTCGGATTTCGCCTTCTTGATGACCGCGTTGATCTTCTTCCGCAGCGCGTCGTTCCCGGTGCGCACACCGATGCCGTAATGCTCACCGGTATTGAATTCCGCGGTGACCTCGGTGTCCGGATTCTGCTTCACATAGTCGAAGAGCACACCGTTGTCATTGATGCCGGCATCGACCTGGCCGGACTTCACGGCGGTCAGCAGCAGCCCCAGATCCTCGAACTCCACCAGCTCGACGCCCTTGCCGTGCTTCTTGGCGTAGATCCCGCCGGTGGTGGCCTTCTGGTAGCCGAGCTTCTTGCCCTTGAGGTCCTCGACCTTCTTGAAGGGCTTGCCCTTCTTCGTCAGCAGTGCCTGCGTGGCATTGAAATAAGGGTCGGAGAAGTCCATGACCTTGTCCCGCGCGGACGTGATCGTCATGCCGGCGGCGGCCAGATCGCATTTGCGGATGGTGAAGTCCTGGCCGGTCTCGATGCCTTCGAAGGGCGTATTGACGATCTCCTGCTTCACGCCCAGGTCCTTGGCGACCAGGTCCACGAGATCCACATCGAACCCGACGACCTTGCCGTCCTTCTTCACCTGGAACGGCGCGTACGGAAGGTGGGTGCAGGTCTTCAAGGTCCCGGAAGAGACCAGTTCCAGACCGCCGCCCTTCTTCCCGTCGGACTTGGTGCTGCTGCACCCCGCCAGAACGGTGACGGCCGCGAAAACGGCTATGACAGGCAACGCGGAGCGAGCGGACACAGGCCCTCCAGGGGCAGGATGAACATCAACCAAGCCATGCGTGCTGCGATGTGGCTGCATCCTGCCATCGGGCCGGGGCTCTGTCGCCGCCGCGTCGGTTGCGTCTGTGTAACGCCTTCGGCCCGCATCCGGGCCGGTGGCGGCCGTCGTACCCGTCGCAACCGGCCGCCGTTCCCGCTCCCGCGCCGCCCCTTCAGCGGCCGAGCCCGGCCGCCAGCTCGGCAATGGCGTCCGGGCCCACCCGGCAGCAGCCTCCGATGAGCCGGGCGCCGTCCGCGGCCCAGGCGGCGACCCGGTCCGCGCGGAACGCCGGGTCGCCGCACCAGGCCCGCGCCCCGGCGTCCCAGCTCTCCCCGCTGTTGGGGTAGACCACCACCGGCTTGCCGGTGACCCGGGCCGCCAGCCGCACCGCCCGGTCCGCATCGTCCGGCGCGCAGCAGTTCACCCCCACCGCGATCACCTCGTCGGCGTCGGCGGCCAGCGCGAACGCCTCCGTCAGCGGCTGCCCGGCCCGGGTGCGGTCACCCGCGACGCTGTACGACAGATAGGCCGGTACCCCCAGCCCGCGCACCGCCCGCAGGAGTGCGCGGGCCTCCTCGGCATCCGGCACCGTCTCCAGCGCCAGCACATCGGGACGCGCCGCGGCCAGCACCTCCAGGCGCGGCCGGTGGAAACGCTCCAGCTCGTCCACCGTCAGGCCGTAGCGGCCGCGGTACTCCGAGCCGTCCGCCAGCATCGCCCCGTACGGGCCCGCCGAAGCGGCCACATACAGCGGCCCGGCAACCCCGTCGGCCTGCGCCCGCCCGGCCGCCTCGCGGGCCAGCTCCACACTCCGGGCGAGCAGCGCCGCGGCCCGCTCCTCGCCGATACCGCGCCGCGCGAACCCCTCGAACGTCGCCTGATAGCTGGAGGTGATCGCGACCTGCGCCCCGGCCCCGTAGTACGCCAGATGCGCCTGCACCACCGCCTCCGGCTCCTCGGCCAGCAGCCGGGCCGACCACAGCGCGTCGCTGAGGTCGTGCCCGGCGGCCTCCAACTGGTTGGACAGCCCGCCGTCGAGGACGACCGGCCCCGCGGCGAGGGCGTCGGCGAGCGGCGGGATCGTGCTGACCATGGTGCAAGGCCTCTCGGTGCTGCGGGATGCGTGGGTGCGCACGCCTCACCCCGGATCGTAACGCCCGCCGGTGACAAAGCCCCTGGTCGCAGTGGTGCGCGGGGCCACGGCGTACGGCACCGTGCACCGGCCGTCACGGCATGGCGGCCTGCGCACGTCGGCGTGGATTCAGTGCAGTGACGAGAACACGAACGAGAACCGCGCCGGCGCCGGCGCCAACCGGTGCTGCGGCAGCACCCCCGGCCCGCACGACTGGCTGCCGATGCCGTGCTGCGCATGGTCGAGATGGAGCCACAGGCTCTCACCGGGCCGCAGATCCGTGGTGTGGCGGGCCGCGGCCAGTTCCTCGGTCGACCACCGGCGGGCGGTGAGGAAGAAGTCCGGGTCGCCCTCGATCCGCAGACCCGAGCCGTCCGACCGGGTCAGCTGTGCCCAGCGCACACCGGGCCGCGCACCGTTCTCCTGCGGCCGCACATACGGCGTCTGCAGCGCGTCCACCGGCATCGACCAGCGGCCCACCCGTGCGGCCGCCCGGGTGTCCGGATAGCCCTCGCCCGGCCCGCCGCCGAACCACTCCGCCAGGCCCAGGCTGCCGCACAGCTGCATCCGCACCCCCAGCCGCGGCAGCGGAACCGGCCAGTCGCCCTCGGGGTCGACGCGCAACTCCAGCCGCAGCAGGTCTCGTTGTGCCGTCCAGCGGTAGACCGTCCGCAGCGCCAGCGGTGCGCCGGCCGGGGCGACCCGGGACCGCACCACCAAGGCGTCCGGGCCGGTCTCGACGGCATCGACGCGGTGCCGCATCCGGTGCAGGCCGATCCGCCGCCACTCGGTGGCCGGCCGCGGTCCCGGCTGCCAGGGCGCGGCCTCGTCGTTGTCGGTCGGCGCCCGCCAGACATCCAGCCGGGGACCGCCGATCCGGACGCCGTCCAGATAGGCCAGTGCCCCCGTGGCGGCGTCGAAGGTCCCCGGCCCGAGGACGATCACATTGCCCTCACCGCGGCGCGGTGCCGCGGTGGGCGCCGGGGGAGCGACGGCGCGCCGCGGGGCGGCCGGCAGCTGGCCCCAGGCGACCTCGTGGCCCGCGCGCGCCCAGGCGCTGTCCTCGTCCAGCACGGCCCGGACCGTCCAGAACGCCTCCCCCTCGTCGCCCGGCTCGACCGGCGGTGTCGGCAGCGTCACCGCGACCGACTCGCCGGGCGCCGGGCGGGGCGCCGCCAGCCGGCCGTGGCCGCGCAGCTCACCGTCCAGCTCGTAGCTCCAGCGGAAGTCGAGGTGGCCGAGGTCGGCGAAGTCGTACAGATTGGTGATCCGGACCGCGTTCGCCGTGCCGTCGTCGTCGGTCTCCGCCTCGATCCGCACCGGCTCGATGACCTTCTTGAACTCCAGCAGGCCCGGGGAGGGCACCCGGTCGGGCAGGACCAGCCCGTCGCAGACGAAGTTCCCGTCGTGCAGCTCCTCGCCGAAGTCGCCGCCATAGGCGTGGAACATCTCGCCGGCGGGTGTCTGCTGCCGCAGCCCGTGGTCGATCCACTCCCAGACGAAACCGCCCTGGCAGCGCTCATAGCGCTCGAACAGCCGCTGGTACTCACTCAGCCCGCCCGGACCGTTTCCCATGGCATGCGCGTACTCGCACAGGAGGAAGGGGAGTTGACGTCGCCGGGCGTCGAGCTCCGGGTCCGGCAGCGGCGCCTCGGTGCGCTGTCCGATGCGCTCCACCTCGGCGTGGTCGGCGTACATCCGGGAGTAGACGTCGGTGTCGGCGCAGCTGGGGTCGCCCTCGTAATGGAGCGGCCGGGACGGGTCGCGCTCGCGCATCCAGGCGGCCATGGCGGACAGCCCGCTCCCCGTACCGCACTCATTTCCCAGCGACCACAACACGACGGCGGGGTGGTTCTTGTCCCGCTCGACCATCCGCCGGGCCCGGTCGAGCAGCGCCGGCTCCCAGCGCGGCTCATCAACCGGATTGTCCCGCCAGCCCTGCCCGCCGAACCCGTGCGTTTCGAGATCGCACTCCTCGACGACCCACAGGCCCAACTCGTCACACAGATCGAGGAAGGCGGGGTGCGGCGGATAGTGGCTGGTGCGCACCGCATTGATGTTGTGCTGCTTCATCAGCAGCAGATCGCGGCGCATCGTCTCGGGGCCGACGGCGCGTCCGGAGCGCGGATGGAACTCATGGCGGTTGACGCCGCGCAGCAGGATCCGGCGGCCGTTGACCTTCAGCAGCCCGCCCTCGACGCGGACCGTACGGAACCCGATCCGCAGCGGGATCCGCTCACCGGAGGTGACCAGCCCCCCGTCGTACAGGTGCGGCTGTTCGGCCGTCCAGGGACGCACCGGCACCGTCGCGCTCTCCCCGGTCGCCAGATCGAGGCCGAGCGCCGGGACGGTCACCCGGCCGGCCGGCTCGCACTCCACCCGCAGGGTGCCGTGACCCGTGACGTGATCGAACCCGGCGTGCACGAAGTGGTCGGCGACCGAACCCTCGGGACGGCGGTGGAGCGAGACGTCCCGGAAGATGCCGGGCAGCCACCACTGGTCCTGGTCCTCCAGATAGCTGCCCGACGACCACTGGTGGACGCGTACCGCCAGCACATTGCCGCGCGGCCGCAGCAGCGGCCCGACCTCGAATTCGTGCGGCAGCCTGCTGCCCTTGAAGTGGCCCAGCTCCTGGCCGTTGAGCCAGACCCGGGCACAGGACTCCACCCCGGCGAAGTGCAGCACCGCGGGCCCTTCGCCCCACCCCTCGGGCAGATCGAAGACCTGCCGGTGATCGCCCGTCGGGTTCTCGTCCGGCACCCGCGGCGGATCGACCGGGAAGGGGTAGGCGGTGTTGGTGTACGCGGGCGCCCCGCTCGGCCGCGCGGTGCCATTGCCCTCGTAGGAGCCTTCGGAGGCGAAGCGTCCCTGGAGCGCCCAGTGGCCGGGCACCCGAAGCTCCTGCCACTGCGCATCGTCGAAGTCCGGGCGGGCGAACGAGTCGTCCTCGGCGGTGGCGCTCGGCGAGAGCCGGAACCGCCAGCGGCCGTGCAGCGAGAGGCGGGCGGCATCCGATCTCGCGTACCAGGCGCGGGGCGGCAGGGCCCCGCGTCCCGGCGAGCGGTCCTCGTAGTACGGGGGGTGCCGGTGGTGGCCGGATGGGTGCGGTGCGCTGTCCGTCCCGTCGGCGGTCCGTGGCGGCTGTCGGTACGACGTGTGGTGCGGCGCGTGCGGCGAGGTGCCGGTCACTGGTCCTCCTGCTGCGGGCGAGGTGCCTGGCGGTGGGGGATCAGCTCAGCGAATCATGTGCGGCGGCGCGGCGCAGCCGGATGGGGCGGATTGGGCCAGGGGCGCCGTGGCGAGCCGCCCGGCCCAGGGGTCAGCGGCCCACCCCGGCGGCGAACGGGATCTGCGCGGCGGCCGTGGAACCCTCGGTCCGTGCGGCCGGATGCCGCCACAGCCCGGCGTCCCGCAGCACCGGCAGCACCCCCTCCCCGAACCAGTACGCCTCCTCGACATGAGGGTGCCCGGAGAGGATGAACTCCTCGATGCCCAGCCGCTGATACTCCACGATCCGCTCCGCCACCTCCGCATGGCTGCCCACCAGCGCGGTACCCGCCCCGCCCCGTACGAGCCCGATACCGGCCCACAGATTCGGCGCGATCTCCAGCCCGTCGGTGCGGCCGCCGTGCAGCGCCAGCATCCGGCGCTGCCCCTCCGACTCGCTGCGGGCCAGCCCCTCCTGCACGGTACGGATCGCCTCCGGGCCGAAGCCGTCCAGCAGCCGCTGCGCCTCGGCCCATGCCGCCTCCGCCGTGTCCCGGGTGATCACATGCAGCCGGATGCCGAACCGTACCCGGCGCCCGGCGCGGCCGGCCAGCTCCCGGATCCAGGCGATCTTCCGCTCGACCTCGGCCGGCGGCTCGCCCCAGGTCAGATAGACGTCGGCGGCGCGCGCGGCCACCTCTCCGGCGGCCGGGGACGACCCGCCGAAGTACACCGGAGGCACCGGATCGGGCACCCGGGCCAGCCGGGCGCCCGCCACCCGCAGCTGTTCCCCGGTGTGATCCACCGTCTTCCCGTCCCACAACTCCCGGACGATGTCCAGGAATTCGCCGGTCCGGGCATAACGGGCATCCTTGTCCAGGAAGTCCCCGTAGGCGCGCTGCTCATGACTCTCGCCACCGGTGACGACATTCAGCAGCAGCCGTCCACCGGAGTGCCGCTGGAAGGTGGCGGCCATCTGGGCGGCCAGGGTCGGTGCGATGATCCCCGGCCGGAACGCCACCAGGAACTTCAGCCGTTCGGTCTCGCGGGCCAGCATGGCCGTGGTGAGCCAGGCGTCCTCGCACCAGGCCCCGGTGGGGGTGAGCGCCCCTTCGAAGCCCAGGTCCTCGGCGGCGCGGGCGATCTGCGTCAGATAGCCGAGGGTGGCGGGCCGCTCCCCGCCGGCGGCCCCGGCGGGCAGGCCGTGGCCACCGCCGACGACATGACGGCTGTCGCCGTAGGTGGGCAGGAACCAGTGGAAGGTGAGGGAGGACATGCGGGCTCCGATGGGGAAGACGGGTGGGGGGCGGGTCGGGTCCGGTCGTCAGAGCAGACCGTGCCGTGGCGGCCGGGTGCCGTTGAGGAGATAGCGGCCGATGTGCTGCACCTTCCAGCGGACCGGGTCGTGCAGGGTGTGGGTGCGCGCGTCCCGCCAGTGCCGGTGCAGGTTCAGCCCGTCCAGGGCGGCCCGGGTCCCGGCCACCTCGAACAGTGCGCTGCCGGTCTCCACCGCGGCCTCCGCGGCCACCACCTTCGCCGCGGCCACCGCGATCGACGCCTCCGCCGCGGAGTCGTCGGTGAGTGCCTGCGCCGCGGCATCCACCGTGCGCGCCGCCGTGGCCAGCAGTGATTCGGCGGCCCGCACCCGTACCGCCAGTTCCCCGAACCGCTGGATCAGCAGGGGATCCTCGGCCGCGCTGTCGAGACCGCTCTCGAACCACGGCCGGCTCTTGGTGCGGACGAACGCGGCGGCCTCGGCCAGCGCGCCGGAGGCGATCCCGGCGTCGATCGCCGCGTGCAGCAACTGGGCGACCGCGCCGTGCAGTTGGGGACCCCGGAAGGTGAGGTGATGCGGTACGACCCGGTCGGCCGGCACCGTCACCTCCTCCAGATGCACCGTGCCACTGGCCGTGGTCCGCTGCCCCATGCCGCCCCAGTCGTCGACGACCCGTACCCCCGGCGCCTCCTTGGGCACATACGCCACATAGAGCGCATCGTCCCGCCCGCGCGCCAGCACCGGGATCCAGTCGGCGAACAGCGCACCGGTCGCATAGTGCTTCACCCCGCTCAGCACATACGAACCGTCCGCCGCGGAGACCAGCCGGGTGCGGATGTCCTGCACATGCCGGGTCCCCGCCTCCGACTGCGCATTGCCCAGCCGCCGTCCGGCCAGCACCTCGTCGAAGAAGAACGCCTGCTGCTCAGCGGTTCCCTGCCGGCGCAGCACATTGATGTACACGAAGTGGCTCTGCGGGATCTGGGACAGACTGGCGTCCCCGGTCGCCAGCAGCCGCACCACCTCGGCCAGCGTCTCGGTCCGTACCTGCGCACCCCCATGGGACCGCGGCACGGTGATGGCCAGCAGCCCGCTCGCCGACAGCCGCGCCAGCTCGGTGTGCGGCAGTCGGCGAACGGCGTCCCGCTCCGCGGCACCGGCCCGGAACACCTCGGCCAATTCCGCCGCGACGGCCAGGGCCTCGGCGTCATCGGTGATCACATGAGCGGTGGCGGGCCGCGCGGGAGCGGTCACGGTGCTGCCTCCAGGGGGAGTGTCGAAAGGGCGGGGACGTGGGGGACTTGGGAGCGGTGGGTCAGCTCGCGACGGACAGCAGCGGGCTGCGTCCGAGCGCCCCGGAGAACTGGGCCAGGACCTGATCGAGCCCTTCCTGCGCGCCGGGATCGACGCTCAGCGCGCCGTCGTCCCGTACGGCCAGGTGCCGGTCGAGAACGAACCAGCCCTGGACGATGTGCGCGGCTCCCATGGACGAGAGCACCGGCCGCAGCGCGTAGTCGATCGCCAGGACGTGGGCGGTGCTGCCTCCGGTCGCCAGCGGCAGCACGGTCTTGCCCGTCAGCGCGTACTGCGGCAGCAGATCCAGCAGTGACTTGAGGAGGCCGGAGTAGGCGGCCTTGTAGACGGGGGTGCCGATGACGATGCCGTCGGCCCGGGCGAAGAGTTCGGTGGCCTCGACGATCGCCGGATGGCCGAAATCGGCCCCCAGCAGCGCCTCGGCGGGCAGTTCGCGGACGTCCAGCGGAATGACGTGGTGCCCCTCGTCGGCGAGCCGGTCGTCCAGATGACGCAACAGACGGGCGGTACGCGAGGTCGCGGAGGGACTGCCGGAGACGGAGAGAACGGTGGCCATGGAGACGATCACCTCGAAGTGCGGGAGGGGGAGTGCGGAGCGTGGGGGAGGGGGCGCCCCGTGGGGGAGGGGGCGCCCGGAACCCGTCGGTGCGGCGACGGGCCGGGCGTGGGGGGCGGAGCCGGTCAGGAGTACCAAGTCGGCTCGGGGAGTTCGCCGTCGAGCACGAACCGGCCGACCTCACGGCGCTTGTAGGCCACCGGATCGTGCAGGGTGTGCGTGCGGACATTGCGCCAGAAGCGGTCCAGGCCCTCGGCGGAGGCGGTGGACCGGGCCCCGGTCACCTCGAAGATCCGCTGGGTGACCTCCAGCGCCACCTCCGTGGCGCGGGCCTTGACCGCGGCGACCCGGACCTCGAACTCGCCGCGGTCCTGCGCGGTCACCGCGTCCGGGTCCCCGTGCAGCCGCTGCCCCTCCTCGGACACCCGGTCGGCCAGCGCCTCGGCGGCCCAGAGCTTGCCCGTCAGATCGCCGTAGATGTCGATGACGTACGGCTCGTCGGCCGCCCGCTCCTGGCCGCCGTGCAGCCAGGCGCGCGCCTTGGCGCGGGTGTAGGCCGCGGCCGTCTCCAGGGCGCCCGCGGCGATACCGAGGTAGAAGTGGGCGAAGACCAGCTGGATGGTCGGTACGTTGAGGGTGTTGTAGACCCGTGGCACGAACGCCTTGTCGACGTACCCGGCGGCCGCTGACCACGGCACCCGCACCCCGTCCAGGGTGACGCCGCCGCTCTCGGTGAGCCGCTGCCCGATGTTGTCCCAGTCGTCGTGGAACGCCAGCCCGGCGCTGTCGGACGGCACGATGGCGAAGACATGGTCGTCGGTGCCTTCCAGGACCCCTTCCAGCACGGTGACATCGGAGACCTTGCTCCCGGTGGAGAACGACTTCTGGCCGGTGAAGGCCAGGGTCTCGCCCTCGTCCCGTACCACCACGTCCTTGTCGCGCGGGTTGACCGCGCCGCCGAAGAACCACTGGTGCCTCGCGGCCTCGGCCTCCACGTGCTCCCACTGTTCGCGGGTGCCGACCAGCCGCGCGGCCCAGTTCCACAGATAGTGGTAGCCGAGCAGCTGGCCGATGGACCCGTCCGCCTTGGCGACCTCCCGGATCACCCGGTACGCGGTCGGCCAGTCCTGGCCGGCGCCCCCGTGCGCGGTGGGTCCGAGGAGCGTGACCAGACCGGAGTCCTTGAGCAGCTGGACCTCGGCGTACGGGGTGGCGCCCGCACGGTCACGGGCGACGGCGTCGGTGGCGAGGACGGCGGCAACCTCCGCCGCGCGCTCGATCCAGCCCTGCGGGCCCTCGGGTGCGGGCCGGGCGGCCCAGTCGGACGGTGCGACGGTGCTCATAGGAAGTCTCCCTGGATGGTGTGGTGAGAGGGGGGAAGGGCGCGCTCAGGGCCGGACGGCGGCCGGAACCGGGCCCGACGGGGGCGCGGCGTCCGCTTCCCGCGACGGTGTGTCCCCGTCCGAGGCGTCCGCTTCTGGCGGCGGTGTGGCGTCCGGTCCAGCCGTTGCGGCGACCGGTCCCAGGTCCGCCGCCTGCGGCCCCTCTTCCTGTGCCTCCAGCTCGCGCACGAGCGGCAGCACCCGCTCGCCGAAGTACTCGACCTCCTCCAGGTAGTGGAGGAATCCGAGCAGGAACAGATCCACGCCCAGCCGCTTGTACGCCACGATCCGTTCGGCGATCTGCTCCGGTGTGCCGATCAGGCCCGTACGGAAGCCGTCGTTGTACTGGATCAGGTCCTCGAAGGCGGAGTCCTGCCACATGCCGGTGCCATCGGCCGTGGACTGTCCGGCCTGCTTGACCGCCGCGCCGAAGCCGTGCACCGCCTCGGTGTCCGCCTTGGCGATGATCTCCCGCAGCACCTCCCGGGCCTCGGCCTCGGTGTCCCGCGCGATCAGAAAGCCGTTCAGCCCGAAGCGGGGGGCCGGCCGGCCCGCTGCCGCGGCCGACGCCCGGACGTCCGCGAGCTGCTCGGTGACGCCGTCGAAGTCCTTGCCGTTGCTGAAGTACCAGTCGGAGACCCGGCCGGCCATCGCCCGCGCCGCGGTGGAGTTGCCGCCCTGGAAGATCTCCGGATGGGGGCGCTCGGTGGTGTTGAGCGGCTTCGGCTTGAGCGAGAAGTCCCGGATCCGGTAGAAATCCCCGGCCAGTTCGGCATGGTCCTCGGTCCAGATGGTGCGCAGCGCCTGGATGAACTCCTCGGCCCGCCGGTAGCGCTCGTCGTGCTCCAGCCACGGTTCCCCGAGGGCGCTGAACTCGCCCTTGAACCAGCCGCTGACCACGTTCACCGCGAACCGTCCGCCGGAGAGCTGATCGGCGGTGGCGCCGAGCTTCGCCAGCACACCCGGGTGCCACAGCCCCGGATGCACCGCCGCGATCACCTTGAGCCGTTCGGTGGCGAGCAGCAGCGCGAGGCTGAAACTCGTGGACTCGTGCTGGAATTCGGCGCCGTAGCTGGCCATATAGCGGACCTGGCTCAGCGCATACTCAAAACCGTTGTTCTCGGCCAGTACCGCCAGCTTGCGGTTGTAGTCGTAGCCCCAATCAGTGCGCTGTTCGATGGTGCTGGTCACCAGGCCGCCACTGACATTGGGCACCCAATAGGCGAAGCGTGCGGGGCCGGGGGCGGGCAGGTCGGACATCAGGATCTCCCGGTGGTGAGGAAAGCCGCGTGCAAGAAGGCGCGTCGAATTAGGCGCGCAAAGTTCGTACGGAAAGGCGCGAGGCAGCCGACGAAAGGGGAGCGACCCGGACGGCGATACAGAGATCGCCGCGGAATGCCCTTGCGGCAAAGGAATCCACGACTGGTGCGGAAGGGCTCTCAGCCGTCAGCGCTCGCGGGCGACACCGCGACAGAGCGAGCTGGAGATCCGTGCGAGATCGACGTGACGCCGTTGGGTGAGCTGCTTCTGTTGCCCGTTCATGAACGCGTCACCTCCTCGCAACAATTGCGCCGCGCCGGCCAATGGGCGACGGCCCTTGCGGCCTTTTCCGGTCAATGTGGCCGCCTCCCCGCCGAGTTTAGCGGCCAGGGTGCGAAGCGTCGATACGGCGTACGTGAGGTGGTGATAGGGTCCCCCTTGAACCGGGGGGAAGAACCCCAGGAGAAGGCTTCAAAGGCGAGTGAATCCACTGAGGTTCACCATCGGCATCGGATCACCGGGGTGCGTATTCCGTGCGGATCGAGCAACTCGAATACATAGCGGCGGTCACCCGCCTCGGCTCGCTGCGCAGAGCCGCCGAGGAACTCCATCTGTCCCAGCCCGCATTGAGTGAAACCGTCCGCAATCTGGAACGCGAACTCGGTGTGGACATCCTTGACCGCAAGCGCTCCGGAGCGAAGATCAGTGACGACGGCCGGGAGCTGCTGCCGCATATCGTCGGGGTGCTCGATGCGGTCGACAAACTGCGCCGGGCCGCGGACGACCAGCACCACATCAGCCGGATGGTGCGACTGGGCACGGTCAACGCCGCCACGGTTCCGCTGCTGGTACCGGCCATCCGTGAGTTCCGGGCCGGGCATCCGCTGACCCAGGTCGAGGTGATCGGCGCCCAGCAGGCCGAGATCCACCGCGCGCTGCTGGAAGGCAGCCTCGACCTGGGACTCGTCAACTACCTGCGCGGCGACGACCTCCCGCCGGACGTCCACACCACCGAACTCCTGCGCGGCCGGCCCGTGGTGTGCCTCCGGCCGGACAGCCCGCTGGCCGAGCTGAGCGAGGTGTCGGTGACCGAGCTGCTCGCCCAGCCGCTGATCGTGATGCGGTCCGGCTATGTCATGCACCGCTTCGTCCACCGGCTCCTCAAGGGCCGCACGCCCTCCTTCTCCTACTCCACCGACGGCGCCGAAATGGGCAAGCTGATGGTCGCCGAGGGCTTGGGCGCCACGGTCCTGCCCGACTTCAGCATCCTCGGCGACCCGCTGGAACGCAGCGGCACCATCACCTGCCGCCCGCTGGCGGACGACCGCACCGACGTCCTGATGGTGATCCAGCGCCGCCGCTCCGGCTCGGTCCCCAAGGCCGCCCGCGATCTGTACGAGCTCTTCGTACGACGGGCCGCCGCACACCGGGCGGCGGCCGGGGGCGGGAGCTGACCCGCCACACCCCCGCTTGCATCCCCCTCACCCCTCCGCCGGCAACCCCTCCGCCGACAACCCCGCCAACGCGCCCGCCGGATCGTCCGCGGCCGGACCCGCGGGCACCCACTGTCCGCCTTCCCTGCGATACGGCCACCAGCGGCCGTCCCGCCCGTAGCGCAACTGGGCCTCGCCGCCGACCACCGTCCAGCGATTGCGGGTGGCACACAGCCGCGGCCGGGTCTCGCCGTCCTCCCAGGCGGCCGCCAGCCGGCCGGTTGCCCGCGCCAGCGCCTCCGGCTCCGGTGTCCAGTCCTCCTCCAGGACCGCGAGCCCGGCCGGTCCGCCCAGCTCCCAGGCCCGTACGGCCGGCGCCAGCGCCCGCGCATCGCGCCCCGAACCGGCCGCCAGCCGCGCCGATATGGCCTCCCCGGGGACGGCCGCCGCCAGCCGCACCGCATCCTGGGCGGGCGTCAGCACGGGCGGCGGCGGGCTGTCCGGGTGGCCGGCGGCGAGTGCGTCCGCCAGCAACCGCTGGGCGCGCGCCGCCGCGTCCCGGGCCAGGAACTCCAGCGCGGCCACGTCCACCCCGGGCGCGGGCGGGGCCCCGCCACCGAGTATCGGTGGGGTGCCCGGTGTGGCGACCGGCGGCGGCGCCGGGGGCAGCGGCGGCAGAATGTCGCGCGCCGCATACGCCTCGGCCGCCGGCACTCCCGGACCGGGCCGCTCCGCCGCCGCGTCCTCGTGCGTCGGCCCCTCCGCCCGCGCCGCGCTGCGTACCTGCAGCTCATCGAGCAGCTCCCGCTCGCCCCGGCCACGCAACAACAAGAGAACGAACGGGTCCTGGTCGAGCAGCCGCGCCAACTGGTAGCACAGCGCGGCCGAATGTGCGCAGTGGTCCCACGCGTCGCAGCTGCACTCGGACTCCAAGTCGCCGATGCCCGGCAACAGTTCGATCCCGGCGGCGGACGCGTCCTCGACGAGTACCGGCGGCATGTCACGGTCCAGCAGCGCCGCGATATGCCCGGCCCGGTCCGCGACCATGTCGAGAAAGTGGTCCCAGTCCGCGTCGCTCAACTGCTGCAGCAGCACATCGGACCGGTGCCGCGTACGGTCGCTGTCCTGGACGACCGCGGTGATCCGGCCGGGGCGCACCGACACCGCGCCGACCGCACCGGCCCGCGCATGCCGCCGGCCCAGCCTCAGCTGCTCGCCGTCCAGCGCGGTGTCCTCCAGCGCCTTGAGCCACGCCTGCCCCCACCAACTCCGCGCAAAGGCCCGCCCGCGCGCCGCAGGCAAGGCACCGAACGTCCGCTCAGCGGCCGCCGCGTCCCCCTCGCCCGACCTCTCCCGGCCCAGGTGCATCGCTTCTCCCTCTCCGGGCATCGTCATCGCTCACTCCCCCGCAGTGCGACCAGGTCCGCCAGCTCGGCGTCGGTGAGTTCAGTCAGCGCGGCCTCGCCGGACCCCAGCACCGCATCGGCCAACTGCTGCTTACGGGAGAGCATTTCGGCGATCCGGTCCTCGATCGTGCCCTCCGTGATGAACCGGTGGACCTGCACCGGCTGGGTCTGCCCGATGCGGTACGCGCGGTCGGTGGCCTGCGCCTCGACGGCCGGATTCCACCAGCGGTCGAAGTGCACGACATGCGACGCCCGGGTGAGGTTCAAACCGGTACCGGCAGCCTTCAACGACAGCAGGAACACCGGCGCCGCGCCGTCCTGGAACCGCTGCACCATCTCCTCGCGGCGGGCCACCGGCGTGCCGCCGTGCAAGAACTGCGTGGGCACCCCGCGCGCCGCCAGATGGCTCTCCAACAGCCGCGCCATCTGCACATACTGCGTGAACACCAGCACGCTGGAGCCCTCGGCCAGGAGGGTGTCCAGCAGCTCGTCCAGCAGCTCGACCTTCCCCGAACGCCCCGCGATCCGCACCGCTCCCGACGCCCGGCCGTCGTCCGCCGGACCGCTTTCCTTCAGGTACTGCGCGGGGTGGTTGCAGATCTGCTTGAGCGAGGTGAGCAGTTTGACCACCAGCCCACGGCGGGCGAACCCGTCCGTCCCGGCGATCTCGTCGAGCCCCTCGCGCACCACGGCCTCGTAGAGCCCGGCCTGTTCCCTGGTCAGTGCCACCGCACGGTCGGTCTCCGTCTTGGGCGGCAGCTCCGGCGCGATCCCCGGATCGGACTTACGGCGGCGCAACAGGAACGGCCGCACCAGCCGGGCCAGCCGCTCGGCCGCCGCACCTGCCTCCGGGGACGCCGCCGCGCCGCCCTCGATGGCCTGCGCATAGCGCGTACGGAAGCGGCCCAGCGGCCCCAGCAGTCCGGGCGTCGTCCAGTCCAGGATCGCCCACAGCTCCGACAGGTTGTTCTCCACCGGGGTGCCGGTCAGAGCCACCCGGGCCTTGCCGGGCAGGGTCCGCAGAGCCTTGGCGGTCGCGGAGAAGGGGTTCTTGATGTGCTGTGCCTCGTCGGCGACGACCAGCCCCCAGCCCACCTCCGCCAGCTTCCCGGCGTCGAGCCGCATCGTTCCGTAGGTGGTGAGCACGAACGCGCCGTCCGCCAGATCCGCCAGGCTGCGCCGCCCGGCGTGGAAGCGGCGCACCGGCGTGCCCGGCGCGAACTTCTCGATCTCCCGCTGCCAGTTGCCCATGAGCGAGGTGGGGCAGACGACAAGCGTGGGGCCGGCCGCCCCGGGGACGCTCTGCCGGTGCAGATGCAGGGAGATGAGCGTGATCGTCTTCCCCAGGCCCATGTCGTCGGCGAGACAGCCGCCCAGCCCCAGCGACGTCATCCGGTGCAGCCAGCCGAGTCCGCGCAACTGATAGTCGCGCAGCGTCGCGGTGAGCGCCGCCGGCTGCCGGACGGCTGTGGCGTCGCCGCCCTCCGGGTCGGCGAGCCGGTCGCGCAGCCGGGCCGGCCATCCGGTGGCCTCCACCGCCACCCGGCCGCCGTCCGCGGCCTCGGCGGTTCCGGTGAGTGCGGCGCCGAGCGCATCGAGCGGCGTGATCTTACGGTCCGGCCGGTCCCGGGCGGCCCGCACCGCTTCCGGGTCGATCAGCACCCACTGGTCGTGCAGCCGCACCAACGGCCGTCCCGCCTCGGCGAGCCGGTCCAGCTCGTGCCGGTCGACCTCCTGGCCGCCCACCGCAAACCGCCAGCTGAAGGAGAGCAGGGCATCCGCCGACAACAGCGAAGGCAGCCCCGACTCCGGTCCTTCCCACCCGTCACCGTCGCGCGCGCCGGGCGGCCCCACCACGGCCCGGCTGGTCAGCTTGCGCGCCAGCTCCTTCGGCCAGTGCACCTGCACCCCGGCGGCGGCCAGCGCACGGCCGGCCGGACCGAGCAGTTCGGCGACTTCTTCCTCGGCGAGATCCAGCGCCCCGGGCACCGCGGCGGACAACAACGGGGTGAGCGGCGCCCAGACATCCGCCGCACGGCGCAACGTCAGCAGTGTGTCCATCCGCGCCCGCGACCCGAGGGCCTGCCCGGCGGGTGACGTCCCCGCCCATACCTCGGCGGCATCCGCGACCAGCATCGGGTCGGTGAGGCTGTGCAGCTGGAGAACGGCGGAGAAGGTGATGCGGTCAGCTGCGGGGTCCGCGCCGACGTCGCCGCCCGCATCGCGCGGACCCGTTCCCCCGCTCCGCACCGCCGGCGGCGTCCCGGACGCACCGGCCGCGGCCGGTTGCCCGTCGTCCCGCCCGTCGACGCTCATGAGCCCGTCCCGGTCACGGAGCCGCGCCGCCTGCGCGCCGTGCACTTCCACCCGCAGCGAGATCCGTACGCCCGCGTCATGCCCCGCGGCGACGTCGGCGGCCCAGGCGCGCTGTTCGGGGATGTGCTGTGGAGCGGACACCGCGAAGGCCGGCGCTCCGGTGACCAGCGCCGCGCCGGGGGAGCGCGGCAGCCCGTCCGCCACCGCGTCGAGGAAGGCTCGCAGCTGCCGCTCGGGGTCCGGCAGCGCCAACGGGTCGGAATCCGCTAGCGGGACGGCGTGTGCGTACGGCGGCATCGCTGCCGCGAGATCGCGCAGCCGCTCGATGTCCTCCGGGTCGAGCGGACCCAGCCGCCAGGCGTCATACCCGTCGGGACTCACCCCGGGCAGCAGCCGGCCGCGGGCTGCGAGCTGCAGCGCCAGTACGGACGCGGCTCCCCAGAAGGCGGCAGCCGGATGGGCGCCCCGTGCGGCCCGCGCGCGGGTGAGCACCGGAACCGCCTCGGCCACCGTCAGGACCAGGGCGGGCACCTCGCACAGGGAAACGCCGCCGTCCTCGTCCGGCAGGACGACATCCAGCCGCTCCGTCGCCTCGTCCTCCCCGTCCGTCGCGTCGTTCCCGTCTTTCCCGCCCGCCGCGCCGTCCGCGGCGCGCGCCGCCCCCACGGGCTCGCCATCGGGGCGCCAGAAGGCGACCCGCCCCGCTCGCGGCGGATCCGACGGCAGGAACACCGCTGCACAGCGGGACAGGGCGGAGAGCTGAGCGGGCGTGACCGCGGCGGGGGGTGTCACTGGTTCCCGAACTCCTCAAGTTTGACTACTGGCGCCTGGAGCGCCCGAGAGTACAGGACGGCATGCCCGTTCCTGGAACCTGCGGCGCGAAAACGGCGTTCAATGGAGTACACAGAGCGCGGCGTATGCCGCGGAAGGGGCGTGAAGGATGTCCACACAGGCGAAGGTCGCGGTCGGCGGCGTCGCGGTGGGAGTGATCCTGCTGTGGCTGCTGCCCTTCTGGGCGGCCCTCTTGGTCATCGTTGGAGTGCCGGCCGTCGCCTATCTGACGCTCGACTCCTCCCAGCGCCGCCGGCTCCGCCGCGTCGGCCGCAAGCAGATCGACCGCTGACCGGGCGGACTCCCGCGCCGCGCCGTCCGCCCCAAAGCCGGGCGGCGCCCTCGCCCGGCCCCGGCTCGGCCCCCTGCCTCACCCCGTCAGGCCAGGCGCGGGGTGGTGGGCGTGGGCATCGCGGCTGCCGTGATCCGTGGCTGGGGCCGGTGCGCGGCCGCTTCGCCGTCCGGGGGCCGGTGGACGTGGTGTGCGGCTGAGGCCGTTTCGCCCCCACGGAAGAGCGCACCCCCGCTACGGCGTCATCCCGCACCGGCCGCGGCGCACCGCGACCCCCGTATACGGCACCACCCCGCGCAACGACCCGCTCAGACCGGCCGCGCCGCCAGCTCGTCGAGGGACGTCAGCAGGTCGGGCAGCTCGGGCCCCCGGCCCACCGGATGTACCTCGCCCGGCTCGTCGTCCAGCAGCACGAACGCAATGTCGTCGGTACGGGCGACCATGCTCCAGCCGGGCCCGTCGACCCGCAGCGTCCGTGCCTCCCCGGCCGCGAACGACGACCGCACCCGCCCGGGCGGCGGCGGCTCGTTCACATAGCCGCGCGCCTCCTCCAGCACCCGCCGCACGCCCTTGTGCGCATGATCTCCCGGCTCGGCAAAGCTGTCCTCGTCATCCACCTCCGCGCGCCACGCCGCCCACTGCATCGCGATCTCGTCCGCGCCGAGCCGCCGTTGGGCAGGCCCCCACTCCTCGGCGTCCGGCGGCGTGAGCGGCGCCGGGTCGCCGTCCTCCGGCTTCGGATCATGCGGCTGCGGCACACCGGGCGCCGATACGGCGAGCGAGAGCGGCCAGCCGGGCAGCGCCCCGACGATGCTGTCCTCCCCGGGGGACAGGTCGTACTCCATCCCGCAGTCCCAGGCCGCGATCGCACAGGCCACCAGCGACACATCCTCCGTCGCCACCGTCCAGCGCGCGCCGTCACTGTCCTGACCGAGGACCAGCCCGTAGCCCTCCGCGTACGGTTCGAGGCCTAGGCCACCACACACCTCGGGGTAGTCGTCGCCGAGCACGCTCGGGAACTGCGCGGGCGTCAGCAGCACCGCCGTCAGCACGAACAACTGGTCGTTGTCGGCGCTCTCGGTCGTGGGCACGCGGGCCTCCCCATCCAATCCATTGCGGAGTACGTCGGCGCACCTTAATTGGCTTGGGACAAGCTTGTCACCAGCCGTACGCTGCGCAGATGTGTTTTTACAGCAGCCGGATGCACTTCGTGTGCCTGGCCTGCCGGGCCGCGTGGAAGAAGACGCCGGTCTCGCAGGGCCCGGACCGCTGCACCCAGTGCGGCGCCGAGCTGATCAACGCGGGCGCCGATCTGGCGGTCCCCAAGCGGCGCGACGAAGCCGGCTGGCGTGCCCTGGAGGCCGTCCTGCGCGCGGGACTGACCTTCCACGGCGGCTGCTGCGGTACGGGGCCGGGCTACCGCCCGCGCACCCCGCGCGAGGTCCAGGAGCGGCTGGCGCTCGCCGACCGCACCGGCATGCCCGTCAAGAAGGCGCTGGCCGTGGTGGACCCGACGCTCACGGACCGCTACGGCGCCGACGCGCGCACCCCGGGGCGCGGTACCCGCACCGCACGGCGCACGACCGGCGTGCCCCCACGCGAGACCCCCTGACACTACGGAATCCGGCCACCGCACGGCCCGATCTGGCGCCCGTCACGCCCACTCAACTACCGTCCGCACCCCTAAAATTGGCCCGTCGGCGAACGAAGGGACGGATGTCAGGTGCGGCGCTACGACTGGTTGAGGGAGATCCTGCGGCTCGACCCGGAGCGCGACTTCCTGCGGATCTACCGCATCATCGCGAACCATGAATTCCCCTGGGACTTGACCCGGGCCCTGGAGCTGGCGCTCTACCGCACCTACGCGGTGCCGAGCATCGGCCGGCTGCTCTCCGAGACCGCCGAGCTGACGGGCCGCACGCAAAAGCGCTACGACGACACCGCCCTCCTCCTGGACGCCGTCGTCGAGCACGGCTTCGACGGCGAGGACGGCCGGACGGCGATCCGCCGCATCAACCAGATGCACCGCAGCTATGACATCAGCAACGAGGACATGCGCTATGTCCTGTGCACGTTCGTGGTGGTGCCCAAGCGGTGGCTCGACGCCTACGGCTGGCGGCGGCTGACCGCGCACGAACGGCATGCCGTCGCCGTCTACTACCGCACCCTGGGCCGCCATATGGGCATCACCGAACTCCCGGAGACCTACGAGGACTTCGAACGGTGCCTCGACGCCTACGAGGAGGCGCACTTCGGCTGGGACGAGGGCGCGCGAAGGGTGTCGGACGCCACGCTGGATCTGATGGCGGGGTGGTACGGCCCGCTCGCTCCGGTGGTGCGCGGAGCCAGCATGGCCCTCCTGGACGACACGCTGCTGGAGGCGTTCCGGTACGAGCGGCCCAAACCCGCGGTCCGGAAGGCGGTGCGCAGCGCTCTGAAGCTGCGCGCCAGGGCCGTGCGGCTGCTGCCGCCCCGCCGCACTCCGCACTACGCCCGCCAGAACCCCGAGATCAAGGGCTATCCGAACGGCTTCCGGGTGGCCGAGCTCGGGACCTTCCCCGCCTCCCGCAGCACGGGCAGCTGCCCGGTGCCCCATGGGGAGGGCCCGGCGGCGTCCTGAGGGGCGTTCACCGGCGGCCCGTCACCCCCGGCGTACCGCCAGTGCCAGGTAGCGGGAGTCGCCGTCCTCGTACCGGATCAGGTCCCAGCCGCAGTCGGCCAGGAGGGGCCGCAGATTCGGCTCCGCCCGTAGGTCGTCGGGGGTGATCGCGCGGCCCTTGCGGGCGGCGAGCGCGGCCCGCCCGATGGGGTGGAAGAGGGCCAGCCGGCCACCGGGGCGTACGGTCCTGGCGAGTTCGGTGAGGCCGCCCGCCGAGTCCGGCAGGTGGGAGATGAGCCCGGCGGCGAAGACGGCGTCCAGCGCGGCGTCGGGCAGCGGCAGCCGGGTCACATCGGCGAGCAGGAGCGCCGCGTAGCGGTCGCGCCCGGCCCGTACGGCGGCCCGCAGCATCTCGGGCGTGACATCGGCGCCCAGCACCGTTCCGGGCGCTCCCACGGCCGCCCGCAGCGCGGGCAGCGCGCGCCCCGTACCGCAGCCGGCGTCCAGCACCCGGTCGCCCTCCTGGAGGCTCAGTTCCGCGGCGCCCGCCTCATAGGCGGGACCGTCGTCGGGAAACTTCGTGTCCCAGCCGGCGGCGCGTGGTGCGAAGAACGCCCGGACCTCGTGCGGCCGGTCGGCGTGGTGGTCGGTCATCGGGCTCCTCCAGTGGCGGGGCGGTCGGCGAGAGGGGCGGTGCAGGCGTACAGGGCGCCCGCGACAGCGAGGGCCACCACGACGCCGAGGTTCATGGCGCCCAGCGTGCCCCGTGCGGCGCTGTCGGTGAGCAGAAAGCCCACGGCCTGGGCGATATGGGGATCGCCGGACGTGATCAGGCCGAGTCCGACGGCGGTGGCGACGGTGAGTGAGAGCACCGCGGGCAGGCCGAGGGCCCGTACGGGCGTCAGCGCGAAGCCGGTGTGGCGGCGGCGCCACTGTTCCACCAGGAAGACGGCCGTCCAGGCGGCCATCGCCACCCCGATGACGGACAGGAACGCCTGGAAGGTGGCGAAGAAACTGGGGGAGACGAACAGCACGTACCAGCCGCCGAAGGCCATCAGCACACCGTCCACCAGGACGGCGAGGTGCCGGCGGACGGGGATGCCCAGGGCCAGCATCGACATGCCCGAGCTGTAGATGTCCATGATCGCCCCGGAGGCGAACCCGCCGATGGCGGTGAGCAGATACGGCACCAGAAACCAGGTGGGCAACTCGGCCGCGAGGGCGCCCACGGGGTCGGCGGCCGCGGCCGCCGCGAGCTTCGGGTCACCGGCGTTCAGGAGTACGCCGAAGATCAGCAGGGCCAACGGGGGCAGCACCCCGCCCAGTGTGGTCCACCGGGTGATCGCCCGGCCGCTGCTCGAACGCGGCAGATAACGGCTGTAGTCGGCGCCGCAGTTGACCCAGCCCAGGCCCAGGAGCGTCATCGCGAACACGACGCCGCCGACGCATGTGCCGAGGCCGGCGGCGGGGCCGTCCGCGAGGGCGGACGGATCGATACGGTCGGCCATCAGCACCATGTACACCACGGTCAGCACGGTGATCGCCGCGGTCAGATACTTCTGCACCTTCATGATCAGCGCGTGCCCGAAGATCCCCACGACCACGACGGAGACGGCGGTCACCGCGAAGCACAGCGCCTGCGCCGTCGTCGTCGGCGTCCGGCCGTCGGCCCGGGCGAACGCGTCGGGCGCCACCCGCGCCAGGATCGCGGAGCCGCCGAGCGAGGAGAGCGCGACCAGTACGGTCTCCCAGCCGACGTTGGAGATATAACTGAACAAGGTGGGCAGCTTGTTGCCCTGTGTCCCGAAGGAGACCCGGCCGATGGCCATGGTGGGTGCGCCCGTGCGCGCTCCGGCGACCGAGACCAGACCGACCAGGACGAAGGACAGCACATAGCCGAGGGCCCCGGTGACGATCGTCTGCCAGGGACTGAGCCCCAGGCCCATGAGGTAGACGCCGTAGGCGATGGACAGCAAGGACAGCCCGGAGGCGGCCCACGGCCAGAACAGGGACCTGGGGCTGCCGTGCCGTTCGGAATCCGGCACCGGGTTGATGCCGTTGCGCTCGACGGTACCCGTCGAGGGGGCCGCCGCCGGTGGACCGGTCCGCTCCTGTGACTGCTGTGGCGTCATGCGCTCATGATTCCGCACCGGCCGGGCCGGCCGCCGGGCGAACGTGTTCTGCCCGGCGCGGCCCCTCCCCAAAGCTCGCGCGGTGGTGCGCCGCAGAGGGCCAACTATCACGCATGTGGCGGCTGATGGGCTTCTTGATCGAAAGACGTGACGGCTTTGGCAAATCCGGGGAAATCCCGATCAGCCGGGGGTACGGTCCTCGCCATGGATTTCGGGCGGCCCTCCGCCGCCGAAGGCTCCCCTCGTCGAGCCGTGGATCCGTATACCCCGTGACGCGCAGGAACCTGCATCCTGGAGGAGACGGCCGATGAACTCCGCACAAGGGGCACCGGAGGACGCAGCCCCGGACCCCGACGCCGAGTTGACCCTGAAGATCTTAGTCGCGGGCGGCTTCGGCGTGGGCAAGACCACCCTGGTGGGCTCGGTCAGCGAGATCCACCCGCTGCGCACGGAGGAGCGGCTCAGCGAGGTGGGCGAGACCGTGGACGACACCGGGGGAGTGGACGACAAGGGCACCACCACGGTGGCGATGGACTTCGGCCGCATCACCATCAGGCAGGGTCTGTCCCTCTACCTCTTCGGCACCCCCGGACAGGACCGCTTCTGGTTCTTGTGGGACGACCTGTCGGAGGGCGCGCTGGGTGCCGTGGTGCTGGCCGATACCCGGCGGCTGCAGGACTGCTTTCCGGCCGTCGACTACTTCGAGCGCCGGGCGATCCCGTTCCTGGTGGCGGTCAACTGCTTTGCGGAGGCGCGGTCCTACGGGGCCGACGAGGTGGCCCGCGCGCTGGACCTGGACCGTAGTACCCCGGTCGTGCTCTGTGACGCGAGGGACCGCGACTCCGGCAAGGAGGTGCTGGTCCGGCTCGTCGAGCACGCGGGGCGCCGGCACTCCGCCGGGGTGCTGGATTCGGTGGGGTGAACCGGCGGCCGGCCGTGGCGCGGAAGCCGTACGGCCCGCGCCACGCACCCCTCAGCCCGCGACGGCCGCGAGGGCGATGACCTTGTCGACCCTGACCCGGACCACCACTTCGCCCGGAACGCCGTTGCGGGCGCCGTACTCCTCCGCACGGTCCTCGCCCATGTAGCGGGCCGCGATCCGGGCCGCCCAGTGACGTACGTCCGCCAGATCGTCGCTGATCTCCGCCGTTCCCTGCACGGACACGAAAGCGAACGGCGGCCGTTCGTCGTCGACGCACAGTGCCACCCTGCCGTCGCGGGCGAGATTGCGGCCCTTGACCGTGTCCGCGCCGGTGTTGAACACCAGCTCAGCACCGTCCATGAGGAACCACACCGGGGCGATGTGCGGGCTGCCGTCGGCCCGTACGGTCGCCAGCTTGCCGGTGCGAGTGCCCTCGGAAAGGAACCTCTGCCACTCATCCTTCGTCATCTTGTGTGCCATGCCGACATCCTCAGCCATGCGGTACGCACAAGCGCCGCGTGGCACGCCGGGCTTTGGGGCCGCTTGCCGAGACGGCGGAGGTGGGACAGGCTGGCACGGCAGTTCGCGGACCGCGGGCTGCTGTCCGGCCAAGAGTGCGGACGGGGACACGGGGAGGAAGCAGCAATGGCATTGAGCAGCGGACTCGACTGGCTGCTGGACGATCTGACCAAGCGGGTGCAGAAGGTACGGCATGCGTTGGTGCTCTCCAACGACGGGCTGGTGACCGGCGCGAGCGAGGGGCTGGAGCGGGAGGACGCCGAGCATCTCGCGGCGGTCGCCTCGGGACTGCACAGCCTCGCGAAGGGGTCGGGGCTCCACTTCAGAATCGGTCGGGTGCGTCAGACCATGGTGGAGTTCGACGACGGGGTGCTGTTCGTGACGGCGGCCGGGGACGGCAGCTGTCTGTGCGTGCTGGCGGGCGCCGACGGCGACATGGGTCAGATCGCCTACGAAATGACGCTGTTGGTCAATCGCGTCGGGGAGCATCTGGGCGTCGCGGTCCGCCAGCCGGAAGGTTATCCACAGGTCTGAGGCGGGGTTTGACCCGCTGTCATCGTCTGCGGCTACAGTCGTCACTGTCAGTGATCGACCGAGTTGCGGGGGAAGCGACATGACAGTGGTGTGCGACGGACAGCGGACGCTCACGGCGGGGCGAGCGGCCCGCGAACTGGAGCTGAGGAGCGGCGAGTTCGAGCTCGCCACCCAGCTCGGAGAAGTACGGACGGCGCCGGCCGGGACCGACGGCCGGCCGGGAGGCGTTGGATCGCTCGGACGGCGCCGGGTCCCGGCGGAGGAGATCGCCCGGCTGCAGGCCGAGCCGGGCTTCCCGGACGCGCTCCGCGCACGGATCCGCGCGGTCAGCACGACCGAGGCCGCGGCGCTCATGGGCATCGGGCCCGGCCGGGCCGTGCGTCTGACCCGGGCCGGCTGCCTCGGTCCCGTCCGGTTCTACGTCAACCGCTTCGGCGCGGTGGTCTGGCTCTATCTCGCGGCCGAGGTCGCCGACTTCGCCGACCGCGAACCCGACCTGATGCGGGGCAACACCCCGGCGGCGATGCGGGTGATGCTCGACAGCGGACAGGACTGGCGGGCACGCCAGTGGCGCAGCCGCCGGGTCGCCCAGCTCATGGGACAGACCGACGACCCCTGGGAAGCGGCAGGGGTGATCGCCGCCGTGCTGCCGCCGGAGGAGCTGGCTTCGGTGGCCGAGGAGCCGCTGGAGCGGTCCCTGCTGCGCCGGCTGAGGCCCACCATGGCCTCCGTGATCACGGTGACACCTGCCGCCCGGGAATCCTTCGAGCGCGTCCTGACGGCGGATGAGTTCGACGAAGTGCTGTGGTACCGCGTCCATCTCTCCCGGTGCCTGGAAAGGGCCCGCAGGGAAGACCCGGGGCGGCTGCGGAAACCGGCCGCCGTACCCTCCGGCGCCCGCCCGGGTCAGTCGCCGAGCTTTCTGAACAGTCCTTCCTGGACGACCGAAACCAGCAGCCTGCCCTCGCGGTCGTAGATCCGCCCGCGGGCCAGGCCCCGTCCTCCGGTGGCGATCGGTGACTCCTGGTCGTAGAGGAACCACTCGTCCGCGCGGAACGGACGGTGGAACCACATCGCGTGATCGAGCGAGGCCATGTCGAACCCGCGCGGCCCCCAGAGCGGTTCGAGCGGGATGCGGACGGCGTCCAGCAGCGTCATATCGCTGGCGTAGGTCAGCGCGCAGGTGTGCACGAGCGGATCGTCGCCCAGCGGACCGACCGCGCGCATCCACACCGCGCTGCGCGGCTCCGCACCCTCGATCTCCTCCGGGGTCCAGCGCAGCCGGTCGGCATAACGGATCTCGAACGGCATCCTGCGCGCCATCCGCTCCAGCGATACGGGCAGATCGTGCAGACGCTCGCGGACCTCTTCCGCGACCGTCGGCAGCTCCTCCGGGTCGGGCACCACCCGACGCAACGGCAACTGATGATCGAAGCCGGGTTCCGGCTTGTGGAAGGAGGCGGTCAGATTGAAGATCGTGCGTCCCTGCTGGACGGCGACGACCCGGCGGGTGGTGAAGGAGCGCCCGTCGCGGACCCGCTCGACGAGGTACACGATCGGCACCCCGGGCCGGCCCGGCCGCAGAAAGTACGCATGGAGCGAGTGGACCGGGCGGTCCCCTTCCGTGGTGCGCCCGGCAGCCACCAACGCCTGGGCCGCGACCTGCCCGCCGAAGACCCGCTGCAGTGATTCCTGCGGGCTGCGGCCCCGGAAGATGTTCACCTCGATCTGCTCGAGATCCAGCAGATCGACCAGCTTCTCGGCGGGATTGGTCATGACCGGTGGCCCTCCGTCAGATCCTTCGGCGGCCTCGGTCGAAGCCGTCGCCTCACAACTGACCCACATCCGTGACCCGTACGACCGCGCGCCCCTCGTCGTCGGAGGCGGCCAGATCCACCTCCGCGGAGATGCCCCAGTCGTGATCACCGTTCGGGTCGGCGAAAGTCTGCCGCACCTTCCACAGTCCGTGCTCGGCATCCTCCTGAATCTGCAGCAGCTTCGGGCCGCGGGCGTCCGGACCGGTGCCCAGCTCGTCGTATTCGTCCCAGTAGGCGTCCATCGCGTCGCCCCAGGCATCCACGCCCCAGCCGGAATCGGCATCCATCTCGCCGAGCTCCTCGACCTTGTCCAGCGCCGCCAGCTCCACCCGCCGGAACATCGCATTGCGCACCAGCACGCGGAACGCCCGCGCGTTGGACGTGACCGGCCGCACCTGATCGGCCCGCTCCGCGGCCTGCTCCGCCGTCTCCACCTCAGGGTTGGCAAGCTGTTCCCACTCGTCCAGCAGACTGGAGTCGACCTGCCGCACCATCTCGCCCAGCCAGGCGATGATGTCCTGGAAGTCCTCGGACTTCAGATCGTCCGGCACGGTGTGGTCCAGCGCCTTGAACGCACTCGCCAGGTAACGCAGCACGATGCCCTCGGTGCGCGCCAGCTCGTAGTGGGACGTGAACTCGGTGAAGGTCATGGCGCGTTCGTACATATCGCGGATGACCGACTTCGGCGACAGCGGGTGGTCGCCGACCCACGGGTGACTCTTGCGGTACAGGCCGTAGGCGTGGAAGAGCAGCTCTTCCAGCGGCTTGGGGTACTCGACGTCCATGAGCCGTTCCATGCGCTCTTCGTACTCGACGCCGTCGGCCTTCATCTGCGCGATCGCCTCGCCCCGGGCCTTGTTCTGCTGCGCGGCCAGGATCTGGCGCGGATCGTCCAGCGTGGACTCCACGACCGAGACCATGTCCAGCGCGTAGGAGGGCGACTCCGGGTCGAGCAGGTCGAACGCGGCCAGGGCGAACGTCGACAGTGGCTGGTTGAGCGCGAAGTCCTGCTGAAGATCCACGGTCAGCCGGACGATCCGGCCCTCCGCGTCCGGCGCCGGCAGCCGCTCCACGATCCCGCCGTCCAGCAGCGAGCGGTAGATCGCGATGGCCCGCCGGATGTGCCTGAGCTGATTCTTGCGCGGCTCATGGTTGTCCTCGAGGAGCTTGCGCATCGCCTCGAAAGCATTACCCGGCCGGGCGATCACGGACAGCAGCATCGCGTGCGTCACCCGGAAGCGGGAGTTCAGCGGCTCCGGATCGGCAGCGATCAGCTTCTCGAAGGTGTTCTCACCCCAGTTGACGAAGCCCTCCGGTGCCTTCTTGCGCACCACCTTCCGGCGCTTCTTGGGGTCGTCGCCCGCTTTGGCCAGCGCCTTCTCGTTCTCCACGACATGCTCGGGGGCCTGGGCGACCACAAAGCCCGCGGTGTCGAAGCCGGCCCGGCCGGCCCGGCCCGCGATCTGATGGAACTCCCGTGCCCGCAGCGTCCGCACCCGCGTCCCGTCGTACTTGGTCAGCGCGGTGAACAGCACCGTGCGAATGGGGACATTGACGCCCACGCCGAGGGTATCCGTGCCACAAATGACCTTCAGCAAACCCGCCTGCGCCAGCTTCTCGACGAGCCTGCGGTACTTCGGCAGCATGCCGGCGTGGTGCACGCCGATGCCATGACGGACATACCGCGACAGGTTCCGGCCGAACTTGGTGGTGAACCGGAAGTTCCCGATGAGCTCGGCGATCTGGTCCTTCTCGGCGCGCGTACACATATTGATGCTCATCAGCGCCTGCGCCCGCTCGACGGCGGCGGCCTGCGTGAAGTGCACGATGTAAACGGGGGCCTGACGGGTTTCCAGCAGCTCGGTGAGCGTCTCCGTCAGTGCCGTCGTCCGGTACTCGTACGACAGCGGCACCGGCCGGGTCGCCGAGCGCACCAGCGACGTCGGCTTCCCCGTGCGCCGGGTCAGATCCTCCTCGAAGCGCGACATATCGCCGAGCGTCGCCGACATCAGAATGAACTGCGCCTGCGGAAGTTCCAGCAGCGGAATCTGCCAGGCCCAGCCACGGTCCGGCTCGGCATAGAAATGGAACTCGTCCATCACGACCTGGCCGATGTCGGCGTCCTTGCCGTCCCGCAGCGCTATCGAGGCGAGGACCTCGGCAGTGCAGCAGATGACCGGTGCGTCCGCGTTGACCGATGCGTCTCCCGTGAGCATGCCGACGTTCTCGGTGCCGAACAGCTTGCACAGATCGAAGAACTTCTCCGAGACCAGCGCCTTGATGGGTGCGGTGTAGAAGGTGACCTGATCCTTGGCGAGCGCGGTGAAGTGCGCGCCGGCCGCCACCAGGCTCTTTCCGGAGCCGGTGGGGGTGGACAGGATGACGTTCGCCCCGGAGACCACCTCGATCAGCGCCTCCTCCTGGGCAGGGTAGAGCGAGATGCCCTGCTGCTCGGCCCAGCCCGAAAAGGCTTCGAAGAGGGCATCGGGGTCGGCGTCGTTCGGGAGATGATCGATGAGGGTCACGCCCCCATACTGCCTGTCTTCGGCCCGGATCAGGGAACCGGCGGCGCAGACGGAGATCGGCTGAAGATCGACAACGCCCGAAGCCGTCCGCCCCCAAGGCCCCCGATCCCCGCCCACCCGGCCCCGGCAGCGGCCCGCGACGTCGTTCCGGCTGGCCTGAGCTGCGGAAACCTGCCCCGCCTCGGCGCGGGCCGGAGGAGAGCGCGGTGCAGCGCCATCACCCTCCGTACGAAATCGAAGGCGCGGTGTCGTTGTCGACGATCACTCTCTGCGCTGACGCGCAGCCGGTACGTGGGGGAGATCACGCAGCGTCCGCAAGGTATGCGGCAGGCAGGGCAGCCAGGGCAGGCAGCCGGGGCAGCCAAAGTAAGCAGGGCAAGCAGGGGAAGCGGGGAACGCGCCTTGTCCGGATCTGGAAACCCGATCAAGCAACCCGATCAAGAACCGGGATCGAGAACCGGGATAAAGAGACGGGATCAAGAAACCCCATCGGGCGGCCAAGCGAAGAAGAAGGGGATCAGGAACCCGGTCGGGAGGTCAAGCGGAGAAAAATCCGGATCAGGAGGCCAGCGGCGAGGCGGAACGCGCGGCCCGTTCCGGCGGCGGACGTCGGCCGCCTCGGGGGTGATGAGTCTCGTGAGGCGGCGCCCCCGTAGGTGACGGGCCACGGCAGCGAGATGTCCGTCCCAAGGGCGTTGACCACAAGCACAGTTGGTGCGGCAGGTAGGGCGCATCCCGAGGATGTGTCGTCCGTGACCAGAGTCAGGGAGGGGCCTGTGGTGAGCAGTTGCCCCGTGGGCCGGCACCCGTCCGGCGGTCGGTCCTGCTGACCTTCCGCCCCTGCGCCGTACAAGAGGTTGGCTCACCCCCTCCTCATATGGAGATCATCTGACGCTACGCTGAGTCGCCGACCGGGCGTCAAGGGCGCGGCTCAGCAGTGCGAGAGGCACACCGTCACGCGCAGGTGAACGAGCGCAAGAGAACAAGGGGTGGGAACAACCATGATGGGACCGGCACACTCGCTGTCCGGGGCCGCGGCCTGGCTGGGCGTGGGCGCGGCGGCCGCTGCCGCCGGACACCCGATGCCCTGGCCGGTGCTCGTCTGCGGAGCTCTGATCTGTGCCGGTGCGGCGCTCGCCCCGGACCTCGATCACAAGTCCGCGACCATTTCGCGGGCCTTCGGGCCGCTCTCCCGGTGGCTGTGCGAAGTGGTCGACGCGATCTCGCACGGGGTCTACAAGGCGACCAAGATGCGCGGTGACTCGAACCGCAACGGAGGCCACCGCACACTCACCCACACCTGGCTGTGGGCCGTACTGGTCGGCGGCGGGATGTCGCTGCTGGCGATGCAGGGCGGTCGTTGGGCGGTACTCGGCATCCTCTTCGTTCATATGGTGCTCGCCATCGAGGGTCTGCTGTGGCGGGCGGCGCGGGTCTCCAGCGACGTGCTGGTGTGGATGCTGGGCGCGGCCTCGGCCTGGATCCTGGCCGGCATTCTCGACCAGCCGGGCAACGGTGCGAGCTGGCTGTTCACCGAACCGGGGCAGCAGTACCTCTGGCTGGGCCTGCCGGTCGTGCTCGGCGCGCTGGTCCACGACATCGGCGATGCCCTGACCGTCTCGGGCTGCCCCGTCCTGTGGCCCATCCCGATAGGCCGCAAGCGCTGGTACCCGGTCGGCCCGCCCAAGGTCTTGCGCTTCAAGGCCGGCAGCTGGGTGGAGCTGAGGGTCCTGATGCCGGTGTTCATGGTGCTGGGTGGACTGGGCGGTCTGGGCGCGCTCGGTTACCTCTGACGTGCGCGGCCCGGTCACCGGCGGCTGACGCGCGGGGTGCCGACGGAGCCGTGCGGCGCGGCCTCCGTGGGGTCCGCGATACATGAGCGATCGCGAACCCTTGCCCTGGGGCGTGGCGTCGGCATGGGAAGGCGTCGGCGCCCCCGACGCCATCCGGTTCTTCCGGCCGGCGGCCGGCCGGAGCGGACCGTGCAGCCAACCCAGCCAACCCAGCCAACCCAGCCAACCCAGCCCCCCACGCCCATCTCCCGCATCAGCCGTGCCAGGACCGCCAGAGTGCCGCGTACGCGCCATCGGCGGAGACCAGTTCGTCGTGACTGCCCAGTTCACTGATGCGGCCTCCCTCGACGACCGCGATCACATCGGCGTCATGGGCGGTGTGCAGCCGGTGCGCAATCGCCACGACCGTACGGCCGTCCAGCACCCTGCTCAGCGAGCGCTCCAGATGGCGGGCCGCCCGCGGGTCGAGCAGGGAGGTCGCCTCGTCCAGCACCAGGGTGTGCGGATCGGCGAGCACCAGCCGGGCCAGTGCGATCTGCTGGGCCTGGGCAGGCGTCAGCCGGTGGCCGCCCGAGCCCACCTCGGTGTCCAGCTCCTTGGCCAGGGCCCGCGCCCAGTGATCGGCGTCCACCGCGCCGAGTGCGGCCCACAGTTCGGCATCGGGCGCACCGCTGCGCGCCAGCAGGAGATTGTCACGGAGCGAGCCGACGAAGACATGGTGTTCCTGGTTGACCAGCGCCACCTGCTCGCGGATCCGCTCGGCCGGCATCGCGGAGAGCTCGGCCCCGCCCAGGGTGACGCTGCCCACCCGGGGGCCGTAGATCCCCGCCAGCAGCCGGCCCAGCGTCGACTTGCCGGCGCCGGACGGCCCGACCAGGGCGAGCCGGGTCCCCGGACGGACCCGCAACGAGACCTCCCGGAGCACATCGACGCCCGCGCGGTAGCCGAAGCTGACCCCGTCGGCGTGGACGTCCCGGCCGTCCGGGAACCGCTCCGTATCGGCGGCCTCCGGCTCGATCTCCCGGACGCCGACGAGCCGCGCGATGGACACCTGGGCCACCTGCAGCTCGTCGTACCAGCGCAGGACCATGCCGACCGGCTCGATCATCATCTGCGCCAGCAGCGCCCCCGTCGTCAGCTGCCCCGGAGTGATCCACCCCTGCATGACGAAGGCTCCGCCGAGCAGCAACACCGAGCCCAGGAGCAGCACATGCGTCAGATCGACGACGGGGAAGAGCACCGAGCGCAGAAAGAGCGTGTAGCGCTCCCACTGGGTCCACTCCCGGATCCGGCGCTCCGACAGGGCGATCCGGCGGGCGCCCAGCCGATGGGCCTCGACCGTACGCCCCGCGTCCACGGACTCGGTGAGCACCGCGGCCACCGCGGCGTAACCGGCCGCCTCCGAACGATAGGCGCTCGGCGCCCGTTTGAAGTACCAGCGGCAGCCGACGACCAGCAGCGGCAGTGCGATGAGCACGGACAGCGCGAGCGGCGGCGCGGTCACCGTCAGCCCGCCGAGCAGCAGCGCCACCCACACCACGCCGATGGACAGCTGCGGTACGGCCTCGCGCATCGCGCTGGAGAGCCGGTCGATGTCGGTGGTGATCCGCGACAGCAGATCGCCGGTGCCGGCCCGCTCCAGGACGCCCGGCGGCAGCGCCACGGACCGTACGAGGAAGTCCTCGCGCAGATCCGCCAGCATCCGCTCGCCGAGCATCGCCCCGCGCAGCCGGACCGTCCGGACGAACACCGTCTGGGCGGTCAGCGCTACGGCGAACAGTGCGATGGTGCCCTCCAGTTGGAGGTCCCGGGCGCCCGCGGACAGCTTCTCGACGACGCCGCCGAGCAGATACGGGCCGACCATGGACGCGATCACCGCGGCCGCGTTCACCACGACCAGCAGGGTGAACGCCCCGCGGTGACGGCGGATCAGGCCGCCGACATAGCTGCGCACCGTGGCCGGTGAGCCGACGGGAAGGGTGGTGAGGGTCTGCGGGGCGTCCGGATCGTGCTCCGGCGGCGCCAGGCCGATCATGCGCTCTCCTCGATCTGGCCGGTCGACAGCGCCGGCTCGGGGTCCGTTTCGCGGGTGACGATCGCGCGGTAGGCGGGGTGGCTGTGCAGCAGTTCGCGATGGGTGGCCCCGGCGACGGCTTTGCCCTCCTGGAGGAACACCACCTGTTCGGCCCGGTCCAGCAGGAGCGGGCTGGAGGTGAGCACGACGGTCGTACGCCCCGTCCTGATCTCCCGCAGGCTGTCGGCGATCCGGGCCTCGGTGTGCGCATCGACGGCGCTGGTCGGCTCGTCGAGCACCAGCGCCTCCGGGTCGGCGACCAGTGACCTGGCCAGTGCGAGCCGCTGGCGCTGCCCGCCGGACAGCGACCGGCCGCGCTCGGTGATGTGGGTGTGCATCGGGTCTCCCGAGTCGTCGACGGACGCCTGCGCCAGCGCGGTCAGCACATCGCCGCACTGAGCCGCGGCCAGCGCCTCCGTCGCCCCCACCCGGCCGGAGGCCGGTACGTCGAGCAGTTCGCCGAGCGTGCCCGAGAGCAGCATCGGGTCCTTGTCCTGGACGAGTACGGCAGCACGGGCGGCGTCGCGTGGCAGCTCGTCCAGCGGGGTGCCGCCGAGCACGACGGACACCAGGCCGGTGCCGTCGCCGCCGTCTTCGTCGTCCTGCGGAGGGTGTCCGCCGAGGCGTTCGGCGAGCCGCCCCGCGGTGTCGGGGTCGCCGCAGACCACCGCGGTCAGCCGGCCGGCCGGGGCGGTCAGGCCGCTGACCGGGTCGTGCAGATCGCCGGTGGGTGTCGCCACCCGGTCCCTGTCCTGCCCGCCGGCCGGCCGGCTCTGCGCCAGTACGCGGGCCGTGCGCTTCGCCGACGGCTTGGCGAAGGAGTAGGCCTGGGCGATCTCTTCGAAGTGTCTGAGGGGGAAGAGGAGGAAGGTGACCGCGCTGTAGATGGTGACGAGATCGCCGACGGAGATCGTGCCGTCGAGGGCGAGCCGGGTGCCGTACCAGACCACCGCGATGAGCAGCAGGCCCGGCAGCAGTACCTGGACGGCCGAGATCAGCGACCACATCCGGGCGCTGCGGACGGCGGCCTCGCGTACTTCCTGGGAGGCGCTGCGGTAGCGGTCGAGGAAGAGTTCCTCGCCGCCGATGCCGCGCAGTACGCGCAGTCCGGCGACGGTGTCGGAGGCCAGCTCGGTGGCCTGGCCGGCCTTCTCGCGCTGTGCGTCGGCGCGTCGGGTGGCGTGCGGCAGCAACGGCAGGACGGCCAGCGCCATGACGGGCACGCCGACGGCCACCAGCACTCCCAGTTCCGGCTGGTAGAGGACCAGGGCAACGGAGACGCCGACCGCGGTGACCGCGGCGGCACCGAACCGGGAGATCGCCTCGACGAACCAGCCGATCTTCTCCAGGTCGCCGGTGCTGACGGCGACGATCTCGCCGGCCGCCACCCGCCGGGTCATGGCCGAGCCCAGTTCCGTGGTCTTGCGGGCGAGCAGCTGCTGCATCCGGGCGACGCTGGTGATCCAGTTGGTGACGGCCGCGCGGTGCAGCATCGTGCCGCCGAGCGCGATCAGCATGCCCAAGGCCATGATCAGGCCGCCGGCCAGGATGAGCCGGCCGCCGTCGCGGTCCACCACGGCCTGCACGGCAAGACCCACCGGCACCGGGGAGGCGGCGATGGCGCCGACGTTCACCAGCCCCCAGGCGAGGGCCTTGAGCTGCCCGCCGAGCTGTTGTTTGTAGAGCCACAGGAGAAACGCGCCGCCGGTACGGACGTCCGGGACGCCCGGGTCGGGATGCGGAAGGTCACGAATGTGCATGATGTCCCAGGCGAAGTCGTGGTGGTGGGCGGCAACAGGCCGTTCCGGCAGGCGAAATGCCCTCTCGCCCGTCTCGTCTCCGGCGGAGGTCCTGGAAGATTGGCCCGCGGCGTGGGCTGATTTCAAACGGTTTTTCCGCTGTGGCCCGGCGATTCGGACAATTGTGTGGTGGCCTGTACACGGCGGGCGGGTAAGGAACGGCCGTCGGAGGGGCGGTGCGACCATGGGGGCCATGCGAACAGCGGGCAGTGCGATGCGGATGGCGGCGGTGGCCGCGGCGGGGCTGGCTCTTCTGGCGGGCTGCGGCGGTGCGAGCGGCGCCAAGAGCGGGGACGGCAAGGGCGACGGCGCGGGCAAGGGGGAGCGTCCCGGCGGCCCGGCCCGCGGGGCGTCGACCACCACTCACCTCAAGAACATCCCCGAGGTCGGCACCGCCCTGCGGTCGCGGATCCCGGCCGGCTCCCGGCAGGTCGTGGCGGTCTACGGCAAGGGCGTGAACTCCGCCGACGCCACCGTCGTCCTCTACGGCAAGGGCGCCAAGGGCTGGGACCGCAAGGGCAGTTGGGCCGCCCACAATGGACGGCGCGGCTGGACGGCCGATCACCACGAAGGGGACAAGCGCAGCCCCGTGGGGGTGTTCCCGCTGACTGATGCGGGCGGGGTGCTCCAGGACCCCGGCGCCAAGCTGCCCTATGCGCACTCATCGGCGTTCACCCCGCCGTCGTACTGGTCCAAGAACACCCGGCACGACTTCGACTACGTCGTCGCGATCAACTACAACCGCGTCCAGGGGACCTCCCCGCTGGACCCGACCCGTCCGCAGGGTCAGTCCAAGGGCGGTGGAGTCTGGCTGCATATGGATCACGGCAGCGGTACGTCGGCGTGCGTCAGCGTCCCGAAGGCCGGGATGCAGGCATTGCTGCGCGCCCTCGACCCGGCTCGGCACCCTGTCGTGGTCATGGGGGACAGGGCGCACCTGGCGGCCTGAGCGTTCGAGGCACGGTGAGCGGACGAGGCGCGCTGCGAGCGTGCGAGGCGCGGCGCCGGGTGGCATCGCAAAGCAGGAGGATTGCGAACACAGCGGTCACCCCTGCCCGAAATCGGATGGCCCGTGCGCTCCTCCTTGGATCAAGCTCCAAGATTTCCCGGGAAGTTACACAGACCTCTTTCGTGGTGAACAACAAGCGGCCATAGTGACGGATCGTGGAAGTCCGCTTCCGCATCCCAGAATCCGTCCATGGAGGAGTGCCCGTGCCGCACGCCACCGGAAGCCTCACCCGCCGCGCAGGCCGTCTCCTGCGCACCAGCCTGTTCGCGCAGGTACTCATCGCCCTGGTCCTCGGTGTTCTCGTCGGACGCCTGTGGCCGCAGGCGGGATCTTCGCTCCAGCCGCTCGGTGACGGCTTTGTACGCCTGATCAAGGCGATGATCGCCCCGCTGGTCTTCTGCGTGGTCGTCGCCGGGATCACCAAGGCGGGTGACCTCAAGGCGTTTGGCCGGATCGGGGTCAAGGCCTTGATCTGGTTCGAGGTGGCGACCAGCATCGCGCTCGTCGTCGGCCTGCTGGCCGGCAATGTCTTCGCGCCCGGCGCCGGCATGCATATCGACCCGGCGTCCCTGGACAAGGGCGCGGTGGACGCCAAGACGGGCGGCGGACAGCTGCCCTCCGCCGCCCAGTTCGTCCTGGAGTCGCTGCCGGACAGCGCGGTCGGCGCATTCGCCGAGAACTCGCTGCTCCAAGTCCTGGTGCTGGCCTGCCTGGTGGGCGCCGCCCTGCTGCACCTCGGGCAGAAGAAGGCGCCGCAGATCCTGCCGCTGATCGAGCAGGCTCAGGACGTCGTGTTCACCATCGTCGGCTTCCTCATGAAGCTCGCCCCGCTCGCGGTCTTCGGTGCCACCGCCCACCTGGTGGGGGAGTACGGCCTGGGCGCGATGTCGACGTACGGGAAGCTGATCGCGGTCTGTTACGGCGTTGCGCTGGTCTTCCTCGTGCTGCTCGGCGGTGCGCTCAAGGCCGTCACCGGGCTGAGCCTGTGGAAGTTCGTCCGCTACACCCGCGAGGAACTTCTGCTGGCGCTCGGCACCGGCTCCAGCGAGACCGTGATGCCCCGGATGATGCAGAAGCTGCGCGCCGCGGGCTGCCGGGACGACGCGGTGGGGCTGGTGCTGCCGACCGGCTACTCCTTCAACCTCGACGGCGCCTCGATCTACCTCTCCATCGGCACGCTGTTCATCGCCCAGGCCATCGGTGTGGATCTGTCCCTCGGCCAGCAGATCACCGTCGTGCTGGTACTGATGCTGACCAGCAAGGGCATGGCGGGCGTGCCGGGTTCGGCGTTCCTCGCGCTGTCCGCGACGGCCTCCGCGCTGGGCGTCATCCCGGCCGCCGCGGTCGCCCTGCTGCTCGGCGTCGACCGGATCATGGACTCGATGCGGGTGGCGACCAATCTGCTCGGCAACTGTGTCGCGGTCTTCGCCGTCTCCCGCTGGGAGGGGGCGCTGGACCGGGTGACGGCGAAGAAGGTCCTGAACGGCGAGCTGCCGGCCACCGCGGCTGCCGACCGGCCGGGGGAGCAACAGGAGCCGGTGGCACAGCGGGCCGAGCAGGACCCGGCGAAGCCGCACGAGGCGGGCGAGGGCGCCGCCTCGGTCACCACCCGCGACACCTGACGCGCCGGGCCCGGCCGGCGCACCGCCGCCCGCCGGGCCCCGCCTCCGGCCCTTACTCCTCCGGCTTTTGGGAGTCCATCCCCGGCCGCGCCTTCTTCCACAGCCCGCGGGTGAAGTCGGGAATCTCCTGCGGGGCGCCGTTCGCCTTGATCGAGAGGTCGCTCAGCGGCACCGGTGCGGTCCAGGTCGCGGCGTCATAGACGTCGAAGTCCGGTACGAGGCCGAGCCGCATGCACTGCATCAGCCGGAAGATCAGCATGTAGTCCATGCCGCCGTGCCCGCCGGGCGGATTGGCGTGCTCCTTCCAGAGCCAGTGGTCCCACTCCGCGTACTTGGCGAAGTCGCCCCACTCGTCGTTGCTCTGGTCCGGCTCCAGATAGATCCGCTCGGGGTAGTCCTCGAAGAGGCCCTTGGTGCCGCCGAGGCTGTTGATCCGGCTGTAGGGGTGCGGGGTGGAGACATCGTGTTCCAGCCGGATCACCCGTCCCTTGGCGGTCTGGACGAGGCTGATCGTCCGGTCGCTCTCGATGTACGACTCCTTCCAGCTGGGGTCGTTCGCCGGCATGTGCTCTTTGCGGTACTTGGCGAGGCCGAGGGCGGGCGTCCCGACGCTGGAGAGGCGTACGGCGCGGTCCCCGCGGTTGATGTCCATGTAGTTGGCGACCGGGCCGAAACCGTGGTTGGGGTAGAGATCGCCGCGCAGCCGGGTGTGCCACAGCCGCCGCCACGGCCCCTCGTAGTACGTGGGGTCGAACATCAGGCCGCGCAGATCGTGGATATACGCACCGGCACCGTGCAGCAGATCGCCGAACAGGCCCGCATGCGCCATCCGCAGCACCCGCATCTCGTTCCTGCCGTAACAGCAGTTCTCCAGCTGCATACAGTGTCTGCGGGTGCGCTCGGAGAGATGGACCAGCTCCCACAGCTGGTCCAGACGCAGCGCGATGGGGCATTCCACGCCCACATGCTTGCCGTTGAGCATCGCCGTCTTCGCCATCTCGAAATGCCAGTCCCAAGGGGTGGCCGCGTAGACGAAGTCGATGTCGCCGCGCTTGCAGAGGTTCTCGAAGTCATGGTCGCCGTTGGTGTAGACGGCGGGCGCGGGCTGCCCCGCGGCGGTGACCTTCTTGGCGGCCTTGGCGGTCTTGTCCTTCACCGGATCGCACAGGGCGACGACGCGCACGCCCGGCATCGCGAGAAAGAGGTCGATCATGCTGCCACCGCGGTTGCCGAGGCCGATGATGCCGACGCGTACGGTGCTGCGCCGCTCGAACGGCACCCCGATCATGGTCCTGCCCTGGGCGTCGGGGGAGGCGGCGGACGTCGTCGAGGGTGCGGCCGCCGCGGCCGGTCCGGACGACAGGCCGCCGAGCCCCAGCCCGGCACCCGCCGCACCGGCGGTCCACAGGACCGAACGACGGCTCGGGGCCGCCTCGTTGTGGTCGTGGTTCTGCGATGGTGCCTCGTTCATCGGTCCTCCAGGGGAGCGGTGGTGTGCCGGGGCATACGTGAACCTCGGTCAGGACCCTGTCGGCCGACGGCCTGAGGCACAAGAGGGCCGATTGGACTCTTGATGCGGCACTCTTGGACTCTTTGCCGCAATACCGGACGGCTTACGGCAACACCGGAGGTGTCGCCGTCAGTACCTTTCGCAAGTCACTGAAAAGCCTTGCGGAAAACCTTGACGTGTCCACGAGGTAAACGGCAGGCTCCGATGCGGAATCCCCCACGGCGGCCTGGCGCGTGGCTGCTCTCGTGGGCGCGGTGTGTGGTGCCGCGCCCCATGACGAAGGAGCCGCAAGATGCAGCGACGTTCCCGTGTGCTGGGCGGGGCCCTGGCCGGAGTGCTGGCCGCGGCCGGCCTCGCCACCTTCGCCCCGTGGTCCTCCCAGGCCGCCCCGCCCGGTGAAAAGACCGTCACCGCCACGCTGTTCGAGTGGAAGTACGCGGACGTCGCCAAGGCCTGCAGCGATCAGCTGGGCCCGGCCGGCTACGGCTATGTCGAGGTCTCTCCCGCCTCCGAGCACATCCAGGGTGACCAGTGGTGGACCTCGTACCAGCCCGTCAGCTACAAGATCGCCGGACGACTGGGCGACCGGAGCGCGTTCGCCTCGATGGTCAGCGCCTGCCACGGCGCGGGCGTCAAGGTCATCGCCGACGCCGTCATCAACCACATGGCGGCCGGATCCGGTACGGGCACCGGCGGCACCCAGTACACCAAGTACCACTACCCCGGCTCCTACCAGGACGAGGACTTCCACGGCTGCCGCAAGAGCATCTCCGACTACGGCGACCGCAAGGACGTCCAGACCTGTGAACTGGTGGGGCTCGCCGACCTCGACACCGGCAGCGAGCACGTCCGTACCACCATCGCCAAGTACCTCGACGACCTGCGGTCGCTGGGTGTGGACGGCTTCCGGGTGGACGCCGCCAAGCACATCTCCGCCACTGACCTCGCCGCCATCAAGGGCAAGATGCGCGACCCGGGTTACTGGGCGCAGGAGGTCATCTACGGCGCCGGCGAGGCGGTCCAGCCCGAGGAGTACACCGGCATCGGCGATGTCGACGAGTTCCGCTACGGCAGCCACCTCAAGAGCGCCTTCCAGGGCGGCAACCTCGCCCAGCTCAAGTCCGTCGCGGACGGCAAGCTCCCCGGAGACAAGGCCCGCACCTTCGTCGACAACTGGGACACCGAGCGCAACGGCTCCACGCTGACCTACAAGGACGGCGCCGCCTACACCCTGGCCAATGTCTTCATGCTCGCCTCGCCCTACGGCTCACCGAACGTCCACTCCGGCTACGAGTGGTCCGACAAGGACGCCGGGCCGCCCAGCGGCAGCAGCGGCTGGACCAACGAGCACGCCAAGCAGGCGATCACCGGGATGGTGGGGTTCCGCAATGCGGTGGGCTCGGCGGAGCTGACGGACTGGTGGGACAACGGGGGCAGCGCCCTCGCCTTCGCCCGGGGCGGCAAGGGGTTCGTGGCCCTCAACAACGGTGACGACGAGCTGCGTCAGACCTTCGCGACCTCGCTGCCCGCCGGCACGTACTGCAATGTCGTCGCGGCCGCGCCGTCCTCGTGTGACGGCCATACGGTCACCGTCGGGGACGACGGGAAAGCACAGCTCTCGGTCCCGGCCAAGGGAGCGGTGGCCCTGCACGTCACCCGCTGACGCGCAGCCTCACCCGCCGAACGGGCCCGGCCCGAGCGGCGGGTGAGGGCTCCGGCGCCCGGTGGGCAGCGGCTAGGGAGCAGGGCGCGTAGCCCGCTCCAACGCCAGGAGGGCCGAGTAATAGCCCCGGCCCTCCGTCGCATGATCCATGCCGATCTCGCACATCCGGTTCGCCGACAGATGCACGTCGAAGTGCCGCGCGGTCACCTCGGCCGCCTCCTTCGCGGTGGCCGACTCCGTCAGCTGCCTGTGCAGCATTCCGCGGTCACCGGCGAAGGCGCAGCAGCCCGTGTCGTCCGGCACCACCACCTCCCGCGCACACGCCTCGGCGACCCGGCGCAGCTGCGCCTCGTCCCCCAAGTGCTGCATGGAACAGGTGGGATGGAGCACCGCGGAGCCGACCGTGCGCACCACCTCCAGCCGCGGCAGCAGCTCCTCGGCGGCCCAGACGACCGAGTCGACGACCGTCAGCTCGGTGTGCAGCGCGGCATTGTCAGGTGTCAGATACGGCACCACCTCACGGGCGAGGCCCAGGGTGCACGAGGACGCGTCCACCACCAGCGGCAGACTGCCGCCGGCCGTCCACCCCCAGGCCGCCTCGACGATGCGGTTGGCCATCACCGTATTCCCGCGCTCATATCCCTTGGAGTGCCAGATGGTGGCGCAGCAGGTCCCGGCCACGTCCGACGGGATCCACACGGGCCGTCCCGCCCGCTGTGACACCGCCACCACCGCCTCCGGCAGCGACGGCCCCCGATACCCGGCCGGCTCACCGAAGATCCGGTTCACACACGCCGGGTAGTACACCGCGGCCGCCCCGGCCCTTCGTGTCACGGGCAGCGTGCGCGCCGCCGCGCCGGGGATCCGCGGGAGCCACTCGGGCACCAGATCGGGGCGTACGGCCCTGCGGGCGGCGCGGGTCAGCGACGCCGTCAGCCGGTCGCCGATCCGGTCGGCGGCGGCCACCGCCAGCCGTGCCGCCTTCTCGACGGCCTCGAACCGCCGGGCGGACTGCGCCGCGATCCACTCCTCGCGCGGTGTGTGGCGCCGGTGCCGGAAGTCCTTCATCAGCGCGCCGGTGTCGATGCCCACCGGACAGGCCAGTTGGCAGACGGAGTCACCGGCGCAGGTGTCCACCGCGTCATAGCCGTACGAGTCCAGCAGTGCGGTGGTGACCGGGGAGCCCGGCTCCTGGCGCTGCATCTCGCGGCGCAGCACGATCCGTTGGCGGGGCGTGGTGGTCAGATCCCCGCTGGGACAGGCCGGCTCGCAGAAGCCGCACTCGATGCACGGGTCGGCGACGGCCTCGGTCTCCGGAAGGGTCTTCAGCCCGCGCAGATGCGCCTGCGGATCGCGGTCGAGCAGGACGCGCGGCGCCAGAATGCCGTGCGGGTCCACGGTCTCCTTGATCCGCCACATCAACTCCGTTGCCCGCGGACCCCATTCGAGTTCCAGGAACGGTGCGATGTTCCGGCCGGTGGCATGCTCGGCCTTCAGCGATCCGTCGAAGCGCCGGACGGTCAGCTCGCAGAAGGCGTCCATGAACGCGGCGTAGCGCGCCACATCCGCCTGTTTCGCCGCGTCGAAGGCGAGCAGGAAGTGCAGATTGCCGTGTGCGGCATGGCCCGCGACCGCCGCGTCGAAGCCGTGCCGCACCTGCAGTTCCAGCAGGGCCGTACAGGCGTCAGCGAGCCGGTCCGGCGGTACCGCGAAGTCCTCGGTGATCAGCGTCGTACCGGACGGCCGGGTACCGCCCACCGCGGTCACGAACGCCTTGCGGGCCTTCCAGTAGCCGCCGATGACCGCCGGGTCCCGGGTGAAGGCATTGGTGACGGACGCGACCGGAGCGACCAGTTCCAGCTCCGTCAGCACCTGTGCCGCGGCTCGCTCGTACGCCTCCTGGGCGGCCTCGTCGGGCGCCCGGAACTCCACCAGCAGTGCGGCGGTCTCCTTGGGCAGCGCCGCCCAGTCGGCGGGCACCCCGGCCACGCGCACCGAGGCGCGCAGTGTATTGCCGTCCATCAGCTCCACGGCGCGCGCGTCCGCCGCGTTGAACCGCGCCACGGCCGCGGCCGCGGCACGGAGCGTCGGGAAGAACAGCAGCGCACTGGAGGTGTACCGGTCCAGCGGCAGGGTGTCGAAGACCGTCTCGGCGATGAAGCCGAGGGTGCCCTCGGAGCCGACCATCAGCCCGCGCAGGATCTGTACCGGTGTCGTGCCGTCGAGAAAGGCGTCCAGGCGGTAGCCGTTGGTGTTCTTGATCCCGTATTTGGCGCGGATCCTGGCCACCAGCTCCGGATCCGCCTCGATCTCCGCCTTCAGTGCCAGCAGGCCCGCGCACAGCGCCGGTTCGGCCTGCGCCAGTTCCGCGTCGGCGTCCGGTTCCGCGGTGTCCACGATCGTGCCCGACGGCAGGACGAGGGTGACCGAGGCCAGCGTCCGGTAGGAGTTACGGGTGGTGCCGGCCGTCATCCCGGAGGCGTTGTTGGCGACCACGCCGCCGAGGGTGCAGGCGAGGGCGCTGGCCGGATCGGGGCCGAGCAGCCGGCCGTACCGGGCCAGGGTGGTGTTGGCACGCAGCACGGTGGTGCCGGGCCGGATCCGGGCGCGGGCACCGTTGTCGAGGACCTGGATCCCGCTCCAGTGCCGGCGGACGTCGACGAGGATGTCCTCGCCCTGCGCCTGGCCGTTGAGCGAGGTCCCGGCGGCGCGGAAGACGACGTTGCGGCCCCTGCCGTGGGCGTAGGAGAAGACCGTGGAGATGTCGTCGAGGTCCTCGGCCACCACCACGACCTGCGGGACGAAGCGGTACGGGCTGGCGTCGGAGGCGTAACGGACCAGGTCGGAGATCTTGTGGAGTACCTTGTCCGGCCCCAGGAGCGCGATCAGTTCGCCGCGCAGCGGCTCCGGAGTGCCCGAGGCCCGTTCGCCGGCCACCCGGTCGTGCGCGGGGCTGCCGGTGGCGGTGGGGCGCAGGGCCTGGGGGTTGGGCTCCAGCAGGGGCATGGCGGCACTCCTCCGGTTGACTCCGCGTCAGCTCAGTGCGGTCTGTCCGGCCCGTCGACCAGGGTGGACAGCAGGCCGCCGAGCACCTCGCGCTGATCGGCGGTCAAGGGGGCCAGGATCTCCTCCGCCGCGGCCCGCCGCGCGCTGCGCAACGCGCGCAGTGTCGAACGGCCGGTGTCGGTCAGCTCGATCCGTACGACCCGGCGGTTGGCCGGATCGGGCACCCGGCGCACCGCGCCATGTGCCTCCAGCGCGTCCACCAGTGTGGTCACCGCCCGGGGGACGACCTCCAGCCGCTCGGCGAGGTCGGTCATCCGCGGCGGGGTGCCGCGGTAGTGGCCGACGATCCGCAGCAGCCGGGACTGCGCGGGGGTGAAGGCGATGTCCACATGCTCCAGGTGGTGTTTCTGGGCGCGGTGCATCCGGCGGGTCAGCCGTACCAGCTGCTCGGCGAGGTTGGTGGTGCTGACCGTCGGCTCGGGGGAGGGCATGGCGCGAGGATAGCGGATGACAGGACTTAATTCATTGTGAGCATAGGTAACAATGAGCTAAGCTCCACGATGCTTGTCCCGGTATCCGCATGCCTGTTGTCCCTCCCCCCCGGGAAGCCGCACCCCTCGAAGGAGCCCATGCGCAGCGCCGAACCCCAGTGGACCCCACCGCCCAAGGACCCGGAAAATCCGGTCCCACTGCGGCGGATCCTCGCCCTCTTCCGCCCCTACCGCGCCCGGCTGGCCCTCGTCGGCCTGCTCGTCGGCGCCTCCTCGCTGGTCTCGGTCGCCTCTCCCTTTCTCCTCCGCGAGATCCTGGACGTGGCGATACCCGGCCGGCGCACCGGACTGCTGACCCTGCTCGCCCTCGGCATGATCGCCACCGCCGTCACCACCAGCGTCTTCGGCGTCCTGCAGACCCTGCTGTCCACCACCGTCGGCCAGCGCGTCATGCACGATCTGCGCACCGCCGTCTACGCCAAACTCCAGCGGATGCCGCTGGCTTTCTTCACCCGCACCCGCACCGGCGAGGTCCAGTCCCGGATCGCCAACGACATCGGCGGGATGCAGGCGACGGTCACCTCCACCGCCACCTCCCTGGTCTCCAATCTGACCTCCGTGATCGCCACCGTCTGCGCCATGCTCGCCCTCGACTGGCGGCTGACCGTCGTCTCGCTGCTGCTGCTTCCGCTCTTCGTCTGGATCAGCCGCCGGGTCGGCAGCGAACGCAAGAAGATCACCACCCAGCGGCAGAAGCAGATGGCCGCGATGTCCGCGATGGTCACCGAATCCCTCTCGGTCAGCGGCATCCTGCTCGGCCGCACGATGGGCCGCGCCGACTCCCTCACCCAGACCTTCGCCGGTGAGTCCGAGCGGCTGGTCGGCCTGGAGGTCCGAGCCAACATGGCCGGCCGCTGGCGGATGGCCACCATCGGGATCGTCATGGCCGCCATGCCCGCGCTGATCTACTGGGCGGCCGGCATGGTCCTCCAGTTGGGCGGCCCGGCCTTCTCCCTCGGCACCCTGGTCGCCTTCGTGTCGCTGCAGCAGGGCCTGCTGCGGCCGACCGTCTCGCTGCTGTCCACCGGCGTACAGATGCAGACCTCGCTCGCGCTCTTCCAGCGCATCTTCGAGTACCTCGATCTGCCGGTCGCCATCACCGAGCCCGCCGAGCCGGTCCGCCTCCCGGCGCCGCGCGGCGAGATCCGCTTCGAGAACGTCCGGTTCCGCTACGACCCCGAGGCCGCCCTCACCCTCGACGGCATCGATCTGACCGTCCCGGCCGGCGGCAGCCTGGCCGTCGTCGGACCGACCGGCAGCGGCAAGAGCACCCTGAGCTATCTCGTGCCGCGGCTCTACGACGTGACCGGGGGCCGGGTCACCCTCGACGGCACGGACGTCCGCGACCTCGACTTCGACACTCTCGCCCGCTCGGTCGGCGTGGTCTCCCAGGAGACCTATCTCTTCCACGCCTCGGTCGCCGACAACCTCCGCTTCGCCAAGCCCGACGCCACCGACGACGAGATCGCCCGCGCGGCCAGGGCCGCCCAGATCCACGACCACATCGCCGCCCTCCCCGACGGCTACGACACCCTCGTCGGCGAGCGCGGCTACCGCTTCTCCGGCGGCGAGAAACAGCGTCTCGCCATTGCCCGCACCATCCTGCGCGACCCGCCCGTCCTCGTTCTGGACGAAGCGACCAGTGCCCTGGACACCCGCACCGAACACGCCGTACAGCAGGCCATCGACGAGCTGTCCGCGGGCCGCACCACCCTCACCATCGCGCACCGCCTCTCCACGGTCCGCGACGCCGACCAGATCGTCGTGCTGGACGCCGGCCGGATCGCCGAGCGCGGCACCCATGACGAACTGCTCGCCGCCGGGGGCCGCTATGCGGCGCTGGTACGGCGTGACGCACACCTCACCCCGGCGGACGATCAAGTGATGGCCCCGTAAGTGACCCGCGGGTAAGGTCGGAGTCGCGGCGGCCAGTTCAGTGGTCGGGGTGGCCGCCGCACCCATTCCTCGGCCGCCGGGCCCGGTGACCGGCCGGCCCGCCTCCTGCCTTCGCTCCGTCCGTCCGATCCGGGAGCTCTCCGTGACAGCTGACGACCGATCCGCCCGCGCGCTGGCCCGTCTGCTGGCGGGGATGGGGACCCTGCACTTCCTCGCACCGAAGCCGTTCGACGCGATCGTGCCCCGGCAGCTGCCCGGCAGCCCCCGCACCTGGACGTACGCCAGCGGCGTCGCCGAACTCGCCGTCGCCGCCGCGGTCGCCCTGCCGCGCACCCGCCGGGCCGGCGCCCTGGCCGCCGCGGGCCTGTTCGCCGCGGTCTTCCCGGCCAACATCAAGATGGCCCACGACTGGCGGCACCGCCCGGCGCCGCTCAAGGCCCTGGCCTATGCACGGCTGCCCGGCCAGCTCCCGCTGATCGGCTGGGCCCTGCATACCGCCCGCGCCGCCCGCGGGACCACACCCGCACCCCGCCCGTAGCGCCTACGCTGCGCGATATGCCCCCGCACCAGGATCACCTCGACCTCCCGCAGTTCTTACTCGGCTTCCCCGGGCCGTTGCGCGACCGGCTCGTCGCCGCGGTGCTCTCCGGCGCCAAGACCGCCACGACCGGTCTGCTGACCGAGTACGAGCGGGGCGAGGAGCCGCTGCCGTCCGCCGGTCAACGGTCTGTCATGCCCGACTCCGCCGGCCGGCCGGTGGCCGTGATCGAGGTGACCGGGGTACGAGTGGTCCGCCTGGCGGAGGTCGACCGGGGGCACGCCATGGCCGAGGGCGAGGGTCATACGACGGTGGCCGCCTGGCGGTCCGCCCACGAGGACTTCTGGCACGGCCCGGACCTGCGCCATGAGCTCGGCGACCCGGAATTCACCGTCGACGACGACACTCTGGTCGTGCTCGAAACCTTCCGGATCGCCGAGCGCCTGGAGCGCGGGAGTGCCTCCGCTCAAGAGAGGTGAGGTGAACCGGGCGCCGGGAACACTGGGGCCTCCCTCGGATGAAGGCGTCGGATGCAGGCTCCGGCACGCGCCTGCCGGGATCAGAGTGCGTCCACGTCGACGGCGTCAGCCATGACCCGGTAGCCCTCGTCGTTGGGGTGTTTGTGGTCACCGCTGTCATGGGCCGGCGCGAGCGCGTCCGGGTCCGCCGGATCGGCCAGCGCCGCGGCGAAGTCGGCCACCGCATCGAACTCGCCCGAGGTGCGCATCCAGTCATTGACGTCGCGGCGCTTCGCCTCGGCGGCCGGTGTGTGGTACTCCGAACCCTTGAACGGCATGATCGTCCCCCCGGTGACCCGCACTCCCGCGGCGCGGGCCATACCGATCAACCTCCGGTACCCGACGATGAGTTCACCGACGGAGCGATCCGGATTGGGCCGGTACGTCGGCAGCTCGATCTCGCTGAAGCCGATGTCGTTGAGGCCCACCAGCACCACCACCGAGCGCACGCCCGGCTGGTCGAGCACATCGCGGCGGAAGCGGTCGCCGGCCCGGTCGCCGAACCATGCCGAGTCGCTCAGCAGCAGATTCCCGCCGATGCCCTGGTTGAGCACGGGGCGTGGGGTGCCCCGGGCGGCCAGCCGCTCGGCCAGTGCGTCCGAGTAGCGGTGGTTGCCGTCGATGGCCGAGGCGAAGCCGTCCGTGAGGGAGTCGCCGAAGACCACCACCGTGTCTTCGCGCGCCGGACCGCCGTCCGCCAGCTCCACGGCGGCGAGGTAGTACCAGGACACCGTCGTCTCGCCGAACACCGCCGGATCGGCCGCCGCGAGCTGGTCGCCGGCGGCCCGATAGGCGGTTGAGTACGCCTGGGCGTGGAACGAGGCCGGGCCGGTCGGCCGTGCGAAGTACAGCGACACCGTCAGCGACTCGAACGGCGCCACGCTCACCTCCGCGGCATCGCTGTAGACCTCCCCGCCCGCCGGGATCCGCACCTCATCGGCCCCGCCGAAGGTGAGCCGACGCACCGTGCCGGTCTGCTCGGCCGCTCCCCGATCCGTACGGGCGATCGTGGCACCCGCCACCTCCAGCGGGCTGCTCCCGTAGCGGTGCGAGAGCTTGATACGGGCCGAGGTGCCGGTTCCGGTGACCCGCACGACCTGGCGTACGGTCTGGTCCGCGAACCCTTCCCGCGCCCAGTTCTTGTGGAAGCCCTCGCTGGGACGCTGGACGGCCGCGGTCCAACCTGAGCCCCAGGAGGGGGCGTTGACGTGGACCTCATCGATGCGGTTCATGATGCCGGGTGCCTCTCTGTCGTGTGCCGCGTGGCGATGACAGAGAGTCTGCGGGCGGACGCGGGAGCTACCCAGACCTCTGGTCTTGGTACGCACCCGATGCCTACCAAGACCAGGGTCACCCTTCTCTCCCGTCCCTCCCGCTCCTCCCGTTCCTCTAGACGGGCGACAGCCGGTACCCGTAGCTGTACGTCCGGTCCGCGTGCAGCAGATACTTCTCCAGCGGCGGCGCTCCCCACGAGTCATTCCCGCCGACGCCCATCTGCCGGTGGTTGACGCCCAGTTGTGTCTCGCCCCGCCGCTTCAGCTCGTACGGATGCCGCGGTCCGTCCAGGTCCGCCGGGGTGTGGTGCAGCGCGCTCAGCTCCAGCAGCGGCGCGTCCGCGCCCGGTTCCGCGCAGATCCGCAGGCCCGTGCCGTCCCGGTCGGTGAGGGAGGCGGTGCGCACGTCGGTGACATTGCCGGTCTGCTGGGGGCGTATGTACGGCCCGTACTGGGCGTCGACGGTGCTGCGATAGCGGCCGACGAAAGCGGCGGTGCGCCGGTCCCAGTAGTTCTCGTGCGGGCCGCGGCCGTACCAGTCGAAGGTGTCCAGCCCGGCGGGGACGGTGAGCAGTGCGCCGACCATCGGCAGGTCGGGCAGCCGGCCACCGGGCCGCAGGGTGTGCTTGATGCGTAGTTCGCCGTCGCCGCGCACCGTCAGGACGGTGTCCCACTGGGAAGTGAGCGGCGAGGTGGGCAGTGTGACGGTGATGTCGATGGTCACCTCGGAGGGGGACGGCTGGGCCGCTCGCACGGCGGTGACGGTGCGCCGGGCGCCGGCGTCGCGCCAGGTCCGCAGGGAGTTCTGGGCACCGCGCCCGATGTCGTTGTCGGTCGGGCCACGCCAGAAGTTGGGTACCGGGCCGCCGGTGAGCAGGGTGCGGCCGCGGTGCCGGTAGGAGGTGAGGGAGCCGGTGGCCTTGTCCAGGACGAGTTCGGTGTCCCGGCCGCTGACCGTGACGGATGTGCCGGTCTCGGAGAGCGTCAGTGGGGGGAGGGCGGCGGGCCCCGGATCGGCGGGGGCCGGGGCGGACCAGGGGAGGGCGAACTGCTCGGCGGCGACGCTGTGTCCGGCGTGGGCCCACCGGGTGTCCCGACGTAGTACGAAGGACAGGTTGAGCCAGTACGCGGCGCCGGGCTCGGGCTGCCGGGGGCGCTGCAGCGGCAGCGTCACCGTGACATCCGCGCCGGGTGCGGCGTCGGGAGCGGGCCGGGTGCCGTGCTGCAGGCGCTTGCCGTCCCGGGTGACCTCCCAGCGCAGCTCATAGGCGTCCAGGTCCAGGAAGAGCTGCCGGTTGGTGACCTTGACCGTGCCGGCGGTGAGATCGGCGGCCGCCATTCGCACCGCCTGGTACACCTTCTTGACCTCGTGGATCGCCGGGTGCAGCTCCCGGTCGGAGGAGACGATGCCGTTGCAGGAGAAGTTGCCGTCGGTGGGGTAGCCGGGCTTCCAGTCCCCGCCGTAGGAGAGGTAGGTGCGCTGCCCGTCGCCCGGGACGGGGCGGCGGATGGCCTGGTCGACGAAGTCCCAGATGAAGCCGCCGTGGAGGTTGGGGTAGCGGTCGAAGACGTCCCAGTACTCCTGGAAGTTGCCGGTGCTGTTGCCCATCGAGTGGGCGTACTCGCACAGCATGAAGGGTGTCGGATTCCCCGACTTGCCGTACCTCTCCACCTCGTCGGGCTTGCTGTACATCTCGCTGTGGAGATCGGCGACCTCGTTCATGCCCTCGTAGTGGACCGGACGGGACGGGTCGCGACGGTGCGTCCAGTCCGCCATCGTCCGGAAGGTGCTGCCCTGGCCCGCCTCGTTGCCCAGCGACCACACGACCACACAGGGGTGGTTCTTGTCGCGTTCGACCAGTGAGCGCATCCGGTCCAGACAGGCGTCGGTCCACTCCGGCAGGCTCGCGGGCAGCCGGTCGCGGACGCCGTGCGACTCCAGATTGGCTTCGCCGACGACGTACAGGCCGTATTCGTCGCACAGATCGAGCCAGTGCGGATGGTTGGGGTAGTGGGAGGTGCGCACCGCATTGATGTTGTGCTGCTTCATGATGCGGATGTCCTGCAGCATCCGCTCCTTGGTGACGGCCTGGCCGTGGTCCGGGTCGGACTCATGGCGGTTGACGCCGCGGAAGACGATCGGCTCGCCGTTCACGGTGAAGGTGCCGGGGCCGTGGACGACGCTGCGGAAACCGAGGCGGGTGCGCTGGATGTCGACGGTACGGCCGGCGGGGTCGGTGAGGGTGAGGACGAGCGTGTACAGGTGCGGGGCCTCCGCCGACCACAGGGCCGGTGCCTTGACGGTGGTCTTCGGCGCGACCGTCACCTCGTTGCCGTCGTCGAAGGCCAGGGTGGCGGTGAGCGGCTTCGGCAGGACGGGTGTGCCGTCGGCGTCGTAGAGGGTGGCGGTCAGGCGGTGTTCACCGGCGGCCCGTGGTCTGCCGGCACCGGGCGGGTGGCCCGTGCCCCGGTCGTGGACCGTCGCGGTCACCGTCAGTTCGGCGTCCCGCCGGGCGTCGTCCAGATCGGTGCGGATGTGCAGATCCTGGAGGTGTGTCCCGGGTATGGAGTAGAGGTAGACGTCGCGGAAGATCCCGGACAGGTCGATCATGTCCTGGTCCTCCAGCCAACTGCCGTCGGACCAGCGGTATACCTCGACCGCCAGTGAGTTCTCGCCGTCCTTCAGCCGGTCGGTGAGGTCGAACTCGGCGGGGGTGTAGCTGTCCTCGCTGTAACCGACCCGCTCACCGTTGACCCAGACGAAGAACGCGGACTTCACGCCCTGGAACGAGATCAGGGTGCGGCGGCCGCGCCAGTCCTTCGGCACGGTGAAGCTGCGGCGGTAGGAGCCGACCGGGTTGAAGCCCTCCGGGACGTGCGGAGGCTCGGGGGTCTCATAGCCGATCCACGGGTAGCGGATGTTGAGGTAGATCGGCTCGGGGTAGCCCTCGATCTCCCAGTTGGCGGGCACGGTGATCCGGTCCCAGCCGCTGTCGTCATAGCCGGGCCGGTGGAAGTCCTGGGGGCGTTCGTCCGGGTTCTTCGACCAGTGGAAGCGCCAACTGCCGTTGAGCGAACGGTAGTAGGGGGACCGCTCGACGTCCCCGGCGAGCGCCGCTCCGGTGGTGTGGAACGGGATGAGCCGGGCGCGGGCCGCCTCGCGGTTGACCTGGAAAACCCTCGGCCGGGCATTCCACTCACCGCCCTCGGCGGCAGCGGCCTCGGCCGCGAAGGACTGCTTCTGCGCGGAGAAGGCCGCCCAGCCCGCGAGGGCGGTGCCGGCGGCGAGGAACGATCGGCGGCTGACACGGTGTGCGCACATTCCACAGCTCCGAACGCAAGGCAACAGGAAGCAGCAGGATCGAACATCCTCCGCGCCCAAGACAACCCTTGCGCACGCCACTTCACAAAGAACCGCTTCCACATCTCCGCTCACACGAAGAGCGATTCCGTGGTCCGCGGTGGCGGGGCGTGGTGACGCCGTGCGGGCCGTGCGCCCGGCCTTCACGGCAGCCAGGGAGCGGCTGGTCCGCTGGATCACGACATCCCGCGTCGCTGTCGCCGAGGTCTCCGCGCCGGCCGTCGCCGGCGCGCGTTGCACCCCTGGTCCCGCAGCTCAGGCCCGGTCGATGAGGTCGTTCGTCAGCTTCATCAGGCGGTCCCGGGCTTCGGCGTCGTATGCCTGGGCGTGTGCCCGGGTAGCGGTGAACTGGTCGAAGTAGCGGCCCGTGGTGGAGGCGAGGTCCGGGTCGAGAAGCAGCCGGACGGTCGGGCGAACCCCCTCGTCGATGTCGGTGGCCGGGGTCAGGCCGTACTCGCGCACTCCCTTGGTGTCCATCAGATGGGCCGGATGGAGAGTGTTCACCGTGACGCCGGTGCCCTCCAGCTCGGCGGCTAGATGGAAGGTCGCCATGATCAGCGCGAGCTTGCTCTTGCAGTAGGCGCGCAGCCCCTCGTAGTCCCGCTCCAGCATGATGTCGTCGAAGTCGAGGGCCTCCTGACCGATCGAGGCGACGTTGACCACGCGGGCGGGCGCCGAGGCGGTCAGCAGCGGCAGCAGATCGCGGGTGAGGGCGTACGGGGCGAGGTGATTCACGGCGAAGCGCAACTCGTAGCCCTGGTAGCTCAGTTCGCGGGTGAGCGGCTCGGCGCCGCCGCCCGCGACGGCGTTGTTGATCAAGCCGTCGAGCCGGGGTTCCGCCGCACGGATCCGGGCGGCCATCGCGTGCACCTGGTCGAGGTCGGCCAGATCGGCGAGGTAGGTACGGACGGTGCACCGGGGGGCGGCGGCCCGTACTTCGGCCGCCACGCTCTCCAGCCGGGTGCGGTCGCGGCCGTGCAGCAGGACGGTGCCGCCACGGGCCGCGAGATCGAGTGCGAGGCCGCGGCCCAGGCCCTGGGTGGCGCCGGTGATCAAGGTCGTGGATGGATTCATGAGAGCCAGCCTGACAGCACGGCGCGGTGACAGGGGGGTGTGAGCTGAGCCTGGTGTCGTCACCACCAGGCACCGGGCCGTCTTCGGCGACGACACGCCGGACAGGCTCCGGGCCGGCGGTCCGTCCGTCCGCGGAGGCCGGCCGGCGGTCCGTCCGTCCGCGGAGGCCGGCCGGTGGGCCTCGGCAGGGTCGGTGCGGACCTCGACCGGGGCAGCGCCGGCCCTGACGGGATCAGCGCGGACAGCGGATCCGGGGCGCCCCCGTCACCGACATCACCAGTGAGTACAGCGTGGTCGTCGCGGTGATGAAGAGGCGGTTGTTCTTCGGGCCGCCGAAGGCGATGTTGGAGACCGCCTCGGGGACGCGGAGCCGCCCGATCAGGGTGCCGTCCGGGTCATAGCAGTGCACCCCACCGGACATGGCGGCCGCCCACAGCCGCCCCTCGTCATCGAAGCGGATGTTGTCGAACCGGCTCTGCCCGTCCGTGGTTTCGGCGAAGATTCGGCCGTCCGACAGCGACCCGTCCGTTCGTACGTCGAAGACCCGGATCTGACCGGCGCGGGTGTCCGAGACGTACAGCTGCTCTTCGTCGGGGGAGAGGACCAGTCCGTTCGGTCCGCCGAAACCGTCCGCGGCAAGGGTGACGGTGCCCGTCGAGGGATCGATCCGGTAGACATGACACGCGCCGATCTCGCTCTCGGCGCGGTGGCCCTCGTAGTCGCTGGTGATTCCGAAGTCCGGGTCGGAGAACCAGATGGTGCCGTCGGAGCGCACGACCGCGTCGTTCGGGCTGTTGAGCCGCTTGCCTTCGAAGCGGTCGGCGAGCACCGTGAGGGTCCCGTTGTGCTCGGTGCGGGTGACGCGGCGGTTGCCCTGCTCGCAGCTGATCAGCCGGGACTGGCCGTCGAGGGTGTTGCCGTTGCTGTGTCCGGCCGGGGAACGGAAGACGCCGACCGTGCCGGTCGGTTCGTCCCAGCGCAGCATCCGGTCGTTGGGGATGTCGCTCCAGATCAACTGGCGCCAGGCGGGCAGATAGACCGGGCCCTCGGCCCAGCGGCAGTTCTCGTACAGCTTCTCCAGGCGTTCGTCGCCGTTCGCGCACCTTCCGGTCCGGAAGCGGTCGTCCAGTATCTCGTATGGCGAAGTCGCCAAGGAATTAGACACAGTTAAGCCTCTCGGGTGAGAACCTGAACCACATTCGGCAGTGTAGTGATATCTCGGAACGAGATATGGTGGCAAGCATGGATGACGTCGACCGCGAACTCGTCGCCCTGCTCCAGCAGGACGCCACCCAGGCCTATGCGGCACTCGGCAAGGCGGTCGGCCTCTCGGCCGGTGCCGCCCATGAGCGGGTCCGCAAGCTCCGGGAGCGCGGCGTGATCCGCCGTACGACCGTGGACGTGGACCCCGTGGCCCTCGGCCGCGGAGTACTGGCGTTCGTCATGGTCGAGTCCTCGGCATGGATGGGCGATTCGGCTGCCGCCTTCCTGGCCATCCCCGAGATCCAGGAGGCCCATGTGATCGCGGGCAGTGCCTCCGTCCTGGTGAAGGTGCGAACCGCCACCACCGAGGGGCTTCAGGACGTCCTGCGCAGGCTGTATGCGATCGAGGGGGTCAGCGGAACCCAGGCGACCGTCTCGTTGGAGACCTTCTTCGAGCGCCCGGTCTCCCCGCGGGGGTAGTCGCCTCACGGTGCTCCGGCGGGTGTCCCCGGAACCGGCCCGTAGCTGAGTCATCGCCGGTACGGTGGACCTCCGCCACGGGCCTGCGCCCGTCTCTTCGGATTGCGAGATGTCCGATGAACCAGATTGCAGCCGACACTTATCTGGCCGCGGCGGTGGTGGTGCATGAGGCCAGTGTGCTGATCGTGCGCCGTAGCTACCGCGAGCGTTTTCTGCCCGGCGCGTGGGGTGTGCCGTGCGGGAAGCTCGATCGTGGGGAGTTGGCCGAGAACGCCGCCCTGCGGGAGCTGAAGGAAGAGACCGGTCTCCTCGGCACCATCGTCGCGCACACCGGATCCGCCAGCTTCCTGAGCGACTATCAGGGCCGCCGGGTCCGCAACCACCAGGAGAACTTCCTCGTCCGCCCGCTGACGCTGGACGTCGTTCTGCCCAGCCCGGATCAGGCCTTTTTGTGGGCACGGCCCGCCGAGCTGGCCCAGATCGGGGTGGACGCCTACAACCTCGACGTGATCCGCCAGGCACTGGGCGGCGGGCTGGACGCCGCCGGGCTCCGGGTCATGACGGCCCGTTTCGGGCGCCCGGCCGCGCAGCCGCCTTTCAATAGCCCAAAGAGCCTGCCAGGGAACCGAGTTCGGCAAGGTAGACGGCCGGTGGCAGCGGAGTCTTGGGCGGCGGATCCACACGCTCGGCGCCGCCGGTCCTGAGGGCGCCGCCGATCCGGTCATCGCCGCTGTCCGTGGCGGAACCGCTGTCCGTGGCGGAACCGCTGTCCGTGACGGGGCCGCCGTCTGCGGCCGGGCCGCTGCGCCCGGCACCGCTGCCCCTGACACGGTTGCTGTTCCTGACGTAGACATCGGTCACCGACCGCTGTGGGGCGGTCTCCAGGAACAGCGTCACCGTCGGCTCCTCGCTCACCACGCGGTGCAGCGTACAGGCGGCCAGGCCGTAGCTCCGCCCTGCGCCGTACTGCTCCGTACACACCAGCCGCAGCCGTGCGTCCCCGACCCGCCGCAGCCGCCAGGCACCGCCGGGGCCGTCGATGGTCTCCCGGTAGGCGGTCGCGGGCACACCGTCAGCGGCCGGCTCGTAGCACTCCATCCGGACGCGTCCGCGCACCACCGCCGAGGCGATCGCGCACCGGTGGTTGTGGATGTCCTCGGGGACCGGGCCGGGCCCGCCGTGCCAGAAATGGACCCGCAGCATGAACCGCGGCGCACCGGCCAGCAGTAACAGTTTGTCGAAGCCCAGCACATGGCGGTACGAGAGCCGGGTGCACTCCGCCAGATCGAGATCGCCGGCGGATAATCGGCGCACCAGCGGACCGAGGGTGTCCGGGTGCGCCAGCTGGGCGGTCACCGCGCGCGCCGACTCGGGCGACGGCGGCGACGGCCCGCCGCCCAGCCGTTCCGCCAGCAGTCGCCGGGCTTCCTCGACCTGCATGAGTCTGACTCCCCTTCGCCGCCCCCGACCGTCCCGCCGCTCACCACCCGCACCCGGCCGCCCCGCCCCTGGCCCCTCACCCGGGCCATGAGCAGCACCGCGCCGCGGCCCCTCACCCGGCCATGAGCATCACCGCCCCCTACTCCCCGCCTTCGCGGAACCCGGCCCGCCTCATGGCCGGTAGACCATCAACGCATGCCGCCGCAGTACCGAAAGGCCCTGATACGCCATCCACACCGGGTGCCCCATGGGCCCGTCGTCCCACCGCCACACCCCGCCCCGCTGCATACCCTGCACCCGCGCCACGGCCGTGGTCAGCTGTGCCTCCCAGGCCGGCAGTCCCACTTCCCCGGCCGCGACCTCGCGGGCTCCGTCCGTCATCAGCGCACGGGCCACCCACGCGGCCGCGAAATGCCGCACCGACAGCAGCTCTTGATGCAGCGGATCCTCCTCGTCCGGCCGCCGCACCTCTTCCTGACAGTTCTGCAGATCGGCCACGCCACCCGACGGCGCCGCCGGGCCGGCCAGCAGCCAGCGCAGCCCCTCCTCGCGCACCGTGCGCTGCCGCTCGTCCTCGCCCAGCACACGTGCGGCCCGGTCCAGCGCCACCACGGCCCGCGCGGTGTGCGCAGCGGACGGCGCCGGGTTGCCGCGGCCGGTGGCCAGCGCGGCGCCCCAGCAGCGGTGATTGCCGCGCGCCGGGTCGGCCGTGGCGCCGTTGACCAGCACCTCGCGCAGTCCGTCCAACGCGCTGGAGCCGGGGGCCGCCCGCAGCAGCCCGCGCAGGACATTCGTCACGACATAGGTGTTCGCCAGCCCGGAGGCGTCATGGTCGGGGTTCCACAGCACCTCGCAGGAGCGTATTTCGGCCTCCAGCAGCCGTGGATCGGCGCCGGCCCGCGCCAGCGCACCCAGCACGACCGCGGACACCTCGGGCCGGGCCCCGCTGCCCTGGGAGCGGGCGGCCCATCCGCCGCCGGGAAGCCGCAGCCGCCACAGTGTCTCAGCCACCTGCCCCGCCCGTATGCGGCCGTCGTACGGCGCGATGTCGAGCAGCAGATGCAGCCCGTACGCCGTACCGAACGCCGTCGGATGCACCGGTGGATCGCTCTCGGCGAGAGAGTGCGGCCAGCCGGTGAGCGGCCCGCGCCCGGACACCTCGATCACCGACAGGCCGCGCCGCAACGCCTGGTACGTGCCGTCCATCAGCTCGGGAAGCGATCCGGCGGGTGAGGGCGCGGGGCCGGGCGGGGGTGCGGCGATGGCGGCCGCCGCCGCGGCCCGCGTCCGCAGCAGGGCGGCCGCCAGCCACACCACCGCGCCGACCCCGGCACCGGCCGTTGCCGCCACGCAGTAACGCGCCGCCTCGCCCGCGAGATTCTGCGGCAGGATCCCCAGCAGTGTCTGGAACACGGCGAACGCGGCGGCCGGGACGCCCAGCCGCCCCAGCCAGGTCAGCAGCCGGGAGGGTGCGGAGTCCTGCGGAGCGGCAAGGGACGGCGCTCCGGGCTCCGGTGCGGGTGAGCGGCCTGCCGCGCCGGAACGCCGTGGTGGTAAGACCTGCCGCAGCACCATCTGCTCCCTCCCCCCGGATGCGCACCCCCGCACCGCGTGTGCGAAGGACATCCCGATCAGTGTAGGAATCCCCACTGACAACGGGGTCGCACACCTGTCGCAGCCCCTCCGCGGCCACGGCCGCTCCCTTTCAGTCCGCTTTCTGATCCGTCGCCAGCAGAATCACCTCCAGCGTCCGCGGCCCGTGCACCCCCTCCACCCGGTCGAGTTCGATGTCGCTGGTCGCGGACGGACCGGAGATCCAGGTCAGCGGGCGGTCCGGCGCCACCCGCGGCAGCGCCTCCGGCACCGAGCCGACCACCTGGTCAGGGGCGCGGACGACACAGAGGTGATGGTCCGGTACCAGCGTGATCCGGCGTCTGCCCTGGTCGGGTCCCGCATCCAGGATCAGCGTGCCGGTCTCCGCGATGGCCACCGCGCAGCCCGTCAGCACACTGTCCACGGCGTCGAGTTCACGGGGCGTGCTCGACGCGCGGTCCTCGACGCGGGTGACGTCGGTGCCGGTCGTCCAGGAGGCATCCAGGCCCGGCGGCACCAGCACCGTCCGCGCCCCGCGCTCCGCCAGCAGCCGGCCGATCAGCCCCGGCAGGCCCTTCGCGTCGGTGCGATGCACGATCGCCCGGTAGTCGGCGAGATTCTCCGCGAGCAGATCGACGGTCTGCTCGGGCGTCCGGGCCCCGTGCACGCGGTGGTAGTCCCGGGCCACCGGCGGACCGCCCGGTCCCTCGCCGCCCGGCACATCCGCCAGCGCCTGCCGCACCCGTGCCAACACCACATCCCGGCTGGTCACCTGGTCTCCCCTCGCTCCGACGATGTGCCACGGGTGCGCTGCCACCAGTCGCGGAAGGACTCGGCCGGCACCACGGGAAGATCGCGCGTCTGCGACCAGGCGCGGCCCGGTCCCGGCAACCGCCGTGGATGCAGCCGACGGGTGCGGGCCGCCAGCCGCATCCCGGTACGCAGCGCGCCCGGGTGATCGAACGCCCAGCCCGCCGCCCGCATCGCGGCCCGCTCCGCGGCATGCCCCTTGGCCGGTTTGAGGACGGTGCGCGCCCCGCCCCGGGTGACCGGCCCGCCCTCCACGACCCGCTCCCGTAGGTGCACCAGCACCTCGGGGATGTCGATGGCGACCGGGCACACCTCGTAACAGGCCCCGCACAGCGACGAGGCATACGGCAGCGAGGCCTCCAATGAGCCTTCCACACCCCGCAGTTGGGGAGTGAGGATGGCGCCGATGGGGCCGGGGTACGGCGAACCGTACGCATGCCCGCCGGCCCGCTCGTACACCGGGCAGACGTTCAGACAGGCCGAGCAGCGGATGCAGCGCAGCGCCTGCCGCCCGACGGTATCGGCGAGCGTGTCGGTCCGCCCGTTGTCGAGCAGCACCAGATGGAAGGTCTGCGGCCCGTCGCCGTCCGTGGTGCCCGTCCATGTGGAGGTGTACGGGTTCATCCGCTCGGCGGTGGAGGAGCGGGGCAGCAGCTGCAGAAAGACCTCCAGGTCCTGCCAGCTGGGCACCACCTTCTCGATGCCGACGACGGAGATCAGTGTCTCGGGGAGGGTCAGACACATCCGGCCGTTGCCCTCGGACTCCACGACGACCAGCGTGCCGGTCTCCGCGACCATGAAGTTGGCTCCCGAGATCCCGACCTTCGCGGACAGGAACTTCTCCCGCAGATGCAGCCGCGCCGCCTCGGCCAGCTCCGCGGGGGAGTCGGTCAGCCCCTCCGGCGCCGGGCGGCCCCAAGAGCCCATCTCCCGCACGAAGATGTCGCGGATCTCCGCGCGGTTGCGGTGGATCGCCGGGACCAGGATGTGCGACGGCAGATCGTGGCCGAGCTGCACGATCAGCTCGGCCAGGTCCGTCTCGTACGCATGGATACCGGCCCCGGCCAGCGCCTCGTTCAGCCCGATCTCCTGCGTCGCCATCGACTTGACCTTGACGACCTCCGTCTCGCCGGTCTCCCGCACCAGCCGGGTGACGATCCGGTTGGCCTCGTCGGCGTCCACCGCCCAGTGGACCTGCCCGCCCGCGGCGACGACCGCGGACTCCAACTGCTCCAGATAATGGTCGAGATGGCGCAGGGTACGGTCCTTCACCGCGGCGCCCGCGGCCCGCAGCTGCGCCCAGTCGTCCAGCTCCGCAACGGCCTTGGCGCGTTTGTCGCGGATGGTGTGGGTGGCATGGGTGAGGTTGGCGCGCAGCCGGGTATCGCGGGTGGACGCGGCGGCGGCCCGGGGGAACGCCGGCATGCCCAGGTAGGTGCCGCTCACAGCACGCTCCCTTCCGTACTGGCCAGGATCTCCGCGATATGGACCGGGCGGACCGCCGCGCCCTGGCGGGTGAGGGTGCCGCCGATGTGCAGCAGACAGGAGTTGTCGACCGTGCAGACCGCCTCGGCCCCGGTACCGACGATGTGGCGGACCTTGTCGGCGCCCATCGCCGCCGAGACCGCCGGGTTCTTCACCGCGAAGGTGCCGCCGAACCCGCAGCACTCCTCGGCGCCCGGCAGTTCCCGCAGCTCCAGCCCCTTGACGTGCTCCAGCAGCCGCCGCGGCCGGTCGCCCAGCCCCAGCATCCGCAGCCCGTGGCAGGTGGGGTGGTAGGTGACGGTATGCGGGTAAGACGCACCGACATCCTCCACCTTCAGCACGTCCACCAGGAACTCGGTCAGCTCGTACATCTTGGGCACCGCGACCGCCGCCGCGTCGACGAGTCCCCGGCCGCGCCCCTCGGCGGCCGCCTTCGCGCCGATCCGCGGATAGTTGTCACGCACCATCGCGGCACACGAGCCGGACGGGGTGACCACATACTCGTAGTCCTTGAACGCCCGGTCGAAACGGCGCACCAGCGGCTCGGTCGCATGCCGGTATCCGGTGTTGAACTGTGGCTGGCCGCAGCAGCTCTGTTCGGCGGGGAAGCCGACCTCCACCCCCAGCCGCTCCAGCAGCGTCACCACCGCCTGCCCCGTCCGCGGATGGAGCATGTCGTTGATGCAGGTGACGAACAGTGCTACACGCACATTGCCATCTCCTTTCGGTGGCCACAGCCTCTGGCGGCCATCCGCTTCCGCGGTACATGATCACCTGTCGGCTCATCCTGCCCCAGCCGCAGGCCCAGGAGAAGAACCAGGAGCGGAGGACCATGTCGAGTGCCGAGCACATAGCCAAGGACCAGGCGCCGAGCGGTGCCCGCCCGCCATCACGCCTGCGGCAGCTGGCCGCCGCCTCCATCGGTAACGCCGTTGAGTGGTACGACTGGTACGCGTACTCCTTCCTCGCGGTCTACTTCGCCGGGCAGGTCTTCCCCGAGGGCGCCGGCAACTCCCTGGTGCCGCTGCTCTCCACCTTCGCCGTCTTCGCGGTCGGCTTCTTCATGCGCCCGGTCGGCGGGCTGCTGATGGGCGCGATCGCCGACCGCCGCGGCCGACGGACCGCACTGACCCTGACCATCCTGCTGATGGGCGGCGGCAGTCTGCTGGTCGCGCTCACCCCGACCTACGCGGCCACCGGTCTGCTGGCCCCCCTCGTCCTGGTCGTCGCCCGTCTGGTGCAGGGGCTGTCGGTGGGCGGCGAGTTCGCGGCCTCCACGACCTTCCTCGTCGAATCGGCGGGACCGGGCAGGCGCGGGCTGTTCTCCAGCTTCCAGTACGTGTCCACGACCCTCGGCCAGCTGCTGGCCTCCGGCACCGCCGCGCTGCTCGCGGCGCTGCTCACCGAGCGGCAGATGGGGCAGTGGGGCTGGCGGGTGGCGTTCCTCGTCGGCGCCCTGCTGAGCCTGCTGGGGCTGTGGATCCGGCGGGGCGCCCAGGAGACCCGCAGCGCCGAGCAGCAGGCGGCCGACCGCCCCGGCCTCTTCGAGGCGCTGCGCCGCCACCCCCGCCAGTCCCTGCTCATCTGCGGTATCACCGCCGGCGGCACCATCGCCTACTACACCTGGACGACCTACCTGCCCACCTACGCACAGGTCAACGCGGGCTTCGACAAGGGCGATTCGCTCATCGTCGGCACCCTCTCGCTCGTCTTCTTCGCCCTGCTCCAGCCGCTCGGCGGAATGCTCTCGGACCGCATCGGCCGCAAACCACTGCTGCTCGGCTTCTCGCTGGGTTTTGCCGTCCTGGCCGTACCGCTGCTGCACCTGGTCAGCGACGCGTTCTTCTCGCTGCTGCTGGTGCAGTGCGCGGGCATGGTGCTGCTCACCGGCTACACCTCGGTCGCCGCTGCCGTGAACGCCGAGGTGTTCCCCGCGCGGGTGCGTGCCGCCGGCATCGGCTTCCCGTACTCGCTCACCGTCGCCCTCTTCGGCGGCACGGCTCCCTACGTCGGCACCTGGTTCAAGCAGGCCGGCCACGCCGACCTCTTCCCCTGGTACGTGGCCGCGCTGTGCCTCGTCTCGTTCCTCGTCTATCTGACCCTTCCGGAGACCTCCCGGCAGAAGCTGGAGAAATAGCCCGCCGGAACACGGACAAGCGCCGCCCGTCCCGGGACAGGGAGGGGCGGCGCCTCGGGGCGAGGTCTGTCAGACGAGCCAACCCACGAGGTGGAGGACGTTGGCCAAGAGAGCGGTGAGGATGTCCATCGGGATCTTCTCCTTGAAGTTGTGGGACTCAACTCCCCGGCCCAGCAAGGGGGATGGACCGGAGGCGTGGTAACGGTCTGCAGCCCGCCGCTCGCGCCCCGTCATCATCGCCGGTTGCAGCGAGTCAATTGAACCCCTCCCCTCCTCGATCATGCTTACCGGCGAACAACTGCTCCCGGGAGCAACTGTTCGTCCGAGAATTCGCATGGGGGTTCCCATGGGGAGGGTCTTTGTGGCGTTTTGTCGCGTGGGCGTTTCGGCGGCTTATCGGACTACGGCTGTGCCGCCCCGTCGAGCACGTGGCCCCGCCCTACGAGGCGAGACTGTCGGCCAACCCCCGCTCCACACGGGCTGGTTGAACGGTGGCGGCGAGCATGCGACGGATGTCGCCGACCGCGGCACGTCCCGCGCGGCTGGCGCCGATGGTGCTCGCCGACGGCCCGTATCCGACGAGATGGATCCGCGCATCGCGCAGCGTACGGGTGCCGTCCATCCGGATACCGCCGCCCGGCTCGCGCAGCCGCAGCGGGGCGAGATGGTCGATGGCGGCGCGGAAGCCCGTGGCGTAAAGGATCACATCGGCCTCGGCCGTGCGTCCGTCGTCCCAGATCACACCCGTGGGCGTGAGGCGCTCGAAGAGCGGCAGCCGCTCCAGCGCGCCGCTCTCCCGGGCCTGCCGGATGGCCTCGGTCATCGGCAGCCCGGTCACGCTCACCACGCTCCGCGGCGGCAGCCCCTGCCGGACCCGCTCCTCCACCAGGGCGACCGCGGCCCGGCCCTGCTCCTGGCCGAACGGGCCCTCGCGGAAGACCGGCGGCCGGCGCGTCACCCACGTCGTCGCGGCCGCGACCGGCGCGATCTCCAGCAGCTGCTGTACGGCCGATGTCCCGCCGCCCACCACCACGACCCGCGCGCCGCGGAAGCCCTCCGGACCCTCGTACTGAGAGCTGTGCAGCTGACGGCCGCCGAACGTCTCCTGTCCGGGAAACCGCGGCCAGAACGGCCGGTCCCAGGTCCCGGTCGCATTGATCACGGCCCGTGCCGCATAGTCCCCTTCCGACGTCGCGACCAGCAGCCGGCCGTCGTCGCCCTCGCGCACGGCCGTCACGCTCACCGGCCGGTGCACCCGCAGCCCGAAGGTCTGCTCGTAGCTGTCGAAGTACGCGCCGATCACCTCGGACGACGGGCGCCGTGGATCGGCACCGGTCAGTTCCATGCCCGGCAGCGCATGCATGCCGTGCACCTTTTCGTACGTCAGCGTCGGCCACCGGAACTGCCAGGCCCCGCCGGGGCGCGGAGCGTGATCGAGCACCACGAAGTCCCGGTCCGGTGCATAGCCGACCCGCCGCAGATGAAAGGCGGCGGCCAGACCGGCCTGCCCGGCACCGATCACCACGACCTCGACCTCACGCACCCCGGTGTAGTTCATGATTCACCTAACCCGGGGAGGGCTGATTGTCTTCCCCCGGGGCGCGGGCAGTTTCCGCGGCCTGTCGCGCTGTGCCCTTTCCCGGTGCGCACCGCATCGGCTTCGGTACCGGCAGCAGGATCGGCCGACGGCCGCGGGGGTGCGCTCAGCGGCAATGACCGCCGTGCGTCCCCCCACGGCCCCACGGAATCCGGTTCAGCGGCCGCCGGCGATCAGCAGCGGCGCGCCGCCCGGTGCGGACGCCGGGCGGCCATGGGCGGCCGGGACACCGTCCAGGGGAGAGGGCCCGGCATCCAGCAGCCCGCGGGCGGCAAGCTCCGGCCGTACGCCCTCACCGAACCAGTACGCCTCCTCCAGATGCGGGTAGCCGGAGAGCACAAAGTGCTCGACGCCCAGGGAGTGGTACTCCTCGATCCGGTCGGCCACCTCGGCATGACTGCCGACCAGCGCGGTGCCGGCGCCGCCCCGTACCAGGCCGACCCCCGCCCACAGATTGGGCGAGATCTCCAGCTTGTCGCGCGAGCCGCCGTGCAGCGCCAGCATCCGCTGCTGCCCCACCGACTCGCTCCTGCCCAGCGCCTGTTGCGCGGCCGCGACCGTCTCCGGATCGAGGTCGTCGAGCAGCCGGCCGGCGGTCGCCCAGGCCTCCTTGGAGGAGTCCCGGGAGATCGTGTGCAGCCGGATACCGAACCGGACCGTCCGGCCCTCCTTCTCCGCCAGCCCACGAATCCAGTCGATCTTCTGCTTGACCTCCTCGGGCGGCTCGCCCCAGGTGAGGTACACATCCACATTCCGTGCGGCGACCGGCCCCGCCGCGGCGGACGAGCCGCCGAAGAAGATCTGCGGCAGCGGGTCCGGCGGCAGTGCCGTCAGACCGCCCTCGACCTGATAGTGCTCGCCCCGGAAGTCGAACGGTTTCCCGCCCCACACACCACGTACGACCTGCAGAAACTCATCCGTACGGGCATACCGCCGGTCATGGTCGAGATGATCGCCGAACCTCCGCTGCTCGGTCGAATCGCCCCCGGTCACCACATTCAGCAGCAGCCGCCCGCGCGAGATCCGCTGATAGGTCGCGGCCATCTGGGCCGCCAGCACCGGCGAGATCACCCCCGGCCGGAACGCGACCAGGAACTTCAGCCGCTCGGTGACCTGGGTGAGCGCCACCGTCGTCAGCCAGGCGTCCTCGCACCACGTACCGGTGGGCGTGAGCACCGCTTCAAAACCCAACTGCTCCGCAGCCTTGGCGATTTGGGCCAGATACTCGATGTCCGGGGCCCGTACCCCGCTGACCGGGGTGATGCGGTCACGCCGGACGCCGCCGTCGGTATAGGCATGGCGGTCGACGAGGGTCCGCCCGTCGCCGCCGGTCGGCAGAAACCAATGCAGGTGTACGGACATCTCACTGACCCTTTCCATAGGTACGCGGCGCGGTGCTCGAAGGCGGCAGGTCACCGTTGAAACGGGGGTCGACGAACTCCCCGAAGTCGAAGGAGCGGGGGATCAGCTTCAGCGCCGCGAACGAGTCGACGATCTGCTGCTCGGAGGCGACGGCGGCCTTGTCCACGGCGACCGTGACCGCCGTCCCCCGGGTGCGCTTGACCGCGTCCAGGGCCACCTTGTCCGGCAGCCCGGTCTCCTTCGCCCAGGCCTTCGCCCAGACGTCGGGGTGCTTGAACACCCAGTTCTGTGCCCGCCGCAACCGGTCCGCGTAGTCCTTCAGCGCCGCCGACTCCTTCTTGTCGTGCAATGCGGCGGGCGCGGCAACCTGGAAGCTCAGTCCGTTGACGACCCCTTGCCCGGTGGTCAGCACCCGGGCATCGGCCTGGTCCAGGGCCTGCGCGGTGTACGGGTCCCACACCGCCCAGGCATCCACCTTCCCCCGGGTGAACGCGGCGAGCGCATCGGCCGGCTGCAGGTAGTTGAGCGTGACGTCCTTCGGCGTCAGCCCGGCCTTCTTCAGCGAGGCAATCAGCTGGTAGTGCGCCGAGCTGCCCTGGGCAACGGCGATCGACTTGCCCTTCAGCTGCGCCGGCCGCTTGAGCGGGGAGCCCTTCTTCACCAGGATCGACTCACCGTCCGACCTGCTGTGCGTCCCGGCGATCACCTTGATCTTCGACTTCGCCGCGGCGGCGAACACCGGCGGGGTGTTGCCGACCGCACCAACATCCACCGCTCCCGCGTTGACCGCCTCCAGCAGCGGCGGCCCCGAGGTGAAGGTCGACCACTTGATCTTGTACGGAAGGTCGTCCAACTCTCCGGCGGCCCGCAGCAACGCCTCCGAACCACCCTTCTGATCACCGACGTTGAGCGTCTGCGACCCCTTGCCGTCGGTCCCACTGCCGGTCCCCCCGCCGGCCCCCTTGGCCCCCGACGAACCATTGCAGGCGGCCAGCAGCAGGGTGAGCGGGAGCAGCAGGGCGGCTGGGGCGATATGGCGTGCTCTCATGGGGTGTTGTCCGTTTCGTTCTTGGGGTGGGGAGGGGTGGAGCCGGGGGTGGGCTGGAGCGGAGGTGGGGGAGTGGGGTGACGGGCTGACGGGGTGACTGGTGCTGGGTGTCGGGTGGGTGTGTTCGGTTGCCGGGCTACGGTTGCCGGTTCCAGGAGCCTGCGGTTACGGCCGTGATCGGGCTCAGAATCCGGGGTGCATCGGGCCGGAACCGGCCCGTATCGGGTCGGTCGGGGCGGGCGACTGCGCGGCGATGACGGCCGGCTACCTGCCGCTCAATCCGCGGGCGGGGTCAGACGGCGGTAGGAGAAGCGTCGGCCGTGCGGGGCCTGGCGGCCTCAGGCTCGCCTCCAGCACCTTCACCGCCCTCCACGGCCTTCACGCTCTTCACACTCTCCCTGCCTTCCTCGCCCACCACGCCGTCCTCCACATCGGGTTCGTCCTCCACGCCGAGCCGGTCGAGCAGCTGGGCGCGCAACGCACCGAAGCGCGGATCGGAGATATCGCGCGGCCGCGGCAGATCCACCGTGGTCTCGTACGCGATCCGGCCGCCCTCCATCACCAGCGCCCGGTCCGCGAGCAGCAGGGCCTCCTCCACGTCATGGGTGACCAGCAGCACCGCGCAGCCGCGCTCCTGCCACAGCTCGGCCACCTGGCGCTGGGCCTTGATCCGGGTCAGTGCGTCGAGGGCACCGAACGGCTCGTCGAGCAGCAGCAGATCGGGTTCACGCACCAGGGCGCGGGCGAGCGACGCACGCTGGGCTTCTCCGCCGGAGAGCGTCTTGGGCCAGGCGTCCGCCCGATGGCCGAGTCCGACTTCTTCCAACGCCCGTGCGGCAGTGCTCCGTTCCGGGCGGCCCGGCAGCCCCAGCAGCACATTCCGCCAGACCCGCTTCCAGGGCATCAGCCGCGGCGCCTGGAACGCCACGGCCTTGCGGCGCGGCACCAGCACCTCGCCCTCGATCTCCTGGTCGAGCCCGGCCAGAACCCGCAGCAAGGTCGACTTGCCGCAGCCACTGCGCCCGAGCAACGCCACGAACTCGCCCGGCTGGATGGACAGGTGAAGACCGTCGATGACGGCTCGTCCGCCGAAGGCCCGTACCAGCCCGCCGACCTGTACGGCGGCACCGGAGACCGCGGCGCGCGAGCTCTGCCGTCCCTGCTCGTTATCGGTCACTGACCCGTGAACGTCGGTCGCCATTGCAGCAGCAGCCTTTCGAGAGTACGGACGAGAAAGTCGGCAATGAGCCCGAGGATCGCGTAGACCACCAGGCACACCACGATCACGTCGGTGCGGAAGAATTCCCTGGCCTGGTTCATCAGAAAACCGAGGCCGTCATCGGCGTTGACCTGCTCACCGAAGACCAGCGCGAGCCATGCGGTGGCCAGCGAATAGCGCAGCCCGGTCATGGCGCCCGGAAGCGCGCCGGGCAGTATCACATGCCCGATCAGGCCCCACCGACTCAGCCCGAGCGACTGCCCCGCCTCCACCAACTGGGCATCGACGCCACGAATTCCGGCATAGACATTCAGATACAGATGGAACGCCACACCGAGCGAGATCAGCGCAATCTTGGGCGCCTCGCCGATGCCCAGCCAGATGATGAACAGCGGAATGACGCCCACCCAGGGAACGGAGCGCAGCATCTGCACGGTCGCATCGACCAGATCCTCGCCGAGCCGGGAAAGCCCCGACACGAGCGCCAGCACCACACCGGTCACGCCACCCAACAGCAGTCCGACCGCAACTCGTTGAAGAGAGACCAGCATCGCCGACGGCAGTGTTCCGTCCGAGATCAGGTCTCCGCCGGTGGCGGCGATGGTCCCGGGCGACGCCAGAATGTCGGACTCCAGCGCACCGCTCGCACTGAGCACCTGCCACAGCGCCAGCAGCGCCACGGGCCCCACAGTACGGCGCAACCACCGCGGCACCGACCACCGGCGACCGGAAACCGGATCAACGCGAACAAGCTCCAGCCCCTCGACGCCGGACCCGGACTTCACCCCCGTCTCCACACCCTTCGCAAGGGACGGACGCACCGCTTCATCGGATATATCGGGTGGGCCATGGCGCGCCACGGCCTGATCGAGAGTCATGAATGCTCCACGGGAGGGGGAAAGGCGGGGGGGCGGGAGAAGGAAGGCGCTCCCCCGCACGCACGACGGACACCACAGGCCGCAGGGCACAGGCGGAGGCAACAAAAGCACCAGCGAAAACGCCAGCGCGCCAAACGGCCAAACGGCCAAACGGGCAAACGAACAAACCCGCATTCCAGCGAATAGCTACGAGCGAAACAATCTGCAACAGTCGCTGCGAAGCACCAAAAGGCAACCACAGCAGAGCAAGACAGAGGGAGACAAGGCCTCGAAACGGTCGCACATAGCCGCAACAAGCCGCGCGTGACCGCAAAGCACCGCGAAACGCGAAACCTGGAACGGCCTCAGCAACGGCAACAGCGGCGCAACGGCATCAACAACAGCCGCCGCGGCGACACGCCGCAGAGGCCACCCGCAGCAGGTCGATGTGACCGCGCGTGGTGAGCAGGGCTGATGTAGACATGTCGCTGAACGTAGCGGTGCGCTGCGAGAGGGGTCAAACGTCATCTCGGCTGGTGGACTTTTGTTGCCGGAGTATTGAGGTGGCATTGCGAGAGAGGCCCGCGGGGTTGCGGACCCGGGCAGGCTGTCCGTACGAAAATGAACGTATGAGCACCGCATTCACCACCCGCACCCTTGACGTCACCACGGGCTCGGCAGAGACCGTCGCCGACCTCACCGCCGACTGCGCCGCATTCCTCCGGGAGACGGCAGACGGCCGCGACGGCCTGCTGAACATCTTCGTTCCGCACGCCACCGCCGGCATCGCCGTCCTCGAAACCGGCGCAGGCAGCGACGAAGACCTCCTGGCCGCCCTGCACGACCTCCTCCCCGCCGACAACCGCTGGCGCCACCGCCACGGCAGCCCCGGCCACGGCCGCGACCACGTCCTGCCCGCCCTCATCCCACCCCACGCCACCCTCCCGGTCATCTCGGGCCGGATGGCACTCGGCACCTGGCAGTCCGTCTGCTTGGTGGATACCAATATCGACAACCCGAACCGGCAGGTGCGGTTGAGTTTTCTCGGCTAGTGAGCTTTGACCACGACGGTTGTGGGCGAAGTTGGGGCATGTTCTGGTGATGAGGGCGGTCTCAATCCGTCAGCGCATCACCCGCGAGCCACGCTGGCGCGACCGCGGTTCGCTGACGGAACGCCTTGCAGACGGCCGGTCGACGGTGTTTGAGCCGTGCCAACTGAGTCGGACAAGATCGCGATGAGCGAACACGAACTTCGTGAGATCGCGGGCTACGCGGTTGATTGTTCGCGCAGGGCGCTGTCGAACTTCGAACAGAGCCTTCCTGCTGACACGCTCCCTCGCGACGCGATGGACACGCCTTCGCCGGGGGCGGCATGCCGCCCCCGCGCTCTGCGACAGAGCACGTGGGCCGCCTGCAAAGCGGCGCAAGAAGCCGATTCACCCGCTGCGGGTGAACACATTCTCGGTGCGGCGGCGCATGCGGCCGCGCGGAAGAGTTGGCATTCGGAGTAGAACAGCCTGTCCGTGCGGGGGCACCGTCTTCTCGGTGAGCCGATCGAGGATCGCGCGAACAGGTGGCCAGGGCCGCGCCGTCCACCCTTCGCGCTGGTCCCCAGGCTCATGGGCCGGCCGTGGCGGGGCCGAGCGGAGTAGTCGGAGCGGACGGGTGGGGGCCGTAAGCGATCCGGCGAGGGGGCAAGAAAGAGCAACCAGTGGTGCCTACGGACGGCTGCGACCACAACGGTCGTCCGCTGTTTCTCACTGCTTGCGGGTGAACCACGACGCCACGCCCTCGTACCGACCGAAACTGGACGATTGTGGCTGATATTGTCAGTTCTTATGCCGTTGAGTTGTGCGTTTGTGAACCTCAAGCCCGGCGTCGGAAAGACGACGAGTGCTGTGTGGCTGGCCCACGCGCTTCATGAGTCGGGACTGTCGCCGCTGCTGGTCGACGGTGACCCAGCCTCTTCCGCGCTGCGCTGGAGCGAGCTGGCCGGTGGCTTTCCGTTTCCGGTGATCGCCCTGCCGGTGGGGGACGTCCACCGGCGCGTGAACGACTTCCTCGGCAACCGGCAGGCCGTCGTGCTCGATGCGCCTCAGATGGAGGACCATCCCCGCATTACCCGCAGCATCATGAGGTACGCCGGCGAGTGGATCGTGCCCGTGACCCCCGCCCCCATCGAACTGGACCGGATGGCACCCATCCTCGGCGAGATGGCGGACGTGCAGTCCCTGCGTGCCGAGCCGGCCCGCAGGGCGGTCCTGCTCAATCGCACCAACCGTCCGGATGCCACGCGCACCGGGCCCGATGCCGACGCTCGTGAGGCACTCACCGAGCGGGGTTTCGAGGTGCTGGACACCCAGATCGCGCGGCTCGACCTGTACGCCCAGTCATTTGGGAACCCTGTGCAGGCCAAGGGTTCGGCGTACATGGACTTCGCGGAGGAACTGATCAAGCGTCAGGATGAGGCATGAGTCAGCGCAAGGAAAGCTACCGCGCGGCATTGCAGCGCGGTCAGGACGTTGCCGCACCCCGGGCCACCAAAGTCACCACGCTACAGACCAGATACCTCCGGGTGACCGTCGAGGTGGATCCCGACCTGCGAGGCGATCTGACGCGATGGGTGGCATGGCCGGTCTCCTCGGCAGTGGTCGTCGGCACGACCGTCCTGCGTACCCTGGCCGCCACCGTCGGCATGGTGACTCGGCCCGGACGCTAAGGGTTGGTTGGCCCCGCCCCTCGGTTTCATTCCCCGGCGACGAGCCCGGCTGCCTCGGGGGCGTCGGCCAGGCTCAGCCTTTTTCCGGGGGGCCCTGGCTCCGCCATGGAGCCCGTGAGCGGGCCTGTCCGGTAGTCCGCTACAGGCGTGGGGTGCGTGCCTCGATCCGGTGGTCGAAGGCGGCACCGCCGACGCCGACCGACGTAGGACGCGGCGGGCGACAGTAGCCAGTCGATCGCCTCCTCGGCGACCTCCACCGGATCACCCGGCCGCCCGGCGGGAGTCAGCCCCTCCGACGGAGTGGCAGCGGCGAGCGTGGCCTGGCCGTGTCTCGCCCATTCGACAGTGCAGCGGACTGCTCGGTGATGTGGGTGAGACGTTCGGTGATGGCACGCAGCCTCGGCCGATCTCGGGCGGTCCAGCACTGGCCGACGACGTCAAGAGGAGGTTCGGCACGTAGGTGCAGTGGTTCCGCAATACGTCGGCAACAGGTGACAACGTGGCTCGACCCAGGCGCGGCGATCTCAGCAGTTCGCGCTGTAGTGGATGCAGCCGGGGGCGGGGCGTGGCTGTGGTCCCACTCGTGCTGCGCGGCCGTCAGCGATCCGCCCGCCAGGAGGGCCACCAGCAAGTGTGTGATCACCATCCAGCGAGCACGGAAGATTGCTGCGAGAACTGCCAGGATGAGTACGGCGATCAGCAGCATCCGCACCCGCCCGATGTGGGCGAGGCCGGCCGCGTCGATTTGTTCTTGTTCGCCTTGTGCTGCCCATACGTCCAGGCCGTAGCCGTATATCCAGTCCAGCACGAGCCACGCGGTCTCCAACAGGAGCAGCGGGATTGCGAGGGTGAGGTCCACGCCCAGGCGTGTTCGGTGGGACCAGGGGCGCCTGCGGTCGGGGGCTGGAAGGGGGTCGGTCATGGGTGCAGGGTGCCCCGGCTGATGACGATGCGCATGAGTACCCGCACTCAACTCTGGTCCGGTGGAGCGGCAGGTGATGGGGGACTTCGTCAAGTGATCGTCTCAGAACGAGATCCACTGTCGGGCTCGGCCAGTTGTGGGCGCGTGGCCCCGTTGCTTCCGCCCCGTCCTTGGCGTTGTCGTCGCTATACCGGCCGTGTGCCGGTGGACGACCCGGCGGCTCTTCGCGGGATCGGGGGGCGAGGTCGTGATTCACCGCCAGCCCGTCCCGCGCCGCCTCCCTGTACTTGACGTGCATGTCAGGCGCCTCGGATCCGAAGGGTGTCACCGAGTATCGTGCGGGTTGCCTTGACCCCAGGCCGCCACCGAGCAGCGCGAGCCAGTCGCCGCGCCCGGGGTTGTTCGTGTCGCCGGCATTAAACAAGTTCTTTGGGAAGCCCCCAAGGTACGCACCGAGACATTCTTTCGTGGCTACGCCGACGGAACACACATAGCCATGTCGCGCCACACACCCGACGCGGCCGGCTCCAATCTCTTCCCGGCCACGCCATGCGCTGACACTCCGCGCCACCTCCCCAGAGGCGGACTTCTTTGGAAGGCCCTGCCGCATGCCCTTGGGCGACGACTGCTCTCGGCGAAGCGGGAGGGCCCCTCGCATCGGCCGTAGGACGGCCATGTACCCGGGGTACGCATGTTCGCTTAATCTGGGTGTGCCGGGTGGCCCTGACAAGAGGTCGTACCCGGAAGGCCCCAGGACGCAGGAACGTTCTGCGTCGTGCTGGGGAACCAGTGCCCCTTCGACACGCATGCAGGGACGGACCAGCAGATGCAGGTGAGGTATGAGACCAGCCTCGTGCCCTTTGCGAGCCCGCTGGGGCGAGAATCGCGACATCGGATGACGGGAGAAGCACTCCACGGCGAGGGCCCGGCTCGGCGGGCGAGCCGTCGTGGATAAGGTCGCGCTCACAGCTGCCGGTCTCTACGCCATCGTCCTGCTGCGTGCCGGAGGGACCTTCGCCGTCGGCTGGCTCGCCGGGGCCGGTGCCAGGCGTGGCAGGCTCGCGGAGCGGATCTCCACGCCCAAGTTCCGACGCGCCGAGCGGGCGATTCAGCGGTGGGGCGCACCGGTGGTGGCCGCCTCCTTCCTGACCATCGGATTCCAGACCGCTGCCAACTTCCTCGCGGGGAGTATGCACATGCCGCTCTCGCGCTACCTCCCCGCACTGTTCGTGGGCGGAGCGGGCTGGGCGCTGGCGTACGCGACGGTCGGGATCGGCGCGCTGGAACTGCTGGCGAGGCTGTTTGCCGAGCAGACGGTGATCGGTGTGGGCGCGGTCACCGTGCTCCTCCTCGCGATGAGTGGCGTGATGGTGTATCGCCGTAGAAGAGCTGCCTCGACCAGCAGCAACCCTGCGGCCGACGAACTTGGCTGAGCTGTCTATCGCCTCGATTGGCGGTTTCAGAACGGCATGGAGGGAGGGCAGGCATCCGTTACCTCTGCTACCGCTACCGTCCCCAATGATGAACGTAGTAGCTAGTGACGGCAGTGTGCCGGCGCCCCCACTGGGCGCGCCGCCGCTGATGTCCAGCCAGCCGCCGTTGGTGTTGCTGTAGTTCCTCAGGATGTGCGCCACATCGCCGGTGCGGATGGCGCCGCCTTGGGGCGAGGGGGTCTCGGCGAAGAGGAACCACTCGCTGCTGGTGCCTTCACGGTTCGGCATCGCCGATGTGTAGACGCCGTATTTTCCGCCGGTGGAGCCGAGGCGCCCTCGGATCCGAAAGGTGTCACCGAGTATCGTGCGGGTTGCCTTAACGGAGTTTCGCGGACACGAATATCGATAATCCCAACCGTCAGGTGTGATTGAGCTTCCTGGGGTGACATTCCGGTCTTCCGAGGAGCACCCCTTGTCGGTCGATCCGTGGTTTCGGGGAAGTCGAACGTCGTCCCACGCATGACGCAAACAGTGTGATGAGGGCGCGTTGTCCCGATGCATGCGTCATGGAGTGTTGATGTGATGACGCATCATGTGGAGTGCGTGGTGATTCTGGAGCCGGTGAAGTAGGGCTTCTGAGTTGGGGTTTTGTGGGTGCGCACTATGAGCTCGTAACACGATCTTGTTGAACGACCCTGTTCGGTTCCTGCAGCGCCGAGGCTGCTTGGTTGGACTCGTGGACTTCGGTCCAGGCCGCGGCGAACCTGGGTGATGTCGTTGACGTTGGCGGAGGTCGTGATGACGTGCAGCGGGGTGCCCTTGCCATCGCAGATCAGGTGGTGCTTGCTGCCCACCTTCCGCCGGTCGATCGGCGACGGACCGGTCGCGGCAACGTTCCTCGACGGCTTCATCGCCGAGACCGGCTTCGTACTCGAATCGCTGTAGCTCCAGTCATTCAAGGTCAGTAGTGCCTCTGAATTGGCAGGCCCCCGAAGCTGGGTCGTCTGCCGGTGGGGTCGGGGTAGACGGCGGGACATGAGAGTGATGAACGCCCACGGGATGTGCGCTTCGGTGTGGGAGCTTCCGCACGGGGCTGAGGTGGGCATGTGAGGCAGCTCACGCTCGGGAACTGCATAGCGGGACGTGGGTCAGTGCCTTTGTAAGGGCGTAGGCAAGTGATCGAGACGAGGGATGGCGTTGATGGGGCAGTTGCGGGCCGATGCGTTCGACCGGTTCGTCGCGGCTCGTTGGTCGGCACTGCTTCACCTGGCGCATCTGCTCACCGGTGGAGATCGGCATCGGGCCGAGGATCTGCTGCAGGAGGCGCTGGTGAAGCTGTGGTTTGCGTGGCCGAGGGTGGCCGAGCAGGCGCCGGAGGCGTATGTGCGCCGGGTGCTGGCACGTGCGGCGGCTCGCTCGGCGCGACGTCGCTGGTGGGGCGAGCGTCCGATGGAACGGTTGCCGGAGCTTCCCGAGGCCGGCGATGTGGCCGCTGCCGTGGAGGAACGAACTCGGTTGGAGGCCGCGCTGGCATTGCTGCCGGTGCGGCAGCGCGCCGCGGTGGTGCTGCGCTATTACCAGGACCTGTCCGAGGTGCAGGTTGCCGAGGCGCTGGGGTGTCCGGTGGGCACCGCCCGGTCCCTTACGTCACGGGGCGTGACGCGGTTGCGGCAGCTCCTGGGTGACGCCGTCGAGCCGGTGAAGTGAAGGAGACATCATGGAAGACTTCGAACACGAACTCGCGCGGATGATGCGCGATACGCAGGCAAACGCCCCCTTTGAGGACCAGCACCGGCAGCGGCTGCAATCTGGGGTCCGTGCCCGTCGGCGTGCCCGGACGGTCTGGATGGCCACCGGCTCGGCGCTGACGATCGCCGGGCTCGGCGTCGGGCTGGAAGTCCTGCCGAGCGCTTCCGCTCAAGGCGGGCCCACCGTTCCTCATCACCAACCCACCTCCACGACCGCGCCGGTCCCCATTCCGACCCGCACCTGCACGACCGTGCCGGTCCCCATTCCCACCCACACCTCAACGACCGTGCCGGTCCCGATCCCCACCCGCACCTGCACGACCGCGCCAGCCCCGCTCCCGACCCACACCACAACGACCAAGTAGCGCTGGCCAAGGTTCGGGCTATGGCGCAGGAGCGGACGGTAATGGCAGGAATGCCGAGACCAAGGCGCGGGGATCTTGGAGCGGCATCGACCCGCTGGCGGAGCAGCCTGAGGCCAAACTGACAGCGCGCGCCCGGGATGGAGGAGAGGGAGCGGGAGTGCCGTAAGCACGCTTCGAAACTCGCCGCTTACCTGCGCGACTCCGTTCCACAGCGGCATTGGCTCCGGGTCGAGGAGCACCTCGCCCCATGCGAACGCTGCGCCGCACTGCTGCTGGAGCTTCGAGTCGACCACCACCGACCGCCCGCCGACCGGCAGATCCGCGAGCCACCGGTGATATCCGTGTTCCCGCCGCGTCGGTTGCCCACGCCCGCGACCAGGTCACCGGGCCGCAGCGGGTCAGGCCACTACCCGAACCAACTTCCCGTCGACATCCACATGCTGGCACCTACGGCAGCAACTATCTGACGGAACACGATCACCAGAATCTCCACATCAGCAACAACGACGCTGCCACGGTGCCTGTTGGCCCCACCGCAACCGCGCAGCCGTTTAATTCACAGGCAACCAGCCACTGAGATGGTCGCCGCTGGCGAAGGCGCCAACCAAGAGATCGCGATGCGGTTCCGCTATCAATGACGTGCCCAGCGCCACGAGTTCCATGACTTCACGTCAGTCTTGACTGCACTCAGAAACGTTCTCTTGGCCAGCGGCGACAGCTGCCTGCAACTGGAATATTGAGGCGCATCCAGATTGGCGGAAGCCATTGGCGATCAGTCCGCGAAGACAACCATGCTCGACTCAACTCTTACCCGTGCTCCTTGTGGGACTGATTACTTCAGGAACCGAATGACCGTACCCCAGCGAGCCGCCGTTAACGGATGCTCCGACCACCGAGGTGGAAGCAACTCGTTGGGCAAGGACAGTCGGGAATCAGCAGCAAATGCTCTATCAACTTGCGAGAGTAAGGACGATTTGAAAAAGTGCCTACCGTATTCGTCAGGGTTTTCAAAGCGCCCGGTCTTCGCAAAAAGATACTCTTCACGCTGGGAATCCTTCTTCTCTATCGGTTGGGGCAGAACGTCCCGGTCCCCGGGGTGGATTACCGGAGCGTTACGCAGTGCATCAAGGGGGGTGTCGGCAACGACGGCCTCTTCGGGCTGATCAACACGTTCAGCGGTGGTGCGCTACTGGAGCTCACCATCTTCGCCCTGGGGATCACGCCGTACATCACGGCGAGCATCATCCTTCAACTGCTGACGGTGGTCATTCCGCGTCTGGAGGCGCTGAAGAAGGAGGGGCAGGCGGGCACTGCGAAGATCACCCAGTACACCCGGTATCTGACGCTGGGCCTGGCAGGGCTCCAGGGCGCCGCCTTGGTGGCCAAAGTCCAAAGCGGTGGGCTCTTCCCCACCTGCCAGGTCCGCGCCCAGATCGTCCCGGACACTTCGATCTTCCGGACCTCCGTCATGGTCATCACCATGACCGCCGGCACCGCCGTAGTGATGTGGCTCGGAGAACTCATCACCGACCGCGGCATCGGCAACGGCATGTCAATCCTGATGTTCACCTCCCTCGCAGCCAGCTTCCCGGCCAACCTGGGGGGGATCAAGAAGTCGGGTAAAATCCTGGGCGGCTGGGGCGAGTTCGCCATCGTGATCGTGGTCGGCCTCTGCATGGTTTGCCTCGTGGTCTTCGTCGAGCAGGGGCAGCGTCGGATCCCGGTCCAGTACGCAAAACGAATGATCGGCCGCCGTTCATACGGCGGCACTTCGACCTACATCCCGCTGAAGGTGAACCAGGCGGGTGTAGTTCCCGTCATCTTCGCCTCATCACTGCTCTCCATCCCCAGTTTGATCGATCTCGGCGGCAACTCGGCGTCAGGATGGGCCCGGTGGATCGCCACCAACCTCGCCAGAGGTGACCAACCAATCTATCTGACACTTTACTTCCTGCTGATCGTCTTCTTCGCGTTCTTCTACGTCGCCATCTCCTTCACCCCCAAAGAAATTGCCGACAATATGAAGAAGCATGGCGGGTTCATTCCCGGTATCCGGGCTGGCCGACCCACGGCTGACTACCTGGGCTACGTGCTCAACCGGATCACCTGGCCGGGAGCGCTCTACCTGGGGCTGATCGCCCTTGTGCCCACAGCGGCACTGGTGCTGTTCAACGGCAGCAATTTCCCGTTCGGCGGCACGAGCATCCTCATTATCGTGAGCGTCGGTTTGGAGACCGTGAAGCAGATCGAGAGTCAGCTCCAGCAGCGCAATTACGAAGGGTTCCTGCGCTGACGCGCATTGTCCTGGCTACGATGGCCACCGTAGCCAGGACGAACAATCGCGGAATGCCGACTCAACCTCGCTCTTTCAGAGGGGGAGCTGTCCGAGTCTCGGCCAGAAGAGCGGCGGGCGCATTCCTCCTCCTGCGGCAACAGGACTTGCTGAGGGGTCCGTTGACTGTGAGGAACGAAGCACTTTCCAGGTGAAGAAGCGTCTTGGGTCCTACCCGTGTGTCCGCGTTGAGGACTTCCAGGCACCGAAGGTGCGGCCGGTGAGACTCACGGCCGCCAGGAGCGCGCCGACCACGATGCTGATCACCCCCACGGTGGTGGCCAGCATCGCCGTTCCCGGGGTCAGTTGGCGGCCACCGGGCTCCGAGGAGAGCCGGACCTCGGGTTCGGTGGTGCCGGGCACGTCCGTGTCGTCAGTCATCTGTGCTCCGTCTCCAGGCGGGCGGTTCCGTCAAGTTCCCTGAAATCATGTGGACTTACGTGGCCTGATGGCCTGATGGCCTGATGGCCCGTGGGCACTGGGGCCACGTGCCTCAGCGGCTACGCGAGCTGCGAGGGAGCCGGGCGGGTGCGGGGGGCCGCGGCCAGGTCTTGCCTCTTGACCAGTTCGCGGCCGTACATGACGCGCAGGCTGACCACGGTGTTCGCGGCGAACGCCAACATGCCGCAGCCGATGGTGACTCCGGCGGACAGCGCCGTCTGCCGGTCGAGGCCCAGGTACTGCTCGAACGGCAGCGCCGCGGAGGCCGAGAGCGCGGGTGCCAGGCACAGGGCGGTCAGGTGCAGGCGCCACTCCTCGCGCGCCCAGCTTCTGCCTTCCAGGGCCGCGTGTCGCTGGCGCACGGACATGACGAGGTATGTCGCGGCGTACGGGATCAGGTACGCGAGGAGCAGGCGCCGGCCCTCGGCGCCCCAGCCCAGATAGGACCTGGTGATCCACGCCAGGGCGACCGCGCCGGCGAGATGTGCCGCGGCGAGCACCGGCATGGGCGCCCACGTCCCGGCCACCCCCGGAACCGTCACCCGCCTGTCCCTCGCGCGGGAGGCGGCCAGCGCGCCGAAGGCGACCACGGAGCCGAGGTGCATGATCGCGACCCGGTTGATGTCCTCCATCGGCAAGCCGGGCAGCAACCGGGGGAGCGCGCCCCATTCAAGGCGCAGCAGTGGTGCGGTCATGAGGAAGCCGTAGCAGAGCAGCATCCACCGCTGGTGCAGGTCGGGGAAGCGCCCGACGGCGGCGAAGATGCCGAACGTCACGCTCAGCACGGTGCCGACCAGGATGGTGGTGAGCACGATCCAGAACGCCGCCCCGCTGAACGCGTCGCCCGGCGCGGTGCGCACCAGATAGAGCGCGGCGCCCGCCATCGAGACGTACACGGTCAGCGCGAACACCACCCCCATGGCACGGTGCAGCCGGATGCGCCGCCGTACCGCCGAGAGCAGCTGGACCGGCCCGAGCAGCATCAGTGCGCCACCCAGGACCGAATGCGTCCGCGAGTGTACGGTGATGGTCGTCGAGCTGAACCGGAGCAAGTACCTCCGGACGGGCGCCGAACCACAGCTTCAGGATGCCGCGCTCGCGCGCTTCGACCGGTACGAAGGCCGGGTCGGCGAGCCACTCCGCCAAGGCCGCCCGGCCCGCCGCGGTCAGCTTTATCAGCCGCCGGTTCCGCCCGCCCGACTGCCGGACCTCCGACAGCAGGCCCGCCTCCACGAGACGGTCGCACTGCGCGTATACCTGCGCATGCGGCATCGACCAGAACGGCGCCACCGTGCGGGCGGCCTCGACCTTCACGTCGTACGGACTGGCCTCGCCCAGCTTGTCGATGATGCCGAGCACGAGGAACGAGGGCGTGGTCAACCGGGCGTCAGCCATGCCCGTGACCGTATCGCGGTGGCCGGTCCGGGAGCCGGGCTGCCCTGGATGAGCCGATCCTGTGGTCACCGGGCGGCGATACGTGTCCCTCCGGGGAAGGACCTGCTGCGGCGGCCTTCAGCGCACGGCTTTGAAGGCGACGAGGCTCCGCAAATCGCTACGGGTCACGTCGGTGAAGAGTGTCCGCAGCGCATGCTCGATGCGGTCGAGTTTGTCATCGGGCAGGCGCAGTCGCCGGGTCAGGGGGCCCGGGGACGTACCGCCGTGCCATGCGATCACCACCGCACCGCCGGGACGTACGACGCGGTGCAACTCCCGGAGCCCGGCCTCCAGGTCCGGCCAGATGCCCACGTTGTTGACCGACACGACGCGGTCCGTGCTCTCCTCGGCGAGGCCGGTGTGATCCGCCGTGCCGAGGTCCAGGACGACCCGGCCGGTGCGGACCGCACCGCGGTTGGCCCTGGCAGCGGCATGGCGCATCTCGGGTGAGGGGTCCACGCCCCGGATGACGGCCGCCTCGGTCCGGTCGGCCAGCAGCCGCACCAGCCGGCCGGGGCCGTACCCCACCTCCAGAACCGTGTCGCCCGGCTGGACGTCGAGGACGTCGAGCAGGTCGTCCTGTCTGTTGGTCCACCGCATGAACCGCCCGGCGAGGCGCCCGGCCGTGCCGCTGGGGCGCGCGAACGGCGAGGCGACAGGCCGGTCATCGGCCCACGAACGCAGAGGTGTGTCCATACCGGCAGGATGCCGCACCTCGTGAACCGGCGCGCCGACGCCCCCGGGAACGTCCCCCGCGTGACCGAATCCTTGGCTCGACGACGGGTCAGGTCTTCCGCGAGAGTCTCGCGGCCGACCTCGCGGTGAGCGGGGGTGCGTGGGTCACGCTCCGGGAGCGCCGGCGCGCAGCCCGTCCATGACGAGGTCCAGGAGCCGTCCGGCGCGCGATTGCCAGTCACCGTGTGGATCGATCTGCCAGAGGCCGGCGATGGCGAGTACGAAATCGTCGGGGGTCACTCCTGGACGGATGGTGCCGGCCTCCTCGTTCGCCTTCAGCAGGAGGGTGACGGCTGAGGTGACGGGACCGTGTCCCAAACTGGCCAGGGCGTTCTGTTTGCTGGTGGCCCTGCGCATCGCGTCGGCCAGGCCGGCTTTGGCCATGGCGTACTGGGCGAGGCGGTCCATCCACTCCCGCAGGGCCTGGTCGGGTGTGCGGATCTCCAGCAACTGGGTCGCGGTGTCGGCGACCTGCTGGACTTCGTAGCGGTAGACCTCCAGGACCAGTGACTCGCGGTTGGGGAAGTGGCGGTAGAAGGTCCCCTGCCCGACGCATGCCTTCTTCGCGATCGAGCTCAGCGGGGCGTCGGCCGACTGCGTCAGCTCCGCGAGGGCCACTTCCAGGATGCGGTCGCGATTCCGTTGCGCGTCCGAGCGCAGTGGCGCGTCCTTCTTCTGCTGCACTCGTCCTCCTTCCGGAATCCACGGATGGCCAGCCTTGCTAACCGGACAACTGTCCGGTAGGTTACGAAGGTAATGGACAGTTGTCCGCTTAGGTCCACCATAGCTGCAGATGCGGCCGCTATGAACGACCGGCAGCCACCATGACCTGCTTTCTCGTCCAGCGCCTACGCCGTCGGCGCCCGAGCTGACGGCGCTCCGCACCACACCGTCTCCTCCTCGACCGTCTTCCGAACTTTGACTCCGGGACCGCCTCGTCCGGCCCTCCCGCTCCCGCGTGACAGGGACCGCTCGACCAGCGGTTCGACCACGTCGGCATCAGGGTCCGTGCCCCGACGCCCGCCGCGCCTCACATACGCGAAAGAAGGCTGATCATGGCCCTATCGACGTCCAGCGCCATCACCCTGAACATCAACGGCGAGAAACACACGCTGCCCGTCGACCACCGCACCACTCTGCTCGACGCGCTGCGCGAGAAGCTCGATCTGACAGGTACGAAGAAGGGCTGTGACCACGGCCAGTGCGGGGCCTGTACGGTGCTGCTCGACGGGCGCCGGGCCGTCTCGTGCCTGCAGCTCGCGGTGGCCGCCGAGGGGCGCGTGATCACCACCATCGAGGGCGTGGCGGAGGGCGAGCGGCTGCATCCCGTGCAGCAGGCGTTCCTCGACCTGGACGGCTACCAGTGCGGCTACTGCACACCGGGGCAGATCTGCTCCGCGATCGCGGTGATCGAGGAGCATGCGGCGGGCTGGCCGAGTGCCGTGACCGATGACGTGCGGCCCGAGGCGGGAGTGCCGACGCTCACCGCCGAGGAGATCCGGGAGCGGATGAGCGGCAACCTGTGCCGCTGCGGCGCATATGTGTCGATCGTGCAGGCGGTCGCGCAGGCGGCGGCCGCTGGGCCGCAGTCCCCTCCCGCACCGCGGCACGAAAGCGGCTCCTCCGAGGCTGCCGGCACGGACGACGTGGAGATGACGGCATGAGGGAATTCGGCTATCAGCGCGTCTTCGACGTCCCCGGTGCGGTCGCCCTGCTCGGCTCCGATCCCGATGGGCGCTGCCTCGGCGGCGGCACCAATCTCGTCGACCTGATGAAGGCCGGGGTGGAACGGCCCGCGCTGCTCATCGACGTACGTGAACTTCCCCTCGGCCGGATCGAGGTGACGGACGGCGGCGGTCTGCGCATCGGTGCGACCGTCACGAACAGCGAGCTCGCCGCCCATCCCGAAGTGCGGCGCCACTACCCGGCGTTGGCGCAGGCCGTGCTGTCCGGCGCCTCGGGGCAGCTGCGCAATATGGCCACGATCGGCGGGAATCTGCTCCAGCGTACCCGCTGTGGCTACTTCACCGACTCGGCCAAGCCGTGCAACAAGCGGGTCCCCGGCAGCGGCTGTCCCGCCATCGAGGGCGAACACCACAACCATGCGATCCTCGGCGCCTCCGAGCACTGTGTGGCCATCCACCCGTCGGACATGGGGGTGGCGCTCACCGCCTTCGATGCCGTCGTCGAGTACGAAACCGCGGACGGACCGGGGGAGTTGCCGCTGGCGGAGTTCTATCTGCCCGTGGCGGACACCCCGTATCTGGAGACGGCGCTGCCACCCGGCGCGCTGATCACCGGTATCGCCCTGCCGCCGGCTCCGGTCGCCGCGCACTCCCGCTACCGGAAGGTGCGCGAGCGTGCGTCGTACGCCTTCGCGATCGGCTCGATCGCCGCGGCCCTCGATGTCCAGGACGGCGTGGTACGCGAAGTGCGCCTCGCCTTCGGCGCGGTCGCGTCCCGGCCGTGGCGGGCCCGGGAGGCCGAGCGGGTGCTGACCGGGGGACCGGCGGACGCCGCCGCGTTCGCCGCCGCCGCGGACGCCGAGCTGGCAGCCGCCGAGACGCTGCCCCACAACGGATACAAGGTGACGCTGATGCGCAACCTCGTCGTGGCCCTGCTGACCGAACTCACCGAGGAGGCCGCCCGATGACCACGACGACCGGAACGAGCGCGGTGACGAGGGCCGTCGGTATCGCGCACACCCGCATAGAGGGCCGGGACAAGGTCACCGGAACGGCACGGTACGCGGGGGAGATCCCCTTCGCCGAACTCGCCTATGGCTGGCTGGTGTTGTCGACCATCGCCCGCGGCCGCATCCGCTCCGTGGAGTCCGATCCCGTCCTGGCCATGCCCGGCGTCCTCGCCGTCCTGCACCATGGCAACGCCCCCCGTGTCGACGGGAACTACACCGGCATGTTGGGGCGGCCCGACCCCACCCTCCTGGTCTTCCAGAGCGACCGCGTGCCCTCTGCGGGCTGGCCGGTGGCGCTGATCGTCGCCGAAACGTCCGAGCAGGCCCGGGAGGCCGCCGAGGCGCTGGTGGTCCGGTACGACCAGGAGCCGCACGACGTGGCGTTCTTCGCCGGACGCCCCGGTACGTACACACCGGAGGGTTCCCCCGGCGCACAGTCGGAGACGGAGAAGGGCGACGTTCAGGCCGAACTCGCCGCGTCCGCCGTCGTCGTGGACGCGGAGTACACCACACCGGAAGAGCACCACAGCGCGTTGGAGCCGCATGCGGCGACGGCTCATTGGGACGGCGGACGTCTCGAAGTCGTCGACTCGAATCAGGGCAGCATGTGGGTGGCGGAGGAGCTCGCGAAGCTGTTCTCCCTCGATCCGGCCTCGGTACGCGTGCGCTCGGAGCATGTCGGCGGCGCCTTCGGGGCCAAGGGGGTCCGCCCCCACCAAGTCTGCGCCGTGATGGCCGCGACCCTCCTCCACCGCCCGGTCCGGGTTGTCCTGACCCGCCGTCAGACCTTCTCGCTCGTCGGCTATCGGAGCCCGACGGCGCAGCGGGTCAGGCTCGGCGCCGATGCCGACGGGCGGCTGCGTGCCTTCGACCATCAGGCCCAGAGCCTCACCTCGACGGTGCACGAATTCGTCGAGCGGAGTGCCGAGCCGGGGCGCGTGATGTACGACGCCGACGCGCACCACACCGTGAACCGCCTGGTGAAGCTCGATGTGCCCACTCCGACCTTCATGCGCGCACCGGGCGAGGCGCCCGGCTCGTTCGCGCTGGAGTCCGCGCTCGACGAGCTCGCCGAGAAGTGTGGTATCGATCCGATCGCGCTGCGCGCACGCAACGAGCCGGACGCGGGGCCGGTCTCCGGCCTGCCGTTCAGCAGCCGCAATGTGCTCACCTGCTTCCAGGAGGGCGCCCGCCGGTTCGGCTGGGCGGACCGGGACCCGCGCCCCGGCACGCGCCGCGACGGGCGCTGGCTGCTCGGTACCGGCACGGCCGCGGCCTCGTTCCCTTCGAGGGCCATTCCGTCCACGGCCGCCGTGACGGCGGAGGCGGACGGCACCTTCACCGTACGGATCACCGCGGCAGACGTGGGGACCGGAGCGCGGACGGCGCTGACCCTGATCGCCGCGGAGGCGCTGGAGGTGGCACCGGCGCGCATCCGGATGAAGATCGCCGACAGTGACTTCGGCCCGGCGATGATCGCCGGCGGCTCGATGGGCACCCGCTCCTGGGGCTGGGCGGTCACGGCCGCGGTGAGCGAGCTGCGGGAGCAGCTGGCCCTGGGCGGTGACATCCCGCCGCAGGGGATCACGGCACGGTCGGACACCGGCGCGGCCATCGGCGCGCTGGCGAACAAGGAACGGCACTCCTTCGGGGCGCAGTTCGCCGAGGTCGCGGTGGATGTGACCAGCGGTGAGGTCCGCGTACGGCGGATGCTCGGCATCTTCGCCGCGGGCCGGATCATCAACCCGCTGACCGCACGCAGCCAGCTCATCGGCGGAATGATCTGGGGCCTTTCCATGGCGCTGCACGAGGAAGCGATCAGGGACCAGGCGTCGGGCGGCCATGTCGGCGCCGACCTCGCGGGCTACCACTTCGCCGCGAACGCCGACGTACCGCTCATCGAGGCGGACTGGGTGGACGATCCGGACCCGGACGACCCGGTCGGGATCAAGGGCATCGGCGAGATCGGAATCGTGGGAGCCGCGGCGGCCATCGCCAACGCGGTCCGGCATGCGACCGGGGTACGCCACCGGGATCTGCCGATCCGCCCGGACCGTGTCCTGCTGGCGGGAACCGGGGGCAACGGGACCGGCTGAGCCCGCCCGGACGTCCGGGGCTCGGCACCCGTCCCGCCGGGCAACGGCCTGCGCACCAGGCCCGCACACCAAGAGGAGACCGAGATGCTCGACATCGCCGACGAGTTGAACCGATGGATGGAGGAGGGGCGGGACTTCGCCGTCGCCACCGTCGTGGCCGTCGCCGGCAGCGCACCGCGCAACCCTGGCGCGGCCCTCGCCGTCGACAGCCGGGGCGTGGTCATCGGCTCGGTCTCCGGCGGCTGTGTGGAAGGGGCGGTGTACGACCTGTGCACCCAGGCGCTCCAGGACGGCGGGACGGTCGTCGAGCAGTTCGGCTACAGCGCCGAGGACGCCTTCGCGGTGGGACTGACCTGCGGCGGGGTGATCGAGGTCCTGGTCACGCCGGTACGGGCGGACGCACCGGGCAGAAAGGTGTTCGCGGCGGGGCTGTCGGCCGCCGCCCGGGGAGATTCGGCGGCAGTCGTCCGGGTGGCCCGGGGCCCGGCCGAACTGCTCGGCAGGGCACTGCTCGTCCACCCCGACGGCTCGTACGAAGGAGGTCTCGGCGGGCATCCGGAGCTGGACCGCACGGCGGTCGCGGAGACCCGCGCCCTGCTGGACGCCGGTCGCACCGCCGCCCTTGCCGTCTCGGAGAGCGGATCGCGCTGCGCGGCCGATCTGACACTGTTCGTCGAGTCGAGCGTGCCGCCACCCCGCATGATCGTCTTCGGCGCCATCGACTTCGCCGCGGCGCTGGTACGTACGGGCAAGTTCCTGGGCTACCACGTGACCGTGTGCGACGCCCGCCCCGTCTTCGCCACCCGGGTCCGCTTCCCGGAAGCCGACGACATCGTGGTCGACTGGCCGCACCGCTACCTCCAGCGCACCGCGACCGATGGCCGCACGGTCCTGTGCGTGCTCACCCACGACGCCAAATTCGACATTCCCCTGCTGCAGGAGGCCCTGCGGCTGCCCGTCGCCTTCGTCGGCGCGATGGGCTCACGCCGAACCCACGAGGACCGCAACCGCAGACTCCGCGAAGTGGGGGTCACCGACTCCGAACTGGCCCGCCTCCACTCGCCGATCGGGCTCGACCTCGGCGCCCGCACCCCCGAGGAAACCGCGCTGTCCATCGCGGCCGAGATCGTCGCGGCACGGCAGGGCGGCACGGGCGCCCCGCTGACCGGCTCGCGGACACCGATTCACCGGGACGGGGGCGAGGGGGGAAGCGGAGTGGCGGGGGCGTGGGCGGTGGCGTGAGTCGGCCATGCCCAGCCTGGTCCGTTGCCGTGACACCGATTTCGTCGTACGGCGGGCGGCAGCTCTCCCGGCGCTCTGCGCCAGGCCGTGGGACATGATGCGCTCATGACCTTGGCGATGGCACCCACGATCCCGGCCGGGACCCTCTCCCGTACCTCTCAACCCTCCCTCCCGTCGCACGACGGTGAGTTGCTGCTGCGGCCCTGGGAGGTGGACGACGCCCCCGCCCTGCAACGCGCCTTCCAGGACCGGACGATCCAGCGCTGGCACGTACACCATGTGACGTCGCCGGACGAAGCCCAGGAGTGGATCGCCGCCACCCACCGGTCCTGGCAGCAGGAGCAGGACGCTCAATGGGCCATCACCCGGGCCGACGACGGCGAGATCCTCGGCCGGGCGGCCCTGCGCCGGATGAACCTTGTCCACGGCCTCGCCGAGTGCGCTTACTGGGTCCTGCCGAACACCCGCGGGGCCGGCGTCGCCCCCCGCGCCGTCGCCACGGTGACCGCCTGGGCGCTGGACGAGGCCGGCTTCCACCGCCTCGAACTTGCCCACTCGGTCAGCAACGAGGCCTCCTGCCGGGTGGCCACCAAGTCGGGCTTCGCATGGGAGGGGACCCTGCGCGGCGCGCATCTGCAACAGGACGGCCGGCACGACACGCACCTTCACGCGCGGGTCCAGGGCGACGCCTGAGATCGGCCGTCGGCCGGTCGGACCGCCGGCGAAGGGCGCCTGCCGCACATAGCTGACACGCAGCCCCCGGCCGAGGGGCGGAGCTCGGCAGGGGCCGTGTGTCAGCTGCACCGTGGCCTGTGATGACGGTCACGCTGGAATCTTTGGGGCCGGTGTCGACCGGACGCCGTGTGCCAGGCGTATGCCTGGTGAGACCGAAAAGATCCGGGGAGTGGCTGTTGACCGTCGAGGAGTTCGAAGAGTTTTACGCGCAGACGGTCGCACGGCTGACCGGGCAGCTGTACGTGATGCTCGGCGATCAGCACGAGGCGCAGGATGTGGTGCAGGAGGCGTTCGCCAAGGGCTGGAGCCGGCGGCGTCAGCTCGACCGGAACGGTCAGCCCGAGGCGTGGATCCGCACGGTCGCCTGGCGTCTGGCGGTGAGCCGGTGGCGCGTACGGCGCCGTACCGCGGATGCGTGGCAGCGCAGCGGTGCCCCGCCGCATGTCGAGGGGCCCGGGCCGGAGTCCGTGGCACTGGTGGAGGCACTGCGGCAGCTGCCGGTCAAACAGCGTCGGACCATGACGCTGCACTACGTGTGCGACCTGACCGTCGAGCAGATCGCGGGTGAGACCGGGTTGTCCGCCAGCACCGTCAAGACGCATCTGGTCCGGGGCCGCACCGCGCTCTCCCTTCGTCTGCAGGACCCGCGTATTGAGGAGGCCCCCGGTGCCTGAACCCCATGACCTGCTGCGGTCGTTGTTCCAGGAAGCCGCCTCCACCGGACAGGCCCGTGCGCGGTTCGCGCCGGTCTCGCTCGTCACCCGGCGCGGGGAGCGGATGCGCCGGCGCCGGATCGCCGCGCTCGCCGCCGGCGCCTGCCTGGTCTTCGCCGGCACCGGTGCGGCCGCGGCCGTACTACTGCCCGGCCACTCGGGCACAAGTGTCCCGGCCGTCACGCCTTCTCCCTCCAAGCCGACTCCCACGCCGACCCCCGTACCGACGTCGTCCCGCAGCACCTCACCCGGGACCGGTGTGCCTGTTCCCGGCCGGACCTCAACGGAAGCGCCCACCACCGCGCCGCCCCGGACCGGCCAGGGCACTTCGGGAGCCTCCGCCACCGCCACGCACGGCGTGTCCCCGCCGTCCACCGCGCCACCGCGCTGACTCCTCCGCACCCTGACCCGGCGGTCGGCCGCCGGGTGGTCCCACACGCCCGAATCCCCAGCAGGAGATCCCGTCATGCCCGTTTTGTCGCCCCGCCTGCGCCGGAAGCATCCACCTCTCGCCGCCGGCCGCGTCGCCGGACCACAACGGCGATCGGCTCCGCCGCGCACGGTCGGTACCGCCATAGCGGCCGGCACGGTCGACCGCTCTCGTTCGCCCCACCCCGGGGATGTGGTCTCCCGCCGCCGACGATTCGTCCCGGGGCCGGCCGACCGTGAGGTGCTGTGGCTGTATCTGCTGACCCGGGTGGGGATCTGGACCACCGCCTACTGCACCCGGTGGCTGTTCCCCGACGACCGCAAGACCCCTCACGTGGCCGACTTCCTCGCGCCGTGGCAGCAGTGGGATTGGGGGCACTTCCTGCACATCGCCCGGGACGGTTACTTCCCCGGTCAGGCCGGGCCGTGGATGAACGGCTGGGACAACAGAGAAGCCTTCTTCCCCGGCTTCCCTCTTCTCCTGCGGGCCGTCCATACCGTCATCCCGCACTGGACCACGGCAGGCCTGCTGATCTCCTTTGTCTCCGGAGCCGTTGCCGTCCTGGCCCTCGCCCGGCTCACCCGGCTGCATCTGCCCGACGTGAACGCCGGTCAGCGCGCGGTCCTCTTCTTCCTGCTCTCACCGTGCGCGATATTCCTGGCGGCGGGGTACACCGAAGCGCTCTTCCTCGCGCTCGCCCTGCCGGCCTGGCTCGCCGCCCAGCGGCAGAACTGGCCCGCCGCAGCCGGTCTGGCCTGTCTGGCCACCAGCGTCCGCGTCAGCGGCCTCTTTCTCGCCGCCGCCCTCGCCGTCCACTTCGCCGTCACCGCCCGCACCCGTCGGCAGTGGCGCGCACTGCCCTGGCTGGCGCTGCCCGCACTGCCGGCCGTCGTCTACAGCTGGTATCTCCGGATCCACACCGGCGACTGGATGGCCTGGAAGCACGCCCAAGAACGCGGCTGGTACCGCGACTTCCACGCCCCCTGGGAAGCCTGGCAGAACACCTGGCATGCCGCCTTCGCCGAGTCACTGCCCACCGGGTACGCCCTGATGTCCCAGGCCGAACTCCTCGCCATGATCGCCGGCCTGCTGCTGGTCGGGGTGCTGGCCCGGCAGCGCCGCTGGCCGGAGGCCGTCTATGTCGGACTCAGCCTGTGGGCACTGGGCACCTCGTACTGGTACACCTCCATCCCCCGCGCCACGCTGCTGTGGTGGCCCCTGTGGGTGCTCCTGGCCGCATGGAGCCTGCGGAATCCGCGCGTGAAAACCGTGTATCTCTGCCTCGCGGCGCCGCTGATGACCGTCTTCGCCGTGACCTTCCTGTCGGGGCGCTGGGCCGGGTGAAGCGGTGTCCATGGTGCGGACGAGCTCCGCCGGCCGGTCCCCTACGAGCGACGGCTGATAGTCACCGCCCCGGACCGGGCAGGCATCCGGCCATGACCGTCCTCGTCGGTACCTCCGGCTGGCAGTACAAGGACTGGCGCGGTGTCCTCTACCCGACGGACCAGCCGCAGCGGCTGTGGCTGGAGGCGTACGCGCGGCAGTTCGCCACCGTCGAGAGCAACGCCGCCTTCTACCGGCTGCCCGAGGAGAAGACCTTCGCGAACTGGCGGGACCGTACCCCCGACGGGTTCGTGATGGCCGTCAAGGCCAGCCGCTATCTGACGCACATCAAGCGGCTGCGGGAGCCACAGGAGCCGGTCGGACGCCTGATGTCGCGCGCCGCCGCCCTGGGCCCGCGGCTCGGGCCCGTCCTGCTCCAGCTGCCACCCACGCTGCACGCGGACGCCGGGCTGCTGGACGCCTGCCTCGGCTGCTTCCCCGCCGGCGCGCGAGTGGCGGTCGAACCCCGCCACACCTCGTGGTGGACCACGGAGATCCGTGCCGTGCTGGAGCGGCGCAGCGCCGCGCTGTGCTGGGCGGACCGGGGCTCCCGGCCCGTGACGCCCCTCTGGCGGACCGCCGACTGGGGGTATCTGCGCTGCCACGGCGGCCGTGCGGAACCCGAGCCCCGCTACGGCAGGCAGGCGCTCACCACCTGGGCACGACGGATCGCCGACACCTGGCCGGACCGGGCCGACGTGTACACGTACTTCAACAACGATGTGGGTGGGGCGGCTGTCCTCGACGCCGTCCACTTCGCCCGTGCCGTCTCGGCCGCCGGCCGCTCCGTGAGCCGTACGCCGTCCGGGCGTGCCTCCGCCCCCTGACCGCGGGGCCGGGATATATCTGCGCTCGTACCGCCGGGGCGAGCGAACGAGGTGAGGCACGGATGATCCGCAGACGGGTGGTGGTCTCCGGAGACGTGCAGGGTGTGTTCTTCCGCGACACCTGCCGGCGCACGGCCGACGAGCAGGGAGTGGCCGGCTGGGTGCGCAATCTGCCGGACGGGACGGTGGAGGCCGTGTTCGAGGGGGAACCCGAGCCCGTTCAGAAGCTGGTGGACTGGGCCCGCGAGGGTCCGCCCATGGCGACCGTCAACACCGTGTCCGTCCATGAGGAAGAGCCGGAGGGGCTGACGGGCTTCGAGAACCGGCCGACGCCTGGCGGGTACTGACTCGCCGGGTTTCACCGGTGCTTTCACCGTCGTCGTCGGGTGCGCCTCCCGCCGCCGACGGCTCGCCGCCCGGGCCCCGGAACCGCCGTGCCGGTGGGAAAGCGAGTTCCGTCAGCCCATGAGGAGCGCCGCGTCCCAGCCGTTGTGCGCGGCGGGTGCGGTTCCCCGGCGGGCGTCGGCGTAGTCGGCCAGTACGAGGGCGATGCCGGTGGCGCCGTCCAGCAGTCCGGCGTTGTCGACGCGGTGCGGGGCGGGGTTCGGGGACGGTGTCGGCGGTGGTGCGGGTGGCAGAACCTGGGTGTAGCCGAAGGGAGTTCGCTCGTCGAAGTCCGCGACGAGTTCCCGGGCGAGGTCGTCCGCGGCCTCCCACCAGTCCGTACGTCCGGTGGCGGTGGCCATGCGGACGGTGGTGTGGAGGATGCCCGCACGGCCGTGGCACAGGCCCGGGTCGTCGGCCGCCGGCCCGTCGGGTGCGCGGTGTGCGAGAGCGCTGACCGCCTCCTCGGCCACGGCCGTCATCCGGTGGTCGCCGAGCGCCTGCCCGGCCAGGCGGAGGGTCCAGGCGATGCCGGACGTCCCGTAGCACCACCCGGGTCTGCTGCGCGCTCCTGTGGTCGGGGAGGGCCGGGAACGGGGAGGCTCTCCGGGGCGGCCGGGGAAGGCGACGCGGCCGGGCCACTGCATGCCCCGGCCGTCGGTGTACCCGATGCTCAGCACCCAGTCGGCCATGCGTCGGATGGCGTCCTGCATCCCCGGCACCCGGTGCCCGGAACGGTGGGCCAGTGACAGCAGGGCGAGCGGGCCACAAATCCCGTGGGCGACACCGATGTTGAAGTCGCCCCGCGGGAACTCCTGGCGGTCGCGCGGGACGAGGTACCGGTCGGGTGCGCACCACCAACCCGGCACCTCGGTTCCGTTTCCTCCGGCCGGGCGGACGGGGTGGCTGATGCCGACGAGAAAGTCCAGGACGTCGCCGAGTGCCGAGGCGCACCGCTCGTCGCAGTGGTCGGCCGCCAGCAGAAGGCCGCGTCCCTCTCCCGCCAGGCCCGCGATCACGTCGTAGTCGCCGTACGCCAGCCCGGGGCCGTGTTCCTGCCGCCGTGCGACGAGGCGGGCGACCCGTGCGCGGACGTATGCGGCATGTACCTCGGCGCTGCGTGCCAGCAGCCTGGCGTATCCGCCGTGTGCGTCCGCGTGCAGCCGCGCGGGCAGCAGCAGGTCACCGACCGCGGCCGGGCCGACGTCGGTGGCCGCCGCCACGGCCGCCGCGAGATGGGCGTGGCCGAGGGCCGCGTACCGGGCGTCCTTCCGGGCGCATCTGGTGTGCAGCAGCGCGATGCCGGGGTGTCCGATCAGCAGCGAGGCGGGCTGCCAGCCGGCCCGCGGCAGTGGGGGCGGCAGCGCGGCGCAGGCGCCACGGGCGGCCTGGGCCACCTGCTCCGGGAGGCTCAGCAGGTCGGCGACGCGGTGGGCGATGTCCGACGCCGCGTCGCACAAGGCATGGGGTGCGGTCGCGGTCACCTGTTGTTCCTCTTCCGGCCGAGCCACAGCGCGAGCGCCTCACGGGCCGTCACATGCGCCGCCAGTTCCTGTTCGGGGCGCGGGCCTAGCAGCCGGTTGCAGTGCATATGCGTCAGGCTCAGGGCGATCCGTCCCGTCCGGTCGGGGTCCGTCCCGGCGGCGGAGAGCGCCTCGCGCAGGCCGGTCAGCGCGGGAGCGCGGGTGCTCCATCCCACGCCCCAGCCGTCCGCGGCGGCCGGCGGCCGGGGCCTGCCGTGGGGATCCAGCAGGGCGGCGAGGGCCTGCTTCCGGGATCGCGGTACGTCTCCCCGGCGCTCCAGTACCGACGGGCGGCTGAGCCAGCCGAGCGCCTGGTCCGGGTCCCCGAGGTGGGTGAGGATGTCGAGGACGCCCAGCGCGGCCGGCAGCGTCGGATCGCCCAGCCGGTCGGGGGCCATGGCCAGGAGGGTGACGGCGGATTCGCTGTCGCTGTGGAAGAAGCGCTCGGCGTGGCCGATGGCGGCCGGGCCGCCGTACCGCTCGACCTCGGGCTCATAGGTGTCCAGCACCACCTTCCCGAGCAGCCCCGCCTCCTCGCGCGCCTGCGCCCAGGAGCGGAGCTCGGGCAGCAGCACCGGCCACAGGGATTCCGGCTTGCCGTGGAAGCGCAGCCGGATGTGGGGTGCCGGATCCTCGTAACGGAGGAAGAACCAGAGGTCGGCGCCCGCCCTGCGGAGCAGTCCGGGGTCGGTCAGCGGTGCGAGGTGACGGGCCAGCACCTCCGTCTGGCGGGCCCGGGGTACGTAGATCTTGGCGTAGAGCCATTCGCCACCGGGCAGGTGAGCCCGCGCTCCGCGGCCGCTGTCCGTGTCCCTCGTCGCGAGCGGGAGCGGGAGCGGGACCGGGACCGGCGCCGCCGTGGGGGTGTCGCGCGCGGTGTTCCGGCCGGTGGGCCTGGCGAAGACGGGGAAGAAGAACTCTGCGGCATGGGAGCCTTCGGGGCCCCGGAACCACTGCCGCTCGGCTCGGCCTCCGAACTGCTCCACCACCGTCAGGCCGGGCGCCCGCCGCACCTCGTCGCGGAAGGCCATGAGGTGCAGGGGGTCGTCGAGGTCGGCCGCGACGCGGTGGTCCGCTTTGGTGAGCAGCACCTGCCGTGGGACGTCCCAGCGCCGCCGCCACTGTCCGACCCCTGCGCGCCATTCCTCGTCCCCGCGGTCGGCCGCGGCGCGCAGGGCCCGGTCCGGCAGCCAGCGTGCCGGGGAGAGCACCGTCCGGCCGTGGCGCACCCGGGGCAGCACCGGCGCCGAGGCCCAGCTTCCCCAGCTCCACGGCGCACAGAAGGTCCGCCCTTCCTGCCCGACTTCCAGCAGGAACCGGGCCACGTACGGAAGATGACCGCTGCTCGGGTTGAGCATGGAGTACGACAGGGGCCGCACCCTTCGGCCGGTCGCGCTGTCGACGAGCCGGAGGCCGTCCGCGTCCGCGTACACCGCCAGGTTCTCCAGGCGCAGATCGTGTGCGGTCTCCGACGCGGCGGGGCCGACGCCCAGCGGGATGCGGTGGGGCAGCCACTGCGGGACGGCGGACACATTGCCGGAACGCGCCACCCTGGGCCGGTAGGCGACACACGCCGGGATCTCGTCGTGCGGCGCGGTCCGCACGGTGTGCAGGGCCAGATCCTGAATCTGCCCGGCCGACCGGCCGCCGACCACCGGGGCGAACCGGCTGAACATCGCCCCGGCCAGGGGGGACACCGCATGGGGCCCGAGCACCAGATGGAAATCCCCGCCGCACAGGGCGTCCCAGCCCGGTGTGACCAGCTCGGCTCCCACCTCCATGCTCAGGGGGGCCGGTCCGCGCCCGGCCGGTTCCAGTGCGCTTACGGTCTCCTCGTCGAGCACCACGTCGCGGCTGCCGTGACGGGCGGCGTCCATCAGCAGTTCGCCGAGGACGCGGTCGCGGGCGGCGCTATCGGGGGAGGGCGGGACGGGCGGCGGGCCGCCGCGCCGCCGGTAGTCGCGGGGCAGCCCCAGTCCCCGGGCCTCGTCGAGCAGATCCAGGACCGGGACCGGCCTGTCGGTGCCGTACCGCTCAAGGAAGGCCAGGTGGTAGTCGCGGAGGTACGGATTGCCCCGGTGAACGGGAGAGGTCCGCGACAGCACCGTCGCGGCGCGCTCCGCTTCCCGGGCCACTTCATACGGCAGGGTCAGCCGTACCTCCAGCGCCAGGTCGGCCTGGAGGACGTCAGCGGCCGGCCGTACCGCCCGCATCCGCTCGGAGACCGCGGTCAGCCGGGCTCGCCGGGAGTCCGGTGGCGTGCCGTCCAGCGAGGTCAACTCGGCTCTGATGCCGCGCAGTTGGTGAGCTGTCGGATGATTGAGTCCGTACAAGTGGTCGCATACGTGGTCGAGAGGGGCGGTGCAGTCGGGCGGCGGCGTCAGATCGCTGAGCAGGAAGCGACCGCGTACGAGCTGCCCGATGCTGCGTTCGACCGCGCCCTCGGGTGCCTGGGGGAACTGCCGCTTTCCCTCCTCCACCAGCTCGGGATAGGGCGTGGCCTGCGCCGCGGCCGCCAGGAGGTGCCGGACCACCCGGGTATGGCGCACCGAGCCCGCCAACTGCCGCTCCCCGGTGCGGTCATGGTGGTCGACCAGCACCAGCCGGCCGTCTCGTACGGTGCGCAGGTTGGTGGCGGTGAGCCGGGAACGTTCCAATACGGCCGGGACATCGAGCAGCGTCTCCAGGACACCGTCCAGCCAGTCCGCGTCCGGCCGGGTCACGCTGTGCCCGCCACCGACCATCTCCCGTGCCGGCGCGGATCCGAATCCGGCGACACCGACCCCCGCGAAGAAGCCGAACGGGGTGGGGCGGTGGGACATCCGGGAGTGGTACTTCGTCAGTGACACCGCGATACGACGAAGCGACTTGAGCCTGAGCCGTTCGCCCGTGACGACTCGGGCGACCTCCGCCGCGAGGCCCGCGCTGGCCAGGCTCACCGCCTCCATGAGCCGTGGGTCGGCGGCGAGTTGGGTCACCTGACGGCGCAGCCAGCTCTCTTCGTGCGGGTCCCCGGCGGCGGGCCGGGGCCGCCTGGCCGGTGCGTCGTCCGAAGGCAGGGGGAGGGCCGCGGCTCGCACCAGAGCCACCGTCCCGCACTCGAAACCGACGTCACTCCTGCCGCCCACGATTCTCTCCGCCCCGCTCCGCGCGCCCTGCTTCGCCCGACGACGGTGCGGGGCGGCGGACGAAGTCCTCGGCGCCGCCCCGCACCCCTGTCTCAGCAGCTCCAGGAGGTGACCGGACAGACCTGCGTCATGAGCTTCGACTCCTGCGCACTCATGGCGACCGTGGCCGAATCCGTGATTTCCATGTCGAGGTCGAGGTCGAATTCGTCCATGCTGGTGATGATGTTCTCCATGGTCCCCTCCAAAGAAAGATGTTTTAATCCCGGAGCATTTCCGGTTGTTGCAGAGATTTCGCAACCGTCGGATATTCCATCGGGGGTGCATGTCGTGTCAAGCGTATGGAGGATGCGCTCCGCTTCGTGCGGCCCGCGGAATGCGGGGATCCGGTTCGTCCCGACTTCCCTTGCCGACGGCCTGAGTTCACCGGCGAATTGCCACCATTGTCCGGTGCGCGGTGGAGCGGACGGGCGCTTCCGGCCCTCTCGGCGAGCCATCAAGAGGGCCGGAATATCACCTCGGGCAAAAGAACTTGCGCGCACCTGAGGAGAGTGCGTTCGGGAAAAGAGACCCGGCGGAATGCCGGTTTGCGTTCGACCGGCCCGTCAACTGCGCCCCTCGCCTGCCGTCCGGACATTGACGTTCCCCGCAATGCCGAATCGTTCAGGGTGGGAAACGGGCGAAGAGGCGTGAGTTCTCTCACTCCGGGAGCGGGCGGCCGAGTTCAGAGGAAGTCGATTTCGGCGGTGAGCCGTACTCCGGTACGGCGCAGGACCTCCTGGAGCACGATCTCGACCGCCTGGGTGAAGCCGGCGGCGCTCGCACCCTCCTCGGCGACCAGGGTGTAGTGCAGTGAGGAAATGCGTACGCCCGTGACGATCGGCCGACGCAGCTCGAATCCGGCCTGCCGGATGAGCCAGCTCGCACTGACCCGGATCGAGCCGTCGGGGAAGCGGTTCACCGGTGCGTTGCGCGCCCGCAGGCGCTCGGCCTGGGCGGGGGAGATCTCGGGGCTCAGGAACACACTGCCGACCGAGCGGTCGTCGGTGCCGCTGCACCCCAGCACCATCCCCTTGCTCTTCCGGACGGCGAGCACCGCCTGGGCCACCTCGTCCAGTGGCACCCGGCGACCGACCGGAACGTCGAGCTCGGCGGCGACCGTCCGGTAGGTGAGCGGCGCGCTCAGCTCGGACCGGCGCAGCGCAAAGACCAGGCTCAGCAAGGTCCATCGGCGGGAGCGCTTGAAGACGCTGGTGCGGTGGCCCAGCCCGCAGGCCGCGGCATCCATGGTGACCGTGCGGCGCAACGTCCAGTCCCATGCCGTCACTTCCACCAAGGTGTCGGCGGTCTCCTGGCCGTAGGCGCCGACATTCTGCACCGGTGTGGCGCCGGTGGTCCCGGGGATGCCCACCAACATCTCCATACCGGTGAGGCCCTCGGCGACGGTGGTGTCGACCAGATCGGCGAGCGGATGACCGGCCTGGACCTCCACCAGCACCCGTCCGTCGGCGGTGCTCCCGGCCATGCGTACGCCCTTGGTGCTCATCCGCAGCACGGCGCTGTCGCATCCGGCGTCGCTGACCAGCACATTGCTTCCTTCGCCCAGACAGACGGGCTCGCCGGGGAAGCTGCCGGCCAGTGCGACGAACTCGGGGAAGTCCGCGGGGTCGTGCAGCTCGATGAGGGCCGCCGCCGGTCCGCCGAGGCCCAGCGTCGTCATCGGGGCAAGCGGTGCCTCGTGGGTGACTCGCATATGTTCCTGTTCTCCTGGATGCCGTTCCGGGTCTGGGGGTCCCGCCAAGGAGGCGCGCGGCGGGAGGGGCCGTCCTTCAGTGTGTGACGACCAGGGCCCGTGCCCGTGCCACTGCACCGCCGGTGTGGGCCGACGGCCTGCCGAAGGCGTCACCACGGCACGGCGGCCGCCTCCCGGCCACAGCCGCGGTCCGTGTTCCGCGCCGGTTCCGCGCCCTGGCCACCGCGTTCCCGGCCACCGCCGCACCGGCCGGCCGGCCGTCCACACGCTGACCGCCAGCGCTCACTGACACACCTCGGGGTTCACCCTCTAGCACGTCGCCCGTGTCCGATCCACTTCCAGCAGATCGTCGGCCCGTTGCACGATCTCGCGCGCCACCGCACTGTCATATCGCACGAACCGCTGCCGCAGAGCCATCAGCCGGGAGTGGGCGCGCTGCGAGCTGATGTTCTCGGCCAGGGTCAGCGCCTCCGCGGCGGCTTCCGCGGCACCGTCGACCTCGCGGTGCGCCAGTCGTGCCTCGGCCAGCGAGGTGCTGTGCAGCAGCAGATTGCGCGGCTGGCTGCCCTGGAGCAGGTCGATCCCGTGCGCGAGATGCCACTCCGCCTGTTGGGGGCGCCCCAACTCCAGCCAGGCCCGCCCGGCATCGGCCACCATGACCGCGGGCGTGAGCCAGTACGCCCATGGCGGCTCGGACGAGGGCCGGCCGGCCCGGCTCAGCTCGGCGGCCTCGTCCAGGGCGCGCCGGCAGCCCGCCTCGTCGCCGAGGCCCGCACGGGCTCTGGCCTCGCGCGTGGCCAGCAGCGCCTGACCGATGCCCATGTCCTCTTGCGCCGTTCCCTTGCGGGCGATCCGGATCAGACGCAGCGCCTCTTCCGTCCGCCCGGCCCAGACGGCCCGGTAGCTCATACAGGAGATGATGTACGCGGCGAGCGGCCGGTCGCCGGCGGTACGTGCGGCGCTCAGGGCGCTCAGAAAGCGGGTATTGCTCAGCTCGTCCATGCCCTGGTCGGCGGTCAACCAGGCGGTGAGCTGGCCGAGTTCGGCGATGATCCGGTGCAGTCGCAGACCGGTCGAGGTGTCGTAGGAGTAGGTGGCGGCCAGCTTCTTCGCCCACTGCAGGTCCTGGAGCGCCCAGTCCAGTACGAGCCCGCTGCTGCAGCTGTCGTCCAGCTGACGCAACTGCTGGATCCTGACGGTCAGCACCTCGACCGCGACCTCGGGGACCTCCTCGCCGCGCGTCCGGGAAGGCGGCGGCGCGTCGTCGGCCACCAGCCAGTCCACCGAGGCGGTGACCGGATCCAGGGCGGCGGCCTGCGGCGGCACGGACGTCATGGGGCGCCGTTGAGCGGGGATGCGCTGAGGTGACGGTGCCGCGGGGAAGTGCCGGGGCCACAGCGCTTCGACCGCTATGGGCTCGCCGAGCTGGTCGGACAAGATCTTGGCGACGATGTACGGCAGCCGGCGCCGGGGGCAGGCCCCCTTCAGCCAGTTGTAGGGGGCCTTGCTGCTGATGGTGCCGCTACCGCACCGCTTGTTGATCTCCCGGGCCAGCCGCTCCGGCGGCCAGGATAATCGCGCCAGGCACGACGCTAAGACAGCTACCTCGTTCATCGGCGGCGAACCTCGACCGCAGCGGCACTCGACGCTGAAGTGGTGGTGTCTGGGGCAGGATCGGTCAGCTCCGGCGACTGCTGCGGATGCCCTGGCGCTGTGTCAGGCCTGAGCGGAAGAGGGCCGACAGTGTGCATAGCTGCTTTCCACGCCCCCCTGCCGAGAACTGCCCACCCATACTAGGGATTCCCGGGCGTCAGGTGTCGAATCTGTGATGACGGACACAGCAACTGCCCATCATGTGCAGGTGCGTTGCCTAAGCACAAGGAGGCTTGCCGAGGACCTCAGACTCGGTGCAGCTGCCGGGCCGGGCCGGAGTCCGGCACCGCGGCCGGGCGCAGCGCCAGCCAGTACAGCGCCACCCCGCAGGCCAGCACCGCGACCGCGAACAGGAACGGCGCTTCGAACGATCCGGTCACCTGCGCCAGCCGGCCGGTGAGCAGCACACCACCGGCCGTGGCCGCCGTATTGAGGAAGTTCATCAGTCCGCTGACCGCTCCCACCGTCCCCGGCGGTGCGAGCAGCCCCGGGAGGCTCCAGGCGACGGGCGCGGCAATGGCCAGCCCCGCCAGGGAGACGGACATCCAGACGACGGCGACGGCGGGTGACCCGGCGCTCCCGGCGGCGCCGATCGCCGCGCCGAGCGCCAGCCCGCACGTCAGAACCGTTTTGCGGACCGTCCACGGCTGGTGGCCCCGGCGCACCAGCCGGTCCACCAGCCAGCCTCCGACGATGAGTTCGGCCACCGTCGCCACCGCCCACGGAATCATCGAATAGAAGCCGGACTGCAGCAGCCGCACATGGAACTCCCGCTGGAGGAACTCCGGCATCCAGGTCAGCACGATGTTGATGGTGTAGCCGTAACAGGCGAAACCGCACGACAGGATCCAGATCCTGCCGGAGCGCAGCGCCACGCGGAACTGCTCCGCCCCGCCCCGGTCGACGTCCCGGGCCCCGCCCTTGAGGATGAACTCCCGCTCCGCCGGACGCAGCGACCGGTACGCGGACGGGTCCCGGTACCCCCACCACCACACCGCGGTGAACAGCGCGCTGACCACGGCGGTGAACAGGAACCCGGCCCGCCAGCCCCACTCGCTCATCACGAACGCCAGGACGGGGAACGCCACCATGTTGGCCAGCTTGGTGGCGCCGTCGAACATCGCCGTCGCCCTGCCGCGCTCGCCGAGCGGGAACCACGCCGCGGTCGCCTTGGAGGCGCCGACCATCGAGGGCCCCTCGGCGACCCCGAGCAGCAGCCGGGCCGCGATGATGGGGCCCACCCCGCCGGCCACCGCGGTCAGCAGCCCGGCAACGGCCCACAGTGCGGAGGCGATCCGGGTCAGCCGCGAGACGCCCAGGAGGTCCACCAGCAGACCGGCGGGTAACTGGACCAGACAGTACGACCACGTGAAGGCCGAGAGGACCACACCGAGTTGCTGGAGGTCCAGCCCGAAGTCGTCGGCGATCGAGGAGCTCGCCACCGATATCGCGGTGCGGTCGAGGAAGTTGACGAGGATGCCTCCGGCGAGTAGCCCACCCATCGCCCAACGGGTGCGTCCACGGGGTTCCACGAGCGTGCACCGGCCTTTCCTGTTGATCGGCGAGACGGTCCATGGTGATCACAACAGAGCCGGACCGGTACGTCACCGATGCGCCGAACAATGGCTGGAATGCAGGAAAGAGCGATGTGCGGAAGCCGGGGGGGCGGCCGGGGCGAGGACCCGAAGGGGCATCGGCATCCGGCTGCTCCCGCACGAGCGCGGCTTCGGCCGGTCGGGCGGGAGCAGCCGGCGGTGGGCGGCCGTGGCGCGTGCCGTTACGAGACGACGTCCCGCAGCGGCTTGCCCTCCAGGTGGTCGATGACGTTCTGGACCGCGGCTAGGGCGATACGGACCAGCGTCTCGCGGGTGACTCCCGCGACGTGCGGGGAGAGCACCACGTTCGGGGCCTTGAGCAGACGCAGGGCCGCCGTGGGCGGTTCGGGGTCGAAGACATCGACACCGGCCCCGGCGAGGGTGCCGGCGGCCAGGGCGTCCGCGAGGGCGTCCTGGTCGATGAGGGCGCCGCGGGCGGTGTTGATCAGGAAAGCGGTGGGTTTGAGGAGGGCCAGGCGCTCCGCGTCGAGGAGGTTGCGGGTCCGGTCGGTGAGCGGGGCGTGCAGGGTGATGTAGTCGGAGGTGCGCAGCAGTTCGTCGAGGCTCAAATGGCGGGCGCCGCCGAGGCGGGCCGCGGTCTCCGGGGCGACCGGCTTCGGCCCGGCGTAGACGATGTCCATGTCGAACGCGACGGCCCGGCGGGCGACTTCCTCGCCGATGTGTCCGAGACCGACGATGCCGAGCGTCTTGCCGGACAGCTCGGTGATGGACCGCTGCAGGCGCGGCAGCGCCCAGTCGGCCTCGACGAGCGCCGTGTGGGCCGGGACGAGCTGCTTGGCCAGGGCGAGCATCAGGGCGAAGGTCTGCTCGGCGACGTTCTGCTTCTCCGCGCCGCTGGAGCCGATGTTGCAGACCGGGATGCCCCTTTCGCGCGCCGCTTCCAGGTCCACGTAGTCGAAGCCGTGACTGGCGCACTGGACGAGCTCCAGATCCGGTGCGGCGGCGAGATGTCCGGCCGTGACCGGGGCCAGGCCGGTGATGAGGAGATGGGCCTCGCGCAGCGCCGCCGGGTCCTCGTCGGTCCTCTCGACGACGGTGACCCGGGTCTGCCCGGGGAAGAGGCCGGCCAGCCCGGCGCCGGCGGCGCGGCCTCCGACATGCGGCGAGACGACGGCGAGGACGTTCCGCACGGTGTGCGGCTCCGTGGTGGGGGAGGGGTCCGGCGAGGTGGTCATGCGGATTCCTTGATGAGGTCGTCGGCGGTCAGCGTGGCCGGGCGGGAGTGCCCGGACAGCGCGAGGGTCAGGTCGAGCTCGGCGAGCAGACAGCGGATGACATGCTCGACGCCCGCCTGGCCGTCGAGGCCGAGCCCATAGGCGTACGGGCGCCCCACCAGCACCGACTTCGCGCCCAGGGCCAGCGCCTTGAAGATGTCGTCGCCGGTGCGGATGCCGCTGTCGAAGAGCACGGTGAGCCGGTCGGCCGCCGCCTCGACGACGCGGGGCAGTGCATCGGCGGCGGCGACGGAGCCCGCCACCTGGCGGCCGCCGTGGTTGGAGACGACCACCCCGTCCATGCCGGCCTCGGCGGCCCGCAGGGCGTCCTCCGGGTGCAGGATGCCCTTGAGCACGATCGGGCCGTCCCAGTTCTCGCGCAGGAACGCCAGGTCCGGCCAGGTCTTGGCGGGGTCGGCGAACATTCCCAGGAAGTGCATGACGGCCGCGTTCGGGTCCTCCTGCACCGGCTTGGCGAGCCCGGCACGGAACGCGGGATCGGTGAAGTAGTTGGCGGTGCCGACGCCGTGCAGGAACGGCAGATACGCCTGGTCGAGATCGCGCGGCCGCCAGGCGAGGAGCGGGGTGTCGAGGGTGACGAACAGCGCGGTGTATCCGGCCGCCTTCGCCCGGTTCAGAAAGCTCCTGGTGACCTCGCGGTCCTTCGCCCAGTACAGCTGGAACCACCGCTCCCCGTCGCCCATCGCCTCGGCGACCTCCTCCATGGGGGTGCTGGAGGCGGAGGACAGGATGTACGGAACGCCCTGGGCCGCGGCGGCTCGTGCGGCGCCGGGCTCGGCCTCCGGATGCATGATCGACAGCACGCCCACCGGCGCCAGCGCGAGCGGCGCGGGCAGCGCCCGCCCCAGCACCTCCACGGACAGATCGCGCTCGTGCACCTCGCGCAACATCCGCGGGACGATCCGCCGGCGGTGCAGTGCCGCCCGGTTGGCGTCGGCGGTGCTGCCGGTGCCCGCGCTGCCCGCCACATAGCCGACCGGGCCGGGGCCGAGGCGCCGCTCGGCGAGCTCCTCCAGCCGCGTCAGATCGGTCGGCAGCCGCGGTACGGCGCCGGTCATGCCGTGGAGATAGATCTCGTACTGGAAGTCCGCCCAGTGCTTCGCCATCCGTACGTCCCGCCTCTCGTCGCTGAGACTGCGTGCTCACCGAGATCCTGGCGACAGTGACAACACCCGTCCACCGCGATGCGCACAACACGCGGGTGGAATCATCACCCTGTGATGAAGGAACGGGAGCGTGTACGGCAGCAGCTGCTCGCCGATCCCAGGGTGGTCGCGACGATCGTCGCCGCCGTGCGCGAGCAGGTCCCGGCCTATGCCGCCCTCGATGACGGCCGCCTCCACGAGGTGCGGGCCATCGCCGCCTGGGCGCTGGACCGGTTGCTCCATCTCTGGGCCACCGACAGCGCACTCACCCCGGCCGACGTCCGCAGGTTCCGCGGTATCGCGGCGGCGCGGGCCGCGGACGGCCGCCCGATGCAGGCGGTCCTGCGGGCCTACCGGGTCGCGGCGACGGTGATGACCGACGAGGTTGCGGCCGCCACACCCCCGCCGGGCGCACCGGACGCCTTCGCGCTCGCGCGGATGGCGCTGACCACCCTTGACACCCTCTCCGAAGAGATGGCCACGGCCTACACCGCCACCAGCGAAGATCTCACCGCGGACCGCGACCGGGCGCTGCGGCTGCTCCTCGACGACCTGATCGCGGGACGGCACGCTTCCATCGGCGCGCTGACCGACCGGGCCGCGCGGTTGGGCAGACAACTCCCGGACCCCTACTGCCTCTTGGTGGCGGAGCCCGCCGACGCGGACGGCGCCGTCGTGACGCAGGAGGCGGCCCTCGGGCTCCTTGCCCCGCTCGACGGCCACGGTGGCGACACCCCGCTGGTGACGGTCCGGGGCTCGCGCGCCGTCCTGCTGCTGCCCGCCGCGGCCGGTGGGGCCGTGCCCCGGGCCCTGGGCGAGCGGGGCCTGCGCGGCTGTGCCATCTCGGGGGAGAGCCTGGACCGGATCGCCGTCGCCTACCGTCTGGCGGCCGACGCCCTGGAGACGGCACCCGCGCACGCCCACCACCCCGCGCGGGTCCTGACGGACGGCGACGCCCAGGTGCTGGCGCTCCTCGGCGGACGACCCGCCACCACTCCCGAACAGATCAGCCGACTGATCCTCGGCCCGCTCGTCCAGCCCGGCCGCCGGCACCTCTTGGAAGCGCTCACCACCTACCTGGACACGGGCTCCGCGACCGCCGCCGCCCGGAGGCTCGGCCTCCACCCCCAGTCACTGCGCTACCGGCTGCGCCGCATCGGCGAGCTCACCACGCGTGACCCGCGCGACCCCTGGCAGCGACTCACCCTGGACATCGCCCGGACGATCGCGCACTGAGGCGCCGGCGGCTCCGCCCGGCCCGCCTTGATCCGTGAGGCGGTCCAGGGCCGTCCTCAGCCGTCCTTGTTGGCCTTGAGCTTCTGCCACACCGCGCTCAGCGCTTCGAGGTCCTCCTGGTCGAGGAGATCGGTGAACACCGGGGCCAGACACGAGCGGCGGGTGGCATCGGCCTCCTCGAAGAGCCGGCGGCCTTCCGGGGTGAGGGACACCTCGACGGAGCGTGCGTCGCGTGCGGACGGGGTGCGGGTGACCAGCCCGCGGCTCTGGAGGGCGTCCACGACACGGGAGACCTGGCTGCGGCTGAGCATGGTGCTGTTGCCGAGCACGGAGGCCGGGACCGGGTCCGGGCTGGAGGCGAGCCAGAGCATCACCTCGAACCAGGAGACCGGTAGGTCGTGGGCCTTGCTCAGGGCGCGGTCCACGCGTTCGGTGAGGACGGTTCCGGCCCAGACCAGCCCGTAGAAAGCGTGGTCGGCCACGGGCATCTCGGCCTGGGTGAGCTTCCTTTTTGCCATACCGCAAGGCTACCGGTTGCGTGTGCGTACACATAATGTCTATGGTGTGTGTACACGCACGTAAATTGCTCCGTCACACGGGGCCGAAAGGTTTGCCATGTCTTCCAAGGTTGTTCTGATCACCGGCACGTCCTCCGGCATCGGCCTGGCTGCCGCCGTCGCCGCGGCGCAGGCGGGCTGGCGGGTCGTGGCCACGCTGCGCGATACCGGCCGCGCCGACGCCCTGCGCAAGGCGGCCGGGGAGGCGGGGGCGGAGCTCGATGTCCGACAGCTCGATGTCGTCGACGAGGGCTCTGTCGCCACGGCGGTCGACGGAGTGATCGCCGATTACGGCCGTCTCGACGCCGTGATCAACAATGCGGGTGGCGGACACCTCGGCACGCTGGAGAACGAGACCGTTGCCGAGGTGCGCACGGTGATGGAGGTCAACTTCTTCGGCGTGCTTCATGTCTCGAAGGCGGCGCTGCCGCATCTGCGCGCCTCCGGCGGCCGTCTGATCACCGTCACCAGCGTCGGCGGGGTCGTCGGTCAGCCCTTCAACGAGGCCTACTGCGCGGCCAAGTTCGCCGTCGAGGGCTACATGGAGAGCCTGGCGCCGGTGGCGGCGGAGCTCGGGGTGACGGTCTCCGTCGTCGAGCCCGGCGCCGTGGCGACCGAATTCGTCAACAACATCGGGGTCGACCTGGCGGGCGAGGTCGCCGCGGCGGGCCCTTACGCGGACGCGCTGCAGGCGTACCTGGACCGCACCGTCGCCCAGTTCCTCGGCAGCGCGCAGACCCCGGCCGAGGCCGCTGAGGCCGTGCTGGAGGCGCTCACCGCGGACCGGCCCGCGTTCCGTATCCAGACGTCGGACTGGGCACGCGGCTTCACCGGCACCAAGCTCACCGACCTGGACGGCTCGGCGGTGCTCGGCCTCACGGGCGGCTGGGTGGGCTGACCCGGTGCGGCTGCGCCGGACGTCCCGGCCGGGCCGCGCACAGTGAGCGAAGCGGGTCAGAGATCGTCATGGCCCGGGTTCTCGTGGTGAGGACTCGGGCTCAAAAAATTAAGCTAAAGACATTCCCAGGGATTCCCCATTTCTGCCGCCGCATTTGGTTGCGGTGCGGGAAAAGCGGCCGGCGCCGTCGTCGCCGCGACGCCGTCGGCCCGGTTCTGAGTGGTCTTGACCAATTCCCGGCCCGGCTCCCTGGCCATCCCCGAAGGCTGCGCCCGGCACCTATTTCTCGCGCTTCCCGCGATCCGGCAGGCGCGGTGAAAGGCCGAGCAGGTGTTCGCACGTGCGGCCGACGCGCGTTACGGTCGCCAACTCCACTGGGATATGCCCTGGTTGACGGGACGACCGGCGGTGCGGGCCCCGGTGTCCGCCCGCTTCCCGCCGCCGAAGTGGCAGGGGTGAGGACCGGAGCGTTACGGAGTGTTCCGGAATGAATTGACCGTTTCGGGACCGGCCGGAAGGCCTGCCGAGCGGCGGGGTTTCAGAGAGTCAAATCACGGCTCACTCCCACATCGTTATTGCTTCGATTCTTGACGGTAGGGCCGGAGATGACGTTCAATTCAGCCGTTCTGGGCCGGTCAGGCGGCCCCTTTGGAGGTACCGGGAATGAATGCAATAATGCGGCGCGCCCTCACCGGCGCAATGGCGCTCTCGCTCGCAGCGCCCTTGGCGGCCTGTGGAAGTGATCACCAGGACGCCGGTGCCGGCAAGGACTCCATTGGGCTGCTCCTTCCGGAGAGCAAAGCCGCCCGGTACGAGAAGTTCGACCGCCGCATCATTTCCTCGCGCGTTGCGTCCCTCTGCCTCGAATGCAAGCTCGACTACCACAATGCCGAGCAGAAGGTCGACGCCCAGAAGAGACAGTTCGACGCCCTGGTGAAGAAGGGCGTCAAGGTCATCATCCTGGACCCGGTCGACGCCGCGGCGGCCAAGAACTGGGTGGACTCGGCCGCCAAGAAGGGCGTCAAGGTCATTGCGTACGACCGGCTCGCCGAGGGCGATGTCGCGGCCTATGTCTCCTACGACAACGAAAAGATCGGCCGGCTCCAGGGGCAGGGGATTCTCGCCGCTCTCGGTTCCCAGGCGGCCGCTTCCGACGTCGTCATGATGAACGGCTCGCCGACCGACCCGAATGCGCCGTCCTACAAGAAGGGCGCCCATGACGTCCTCGACGGCAAGGTCCGTAAGATCGTCTATGAGAAGGACATCCCCGACTGGTCCGCCGCGACGGCCAAGAAGGAGATGACCGACTTCATCAACGCCCATGGCGCCGCGGGTTTTGACGCGGTCTACTCGGCCAATGACGGTATGGCGGGCGGTATCGCCGCGGCGCTCAAGTCGGCCGGTGTCAAGAATGTGCCGGTCGGTGGCCAGGACGCCGAACTCCCCGCGCTGCAGCGGCTGATAGCCGGTACCCAGTCCTTCACCATTTACAAGGAAGTCAGGCCGGAGGCCGAAACCGCCGCCGAAATCGCCTTCCGTCTGCTGCGGGGCAAGAGCATCAAGTCCCTGACGTCGGACACCGCACACAGCAACAGCAAGTCCGCTGTCCCCGCCCAGCTGTTCAAGGCGCAGATCGTCACCAGGAAGAATATGAAGGACACCGTCGTCCGCGACGGCACCGTCCGGACCGACCTGCTCTGCGCCGGCGATCTCGCCGCCGAATGCAAGTCCCTCGACCTGGAGTGACCCACCCCGGTCAGGGGGAAGACCGGACCGGCTGCCCGAGCCAGTCGTATGCGGCCCGCGCCGTGAATTCCCCCTGACCGCCCTTGAACAGCAGCCCGGCGCTCGCGAAGGCCGGGTCGTCGGCGGTGGCGGCCACATACGGGACGGCGATGCACCGCATTCCCGCCCGGTGTGCCGCGAGCGCGCCGGGCGCCGCGTCCTCCAGCACCACACAGCGGGCAGGATCGACACCCAGCCGGCGCGCCGCCTCCAGGAACACATCCGGCTCGGGCTTGCCGTGCGCCACCTCCTCGGCGGACACGACTGTGGTCAGCAGCGCATCGAGCCCGGTACCGGCCAGCACCGCCTCGATCGCGGCCCGCGACGAACCGGATGCCACGGCCATCGGGTGCCCGGCCGCCGACAGGCGCTCCACGAACGCGCGCATCTCGGGGAAGACCTCGGTGTGCGCCCGTGCCAGCTCCAGGTAGGTACGGTTCTTGCCCGCCAGCAGCTCGTCGAGCGGCGCGGCGATGCCGAACTCCTGGCTGAGAATCTCCAGGGTCTCGCGGGTGCCGATGCCGATGAAGCGGGTGTGGTGCTCCCAGCTGAAGTCCGGCACACCGTACCCGGCCAGCAGCCGGCGCCCCGCCTCGTAGTAGTTGGGCTCGCTGTCCACCAGCGTGCCGTCGAGATCGAAGATCACCGGAGCGGGTGGGGCGGCCGTGACCCGGGATGCGGCGGAGGTGCTCATACCCACCAGCATGCCAAGCGGCCGGCTCATCGCGACCCGGCGGTGCCGACCTCCTCGACCAGCGGCAGCATGCGATGCGGCACCCGCTCGCGCAGCGCCACCTCCGTACGGGTGCGGACCACGCCCGGCAGGCTGATCAACCGCTGGATCACATCCTCCAGATGCGCCGCGTCCCGTGCCACCACCCGGGTCAGCAGATCCCCGCCACCGGTCGTCGAGAACGCCTCGATGATCTGCGGGACCTCCGCCAGCGCGTCGGCCACCTCCTCCAGATGGCCCTGGGTGACCTCGATGTGGACGAAGGCGAGCACGGGATGGCCGAGCGCGGCGGGGGACAGCAGGGGGCTGTAGGCGGTGATCACACCGTCCCGTTCGAGGCGGTCCAGGCGCGCCTGGACGGTTCCCCGGGCGACGCCGAGGAGACGTGCGTACTCCCGCACACTGGTGCGCGGCTGCTCCAGCAGCAGCCGGAGGATCTTGGCGTCGAGGGCATCCACGGCCATGGTGCAACGGCCTCCTCACGGGGCGGCGAGCTTCCTGGGGCTCGTGACGGTACCAATGGCTCAGTGAATGCAGTATCGGGTGGGCCATCTGCCTGCCCGGCCCGGCGTGCTTCCTTCGCTGCTCCCCGGCCTCCTCTCCCCGGCCTCCACTTGCCGGCCTCCTCTCCCCGGCTTCCTCTCGTCGCCGACCGCAGCCTGCCCGCGGTCGACGGCCGCCGAACTCCAGCGGCGCTGGAGAGGTACTGCAGCCCCGGGCGGAAGAGTGGGCCGTGGCCCGGTCGCCGTCCGTGGCGGCCGGCGGTCAGCGGAGGGAGCAGCCGTGTCGCAGGTGGTACGGACAACGGAACGTCAGGTCACCGGGGACCTCTACGCCGAGGTGCGGACCTTCTACGCGCGCCAGATGCGCCGCGTGGACGCCCTGGACATCGAGGGCTTCGCCGAGACATTCGCCGAGGACGGTGAAGTGCTGCACGCCAACGGCGAGTTGGCGAAGGGGCGGAAGGCCATGGTCGCCGGGATGCGTGCGGCCCTGCCCCGCTACCGCGACATCGCGGTGCGGCACTGGTTCGACCATCTGCTGATCGAGCCCGTCGACCCCACGGGTGAGGAGCTGAGGGTGTCGTACTACTCCCTGGTCACCCGGACCGACCGGGCGGGCGTCGTGACCTTCGAACCGACCTTCACGGTCGAGGATGTGCTGGTGCGGCGGGACGGGCAGCTGCTGACGCAGTCACGGGTCATCCACCGCGACAGCCCGGCCGCCGTCTGACGACACGTCTCCCGGTACGGCAGGAGCGTCGGAAACGGCAGGCACGGAGGGGACGGGGGAAGGTGCACATGGGTGAGGGCGGTGGGAGATCTCCCACCGCCCTCACACATGTGCACGCAGGCGGCCGCGCGCCCGGGGGAGTGGCCGTCAGGCGTGGCAGGCCGGGAGGTGGCCGAGGAAGGTGACCATCTCCTGGAACGAGGCCGCGACGTCGATACGGGCGCCGGGCGCGAGGCCCGTTGCCTCGGCGTAGGCGCGGTGCAGATTGCCGACCAGACGCTCGGCGTCCACCAGGCCGGCGAAGCGGCCCAGATCGGCGGCGCGGGCGGTCTCCAGCGGGGTGCGGCCGGCGCGCAGACCGTCCTCGGCCAGCTGGGCCAGCCAGCGCAGATAGTCCTCCGTGGCGTCCAGTATCCCGGGCCCGGCCACCGGGCCGTGGCCGGGGACGACGGTCTCCGGCCCCAGGGCGCGCAGCCGCTCCAGGGCACGCAGGGAGCCGGCGACCGAACCCATCAGGACGTAGGGCGTCACCTGGGACCACACCACATCGCCGGTGAACAGCACCCGGCGTTCGGGCACCCAGACGACCACGTCGTGGGCGGTGTGGGCCGGGCCGACATGGAGCAGCTCGACGTGCAGCTCGCCGACGCGCAGCGTCAGCCGCTCGGTGAACGTCAGATCGGGGAGGGCGAGGGTGATCTCGCCCCAGTCGACGCCCGGCCACAGCCGGCACAGGCCGAGCCCCGACTCGGCCATGTCGCCGCGGGCCCCCTCATGGGAGATGACGGTGGCGCGGGGGGTGAAGAGGGAGTTGCCGAAGACATGATCGCCGTGGAAGTGGGTGTTGACCACGGTGTCCGGGCCGCCGGGCGCCACGCGCGTCACCTCGTCGCGCAGTCGCTCGGCCCTGGCGCGGGTCGCGACCGTGTCGACGAGGACGCACCGGCCGCCTCCTGTGATCACTCCGGCGTTGTTCAGGCACCAGCCGCCGTCGGGCTGTTCGTAGACGAAGACGCCGTCGGCCAGCTCCCGCAGCGTGGGTGCGCCGGCCGCCGGCCGGGGGGTGCGGGCCGTGGTGGTGCCGGCGGCCGCGGGGGCGTTCACGCGGTCTCCTGGGTGCCGGACAGCCGGGTGTAGCGGCCCTGGTGGAAGACGAGCGGGCGGGCCTCGTCGGGCGCGCGGTGCACGGCCACCACCCGGCCGATCAGCAGGACGTGGTCGCCGGCCTCGTACTCGGTGTCCAGCCGGCATTCGAAGGCGGCCACGGCGGACGGGATGACAGCGTTGCCGGTGGTGCCCTCGACGGCGCCGATACGGGCCATCGCCCGCTGCCCCTCGGGGCGGTCCGGGCGGGCGAACTCCGTGGAGAGCCGGTGGTGTTGCTCGCCGAGCACGTTGACGGCGTAGCCGCCGCCGCGCCGGATCCTCGGCCGCATCCGTCCGTCCTTCTTCACGGACACCAGGATCAGCAGCGGGTCGAGGGAGACCGAGGCGAGGCTGTTGAGCGTCATCACGATCGTCCGGTCGCCGCAGCCCTGGGTCAGCAGGGTGACGCCGGTGGGGAACGTTCCCATGGCCGCCCGGAACGTGGCGGTGTCGGGATGGTCCAGGAGGGTGGTGCCGGGGTCGGTCATCGGTGGGGCTCCGTCTCTGTCGTCCGCGGCGGGGTGCCGGATCAGTAATTGCCGAGTCCGCCGCAGACGTTGAGCGCCTGCGCGGTGACCGAGGCGGCGGCATCGGTGGTCAAATAGCCGACCAGACCGGCCACTTCCTCGGGGGTGACATAGCGGCCGGTCGGGATCCTGGCCTCGAACTTGTCCTGGACGTCCCGTTCCGAGATGCCGAAGTGCTCGGCGTGGCCCTGGCGTACGCGCTGTGCCATCGGCGTCTCGACGAAACCGGGGCAGACCGCGTTGACGGTGATCCCGGTCTTGGCGAGCTCCAGGCCGACGGCCTTGCTGAAGCCGACGACGCCGTGCTTCGAGGCGGAGTACGGCGCCGCCAGCACCACACCCTGTTTGCCTCCGGTCGACGCGATATTGATGATCCGGCCCCAGCCGCCGTCCTGCATCCGCCCGGTGGTCAGCACCTCGCGGGTGACCCGGAAGACGCTGTTGAGGTTGATGTCGATGACATCGAGCCAGGTCGCGTCGTCGATCTTCGCGGTCTCGCCGCCGCCGTTGCGGCCCGCGTTGTTGACGAGGATGTCGATGCGTCCGTAGGTGTCGACGGCCTGCCGCACCGCCGCACGGATCTGCTCCGGCGAGGAGACGTCGCAGGTGGTCCCGGAGACCTCCAGCCCCTCCGCGCGCAGTCGCTTGACGGTGCTGTGCACATTCTCCTCGCCGCGGGACACGCCGAACACGGCACTGCCCTGACGGGCCAGCAACTCGGTGACGGCCAGGCCGATCCCGCTGGTGGCGCCGGTGACGAAGGCGACTCGTCGTGGTGCGTCAGTCATGGTGCTCTCCCGTTGTCGTGGCCGCGGACTGCCGACGGTGGCGGCGCGGCCTTGCGCGCGTCTCGACTGCCTCTGGAGCGCCGCGGGCGGTCGCGGGCGGGGGAGAACCCGGGTGGGCAGGCATACGGCGGCGGGTCGAGCGGGACTCGACGCGGTGTCGAGGCGAGCGGGTCAGCGTGCGGGTGCGCCCAGCCACGAAGGACATGAAGGAGGAGCCGTGCCCGAGCAGACACAGGCACCGACCCCGCCGCAGACGATCCCGGACGTACGCAAGTCGGTGACGGTCGCGGCCACACTTGAGCACTGCTTCAAGGTGTTCACCGAGCGGCCCGCGGACTGGTGGCCGCCGTCGCACATCCTCGTCAAGAAGGAACGCGCCGGCCTCGCCTTCGAACCCGGCGTCGGCGGCCGCTACTACGAGTGGGACGTGGACGGCAACGAGATCGCCTGGGGCCGCGTCCTGGAGTGGGACCCGCCGCGCCGCCTCGTGATGACCTGGCGCATCGACGGGCACTGGCAGTCGATCCCGGACGACGAGCGGGCGAGCGAGATCGAGGTCGACTTCACGGCCGTCGACGACCGCACCACGAAGGTGGAGCTGGCCCACGTCAAGCTGCACCGGCACGGTGAGGGCGCGTTCGGCATCTTCAAGGCGCTGGACGGGCCGAGCCCGGGGGAGACGCTGGAGCGGTTCGCCCGCGCCATCTGACAGCCACCGGCAGACGGGACCGAGCGGCCGCCGGCTTCCCCCGGCCCGCCTCTCCCGTCCGCCCACCCGCTCCCGCGGCGGTGCCCCGCCGCCGTGTGGCGCGCGGTGCGTCCACCACCCCGGGGCGCGCCGTGCCACCGCGCAGGGACGCCAGCACCCCGTACGCCCCTGCCTTCCGAGGCCCCGGACCCCAACGGCGCGGTCCGGGGCCTCGCCGGTTCTGTCCGCGCCGGTCCCGGCCGCCGCGTTGCCTTCGCCCCGGCCGAGGTCCAGGGCCGGTGCAGCCGACCTCTAGGCGGTGTCGTCAAGCTCCTTTCCGGCTCGACGGGAGGGTGACGACACCCCCCGGCCCGCCCCCCCACCCGACCGGTCACCGCACCGCAAGGCCCGTCATCACAGGAGGACATGAGGATGCCTGCCGATACACAGCTGGACACCGGGCTCGTCCCGGCCGCGGAGAAGGTGCGCATCCTCGCGGCCGAGCACGCGGCCGAGGCGGACCGCACCGGAACGCTCTCCCCCGACGTCATCGACGCCCTGCGCGGCGCGGGCTTCGCCCGGCACTTCGTGGCCCGCTCCCTCGGCGGCGCCGAGGGCACGTTCGCGGAGCTGACCCGCGCGGTCCTCACGATCGGAGAGGCCTGTGCGGCGACCGCCTGGTGTGCCTCGCTGAGCGCCTACTCGGCCCGTTTCACCAGCCATCTGCCCGCCCGCGGCCATCAGGAGGTCTGGGGAGCGAGCCCGGACCCGGTGATCGCCACCGCGCTGATGCCCGGCGGGCGTGCGGTGCCCGACGGCGACGGCTGGCGGCTCTCCGGCCGTTGGGCCTACGTCAGCGGCATCGACTTCGCCGACCGGGTGCTGGTGTGCGCCACGGTGGCCGGCGGCCCGGACGGCGGCGACGGACCGCCCCTGATGCGGTTCTTCGCCCTGCCGCGCGCGGTCTGCACCGTCGAGCGGACCTGGGACAACGTGGGGATGCGCGCCACCGGCAGCCATACGGTGTCGGTGGACGGGGTCGCCGTCCCCGGTCATCTGTCGTTCGACCGGGCCGACATGCTGACCGGCCGCAGTGCCGACTCCGATGTGGCCGCTCACAACGTGCCGTTCCAGGCCGTCGGCGGACTGACCTTCATCGCGCCGGTCGTGGGAGCCGCCGCCGGCGCGCTGGCGTCGAGCGCGGCGACCATGACCGGCCGGCGTCGCAACCCGTCGAACGAGCTGCTGCTGGTCCGGGCCTCCGGCCGGATCGACGCCGCACGCCACCTCGTCGAGGAGAACGCCGAGGTGCTCGACGAGCGCCGCTTCACGCCCGAGCACATGGCCCGCAACGAGCGCAACGCCACCTTCGCCGCGGAGCTGTGCACCGACGCCGTCGGCCTGCTGGTCCGTGCGGCGGGCACCGGTGGCCTGGGGGAGTCCGCACCGCTCCAGCGACTGTGGCGGGACGTCACCTCGGCGGCCGGTCACATTGCGCTCCAGTACGACACGGCGGCCCGCAAGAACTACTCGGCGGTGCTGCTGGCGGCGGCCGGGGGCTGACCGGCCCGGGGAAGCAGCGAGGAGGGGTGGGGGGGGGCCCCGGGCCCCCCCCCCCCCGCGGGGGGGGGGGGGGGCCCCCCCCCCGGCGCCGCCCCCCCGCCGGGAGGGCCCCCCCCGCGGGCCGCACCACCCCTTGCGCGTGGGACGTTCGACAGCGCCCGGTGCGCGGCCGCCCGTCAGGGAAGCCGCGCACCGGGCGCCCGGCGGGCCGCACCGTTCACTGCGTATCGCTCTTCAACGGCTTCCACCACGCCGGGTTGTCCCGGTACCAGTCCACCGTCTCGCCCAGGCCCCGCGCGAAGGAGACCGCCGGCGCATACCCCAGCTCACGGCGGATCTTGCCGTCGTCCAGCGCATAGCGCAGATCGTGGCCCTTGCGGTCGGGCACCCGGCGCACCAGCTGCGGGTCCGCATGGCACAGCTCCAGCAGCAGCTCGGTCATCTGCCGATTGGAACGCTGGTTGCCCTGGCCGATGTTGTAGACCTCGCCGGCCTCCCCACGGGTCAGCACCAGCTGGATGGCCCGGCAGTGATCGTCGACGTGCAGCCACTCCCGTACGTTCCTGCCGTCCCCGTACAAGGGCACCGGTTCTCCCTGCAGCAGGTTCGTGACGAACCGGGGGATCAGCTTTTCGGGGTGCTGGTAGGGGCCGTAGTTGTTGGAGCACCGGGTGATCGACAGATCGAGACCGTGGGTGCGCCAGTACGAGCGGGCGACGAGATCGGCGGACGCCTTGGACGCGGCGTAGGGGGAGTTGGGCAGCAGCGGGTGGTCCTCGGTCCAGGCGCCCTCGGCGATCGACCCGTACACCTCGTCCGTGGAGATGTGCACGACCCGCGGTATGCGGGCGGCGACACAGGCGTCGAGCAGCGTCTGGGTGCCGCCGACGTTGGTGCGGACGAACGCGCCGGCGTCGGTCAGGGAGCGGTCGACATGGGACTCCGCGGCGAAGTGGACCACCGCGTCGTGGCCCGGCAGCAGGTCGAGGAGCAGTCCCCGGTCGCAGACGTCCCCCTCGATGAAGGCCAGCCGGGGGTGACTCGCCGGCAGGTTCGCCCGGTTGCCCGCGTAGGTGAGTTTGTCCAGGACGGTCACCGAGGCCTTCTCATGGCCCGGGTAGCCGCCGGCGAGGAGGGTGCGGACGTAGTGGGAGCCGATGAATCCGGCTCCGCCGGTCACCAGGAGTTTCATGTGCCGGCCTCCGCAGGGACGAGGGGATGCATGGGGTGTCCTCTTCCTAGTGTCGGTCCGGTTGCCGCTGTGGGACGGCGGTGGACAGGCCGAGGTTCTGGTGGATCTCCAGTGTCGCGGTGGACCGGTTCAGGGTGATGTAGTGCAGGCCCGGCGCTCCTTCGGCCAGCAGCCGCTCGGCCATCATGGTGGCGTGCTCGACGCCGATGCGATGGGCTGCCGCGGGGTCGTCACGGGCCGCCTCCAGCCGGTGCGCCAGATCTTCGGGGAACGCCGCATGGCTCAGCTCGGCGAAGCGGCGGATCTGGCGTACGTCGGTGGCCGGCATGATCTCGGGAATGACCGGGGTGTCACACCCGGCCGCGGCGACCCGGTCCCGCAGCCGCAGATAGTCCTCCACGCGGAAGAACATCTGGGTGAGGGCGTAATCGGCGCCGGCCCGGCATTTGGCGACGAAATGACGGATGTCGCTGTCCCAGTCCGGCGAGGCGGGGTGCCGTTCGGGGAAGGCGGCCACGCCGACGCTGAACTCACCGGACTCCTTCACCAGCCTCACCAGCTCCTGGGCATGGCGCAGCCCGTGCGGATGCGGACGCCAGGGACCGTTGGGGGCGCCGGGCGGATCGCCGCGCAGGGCGAGCACATCGCGTACGCCCGCGTCCGCGTACTGCCCGATGATGTGCCGCAGCTGGGCGACCGAGTGGCCGACGGCGGTGAGATGGGCCACCGGCCGCAGTGTGGTCTCGGCGGCCAGCCGCTTGGTGACCTCGATCGTCCGGTCGCGGGAGGAACCACCGGCCCCGTACGTCACGGAGACAAACGTCGGCGACAGCGCCTCGATACGGCGGATGGCCTGCCACAGTGCCCGCTCGCCGGCCGCGGATTTGGGCGGGAAGAACTCGAAGGACAGCGAGCGCGCTCCCGTGGCCAGCGTGTCGCGCAGGGCGTTCATCCCCGGCCTCCCGCATTGAAGTAGCCGGCTTCGGGGTGGTGGATGACGAGGGCGTCGGTGGACTGCTCGGGGTGCAGCTGGAACTCCTCGGAGAGCTCGACACCGATCCGTTCCGGCCGCAGCAGGACCGCGATCTTGGCGCGGTCCTCCAGATCCGGGCAGGCGGGATAGCCGAAGGAGTAGCGGCAGCCCTGGTACTCGGTGCGCAGCATGCCGTCCAGAGTGTCCGGGTCTCCGGAGCCGATGGCGAGTTCGCTCCGGACCCGGGCGTGCCAGTACTCGGCCAGGGCTTCGGCCAACTGGACGGACAGGCCGTGGAGTTCGAGGTAGTCGCGGTAGGAGTTGGCCTCGAA